>NZ_JAQNDK010000004.1:1213792-1820688 GCF_028368935.1 Sorangium aterium | reverse complement strand
AATAGGTGAGGATCGGGAACCCGCTCCGCAGGACGGGCTTCAGCGCGTCGCGCCGCTTCTCGAGCGCGTCCTTCTCGGGGCCCGCCGCCGCGTCTTCGAGCTTGTCGAGGATCCCTGCGTATTCTTCGAGGCGCTGATCCACGCTCGCCAGGCGCGCCGTCTGGCACACCAGGTTCGGGGCGACCGCCTCGGCGACCTCCCGCTGGATCAGATCCTCGATGATCTCCCTCACGTCCTCGTAGACCGCGTCGGCGATCTGCGCGCGCGCCGTTCCCGCGAAGCCCGTCACGGCCATCGCAGCGGCCGCGCACGAGATCGCGATCTTCCGGTGGTGTCTTGCCATGGCCCCCACTCCCAACGTCAGCAACCGACGTACCCGCCGGCGCGTCAACCCGTCAGACCGTCAGACCGACGCGATCGTCACCCCGATCCCTGGCAGCGCCTCGACCCAGTATACCGACGAGAACCCCGCCTCCGTGAACAGTCGCTGAAACTCCTCCCCCGTCCGGTGCTGGACGAACCCCGGATCCGCGAGCACCGAGATCGTCCGGGCAAGCTCGATGAACCAGGCGGGCCCGGGATCGGCGATGAATGCCTTCCCGTGCGGCGCCAGGACCGCCCGGAACGCGCGCGCGGCGGCCGCTCCGTCCGGATAATGGTGAAACGACAGGCAGCAGAAGATCGCGTCGAAATAGCCCTCGAACGCGGCCGGAGGCCGCGCCACGTCGGCCTGGAAAAACGCCATGTTCCGACACCCCGCCGCCCGCGCGTTGCGATGGGCCGTCTCCACCATGCCTCGCGAGAGATCGGCGGCGATCACCTCCCCCTCGGGGACCAGCCACGAGAGCTGGATCGCCGCGCTCCCCGGCCCGGCTGACGGATCCAGGATCCGCGCGTTCCGCGCCAGGTGCGGCCGGAGGAGCCCGATCATCTCGGCGACGATCGGATCGGAAAAGGGGCGGACGAGAGCGTCGTAATCCGCCGAGTGCGCATCGAACTCCCGCACACCCTCGTAGTCGTCCGGTTCGGCCGAGAGCAGATCAGGCTCGTCGTGCTGGAGCGTGAGCCGTTGCCCGCCCCCCGTCGGGACGCCGGGCGCCGGCGGCGCGCCGAGCGTCGCGGGCACGTAGAGGCCAAGCTTCTTCCGGTAGATCGCCGGCTGAAACACGACCGCGTTCCACCAATGCAAGGAGAGCGCCAGCTGGTGCATGAGGTAGAGTCGAATCCCGTCGTTCACGGCTGATCTTCCGCGGGTAGCGGCGCGCGGATCATGGGTTCGACCCGCCGCGCGCGGCCTGAGCAGTCTTGTGCGTCTGCCTGTCGATCTCGCGGCAGTACCTGCGCAAAACGTCGAGCATCGCGACCCAACCACCTTCGGGGTAGATGGATCGCAGCATGGTCTCGAACGCCGCCTCGATCGAGTCCTGGGGGGAGGCGCCGCGCGTGTCCGGCGCGGCGCCGGCGATCGTGGCGTTGAGGGTATGGGAGAGGAGCGACGGGATCGTCTCCACACCCCACATGTCCCACGGGTGCGGTAGGCCCAGGTCGAAGTACCGCTCGTCGACCTGCTTGGCCAGCAGGAATTCAGGCATCTCCCAGCGCTCCGGGTTCCAGATCTTGGAGTAGTCGCCGCGTGGAGTCGCCGTGTAGAAGACGCTCGATCGCATATGCCGTGCTTCCTCGATGCGCTTCGCCTCGTCCTCCTCCGCGCGCGCTCGCGCAGCCTCCTGGTGCGGCGGCGACCACCTCCCGGGGGACGTGGCGAGCCAATGATCGAGGATCGCGTTCGCGGCATGCCGGCCGGATTCGTTCGCGGCCTCCATGGTCGTCATGCGGGTGAATGTCTTGAGGTAGACGCCGGCGAAGACGAGTTTGTCCCAGTGAACGAGGTATCCGCCGTGCCTCGCCTGCCACGCGCCATCGAGCCGCCGTTCCTCCGGGTGCTCCGGCGGGAGGTTGAAAGCTGCCGGGCTCGGGTCCCAAGGCTGGGCGCCCGGCCGGTTGTGCCAGTCGCCCTTGATGGGCACGAGGTACGGTGTCCGGTTGCTGACCGGGCGCCCGACGTCGGGCGGCGCCGTCCCGAGTTCGATGTTCCGATCGATGTGGAACCAGGTAGGGTTCGGCGGAAGGCCGACGAACGGGCTCCCGAGGTGCCCGGGCGGAGCGACGAGCCTGATTTCCGTCGTGAGCTGGCGCCAGACCTCGTCGGCGATCTCGTTCGCCGTGCACTCCCACATCGACTTGCCGGCCACCTCGCCGCCATCGGCCTTCGCGCCCCAGTCGCAGAGGTCGACGCTGATGAGCGAGGTGAAGCCGTCGCGCAGCGCAGTCGGCCGCTGGGTCCAGAACTGGACGCTGTTGATCGAGGTCAGCGCCCACGCCGCCTTGTTGAAGAAGACATAGCCGTCGTTGAGCTTGAAATCTTCGTTCTTGAAGAAGAACTGGATGCCGGACATGGTCTGGAATCGATCCCAGAGCTCGAGACCGTACTTGCCTGACGGGCTGCGTGCCTTGCCGGGCCCCTCCGTGGGAGGCTGCGGACGCACCCGCGTCGTGAATCCATCCAAGCCGAGCGGGACGCCGATCCGGCCGCGGCCATCGGGCGCAGCACGGAGATCCCGGGTCACCTCCTCTGCAGTCTTGGGATCCGTCGCGATGACGTAGTAGTCCGAGAGAGCGCGCTGGGGCCCGGGGCCGCGCTCGTCGTCGGCCTCGTTGAGCAGCCGCACATGAGGCACGACTGTCTGCCGCCCGTTCTCCTCCTTCAACTCGACACGGACCAGCGTCCCCTGCACGAACTCGACATCGAGCCGCGTCGTGAGGTAATGTTTCCACGGGTCGAGCCACGCCTCGCTCGTGGGGCCGTTGAGCGTGCCGTCGACCTTCGCGGCCGGTTGCAGCCAGTTCAAGAACAGCTGGACCCAGGTGTTGCCGCACGTCCGCGCGTCCCCCCACACCGCGTCGAACGAAGCGAGCGCCCGCGCCTGTGTCGTGATGTCCCGCGTGAATCGCTCGCTGTACCTGTACCTCAACGTACCATTCGCGGGATTGTACCCCTGGAGGAATTCCCACCAGGAGATCCTCTCCAGCTCCGCTGCCCGTCGCTTCGAGCTGGTGCACATGTACCTGACCGTCCTCAGCATGAACTGCAGGATATCGAGCGGCGTGTAGCCCAGCTCGCGCATCACCGAGAAGCGCTCCTTCAGCTCATAGGCCGACCCCGGGGGTGAGCGCGGCAGGATGAGCGGACTGAGCCCATTCTGGGCGATGCCTTGGTTGGGCGTCGGCATCACGTTGTCGTACACCGTGCGGCCGGTCGCTTGCCCCTCCGCGTCGAGGAACGGAATCCGGCGCATCGAGTCGAACACGTGGTTGTAGTAAGAGGGGAAGAATCGAAAGCCGTGCTCGCCGGGAAGCATGATGCGGCGCACGTCGACCACGGCGATGCGGTTGTGCTCGACGAGCTCGCCGAGGGCAGAGGCCGCGAGCTCTCCCGGACGTGCGGCGCGCAGCTCGACATGGAACTGGCCTCGGTATCCACAGCGAGCGCCCGCCAACACTTCCTCGACGCGCTGCCTGACGACGAGCGCCCGCGCTTCGGCGAGCGCCGTGGCCCCGCGTTTGTCGGCCGGGAGCGCGTCGCCGGCAGCGTTCCCGTGCGACGCCTTGGACCGCTCGGCGTCGACATACCCTGTCACGGTAATCCGGTGGAGCCCCTCGTCGTCCGTGTGCTGGAGGAACCTCTCCAGTTCGGTCTTCAACACCTCGTCCTGACCGGTCATGAGCTCGTCGGTCCCGACCCCGAACTGGACGGCCACCGGGCGCCACGCGCTCGCGTGCACGCGCACGACCTGCTCGTCGTCCGCATCGCCGGGTTCGCTAGCGGCCTCGTGGTGGTTGCGGACCGGATCGAGGCGCGCCTCCGCCGTCCGGAGCTCGCTTGTACACCGGATAGGCTTTGGCCTGCCGGTATCGTCGCGACGCGCCGCCGCATAGTGCGTGCGAGCGACTCCGCCGATGGCCATGCGCAGCTCACCGCGCCTGTCGTAGGCCTCTTCGCGCTCGACGACACGGACCTTGAAACCACGCTCAGCCAGCTCGTGCGCGACGGTGAGGCCGGCGATGCCAGCGCCGTAGACGGTCACGCGCGGACCGGAATGGCCGCCGGCCTCGGCGGCGCCCTCTTGCTCGCTCTCTCGAAGACCGGAATTTGCAACGTTCGTCATGGAAGCCTCGTCGCAGCGGGATCGTCGTGCAAGGTCGCTTGCTCGGGGCCGCGGAGGGCGCCGCCTCGCTCCTCCTGGAGTCTCACACTTCCTCGTCGCCCGCCAGCAGCCCCTGAAACCGCTCTAGGAGCCGCGGGAACGACGGACACCGCACAGCGCCGTGCACGTACATCGATAGACCGGCGAGGACCTCCACCAGGCTGTCGAGCGGCGCCACCGCTTCCACCTCGTCGGCGAGCACCGCGTCCGAGAGCGACCGCCGTGCCTCGAGCACGTCCCGGATCGCTCGCCGGCTCGTCGTGATCGACGCGTCGGCGCCCACGTCGTCCTCCGTGCCCACCCGGCGCACGCGCGCCGCTGCGCTCTCGAAGGCGGCCACGAAGCGCTCGCCGTCCACCTCGATCCGCACCGTCTTCCCGGCGAACCGCGCGCACATCCGCGCGTAGGCCTCTGGCAGCTCCCTCGCCAGCGTCGCGAACGACTCGTCGAGCAGCGCCGCCACGGAGCCCCTAGTCGCGGATGAACTCGAAGACACCGGGGCCCTCCATCTCGACGCGCATGCCGCGGACGCGCCCCTCCACGGTGACCCGCCCGCTCACCTCGTTCAGCGTGACGACCCCTTCCAGATCCTGCTCGCTCGGCATCACCACCTGAGCGACGTCCTCCGACTCGAAGCACACCCGGAGGTCGTCGCCGCCGCCACGCGCGCGCACCTCCATCCGCCGCGGCACGTCGCTCGCCGTGCCGGGCGACAGCATCGCCATGACGCGTGGAATCTTGAGCGGCCTCGTAAGATCGAAGCAGCCGTCGTGGGTCACGCTCATCTCCTCGTCGCGGAAGATCCGGAACGGGTGCGCGCCCCGCCAGAGGAACAGCCCCTGATAGCGCACCACCGAGCGGCCGCGGTCTGCCATCCGCACGTGGACGAGGCTCCACGCGTTGCCCGCGTCCCACGGCAACGCCGAGCCCCACTCCCACGAGAAATCGTCGCCCCAGAGGAAGCGCCCCCAGTTGTGATCGTGGTACGCGGGCGCGGACTCGATGCGCTCGGCGCGGCCGCCGATGGAGAGGGTGCCACGCGCCATGAGGCGGGGCACGAACGCCCACGAGAGGTACCTGTCTCGCGAGAGCGGCTGATTCAACCAGCGCGCGGGAAAGGTCGTCGGCACGAGCTCGAGCTCGGCCGCGATCGGGCGGCCGCGCAGCGCGATCGAGAGCATGTACCGCCCGCCCTCGAAGCCCATCGCGTTCCTGCCGAAGCGCGCGCTCATGCCGCCCGGGATCACCTCGACGTCGGTCTCCTCGAAGCGGTCCATCTCGCCGTCCCATCCGGCGCCGACGCGCGCGAGCACGATGAGCCGCGCGGTCTCGGCGCGCACCGCGTCACGAGCCCAGCGATCGTCGGTGAGGTTGAAGTTCACGAGCAGGTGAGCCGCCTCGGTGTGGACCAGGAAGTGCTGCCACTCCTTGTGATCGGCTCTGCCGGTGAGGCGCGACGGCGAGCGCCGGAAGTAATCGATCCCGGGCAGCGCGGCGGTGATCTCCGGTGACGGCACGGGGAAGGGCGGCGCGGGGATCACCGGAGCAGATCCCGCAGCGTCGCGGCCTGTCCCGCGGGATCCTGCGCTCCCGCGGCGCCCTGCCGCACGGCCGCGGCGTGCGCGGCGTGCAGGGGTTCGAGCTCGGCCATCAGCGCTCGGCGGAGGGAGATCGCGCCGAGCACCAGATAGAGGAGCTGATCGCTGGCTCCGCGGGGATCGCCTGCCGACGTGCCGTGCGGGGCGCCGTCCGGAGGCGGCAGGCGGCGCTTCTCGGGTGCCCCCGCGGACGGCTCCGACATCGCCGGCGCACCGGGGAGGAGCGCGTCGAGCCTGCGGCCCATCGAGATGGCGCCCAGGAGAAGGTGCAGGAGCGCATTGCGGTTCGCGAACTCGTCGCGGACGCTATCGAGCAGGGGCACGGCCGCCCTCCCCCAGCGCGTCCCGCAACGCGTTCAGCAAGCCGTCGAGATCGGCGGATTTCGCGGCGCTGAGCAGTGCCTCCAGGTACGCCGAGGGGACGATGGTCTCTGGATCTTCTTCCAACAGGTTGAGCGACACCGCATCCCACACACGCCGGCCGTGGCGGAGCAGATCCGAGGACGCGAGCGCCGCCGTCCACGCGGCGCCCTCCGGGGTCGCGGCGAACCGCCTCCCCTCGGCGATCAGGGTAGAAAAGGCGGCCTGTGCCGCGACGGGGTGCCGGAACAGGAGGAGCTGCGCCCGGCACAAGACGTCGACGACCTCGCGCTCGCGCGGATCGGCCGTCGCCCCCTCGGGCGGCACGGCCCCGGCGGCACCATCCGGCCCTCGCGCGGAGCTGTGCAAAGCCGGCGCGACCAGGCGCTCGACAAGGAGGTCGTGGATGCGCCGCACCTCTTCGTAGATGAGCGCCTGGACGCGGATCCAGTCGAACATCGAGGGCGAATGCGGCAGTCCTGGCGCAGGTGCGACCCCCCATGGGCTGCCAGCGGGGCCCGGCGGCGACGCACCTGCGTGCTCCGCCGCCGCCGGCTCGCCGCCCGACGGCCCCGGCAGCGGAGCTCCGCGAGGAGCTCCCGCAAACGGCGCTCCCGACAGCGAGCCTCCCAGGAACGGATGCGCCACGCTGGCGCGATAGGCTTCCGCGAACATCCGAAAGATCTCTTCCATCACTCACCTGACGCGTTCGAACACATACGAGACCAGGGCCTCCAGGAGATCGCGGTGCGCAGAGGGCAGCAACCATCCCTTGCAGGCGTCGAGCGCGCGCTGGGCCTCTTCCACCCAGGCGCGCGCCACCGCCCGCGCGTGCTCGATGCTGTCATATCGCGCGATCAGCTCCTGAAGAAAGCGCACCTGCTCGGTGGTCTTCACGGTGTCGCCGCCGCGGTGCGCCTCTTCCACCGCGGCGCACACCTGATCCCGCCCGGCCGTGGTCAGCTCTCCTCGGTCGACCAGCCGCGCGAGCGTCGCATCGATCACCGGAGGCACCGCCGGCTCCCCCTCCGTGCCGCGCGGGCGGGCCAGGGACAGGATCCGCGCCGCCTCGGCGCGCTCCTCCGGCGTCGCATGGCGCATCATGTGAAGCAGCATCAGCGTCCGCTTGCCCTCCCAGAGGTCGCCGCCGATCTCCTTGCCGTACTCGCCCACGTCGCCGGCCAGGTTCAGGACGTCATCCTGGATCTGGAACGCGACGCCGAGCCTGCGCGCGAACTCGGAGAGCCGCTCGGTGCGCACCGGCTCGAGGCGCGCCGTGATCGCCCCGAGCACGACGGGCGTGATGAAGCTGTACCAGCAGGTCTTCTGCTCCACCATGTGGATGTAATCGTCGTCCGAGAGGTCCCACACCTCCCGGCGCACCCAGTCGAGCTCGATGGCCTGCCCCTCCACCGACTCTCGCGTCATCCGCGCCACCGCCTGGAGGACGCGCAGCGAGGGGCCCAGCCCGATGACGCCGATGTTGTCGAGGAGCGGCTGGAGCGAGAGTGCGAGCATGGCGTCGCCCACGTTCACCGCGATCGGTACGCCGTGGGCGCGGTGCAACGTCATGCCGCCGCGGCGCATCAGCGACTCGTCCTCGATGTCGTCGTGGATGAGAAAGGCGTTGTGGTAGAGCTCGAGCACGGCCGCCGAGCGCACGACTGACTCCAGCTTCCCGCCGAGCGCGCGGCACGTCGCGATGCAGAGCGCAGGCCTGAGTCCCTTGGCCTCCCGGAGGGGGTAGTCGAGCATCAGCTGATACAGCGCCGCGCCGGAGCGCTGGTCTGCCGGGATGATGCGCCGGATCTCCGCGGCTGCGAGCGCGCGGCACTCCTCCAGATAGTGAATCAGCTCCGCCGGCGTCATCGCCCGGATGGGTCGAGCACGGCCGCGGCGGCGGCGCGCGCGGGATCGCTGAGGGTCTCGGGATCGGGGGCCGTGTGACGCGCCATCAAGCCAAACGCGGAGTATAGGGCGGGTTACCGTCCGTTCGCAACAGCAGGTGGAGGATGGGGCTGAGAGGACGTGAGCGCAGGGCGCAGCGGCGGCGCGCTCCGATCGGCGCCCCGCTACAGCTTCCCGAGCGACGCGCGCACGTGCCCGATGAACACCTTGATCTTCGGTATCTCCGACAGCGCCCCCGGGACGCTGAGCCGCACGGGCCGCTCCTGCCCCACCACGTCGGGCAGCACGGGCACGAGCACGCCCGGCCCCACGTCGGGGTCGGGCACGAGCGCGTCGGGGACGAGGCCGATGCCCAGGCCGGAGATGCAGCAGTGCCGGATGAAGTGGATGTCCGTCGCGATGAGGGCCGGCTGGACGGTGAAGGGCGCGCCCCGCCATGTCCGCCAGGTGCGCGCGTCCTCGCCCGGGGCCTGCCACGCGAACAGCTCGTGGTGCTTCAGATCGTCGATCGTCCGTGGCGTGCCGCGCTTCTCCAGGTACGCGCGGCTGGCGATGAGCCACTCGCGGACGCGCAGGACGACGTGCGATATCCAGTGTCCGCTCGGCGCGTCCTCGCCGAAGTGGACAGCGATGTCGATGTCCGTGAGCGCCTCCCCCAGCGGATCGTTGCTGAAGCGGCAGTGGACGTGGAGCCTCGGATACGCGCTCCGAACGGCGGCGAAGAGCGGCGTCATCATGTGCGGCGGCAGCCCCACGGGCAGGATGACCCGCAGGGTGCCCGAGGGCGCGTCGCCCACCTCCCGGATCGAGGCGAGGAGCGCGGCGGCCTCCTGCACCATGCCGCGCCCCTTCCGGGCGAGCACCTGCCCGGCCTCGGTCGGCACGACGCCGTTCCGCACGCTCTCGAGCAGGAGGACGCCGGCGCGCGCCTCCAGCGACGCGACCTGACGCCGGAGCGTCGTGCGCGACGAGCCGAGCGCGCGGGCCGCGCCCAGGAAGGAGCCGGCCTCGACCACGGCGAGGAAGGCGCGAAGCTCTTCGAGGTCCATACACCCTGCCACTGTCCGCATTCTAGCCAGGGGTGACCGTCTTCGGCCATCCACATGCGGCGCCGCTCGATAGTGTCGCGGAAGGAGGAGACAAGTCGATGGCACGAGACGATTCGCACACGCTCAGGCGCACAGGCTCGCTCGCGGCGCTAACCCTCTCCCTCGCGGCGCTCGCAGGCTGCGGCGGAGGCGAGGAGACGAGCACGACGAGCACGACGCCGCGGCCGACGTCCACATACGAGGACCCCCCCGAGCTCCAGCCGGGCGCGGATGGAGCGTACGAGCTGCGTTTCGGCCCGAGCGAGGTCGAGATCGACGGGCGCCGGTTCTGTCTCCGCGCGTACAACGGAATGACGAGCGGCCCCACGATCCGCATTCCGAAGGGCGAGGATCGCAAGGTCCACGTGAACCTGCATAACGACTTCACGAAGAGCGACTTCCGCGAGATCGCGAGCATGATGGGCCATGGCAGCAGGTCGTGCCACGACTTCAACCTGACGAACTTGCACGGCCACGGCCTGCACGTGCAGCCCAACTTCGCGACGGACGATCCCGCGGACCCGTGCGAGGGGGACGGCTGCGCGCCCGAAGGGAGGTATTTCGGCGACCACGTGCTGCACGAGGTGGGGCCGGGAGAGAGCGCCCGGTACCGCTGGGACCTGGACGAGGACGGGATCCACCACGAGGGCACGGACTGGTACCACCCTCACATCCACGGCTCCACGGCCATCCAGGTCATGGATGGGGCCGCCGGGGCGCTCCTCATCGAGGGCGCGCTCGACGAGCTGCCCGGCATCGCCAAGGCCAGAGAGCGGGTGATGGTCATGACGCAGGTGCCCATCGATCACGAGAACACGGTGCCCTTGAAGGAGGGAGAGGAGTGCACCGAGGACAACCTGTCGGTGACCGACTTCCTCGCCGTCGAGTCGCTCCGGGCCACGCTGATCAACGGCAAGCTCAGGCCGCGGCTCACGACGCCCCCCGGGCAGGTGGAGCGCTGGCGCATGGTCTACGCGGGCAGCCCGGACGAGATGGGGATGAAGCTCCACGTCGCGAAGGACGATTCGTGCTCCGACTTCGACAAGACGCCCATCGAGACCACGCAGATCGCGCGCGACGGGCTGACGCTCCCGCAGTTCTACAGGAGCGACACGGTGTGGGTCTCTCCCGGGTACCGCGCCGACGTGATGGTGAAGATGCCTGAAGGGAAGCAGACGCTCTGCCTCGTCGGGCGCCGGCCGAACGATCTCCTGGGGAGCGTGATCGCGATCGTCGACGTGGACCCGGGCGCGGGCGAGCCCACCGAGGTGAACCTGCCCGCGGAGGCGGACGTGGCCGCGCTCGCGCCGCCCACCTCGTGGACGGGCACGGTCGACGGCGAGCAGATGGAGGTGAGCTGCGATTCGGTCGAGACCGTGCACCAGAAGGTGGTGCTCCTCGTGCCCACGCCGGGGAGCAAGCCGCCCGATCTCAGCAGCGATGTGGCGCTCATGTCATGTGACCCGGGAGAGCACCCGCACGAGGTCGATCCGGACGCCCCTGTGTGCATCTGCCCGGATCCGAACATCAGCTGCCGCAAGTTCGACGAGCGGCGCGCCCGCGGCTACCGGAGCGATCGCGTCATGACCGCCGGGAGCCCGGAGCGCTGGGAGATCCGCGCGTTCGACGGGCACCCGTTCCATATCCACATCAACCCGTTCCTCGTGTGCCCCAACAAATCGAACAAGGAGCCCAACTTCGCCCACTGGCGGGACACGATGTGGGTCCAGGCCGAGGACGGGCCGCGCGACGTGATCATGAACCCCCGGAGGTTCACGGGACAGTTCGTGCTGCACTGCCACAAGCTGAACCACGAGGACGAAGGGATGATGGAGCTCGTCGAGATCTGCGACCCGGGAGATGAGGAGTGCCTGTGCCAGGGGACGGACGAGAGCGGCGCGTGCATCTCCCAGGCGGGGTGTCAGCCGGACGATCTCGCGTGCCAGTTCGCAAAGACGGCGACGGACGCGTACCCGGCGCCGCCGCCGCCGAACCCGGAGCTCTGCGGGCCGTGAGCTCCCCTCGCGGTCGCTGACTCGCCGGGTGGCATTCACGTTGCCTAACGCCGCGGGCGAGGTGAGAGCACGATGGGAATGGACGGAGGCAGGCGGCCAAAGGTCGTGGTGATCACGGGGGCGTCGGCGGGCGTCGGGCGCGCCACGGTGAGGCGGTTCGCGCGCGAAGGCGCGCGCATCGGCCTCGTCGCGCGCGGGCTCGACGGGCTCGAGGGGGCGCGGCGCGAGGCAGAGGACGCCGGGGCGAGCGCGCTCGTCCTGCCGACCGACGTCGCCGATTTCGCGCAGGTCGAGGCCGCGGCCGCGGCCGTCGAGGAGCGCTTCGGCCCGATCGACGCCTGGATCAACGTCGCGATGACGTCGGTCTTCTCGCCGGTGAAGGAGACGCGACCGGAGGAGTACGAGCGCGTCATGAAGGTCAACTACCTCGGCTATGTGCACGGGACGCTCGCGGCGCTCTCGCGGATGCTCCCCCGCGATCACGGCGCGATCGTCCAGGCGAGCTCCGCGCTCGCTCACCGGAGCATCCCGCTCCAGTCGGCCTACTGCGCGTCCAAGCACGCGATCGTGGGCTTCACCGAGTCGCTGCGCAGCGAGCTGTTCCACGACAGGAGCCGCGTGCGCGTGAGCATGGTGCACCTGCCCGCGATGAACACGCCGCAGTTCCTCTGGTCGAAGTCGCGCCTCCCCTACAAGCCACACCGATCTTCCAGCCCGAGGTGGCCGCCGACGCGCTCTACTGGGCCGCGCACCACGACCGCCGCGACGTCATGGTCGGCCTCCCGACGGTCAAGGCGATCTGGGGAAACCGCGTGATCCCCGGGCTGCTCGATCGATGGCTCGCCCGGGTCGGGTACACGCGGCAGCTGACCGACGAGCCCGCCGATCCCGATCGCCCCGACGACCTGTGGGCGCCCGTGCAGGGCGATTTCGGCGCCCACGGCCCGTTCGACCGGCGCTCGAAGCCCTCGAGCCCGGAGCTCTGGCTCGACCTGCATCGCGGGTCGCTCGGCGCCTTCGCGCTGTGCGCGGCGGCCGTGGTCGGGTTCGGCGCGCGCAGGGCCGCCGCGCGGCGCGCGAGCCCATGGCGGCGCCTCCTCACGTAAGTCCTCACGTAAGCAAAGCGCCGCCCTGCCTGCCCGCGCCCTGCCCGCGCCCGCGCGCATAGCGCACGCTCGCACGCGCAGCCGCGGCACGCAGCGCGCGGCGCGGCGAGGCGGCACGTTTGTCGCACGCCGCGCTGGGTCGAGCTCACGTACGAGCTCGCAGCGAGGGAATCATGGCCCAGACCGTCGGCGAGTTCCTGCTGAGACGCCTCGTCGCGTGGGGCGTCCGGCGCGTCTATGCCTATCCGGGCGACGGCATCAACGGGATCGTCGGGGCGTTCCACCGCGTTCCGGACCTCCGGTTCATCCAGGTGCGGCACGAGGAGATGGCCGCGTTCATGGCGTGCGCCCACGCGAAGTTCGCGGGCGAGGTCGGCGTGTGCCTGGCGACCTCGGGGCCCGGCGCGATCCACCTCCTGAACGGGCTCTACGACGCGAAGCTCGACCATCAGCCGGTCGTGGCCATCGTCGGCCAGCAGGACCGCGCCGCGCTCGGCGGGCACTACCAGCAGGAGGTCGACCTCGTGACGCTCTTCAAGGACGTCGCGCACGAGTACGTGCAGATGGCGTCCTCTCCCGCGCAGATCCGCCACCTCATCGACCGCGCGATGCGCATCGCCAGGGCGGAGCGCACCGTCACGTGCGTCATCGTCCCGAAGGACGTCCAGGAGCTCGACGCCGTCGAGCAGCCTCCGCACGCGCACGGGACCGTGCACTCCGGCATCGGCTACGCCTCGCCGCGCGTCGTGCCGAAGGAGGAGGACCTGCGGCGCGCGGCCGACGTGCTCAACGCCGGCAAGCGGGTCGCGATGCTGATCGGCCAGGGCGCGCTCGGGGCCGCGCCGGAGGTCACGCGCGCCGCCGAGATCCTCGGGTGCGGCGTCGCGAAGGCGCTGCTCGGCAAGGCGGCGCTCCCCGACGACCTGCCCTGGGTCACCGGCGCGATCGGCCTGCTCGGCACCAAGCCGAGCTGGGAGATGATGGCCAACTGCGACACGCTCTTCATGGTCGGCTCGAACTTCCCCTACCCGGAGTTCCTGCCGGAGGAGGGGAAGGCGCGCGGCGTCCAGATCGACATCGACGGCCGGATGCTCGGCCTGCGCTATCCGATGGAGGTCAACCTGATCGGCGACTGCGCCGAGACGCTGCGGGCGCTCATCCCCTACCTCAAGCTCAAGACCGACCGCTCGTGGCGGCGCAAGCTCGAGGAGAGCGTCGCCGACTGGTGGAAGGTGCTCGAGGCGCGGGCGATGAACGACGCCAATCCGCTGAACCCGCAGCGCGTCTACTGGGAGCTGTCGCCGCGGCTGCCCGACGGCTGCATCCTGACCGCCGACTCCGGCTCCTCGGCGAACTGGTACGCCCGCGACATCAAGGTCCGGGCGGGGATGATGGCCTCGCTCTCGGGCACGCTGGCGACGATGGGACCCGCGATGCCGTACGCGGTCGCGGCGAAGTTCGCGTTCCCCGACCGCCCGGTCGTCGCGATGGTCGGCGACGGCGCGATGCAGATGAACGGCATCAACACGCTCATCACCGTCGCGAAGTACTGGCGCGAGTGGAAGGACCCGCGCCTCGTCGTGCTGGTGCTCAACAACCGCGACCTGAACCAGGTCACCTGGGAGCTGCGCGCCATGAGCGGCGACCCCAAGCTGGAGGCGTCCCAGACGCTGCCGGACTTCCCGTACGCGGCCTACGCCGAGGCGCTCGGGCTCCGCGGCGTGCGGATCGACCGCCCGGACCAGGTCGCGCGCACCTGGGACGAGGCCTTCCGGGTCGACCGGCCGGTGGTCGTGGAGGCGATCACCGACCCGGAGGTCCCGCCGCTGCCGCCGCACATCACCCTGAAGCAGGCCGCGATGCTCACGTCGGCGCTGCTCCGGGGCGACCCGGGCGGGCGCGGGATCGTCCGCCAGGCGTACCGCGACATGATCGAGAGCTGGATCCCGCACCGGGGTTGACGATGGCCGACGAGGAGCAGCGCGCGTCGGTGCCGATCGAGCGGATCGAGGTGGCCGCGTACACCGTCCCGACCGACCGCCCGGAGTCGGACGGCACGCTCGCGTGGCGCGAGACGACGCTGGTCGTCGTGCACGCGTCGGCCGGGGGCGAGCGAGGGCTCGGGTACACGTACGCCGACGTCGCGACGGCGCGGCTCGTGGCCGACCGGCTGGCCGGGGTCGTGCGCGGGCGCGACGCGATGGCCGTCCCCGGCGCGTGGGCCGCGATGGTGAGCAGCGTCCGCAACCTCGGCCGGCCGGGGATCGCGCAGATGGCGATCGCCGCCGTCGACGCGGCGCTGTGGGACCTGAAGGCCCGCCTGCTCGCGCTCCCGCTCGCGACGCTGCTCGGCATGGCGCGCGACCGCGCGCCCATCTACGGCAGCGGCGGGTTCACCTCGTACACCGAGGCCGAGCTCGCGGAGCAGCTCGGCGGCTGGGTCTCCGCGGGGATCCCGCGCGTGAAGATGAAGGTGGGGCGCGATCCCGACGCGGATCTCGCGCGCGTTCGCGCGGCGCGCCGCGCCATCGGCCAGGACGCCGCGCTGTTCGTCGACGCCAACGGCGCCTACTCCCGCAAGCAGGCGCTCGCCTTCGCCGAGCGGTTCGCCGGCGAGGGCGTGCGCTGGTTCGAGGAGCCCGTGACCTCGGACGATCTCGATGGGCTGCGGCTCCTCCGCGGCCGGGCGCCCGCCGGCATGGACATCGCGGCGGGCGAGTACGGCTACGACCTCGTCTATTTCCGCCGCATGCTGGACGCCGGCGCCGTCGACGTCCTGCAGGCGGACGCGAGCCGCTGCGGGATCACCGGCTTCCTCGCCGCCGCGGCGCTGTGCGAGGCGCGATCGCTCGACCTGTCGTGCCACTGCGCCCCCTCGCTGCACCTGCACCCCGCGTGCGCGGTGCAGCGGCTCGCGCACATCGAGTTCTTTCACGATCACGTCCGCATCGAGCGGATGCTCTTCGAGGGCGCGGCGGCGCCCGCGGGCGGCGCGCTCGCCCCGGACCTCGCTCGCTCCGGCATGGGGATCTCGCTCCGGCGCGCCGACGCCGAGCGCTTCGCGGTGTGAGGAGAGATCATGCAGCACGTCGAACAGCAGCAGGAGCAGGAGCGAGAGAAGGCGCCCGCGGAGGGCAGGCCGGCCGAGGCCGTCCAGCGCGAGATCGATCGCGGCGTGATCCGCTTCCCCGGCGAGCGGCGCGTGCGGCTCGCGCCCGCGGCCGGCCCCGAGGTGGAGGCGCTCGCGGACGAGCTCGCGCGCACGGTCGAGGGGGAGGTGCGCTTCACCGCGGGCGACCGCGCGCTCTACGCGACCGACGGGTCGAACTACCGGCAGCTGCCCATCGGCGTCGTCGTGCCGCGCCACAAGGACGACGTGATCGCCGCCGTCGCCGCGTGCCGCCGGCACGGCGCGCCCATCCTCGCGCGCGGGGGCGGCACGAGCCTCGCCGGGCAGACGTGCAACGTCGCGGTCGTGCTCGACTTCTCGAAGTACATGCGCGGCGTCCTCGAGCTCGACCCCATGCACGAGCGCGCCAGGGTGCTGCCGGGCACGGTGCTCGACACCCTCCGCAACGCCGCGAACGAGTTCGATCTCACGTTCGCGCCGGATCCCTCGACCCACGAGTACTGCACGCTCGGCGGGATGATCGGCAACAACTCCTGCGGCACGCACTCGGTCCTCGGCGGGCGCACGGCCGACAACGTGCACGAGCTCGAGGTGCTGACCTACGATGGCCTGCGGCTGCGCGTGGGGCCGACGAGCGAGGAGGAGCTCGACGCCATCATCCGCGCAGGCGGGCGGCGCGGGGGCATCTACGCCGAGCTGCGCGCCATCCGCGACAGGTACGCCGATCTCATCCGCGCCCGCTACCCGCGGATCCCGCGCCGCGTGTCGGGTTACAACCTCGACGAGCTCTTGCCGGAGAACGGCTTCCACGTGGCGCGCGCCCTGGTCGGCACCGAGGGCACGTGCGTCACCGTGCTCGAGGCCACCCTGCGCCTCGTCGGCTGGCCCAGGTTCCGGTCGCTCCTCGTGCTCGGCTACCCGGACGTGTTCTCCGCGGGCGATCACGTCCCCGAGATCATGCGCTTCCAGCCGATCGCCCTCGAGGGGATTGACGACCGCCTCATCGAGGACATGCACAAGAAGGGGCTGCACGAGCGCTACCTGCGCTACCTCCCGGAGGGCCGCGGCTTCCTGCTGGCCGAGTTCGGGGGTGACACCCGGGAGGAGGCCGACGCGCGGGCGCTCGACGCCGTGCGCGCGCTCGAGCGCGGGCCGAACCCGCCGTCGATGAAGCTCTACGACGACCCCGACCAGGAGAACGCGCTCTGGGAGGTGCGCAAATCCGGCCTCGGCGCGACGGCGCGCGTCCCGGGCGAGCCCGACACGTGGCCCGGCTGGGAGGACTCGGCCGTGCACCCGGACAACCTGGGCGGGTACCTCCGCGACCTGCGCGCGCTGTTCGATCGCCACGGCTACCAGCCCGCGCTCTACGGCCACTTCGGGCAGGCCTGCGTGCACTGCCGCGTCGACTTCGACGTGACGACGCCCGAGGGCATCCGCAACTGGACCCGCTTCCTCGACGAGGCGACCGATCTCGTGGTCCGCTACGGCGGCTCGTTCTCCGGGGAGCACGGCGACGGCCAGGCGCGCGCGCAGTTCCTGCCGAAGATGTACGGCGAGGAGCTCATCGAGGCGTTCCGCCGCTTCAAGGCGGCGTGGGATCCTTCATTCCGCATGAACCCGGGCAAGGTCGTCGACCCCTACCGCGTCGACGAGAACCTCCGCCTCGGCGCCGACTTCCGCCCCGCCGCCGTGGAGACGCACTTCCGTTTCCCGGACGACGACGGCGACTTCACGCGCGCGACCCTGCGCTGCGTGGGCGTGGGCAAGTGCCGGCGCCACGACGGCGGCACGATGTGCCCGAGCTACATGGTGACGCACGAGGAGGAGCACACGACGCGCGGGCGGGCGCGCCTGCTCTTCGAGATGCTGGAGGGGAGCGAGCTCCAGGGCTTCCGCGATCACGAGGTGCGCGAGTCGCTCGACCTGTGCCTCGCCTGCAAGGGGTGCAAGGGCGAGTGCCCGGTCCACGTCGACATGGCCACCTACAAGGCGGAGTTCCTGTCCCATTACTACGCGCGGCGGCTGCGGCCGCGCGCCGCCTACACGATGGGGCTCATCCACTGGTGGGCCCGCCTCGGGCAGCTCGTGCCGGGGCTCGCGAACCTCGTGACGCAGACGCCCGCGCTCGCGGCGGTGGCGAAGAAGATCGCGGGCATCGCGCCCGAGCGGAGCATCCCGCCGTTCGCGCGGACGTCGTTCCGGCAGTGGTTCCAGGGGCGGCCGCGGCGCAACGCCGGCGGACCGCAGGTCGTGCTCTGGCCGGACACGTTCAACGACCACTTCTTCCCGGAGACGGCGATCGCCGCGACCGAGGTGCTCGAGTGGGCGGGCTACGAGGTGATCGTCCCGGAGCAGAAGCTCTGCTGCGGCCGGCCCCTCTACGACTTCGGCTTCCTGAAGACGGCCAAGCGCCTGCTGCGGGACGTGATGAGCGCGCTGCGCGACCCGATCGAGCGGGGCGTGCCGGTGGTCGGCCTCGAGCCGAGCTGCGTCTCGGTCTTCCGCGACGAGCTCCACGGGCTCTTCCCCGACGACCCGCTGGCGACGAAGCTCCGGCAGCAGACGCACATGTTCGGCGACTTCCTGAAGGGGGCGGCGGGGGGCGATCCAGCCCGTCCGTCGCCCGGCGGGCGCGGGCTGCCGCGCCTCGATCGGCGCGCGGTGGTGCACGGCCACTGCCATCACAAGGCGATCCTCGAGATGGACGCCGAGCGCGACGTGCTCCACGGCATGGGCCTCGACGTCGAGCTCCTGGACTCGGGCTGCTGCGGCATGGCAGGCGCGTTCGGCTTCGAGGAGGGCGCCAAGTACGACGTCTCGATCCGGTGCGGCGAGCGCGTGCTCCTGCCCGCGGTCCGGTCGGCGCCGACGGACGCGCTGATCGTGGCCGACGGCTTCAGCTGCCGCGAGCAGATCAAGCAGACGACCGACAGGCAGGCGCTGCACGTCGCCCAGGTCGTGCGCATGGCGGCGCTGCACGGCCCCGAGGGGCCGGCGGGCGACTACCCCGAGCGCGCCTACCTGCCCGGGTCCGCGGACGTCTACGTGGCGCCGCGGACGACGGTGGCGGCGCTCGCCGCGGCGCCGGCGGGCGCGGCGCTCCTCTGGGCGGGCGGCCGCCGGCTCGCGGCCGAGCGGCGACGGGCGCGGCGGCGCGAGCGGTGGCTCCCGGCGGCGGGCGTCGCGGCCGCGGCGCTCGCGGCGGTGGGGCTGCTCGGGCGGCTCGCGCGGCGCCGCGGGGCGCGATCGCCGGCGCCGCGATGAGGGCGGGGCCTCGGGCGCGCGCGGGTGCGCGGGTGGAAGAGCGCCTGCGCGCCCGGCTCCGGCGGCCGGGCCGGCCTGCGCTGCCCTGTCACGACCGCGCTCGGGCGTTCCTCAGCGCCCTCCACCCCTCCGGGAGCGAGAGCGCGAAGACGACCATGTTGGCCGTCAGGGCGACGAGGCAGTACGCGCACCAGGCCCTCTCCCGTCTCCGCATCTGGACGAAGAGCCACCCGGACACGGCCGCTTCGACGGCCGCCTTGGCCGCCACGGCGACGGGGATCCCGGGCGTGTCCCTGGCGCGCTCTGCGCCTCCCCAGCCGGCCAGCGCCAGGTTGGAGGCGAAGCTGGTGAGCGAGATCGGCGCGTCCGGCAGCGTGAGCCCGAACGCGATATCGGAGCTCGTCACCTTGTCCGAGTCGAACCCTGGGAGCGGAGGATCGGGCAAGTGCTCGATGATCCCGAGCTGATACAGCGAGACGACCGCCATGCTGGCGCCGCCCGCGAGGGACGCGACGGCGATGAGACGGCGCCGGGCGAGATCGCTCGATCGGCCGCGCCGGAGCGCGGCGCGAAGCGCGCCGGCGCCAGGCAGGCGCGACGCCCGCCGCCGCCTCGCCCGCCGATCACCGCCCGATGCGCCCTGGTCTTTCCTCATGATGTCACCCCCTCTCGAGCGCGCGCCTGCATGCGCCCGGCCCCGAGCGCCTGCGCCGAAGGGCCGCACCACACGCCCAGCGCCAAGACGACTCGATTCGACGACTTACGACAATCGCAAGCAATTGCAACAAAATTGCAAGCCATCGCAAAAGGGGGCTGGGATGGGAGCTCATGAGTCGACTCGCCGTGCTGAACCGGGGAGCGAGCGCCGGCCGCGGTCGGACGCCGGGACGGGCGAGCGTTCGCCGAGCGAACGGCAGGAGCGCAAGAAGAAGGTGCTCACCCAGGGCACCTCCTCGATGGCGCAGAGCATCGCGGATGCGATCGTCCTGAAGCAGGGCGGCGTCTTCCTGGTCACCGAGCAGGGCGGCTCGATCCCCCTGCAGGGCGAGCACGGCTTTGGCCTCTACTACCACGATTGCCGGTTCCTGAACGGCTATACCGTCGAGCTCGACGACGCCCGGCCGGAGGTGCTCGCCTCGACCGCGGAGGCAGACCACGCAGGCGTCTTCCGGCTCGCGAACCCCCGGATCCTGATGCGCGAAGGGCACATCATGTCCGAGCACGACGTCGGCCTCCGGTGGGAGCGGGTCATCGACGGCGATGCGACCGCGGTCTACGAGAACATCACGGTTCACAACTATGCTCGCTCGGCGGTCGACCTCGAGGTGAAGCTGACCTTCCGCGCCGAGTTCGAGGACGTTTACGCGGTCCGCGGCCTCATGCCCGAGGCGCTGGGGAAGGTCTGCGCCCCCACGGCGAACGACGAGGCACTGCGCTTCTCGTACGATGGCGCCGACGGCCTCCAGCGCGCCGTGACCATCCGCTGGGGCTGCCGGCCGGACGCGATCGACGGCACCTCCGCGCTCTTCCGCGTCCGGCTGCCGCCCGGGCACAGCCAGGCGGTCTCCCTCGTGATCTCGCTCTCGGAGTCCTCCGGCGCGGCGCCCGCCCATCGGCACGCGCCCGCGCCCTCGTGCTCGGGGGCGGACGTCGCGGCGGCGAAGCGGCGGGGAGAGGAGCACCTCGCCGCGCAGGCGCAGGAGAGGGCCCACGTCGAGACCGACAGCCTGCTCGTCAATCGCGTCCTCGCGCGATCGTTCACCGACCTGCTCCTCCTGCGGACCCCGCTCGATCACGACACGTTCTTCGCCGCCGGCGTGCCGTGGTACACGGCCCTCTTCGGCCGCGACAGCCTGATCACGGCGCTCGAGGTGCTGCCCTACCAGCGGACCGTCGCCGTCGATACGCTGCGGCTGCTCGCGCGATTCCAGGCGCGCGAGCGCGATCCGTGGCGCGACGAGCAGCCGGGCAAGATCCTGCACGAGCTCCGGGTCGGCGAGCTCGCGCGGGTCGGCGAGATCCCCCAGACACCGTATTACGGGAGCGTCGACACGACCGCTCTGTTCCTGATCCTCATCTCACGGCACGCGGCGTGGACAGGTCGACTCGACGTCTTCCACGAGCTCAGGGAGAACGTCGACGCGGCGCTCGGGTGGCTGTCGAGCCCCGAGGCTCACCCGGAGATCAACGGCTACCTGGCTTATGACTCGACCTCGAAATCGGGCCTCGTCAACCAGGGATGGAAGGACTCCGGCGACGCGATCGTCAACGAAGAGGGGCAGATCGCGGAGCCGCCGATCGCGCTCGTCGAGGTGCAGGCGTATGTGTACCTCGCCAAGTCGGGGCTTGCCGATCTGTTCGAGCGCGCGGGCGAGGCGGAGACGGCCGCGCGGCTCCGGCGCGAGGCCGCGGACCTGAAGGAGCGCTTCGAGCGGGATTTCTGGCTCCCGGAGCGAGGGGTGTACGCGCTGGCGCTCGTGGACGGCGGCCGCCGCGCCGCTGTGTGCTCGTCCAACGCCGGACACGCGCTGTGGGCGGGCATCGCCGACCCGTCCAGGGCGCGGACATGCGCGGAGCGCCTGCTGTCGGAGAGCATGTATTCGGGCTGGGGCATCCGCACGCTCGCGGCGGACGAGAAGGCCTACAATCCGATGTCGTATCACCGCGGGACCGTGTGGCCCCACGACAACGCGCTGATCGTCGCCGGGCTGCGCCGCTACGGCCTCGACAACGAGGCGCGCACCGTGTTCGGCGGCATCGTGAGGGCCGCCATGAATTATCGAATGTACCGACTGCCAGAGCTCTTCTGCGGCTTCCCGCGCGGCGAGCACGGCGCTCCGGTCCGCTACCCCGTCGCGTGTCACCCGCAGGCGTGGGCCGCCGGGGCCGTCCCGTACATGCTCGCCTCGCTCCTCGGGCTCGAGCCCGAGGGCTTCGAGCGGCGCCTGCGCGTCGTTCGTCCGGTCCTACCCCGGCTCGTTCGCCGCGCCACGCTGCGCGGGCTGGCCGTGGCGGACGGCCGCGTCGATCTGGAGTTCCGGAGAAAGCGGGGCGACGCGGTCGAGGTCGACGTGCTGCGGGTCGAGGGCGACGTCGACGTCGTGGTCGAGGAGCGCTGAGCAGGAGCTCATCGGCACCCGCCGGCTGAACTGAAGCTCTCCCCGGCGCCCGCCGCGCCCAGCGGAGCGTCGCCCCGCTGGCGCGCCGCCCCGCTGGCGGGGCAGGTCGGTCAGACCGCCGGCGGCTCGGTCTGGCGCTGCCACGCGCGGTGCATGGCGATCGCCTTGATGAACGCCGGCGCCGCGCCGGCCACCGCGTCGTCCGGCAGGACGAGCAGGCCCGGATCGGCGTCCGAGGCGGCCGCCGCGGCCCTCACGCCCGCGGCCTCGGCGAGCGGCGCGGCCGACGCCGGCACGAGCAGGGGCTTGCAGTGGCGGTACTGGAGCTGGACGAACTCGACCGCGAGCCCGTCGCGCGCCAGCGCCGCCGCGCCCCCGCCGGGCGGCAGCGCCGCGGCGTCGAAGAGGACGCTCGGCGCCGCCTCGATCGTGACCTCGACCGGCAGCTCGTCGCCCTCGGCGGTGCGCACCACCCCGAGCCGCGCGCCGACGTAGCGGGGCACCGCGCCCGCCAGGAGCAGCGCGTCGTAGAGCGCGCTCGCCGCCGCCCCGCTCACGCCGTCGGCGACGAGGAGCGCGACGCGGCGGCCGAGGATGCGGCCATCGCCGGGGCGGGCGAACAGCGACAGGGCCGGCGACGCCGCGACCTCGGGGTTCTTGATGGGCGGCGCCACCATCGAGAGCGGCTCGGGGAGCGGCATGCCGAGGTCGGCCGCGACGCGCGCGGCCAGCCCCTCGTCCACGTTCCGCAGCATCCGGACCATGCGCTCGCGGATGGCCTGCGTCTGCACGCGCGTCAGCTCGAAGCGGAAGGCGCGCGCGATGTGCGCGCGCTCGACGGGCGTCTGGCTCGCCCAGAAGAGGCGCGCCTGCGTGTAATGGTCCGCGAACTTCTCGGGCTTCGCGCGCAGCTTGCTCGGCTCGGTGGCGGCCTGCTGCGCCAGGAGCCGCTCGGCGACCGTGGCGAAGCCGCGCGCGCCGGCCTGGAAGGGGCAGCCGCCGGCGAGCGAGTTGGGTTCATAGTTCACGCGGCCTCGGTTGATCGCCTGGCGGTGGAACCCGTCGCGCTGGTTGTTGTGCACCTCGGCGACCGGCGCGTTGATCGGGATCTCGTGGAAGTTCGGCCCGCCGAGGCGCGTGAGCTGCGTGTCGAGGTACGAGAAGTTGCGCCCCTGGAGCAGCGGGTCGTTCGTGAAGTCGATGCCGGGCACGATGTGCTGCGTGCAGAACGCGACCTGCTCGGTCTCGGCGAAGAAGTTGTCGGGGTTGCGGTTCAGGACGAGCCGCCCGACGGTGCGCAGGGGCGCGAGCTCCTCCGGCACGATCTTGGTCGCGTCGAGCACGTCGAAGCTCCACCGCTCGGCCTCGGCCTCCGTGAACGTCTGGATCTGCAGGAGGTACTCGGGGAACGCGCCGCCCTCGATGGCCTCCCAGAGATCGCGCCGGTGGAAGTCGGGGTCGGCGCCCGCGATCTTCACCGCCTCGTCCCAGTCGAGCGAGTGCGTGCCGAGCATGGGTGTCCAGTGGAACTTCACAAGCGTCGCCTCGCCGGCCGCGTTGACGAGCCGGAAGGTGTGCACGCCGAAGCCCTGCATCGTCCGGAAGCTGCGCGGGATCGCCCGATCGCTCATCTGCCACAGGACCATGTGCATCGACTCGGGCATGAGCGAGATGAAGTCCCAGAAGGTGTCGTGCGCGCTCGACGCCTGCGGCATCTGGTGGTGCGGCTCGGGTTTGACGGCGTGCACCACGTCCGGGAACTTCATCGCGTCCTGGATGAAGAAGACGGGGATGTTGTTGCCGACGAGATCCCAGTTGCCCTCTTCTGTGTAGAACTTCACGGCGAAGCCGCGCACGTCGCGCACCGTGTCGGCGCTCCCGCGCTCGCCCGCCACGGTCGAGAAGCGCACGAAGACAGGCGTCCGCTTGCCGACCTTGGCGAACGGCGCGGCCTTGGTGAGCGAGGTGATGTCTTCGGTGCACTCGAAGTAGCCGTGCGCGCCCGAGCCGCGGGCGTGCACGACGCGCTCGGGGATGCGCTCGTGATCGAAGTGGGTGATCTTCTCGCGCAGGATGAAGTCCTCGAGCAGCGTCGGGCCGCGCAGCCCCGCGCGAAGGGAGTTCTGGTTGTCGCCGACGGGCACGCCCTGGTTCGTCGTCAGCGCCCGACCGAGCGAGTCGACCCGATGCTTCTGCAGAGGTCCCTGGTTCGGGTTTTCGCCCGGCGCCGCCTTGGCGCCGTTCTTCTCGGACTCGTTGCTCTCGGTGATCGTGCTCGCTGTCGCGTCGAGGTTCTCGGGCTTCGCCGTGGCACCCTGCGGCGGCTGTGGCATTTTGCCGCGTAGCGCGTACTCGGCGCTCTTGTTCACGTTCTCGGGGATCGCAGCGACGAGCGCTTCCGTGGCGTCGACCTTCGCGTCGAGGCGGTCGGCTGCCGCGGCGTTGCGGACAGCGGCGTCATCGCTGCTCGTCCCGCTGCCGAGCGCGGTCGCCGCGCGCTCGAGAAGGCTGCGTTTCGTCCGTGCCGCCCGCGGCTTCGCCGACGGGCCGCCCATCGATTGTTTCGCGCTGCCCGCGCCCTTTTCGGTCGGCGCCGACTCTCTGGACGACGGCTTCGCGGGGTCTTTGCGATCGGTCATGACATGTCCTCCGGGAGAGCCGGCTTTCAGCAAAGAACGCACCAGCACGCGAGCTTCAGGCAAGCGCGGGCGACCGACGCACGGCCGAGCCCGTTGCGGTGCCTCGGTCGGCCCGCCGCGGCCTGGTGGGGCGTCGACGTGCCGCCGGCCGCGGGCGCAGACGGGGCGCGCGTGAGCCCGAGTTCCTCCGACCGCAAGGCGCGCCGGACAAGGCCCATCGCCTCGCAGCGCATCATCCCGGACCCGCCAGCCACCATTCGATCGCCGGTGTTCGCCGTGCTGCGGTGCGAGCGCGATCCATCAGAAATGAGACTGCCGCCACCTCGGCCCCAGCGGTGAACTGGCGAGAATTGCATGAAATGTCGCGCCTCCAGGTGCGCCGCCGTATCGCCCCTTTCCTGAAGCCATTCCGAATTACTTCCCGGACCAGGGCGGCGCTCCCTTGAGCTGGGCGGGGATCGACGCGTGGCCTCACGCCACACAGATTCAACACGGCGTCGCTCGGCACCTCGACCCGCCAAGGCGATCTTCATAGCCAGACCCCGACATACCGACGCTCGCAATCACAACACCCACAAACAACGGAGAAACAAATGATCTTTGAAAGCATTCACGCCGCAGGGAATTACATACCCACAAGAATAGACAAACCAACCTCCACAACACACAAGGAACTAAAAGGCCTACGAGTAACAGCAGGCACGGGATTCTTTCAGACCATGACACAGCACTTAACAATGACCAGAAGAGGATTCTACGATCGCAAGATCGCCGAACTTCTTGCTTTCGCGTCATCATGGACATACTCGGACATCAGTACATATGCGTACGCGATGGCAAACCACGGCCTGAAGAACAACAACTGCGTTTCCATCACATTCACGAATGACGCACTGTTCGTCGACACTTCAGCGTTCATCCTGCAAAGCCAATTCAGGGACACCGCGATCATCTCCTTCCGAGGAACAAAGATCCGTGGCCCGATCAACTGGCTCACCGACGCAACCGCTCGAAGAGAGTCCTTCCTCTCCGCTGGAGAAGTTCACGGTGGCTTTCACCGCGCCATCCGGGCGATCTGGCCTGTACTCAGGCCGTTGCTCATTGCCGTCGCCGAAAGGAGATCCGTCTGCGAAGAGCTCGAGTACCAGAAGCGAATATGGCTAAAGTCCTGCGGAGACACGACGCCGCATGAGTTCCCGAGCGGGGAACCCACAGGTACAGCAGAAGAGCCATCCGCCGCAGCCGAGGGATCGCCTGCCCCAGCCATCAACGACCCCATCATTCCAAACGAGCCACCCATACTAATTTTGCCCGAAAAGAAGCCGCCTGCGATTTACATCACGGGGCACAGCCTGGGGGGAGCTCTGGCGGTTCTCGCTGGCGCGATACTTCATCGAGACGATGATTTCAGCACGCAATTCGGCCCTACCGTCCGTGGCATTTACACTTACGGACAACCGATGGTCGGCGATTCCACATTTGCCCGCGAGCACAAGGACAGCATCGGCACGATCCTGTTCCGCCATATTTACGAGAGGGACATCGTACCTCGCCTTCCACCCATTACCATGGGGCGATTCGAACACATCGGACGAGAGTACCACTCAACCGAAACAGGATGGGCGCTGCGGGACAAGCCGGCGCGTAGGGCGATAACGGCCGGCGTCAGCAACATCATCGGCATCGCGGCCTGGTTGACGCAGGATGTGCTCCCCGTCAGCTGGCTACGCCTGCCATTTTCGTGGGGCCACCACTCGCCGATCAACTATATGCGAGCGTCGATGATCGCCGATCCGGGTGCCGAGTTCGATCCCTTTGCGCCCACCGTGTGAGCGCTACCTGCCGTCGCGAACCGGGCGCCGCCCCTCACGTTGACGGTCCGTTTCGCCCGGCTCGTGCCTCTGCGGGAGCGCCTCCCGGAAGGCGCGGGCGCCGCCGGACGCTGGAGGAGGTCGAGGAGCTCCTCGGGCCACCCCGACGCCAGCGTCACGCAGCGCTACGCCCATCCCGCAGACTCCGCCCGCGACGCAGCGGCAAGGGAGACCCATCGGGCGCCCGGCGTATGGGCCGATCGATCAGCCCATGACATCTGGGCTGGCTCTCGTAAGTGCCCGAAATCCTTCGGCACCCCCGGCAAGAATTGAACTTGCGACCTTCGGTTTAGGAAACCGCTGCTCTATCCACTGAGCTACGGGGGCAGGGGCAACAGCCGCTACGGGCGCCGGACCCTGGCACACCTCGCCTCACGCATCAAGCCAGATCCCCAGCCACGCCCTCGTCCAGCCCGCTCTTCCGCCGCGCCTCACCGGCCGACGCTCCTCTGCCGGCCGCCAGCCCGCGCTCTCCCACCGGCCGCCGCTCTCCGCGCGCCCCAGCGGCCGACGCTCCTCTGCCGGCCGTCAGCCCGCGATCTCCCACCGGCCGCTCTCCGCGCGCCTCGATCACCTCCACACCTCGCCCCAGAGCGCCGCCCCGATCGCCAGCGCGGCCGCGCCCCGCATCAGCCCTGCCCGCAGCGCCGCCACGGCGCGCTCGCGGTCCCCCCACACCACCCGGGCGATCTGCTCCGCCCCCCGGTAGGCATGGGTCGGCCTCACCACCTCGACCTGCACCTCGTCCCCGAGGCCGAGATCGATCCTCTCCCCCGTCCCCTTCCCCCCGGCCCGCGCAGCGCTCCCCGCCCCGCCGTCCCCTCCCCCCGCCGCCATCGCACCCGTCGCTCCCGCCTCGATCTCGGCTGCGATCCGCTCCGCGACCTCGTCCCCCGCCCCGCTCCGCTCCCGCGGCAGCTTCAGCACCCTCGCCATCGCCACCGCGTCGACCATGCACAGCCCCGCCACCACGGCGAACCCCATCGCCGCCACGAGGCGCTCCAGGTCGGGCGCCGCCGCCCCGGGCAGCCCCGACCCCAGCTGCAGGGCCACCGCGGTCACCGCCGCCGTCGCCGCCCACACCGCCCGCCTATCCGAGCGCGCCACGGTCGATCCGGCGCGCGCCCGCCCGACGCGGTTCGCCGCGCTCAGCACCACCGCGAGCGCCGGAACGAACGGCAGCGCGAACACGGCGCCGAACGCCGCGCCGACGATCATCCCCGCCGGCCCCGCCACGAGCCCGATGGTCATCCCGTTCACGACGCCGGCCACCACGATGGCCCACAGCGCCAGCATGCCCGCCATGAACGGCCCTCGCCGGGTCCACTTCCCCGGCGCGCCCACCCACGGCGCGTCCACCCACGGCGCGCCGTCCACCGGCGCCTCGCCCGCGCCCAGCGCCATCGCGCCATCGCCCCGGACCCCTCCGATCCGCGGCGTCAGGTAGTGGCCCAGCAGCGCCGCGACGATCGGGGTCACGCCCGCGAGCAGGAAGCGGGGCACGAGCTCATCCATCTCGAGAACGTCGGCCGTGAGCCAGCCCCCCACAAGCCCGATCGCCCCGCAGGGGAGCACGAGCGACACGGGAACATCAGGCGACATGGAATCGGACGTTGAACGCGGCATCTCGAAACCCTCCGGCTCGTTCGTTCCTCTTCGACGCGCAGGCCCTCGAGCAGCTTCCAGCTCTCTGTCGCGCTGCCCGACCTTCCATCATCCCACCACGGCGCTCCACGCGCGCTGCACACGGCCCGCGCCATCAGCCCGGCCCCGCCTGCGGGTGCGGGTAGTGGCTGAGCGCCACAAGGTTCCCGTCGGGATCGCGCGCGTACATCGTGTAGGCGCTCTCCCGCTCGACGACCACGCCCCCCGCGGCCAGCCGGCGACGCCACGCCTCCCGCTCGGACGGCGCGATCCCGAGGGCGACGCAGTGCCAGCCGGGCGCCTCGTCGGCGCGCGTCGGCCCGGCGGCCCCCGCCCGCTCCACGGCCAGAAAGGCGCCGCCCCCGAGATCGAGCCACACCGACCGCGGCGCTCCGGCGTCGTCCGTCCAGCGCCGCACCACCGGCAATCCGAGGACGCCCGCGTAGAACGCCTCGGCCCGCGCCAGGTCGCGCACGACCACGGCGAGGTGATGGACCGACAGCGACGCTACCGTCCCGCTCATACTGCGCTCTCATTTCAGCGCCTTTCACGCGGCGACGCACCCGAAAAGCCACGCAGGCGCCGCGCGGTCGGCGCCTCGCCGACGCCGGAAGCGCGGCGCGCTCGACGTGCTCGATCACCGATGCGACCTGTCTTGCCCCGGCAGGGCGCCTCGTCTATGGTCCCGCTCGCGGACGCGCTCTGCCCGGGGAGTCGCACAGTCCGGTAGTGCACGAGCTTTGGGTGCTCGTTGTCGCGGGTTCAAATCCCGCCTCCCCGACCCTCTCCGACAATCCTCGCCCCCTAGCGAGCCCGGCGGTCGAGCTGAGCCCCATGGCCCCGGCCCTGCGGCTCAGCTCGACCGCTGCGCGCGTCCCCATCGCCCCCGGCACGCACCCGCCGCGCATCGAACTTGGCCTCCTCGGGTCCGCTGCGCATAGTCCCGCCGATGTCGACGCCCGTAAGACTCCTGCTCGGCGCATGCCTCTCCTTGCCCCTCCTCGCAGGGTGCGGCGGGCCGCAGACGGCCGCCCCGGCAGCGGCTCCGGCGCCGCGCGCGCACAGCGCGGCGCCGTCCAGGCAGGCGGCGCCCGCCGGGCAGCTCGCCCGCGCCGACGTCGACCGGGTGCTGATGCAGGGGCCGCCCTGGATCCTTCGGCGCGTGCCGGTCGAGGAGGTCGTCCGGGCGGGCGCGTTCATCGGCTGGAAGATCCTCGCGCTGCCCGCGGACTGGAGCAGCATCGAGCTCAAGACCGGCGACGTCGTCACCCAGGTCAACGGCTCGACCCTGGAGCGCCCGGACGACCTGTTCGCTGCCTATCGCGCCCTGGCCAGCGCCAGCGAGCTCAAGATCGCGTACGAGCGCGAGGGCGCCGCGCGCGAGCTCGTCGTGCCCATCTTCGGGGCCCCGTCCAAGGAGACCGTCGAGGCCTTCGCGAGCGACAGCCCCCCGCGCCGCCCGACGACCTCCCGGCCGCGGGGAACGACGGTGATCGAGGAAGACGACGGCGGCGCGCCGCTCGACGGCAGCGCGCCGTGAAGCGCGTGCGGGCGCCGCGCGCCGATCACGCGGCGCCGCGCCTCACATGTCGAAGGCCAGCCCCAGGACCCACGTCGAGGTGCCGACGTGCATCTGCGGGCGCGAGCCTAGCCCGTCGAGGTTCGCGAACATCCACTCGCCGAACAGGTACGTGTGGTTGATGCCCGTCGTCTCATCGAGCTGGGAGGCCGAGCGGAGGTCCAGCCAGTTGAGCGCGAGCATCCCGCCGAGCGCGAGGTGCGTGCCCCACGTGATGCCCTCGCCCCGGACGCCATCGGGCTTCGGCGTGCCGGGGCCCGACGTCGTGGTCCATAACCCCATCCCCAGGCCCACCTTCGCGTAAGGCACGATCGGGACGCCCGTCTTGCGCATCAGCTCGTCGGCGCGGAGGACGGCCGACAGGTGCATCGGCATGATGGTGAGCGAGGTCTCCTCTGCCTCGGCCCTGTCGTCGCTGCCCGCCACGAAGGCCTTCGCCGACGCCGACGTGTACCCCCAGCCGAGCCCTGGGCCGATCGCGCCGACGTACGGGATCCGGAGCGGCAGCCAGTCGACCTCGACCCCGAAATAGAAATTCTGGCCGTCGCCGAAGGTCTTCCCGTAGGGGCCCGCGCCGGAGAACTCCTCGTCGACCTGGGGAGAGTACGGGGCGAAGCGGAGCTCGAACGCGAAGCTCTGAGGAGACGCATAGCGCTCCTCCCGCTGGATCCTCGACCGATCGTGCTGCCGCCAGTCGCCCACCCCGTGGCTCGTTTGCGCGCCGGCCACGGAGGCGGCGAGGAGCGCCGCGCCGCCGGCGAGGCCGGCGACCAGCTGATGACGGAGATGACAGATCATTCGCTCTCCTGCGTGAAGGAACGCGCGTGCGCGTGTGCGTGGCGTCGACGACGACGGCTCCTGCGCCACAACCCGAGCGCCGCGCCGGCCGCGACGGCGGCGAGCGGCGCGGCGGCCCACCGGCCCGCCCCCACCGGCCCTTCGATGCTGCAAAAGCCCCCGCCGGCTTGCCCGCCGGCGTCCCGGTACTGCTCGAAGAACCCGTCGACGTCGGTCGCGGTCGCACAGGAGAGCGCCGACAGCGGCCCGGCATTCCCGACCTGGTCATAGGCCGCGACGCCGACGACATACGACTTGCCGTTGACGACGCCCTTCGTGGCCTCGCCGCGGCTGGCCCTCCCCACGCTGCCGCACTGGTACTTGGAGTCCGGGATCTCCCCCGACACCAGGAGCGACGACTGGCAGCCGGAGCTGCCGCCGCTCGTTGCGCCGCCGCCGCTCGTTGCGCCGCCGCCGCTCGCTGCGCCACCGCCGGCTCCCCCTGCCCCGTCGCCTCCTCCAGCGGCTCCGCCGCCGCTGCCGGATCCCCCTGCCCCGCTCGACGCAGCAGCGGATTGCCCCCCATCATCGCAATAGAGGTAGTAGCCCTGCACGTCCTCGTCCTCGTTCTGCGTGTAGTCGACGAGGAGACGACCATCTCCGGGGTGCGCCACCACGCCGGTCGGCGGCTTCGGGCCCTGGAGGTCCATCTTGGTGGTATCCCACTTGGCGGAATCCGGATTGTCCTGGTCCGAGGATTCGAGCCGCAGAAAATAGATGTTCAGGGGGACCGCGCCGGTGCTGGCCCGCGTGCTGTCGCAGCCTTCCGCGCCGAGGGCCTCGGCGACCGCCTTCGCCGACACCTTGACGACCATCGTGGCATCCAGGTTGGACTGGGCCGACACCTCCTTGCACCGCGTGCCGGTGTCGCGGTTCGAATACGCAAGGCAGTCCAGCGACTCGCTGACCCAGATGGCGAGCGTATCGCTCGTCGAGAACCCGCTCAGCGTGAGCGTGAACTCGAGATCGTTGTTCGTCAGGCAGTCCTCGCGGCTGATCCAGAGCGGGTACTGCGCGTCCGACCGCTGCAGCTCGGTGCGCTTCACGTCGGTGCTGATGGTCACCGTCGCGCCGGCCTGTCGCGCGCCTCCGGCGAGCGCCGCCGCCGCGAGGGCCACCGCGCAGAGCCGGGGGAGGTGCCGCCGCCCTCGCGGCCGGGGCCGCACGAGATACCTTGTCGTGTCCATGGGCGCGTCCTTTCAGCACAGCTCGTACCACGCCGCAAATGCCTCGCACAGCCCTTCGAACGGCGGGGAAACCGGTCGTGCGCCCACGCCGGAGACCGCGTCGAACGCGCCCTCGGAGGCCCCTGCGGTCCCGTCGGAGGCGTCCTTGGAGGCGTCCTCGACGCTCACCTCGGAGGCGCGCTGCATGACGAGCTGGCCATGCTCGCCGTCCGTTCCTGACAAGTTGGCATCGGCGCCGCGGAGCAGCAGGGTGAGCGAACCGCCGCGCGGCGCCATGGGTCGACGTGCGCGCTGCGTGGCCCGAAACACGCGCTCTTCGAGGGAGCTCGGCTAGCTTGAGGCGCGTGGACTCGACCGACGCCGTTCCTCCGGAGCCGGGCTCGATGGCAGGGCCGAGCGCGAAGGAGCGCGCCACGGCGCCGGAGCCGGCGCGCGCTGGGCAGCCCGGCCAGCCCAGCGCGCGCCCGGAAGGCGCGCCCGCGTCCCTCGCGTCCGGGGCCACCCCGTCGGTGCGCCCGACCTCGATCCGGCCCAGCCGGCTGCCGCCGAGCGGCGCCGCCCCCGACGCCGACACCGCCGTCCTCGGCGTCCCGCTCACCCGCGTCGAGCTGCACCGGACCGCGCTGCTCTTCTGCCTGCTCTTCCTCGCCGCCCTCCTCTTCGTCGTCGGCCGCTCCGCGCGCGACGCGCTCTTCCTCACCAGGTTCCCCGTCACCTGGATCGCGCCGATGTGGATCGTGTACGGCGCCGCCTCCGCCGTCGCCGCGCTCGCATACGACCGCGTCGCCCGCCGCCTGCCGCGCGCCCAGCTGTGCGTCGCCTTCGCCCTCTTCGGCGCCGTCACGTTCGCCCTGCTGCGCGTCCTCATCGGCCAGGAGGTGCGCGCCGCGATCCTCGTCTTCTACATCTGGTCCGAGATCATCGCGAACTTCACCGCCGTCCTCGTCTGGGCCGTCGCCCAGGACCTGCACGATCCGCGCAGCGCCAAGCGCCTCTTCGGCCTGATCGGCAGCGGGCGCGTCGTCGGCACCGTCGCCTGCGGCTTCGCGACGGGCGCCGTCGTCCGGTGGATCGGCACCGAGAACCTCCTGTTCGTGCTCATCGCGGCGCTCCTCGCCATGGCCGCGCTCACGACCGCGCTCGCGCGGCGCCACCCGCTCGGGCGACCGCCGTCCGGCGACGAAGCGCTCATCCAGGCCCGCCTTCCGCGCCTGGAAGTGTGGCGATCGCGCTACGCCCTCACCGTCGCGCTCCTGACCTTCCTCCTCTTCACGGTCCTCACGATCGGCGACTACCAGTTCAAGGCGATCGCCCTCACGGCCTACCCCCACGTCGACGAGCTCACCCGGTTCATGGGGTTCCTCTATGGCGCCATCGGCGTGGTCGGCCTCCTCGTGCAGCTCGTCGCGACCCCCCTGGTCCTCCGGCGCCACGGCGTGCTCGGCGGGCTGCTCGCCATGCCGGCCGCGTTCACCGCCAGCACCGTCGCGCTGCTCGCGGCGCCGTCGCTCGCCTGGGGCGCGATCCTCAAGCTGAGCGACAACGCGCTGCAGCTCACGATCTACGACGCGACGATGCAGCTCTTGTTCTTCCCGTTCCAGCCGGCGCTGCGGGAGCGGGTGAGGACGCTCGTCTCCACGATCGCCAAGCCCCTCGGCTACGGGCTCGGCGCGCTGATCCTGCTCGCCGTGGCGCCCACCGCCGCGACGGGCCCCGCGCTCGTCGAGGAGGCCGCGTGGATCGGCGTCTACTCCCTCCCGCTCTGCGTCGCCGCCATCGCCCTCCTCCCGCTCGTGCGGCGCGGCTACTTCGACGCCATGCGCCGGACCTTGATGCGCCGCCAGATCGAGCCGGACAGCGTCGCGTACGGCCCCCAGACGCGCGCGATCCTCAAGGAGGCGCTCTACAGCCGCGCCATGATGCAGGTGCTCTTCGCGGTCGAGCAGCTCCAGCAGCTCGACCCGCCCCTCGTGCGCGAGGCCGTGCCCGCGCTGGCGCGCCACGGCTCGGCCAGGGTGCGCGCGCTCGCGGTGCGCCTCGCGGCCGAGCTCGAGCACGAGGAGGGCGCCAGCATCGCGCGCGCGGCGATCCACGACCGGAACACCGACGTCCGCGTCGCCGCCGTCGCCGCGCTCGCCGCGCTGCTGCGGGAGGACGCGCACGACGAGCTGCTCGCGCTCGCGCGGGAGAGCGACGCCGCGGACGCGGACGGCGGCGAGGAGCTCCGGGCCGCCGCGATCGCCGCGCTCCTGCGCTACTGCGGCCTCGACGGCATGCTCGAGGGCGCGCCGCGGCTGCGCGCGCTGCTCGACAGCCCGTCGCCCCGCGATCGCGTCGCCGCCGCCCGGATCCTCGGCCTGGTCGGCCACGCGACGCTCCAGCGCGCGCTCGCGCGGCTCATCGGCGATCCCGACCCCGCGGTGCGGCGCGCGGCCGTGCGCTCGTCGTCGAGCGTCGCCGACCCGCGCCTGCTCCCCCTGCTCGCGGACGCGCTCGCCGAGCGCGCCCTCGCGCCCGCCGCGGCCCGGGCCATCGAGGCGCTCGGCGACGACGCCATCCCGGAGCTCGCGGCGCGCCTCGGTGACGACGGCACCCCGCGGGCCGTGCGGCTCGCGATCCCGCGGGTGCTCGCGCGGCTCTGCAGCCACGACGCGCTCGACGTGCTGCTCGCCCGGATCGACCACCCGAACGAGGCCCTCCGCCAGAAGGTGCTCGCGTCGGCGTCGCGCCTGCGCCTCGCGCTGCGCGCGCCGCCGGCGCCTCTCCGCGCGATCCGCGCCTGCATCGACGACGAGACGGTGGAGCACGTCCGCACGCGCGAGGCGTACATCGCGGTGCGCCCGCGCGTCGCCGGCGCGCTGCTCGATCAGCACCTGCTCCGCCGGCTGCGGAAGGGGCTCATCCGCGTGCTCCGGCTGTGCGAGCTCGCCTACCCGCGCGAGGTCGTCGCCCTCGTGCGCACCCACGTCTTCGGCCCGGATCCCGCGCTGCGGGCCAACGCGTTCGAGGTGCTGGAGTCGCTCCTCGACCGCCCGCTGCGCGAGCGCCTCGTCTCCCTCGTCGAGCGCCTGCTCGAGCTGTCGGCCGCGTTCCCCCGGAGGCCCGCGCCGCTGGAGGCCGGGGTCATCTCCTGGATCCGCCACGAGATCGTGCGCGGCGACCCCTACAGCGCCGCGCTCGCGCTCGATGCCGTCGCCCGGAGCTCCATCTCCGGCGCCGCCGGGGACGCGCTCGCCGCGACCTACGATCCGGACCCGCTGGTCCGCGAGGCGGCCGCCATCGCGGTCGCCGTCACGTCGCCGCCGGGCGCCCGCGAGCGCCTGGACGCCCTGCGGGCCGACGAGGATCCCGCGGTGGCCCGTTACGCACGATACTGGACGGTCACCGGCGGCACCGGCATCGACCCCGAGGACGAGATGTACACGACGATCGAGAAGGTCCTGTTCCTCCAGCGCGTTCCGCTCTTCTCCCGCGTGGCCGGCGACGATCTGGTGGCGCTGGCGCGCGGCTCGCTCGTGGTGTCGCTGGTCCGGGGCGACGTCATCTTCCGCCAGGGCGAGCCGGGCGGCGCGCTCTACTCGATCATCTCGGGCGAGGTGAGCCTCACCCTGGACGGCCGCGAGATCGCGCGCCTCGGCGCGAACGACGTGTTCGGCGAGATGTCGCTCTTCGACAGCGAGCCGAGGGCCTCGACCGCGGTGGTGACCGAGGACGCGGAGCTGCTCCGGGTCTCCGCCGAGGATTTCCACGAGGCGGTGCGGGAGACGGCCGAGATCGCGGACGCCGTGATCCGGGTGCTGAACCGGCGCCTGCGCGAGGCCGACCGCAAGCTGGCCGACGCCCACGCGCGGCTGTCGCTCCTTCCGAAGCCGCCGGCGCTGCCCGGGAGAGCGCCGCCCCCGGGGGACGAGACGCCGGCGCTCGACGACAGCGACCTCGATTGAGGAGCGCCGACGCCTCAACCTCGGTCGGGTTCCCGTGCCTCAACCTCGGTCGGGCGCAGCGGCGCATGACACGCCAGCGCGGCGCTCCGGAACGTGGCCTGCAATGTGCAACGTCGAGCGCGCAGGGACGTCTGAAGAGATCCGAGGGCGCCCGAGGCCAGCCCGACCTCTCCCTGGCACCCCCTTCCAGAAGGACCCATCATGCTGCCGATGCCTCTCCCGCTGTCCGCTTCCCCCTCGCGCCCTGCCCCCGCGGCGCCGGGCATCCCCGGGGCCCGGCTCCGCCGGCTCGGCGGCGCCCTGCCGCTGCTCGCCGCGCTCATCGCCGCGCCCGCGAGCGCCGCCGCCCAGCCCGCCGAGGCCGCGCCGGTCCAGGTCGATGTCCGCGTGAGCGCGCAGGCGCAGATCGACGCGGACGAGTACGAAGACACCGACCCGAGCGCCCTCGTCGAGTTCCAGCAGCCGCTCGCCGCGTACGGCACCTGGGTCGACGACCCGAGCTACGGCACGGTCTGGGTGCCCTCCGCGGTCGTGGTCGGCGCCGATTTCGCGCCCTACCAGACAGCGGGCCACTGGGCGCTGACCGACGACGGCGAGTGGCTCTGGGTCAGCGACTACACGTGGGGCCACATCCCCTTCCACTATGGCCGCTGGGTCTGGATCTCCTCCCACGGCTGGGCCTGGATCCCGGGGCGAACGTACGCCCCGGCGTGGGTCGTCTGGCGCGTCGGTGACGCCGGCTACGTCGGCTGGGCCCCGATGCCGCCGACCTACACCTGGAGCAGCGGCGTCGCGGTCTCGCTGTGGACCGTCCCCCCTGCCGCGTACGTCTTCTGCCCGACGACGCACGTCTTCCACCGCCACGTCCACACGCACGTCATCCGCGATCGCGAGGTCGTCCGGCGCATCGCCGCGCACTCGCACACCTACAGGCCGGCGCGGCCCACCGCGAGCAGGCCCGGGCGCGCCGACATCCGCCCGGGCGGCGATGGGGGCGCGGGCCGCTCGAGCCCGTCCCACGGCATCCGTCCTGGCGGCTACCGGCCGGCCTCGCCGTCGCTCGCGGAGGCCGGCGTCCCCTCCTCGGCCGCGCCGAGGCACCGCGACAGGCCGGATCCTCGCGCCCTCGCTTACGCCCGCAGGAGCACGACGCCGAGCGCACGCCACGCGGCCCCGCCGGCGCGCCGTCCGGCGTCGCCCGCAGGCGACGACCGTCGCGCGGCGCCCGCGCTGCGCACGCCGCTGCACCCGCGGGGGACGCCCGACGGCGACGCTCCGGCCCCGGTCGCCAGGCCGGGCCTCCCGGCGCGGGGCGTGTCCGACGCGGGCGCGCTGCACCGCAGCGGCGCGAGCCCATCCCACCGGCCCTGGCGGCCGGCGGTCACGCCGGCGTCGCCCCTCCCGGCCCCGGAGACGCCGGCCTCCCCGGCGCCGCGCCCCGTCGGCACGCCGGCCGCCACGCGCGACCTCCCGCACCGATCGCCGTCGGCCACCGCGCCGCGGCCGCTGCCGCAGGCGACGCAGGCGCCGCAGCCGATCGCGAAGCCGCGCGCGCTCCCGAGCGCGCCGTCGTCGCCGCCGCGCCCCAGGATCCACCTCCCGTCGGGCCCGGCTCCGGGGAAGACGGCGCCGGCGTCCGGTCGCCCGCGGTCGAGGTAGCGCTTGGTCCACGTCTTGCGACGTCCACGAGCAGGAGAAGATCCGATGACTCTTTCCGCTGACTTTGTGAAGCGTCGTTCACTGGGGCTGTGGTCGTTCCTTCTCGTCGCCGCGCCCCTCGCCTCGGCCGGTTGCATCATCGTCGACGAGGACGGCGACCATGATGGCCATCATGTCCACGATGACTGGGACGACGGCGACGACGGCAGCGTTCCCCCGCCGCCCGCGGACGACGTGCGGCGCGTCGCCGTCGACACGGACGCCACCCTGAGCACCGAGCCGGGCGAGGGCGTCGGCATCTTCGTCGAGTACACGGCGGGCGGGACGTGGACGCTCTGGACGACCTGCGACACCAACACCTCCAAGGTCGTCTGCAGCTTCGATCTCTATGCCTCGGTCGACACGTCGTCCGAGCTCATCGACCTCGCGGGGATCGAGATCGAAAAGACGGACGAGACGCGCCTCGTGGACATCGGCGTCGCGTATTTCCACGCCGAGACCGGCTCGGACATCGACGCGATGACGTTTGCCACCACCCCGGGCGCCGTCGTCCGCTTGGAGGCCCACCTCGACGGGGCGCCGGAGCCCCGCTTCGTCTACTGGTTCGGCGACGGCGTCCTGCACGAGGGCGCGCCCAGCAACCCGATCGACTTCAAGCCGACCGCGCCCTGAGGGCGCGATCCTGACGCTCCTCCCGCTGCCCGCGCGGCGGGAGGAGCGCCCGGCGAGGACGCGCGCCGCTCGGGGCTATTTCTTCGGCTGGATCGGCTGCCCCTCGACGTCCCACGCCTCCGGCTCGCCCAGGCCGATCGCCTGGAGCTGCGGCAGGATCTCCTGCCGCGGTCCCACGACCACGACGGTCGCCCCCTTCGGATCCACGGCCCTCGCGAGCTCCGCAAGGGTCGCCAGCGTCGCGCCCTGCCGCGCCTTGCTCGCGTCGCCGTCGAACGTCTCCGGCAGCTCGAGCCGCGCCAGCGTCCCGAGGCGCTGCGCGGTGCGGTTCACTGTCTCGTAGGCGGAGACGAGATCCGCGCGGTCCTGCGCCTGCACCTTCGCCAGCTCGTCACGGGTCAGCCCGGAGTCGGCCATCTTGGCGAGCTCGGCGAGCATCTCCTTCAGGGCGGGTCCGGTCGCCTCGGTGACGACGGAGGCCCGCGCCACGAACGCGCCCGGCTGCCTCGTCTCGGTGAACGCCGAGCCGGCGCCGTAGGACCAGCCGTGATCCTCGCGCAGGTTCTGGTTCAAGCGCGACGTGAACGAGCCGCCGAGCGCGGAGTTGACGAGCTGGAGCAGCGGCCGCCGAGGATCGCTCGCGGCGACCCCCTCCCGCACGGCCGCGATCACCGACTGCGGCGCCCCCGGGCGGTCGACGAGCACAAGCCGCGGCGGCTTCCAGGCCGGCGCGGCTGCCGTCGCGCCCTGCGCTGCCGCCGCGCCCTTCGTGGCCGGCGCGGCGGCCCCCGCCGCGCCTTTCGTGGACTGCGCGGCGCTCGCCGCCGCGCCCTTCGTGGCCGGCGCGGCGCTCGCCGTGGCGCCCTTCGCCGACCAGGTCCCGAGATCGCGCGAGAGCGCCTGCTGCAGCTCGTCCCGGGTGATGTCGCCGACCACGGTGATCACCGCGCGGTCCGGGCGCCACGCCGCCTTGTAGAACGCCTTCACGGCCGGGAGGCCGATCGACTTCGCGTCCGCGACCAGGCCGTCGACGGGGTGCCCGTACGGCGTGCCCGGCCCGTGGAGCGCGGCCATCGAGACCAGCCCCGAGACCCGCGTCGCGTCGTCGCCGCGCTTCCTCAGGTCGTTCTGCCAGAGCTCGCTGACGCGCTTCCACTCCTTCGCCTCGAACCGCGGGCGCGCGACCACGTCGGCGAGCAGCGAGAACGCCTTGTCGAAGTTCTTCTTCAGCACGGAGAGCGTCGCGACGCTGCCGTCGGCGCGCGCCCCGACCGAGAGCGTCGCGCCGAGGTCGTTGATCGCGCTGGACAGCTCCACCGCGCTCCGCGTCCCCGCGCCCTCGTCGAGCATGTCCGCGGTGATGTGCGCGAGCCCCGCCGCGCCCTTCGGATCGTCCGCCGCCCCCGACGCGACGGAGATGGCCACGGACACGATCGGCAGCGTGTGGCGCTCGAGCAGCCACACCTTCGAGCCGTTCGGCCCGTCGAGCACCACCGGCGCCGGCGGCGTGAACGGCTGCGGCTTCGGCAGCTCCGGCCTGGGCCCGAGCGGGTCCGCGGGCTTCGCGGCCGCCGGCGGGGCGCTCGGACGTGGCGCCTCCGCCCGGGCTGCGGACTGCGCCGGCGTCCTCGGCTCGCAGCCGAGGGCCGCGGCGACCAGCGCGATCATCGCGCCTGCGTGTGTCGCTCTCATTTCGTCACCGCCTTCTTCGCCTCTTCGCTGCCCTTCGGCACGACCCGCAGGATCACCCGGGCGTCGGGATCCAGGGTGCTCTTCGCGTACGCCTGCAGCGACTCCGCGGTCGCGTCGCGGTAGCGCTTCAGATCCTGCTCCACGAACCCGGGCTGGCCCTTCGACGTCTCGTACCGGTTGAGCATCGAGGCCCGGCCGGCGACCGACTCGAGCGCCGTCACGAAGGCGGTCTCGTACTGGTTCTTGGCCCGGTCGAGCTCCTCGCGGCTCAGCTTCGCGTCCCGCACCTTGGCGAGCTCCGCGTCGATGGCGGCCTCGACCTTCTCGAGCGGCACGCCCGGCCGCGCGATCGCCTCGACGGTGAACGTCGAGCCGAGATCGCCGGAGTGCTGCACGGCGCTCACCTCCTGGGCGAGCTGCTTGTCGTAGACGAGGGCCTTGTAGAGGCGGCTCGCCTTCCCCTGCTCGAGCGCCGTGGCGAGGAGGTCGAGATCGGCGTCGCCCGGCGCGTACTGCGGGGGGCTGTGCCAGGCCATGATCACCTTGGGGAGGTTCACGTTGTCCTCGATCGTCTTCCGCACGACGCCGCTCAGCTTCACCGGCGCGGGCGTCGTCGCCGCGGGGACGGGCCGCTCCGGGATGCCGCCGAAGAACCGCTCGATGAGATCGCGCGTCTTCTGCGCGTCGAAGTCGCCGGCGACGACGAGGGAGACGTTGTTCGGCACGTACCACCGCCGGAAGAACGTCGTGACGTCGTCGACGGTCGCGGCCTGGAGGTCCTCGTGCGAGCCGATCACGGGGTGGTGGTAGGGGTGTCCCTCCGGGTACATCAGCGAGGGCATGAGGAGGTCGACCTTGCCGTAGGGCTCGTTCTCGCTCGTCTGGCGGCGCTCGTTCCGCACGACGTCGCGCTGCGCGTTGAGCTTCGGGAGGTCCATGCTGTCCGCGAGCGACGAGAACCGATCGGCCTCGAGCCAGAGCAGGAGCGGCAGCGCGTGGGCGGGCGCCACCTCGTGGTAGTCGGTCCGGTCCTCGCTGGTCCACGCGTTGTTCCAGCCGCCCTCGGCCTCCATCCAGGCGTCGAACTGCTTCGTGGGGACGCGGCGCGTGCCCATGAACATGAGGTGCTCGAACAGGTGCGCGAAGCCGGTGCGCCCCGGCTCCTCGAACCGCGAGCCGACCTTGACCATCAGGTTCAGGGCGACCATCGGCAGCGCGTGGTCCTCGTGGAGGATCACGGTGAGGCCGTTCTTGAGGGTGTACTTGGTGAACGGGATGTCGAGCTTCGGCGCCTGGGAGGCCGCGGACTGAGGCGCCGTGGGCGCGGACGCCGGGGCGGCGGCCAGCGCGGGCGCCGGGGCCGCGGCCGGCACGGGCGCCGGGGCTGAGGCTGGCGCAGCCTTCGGAGCCGCGGCTGGCGCGGACGCCGGGGCCGCGGCTGGCGCAGCCTTCGGGGCCGCGGCTGGCGCGGCCTTCGGCGGTGAGGACGTGGCCTCGGGCGGAGCTGCTGGTGCGGGCTTCGGCCCGGACAGAGAGAGGGCCGCGGCCACGGCGACCAGGATCGGCCCGGTGGAGCGCGGGAGCGGCGGGTGACGCGCGCGGGTCTGCATGAGCCCGAGGGTTGCGCCGGTCGCGGGCGGAGCGCAAGCGGGCGGGAGCATGGATACGGAGCCGCGCCCGGCCAACGGGTGTGGTTGTCAGTTTGTCACGAAGGACGAACGCACCACGGATGCAGAAGGAGCGATGCGACGCGGACGGGATAGGGTGGGGTTTACGCGGGCTGAGCGCCGGCCGGTGCCGTGGACGCCGCGGGCGGAGGCGGAGGCGCTGCCCCCGGCCGGTTGCCGGCCACCTTGCCCTCTGCGGTCTTGCGGGCCTTTTCCCGCCGCGCTGCAGCGCGGCGGCGCCGCTCGTAGGCGCTCGTGACCTCGCGGATGATCTCCGGATGGCGGCGGAAGACGTGCGCCGCCGTCTTCCGGATCGCGCCGATGCGCTCGAGCATGAGGTGCAGGAGCTGATTGCGGGTCGCGCTCGCGGCGGCCGAGGTGTCACCGTCGGGGATCGTCTCCAGCGCTCGCCGTTGCAGGTCCTCCGCGAGCTTCCTGGCCTCGACGATGAGGCGGACATCGAACTCCTCATCTGCCTCGACCAGGCGTTCCTCGAGCGACGCCGCGAGCCCCGCGTAATCGCGGAGCGCCTGGGAGAGGGCGCTGGAGCGCTGGCCGTCCTGCGCGTGAAACTCCTTGATGCGCGCGAGCTGCGCGTCGGCGGGCTCGTCGACGTCATCGTCGAGCAGGAACTCGAGCGCCGACTCGAGCTCATCGACAACGAACCTGGCGCGCTCTCCGACGTCGGCCACGGCGGGGTCGACGATGAGGAGCAGCCGAGTCTGCGCCTCCTGCACGGCGTGGACGATGGAGACCAGATCGTCGCTGCTCGAAGCGGGCAACCGGTTCTTGACGCGCTTGAGGCCCGGGCGATCGCCGTCGGGCTCCCAGTACTTCTTCACGAACGCCGCGGCGGCGACCGCCTCGCGCACGGCGACGTCGTACGGCAGACTCAGCGGGTTATCGGTCCGCCCCTGCTCGGCGGCGGCCTTGACCCAGCGATCGTAGTCCTTCCCCTGCTTGGCCATGATGATTGCTCGACCCCTCCTCCTGCGTCCCTCGCCCCCTCCGGGCGCGGCGCGGAGACGCGAAGATGAGTCCGCTCGAAGCGCTGTCCAGAGCAGACGCACGATCCGGACGCGATCGAGGTCCACCGGAGGGGAAAGCGTCGGGGTGGGATGTCCTGATGGCCGGCTGCGTGTCCTGATGGCCGGCTGCCCTGTCCTGATGACCGGGTACCCTGTCCTGATGACCGGCTGCCCTGTCCTGATGACCGGGTACCCTGTCCCGATGGCCAGCTGCGTGTCCTGATGGCCGGGTGCCCTGTCCCGAGGGAGACAAACGCGGCAAGTTCGGCCCGTACAAGCCAAGATGATGAGTCTTTCTCATGTTCAGGAGAGCCCGATGGCAGGACGGTTCTTTGGCAAAGATCAGTCCAGAGCGCTCGAAGGGCTGCGGGCCTGGTATGATGCGGGCCGCCCGGCGGCATGCATCGTCCACGGTCCGCCCGGCGCGGGGAAGAGCACCGTTCTCGAACGCTTTTTCTGTTCGATCACCGCTCCTGGAACGCTGAAGCTCGTCGTCCACGCTGGACGCGTGTTCGGCGCTGCCTTCGAGGAAGAGGCGCTCGCGAGGCTCTCAGCAGGTCCGTGGCCCGAAGGCACAGGGTTCAGCGAACATGCCTTCGGCGTTCGCACGAGCCTCGTGAACCGAGTCATGAACTGGGACGGCGACGACGGGCAGCCGCAGCTCCTGCTCGGTCTCATCGCGCCTGACGCGTGCGTGGACTGGCCGGAGAACCCGCGCCGTTCTGTGCTGGACGAGCCAGGGCCCGCCGCGCGTGTGCTGGTGGCGGTCTCCGGCACGCGCGATGTCGCCGAGCGGTGGGCAGAGCGCCTCAATTTCCGCACCGAGCGCGTGACGTACATTCCGGTCGACGGGTTCCGTATCGATGACATCGATCCAGCTCTCCGCGACAAGCTCGCCTGGGCGGCGGTCGACGGCCCAGGCCCACGCGCCCATGTAGAAGCGATCGCGACCTCGCTTCGCGAGCGTGGTGCGGCGCGGTTGGAGACGCTCATGGCGTTCCTCGCGTGCGCGTTCGCGCCGCTCGACATCTCCGCGCTGGCTCTGCTCCTCGATGCGCAGGTGGCCGAGGTGACCGGGTGGCTCGATGCGCGCCGCGACGCCCTGGATTCGGTGATCGAATGGCATGAAGAGGGGCACCGGATTCGCTTTCGTCACGAAGCCTTGCGCGCCGCCTGGGCAGCCGCGAACCAGGAGCACGCGGCGCTCGCCGAGCGACGGTTCGCTGAGGCTGCCCGGGCCCTCGTTCGCACCTGGGAGGGCGTCGACAACGCCCAATCTCGCGCGCTGGTCTACCTCCGCCGCTATGCCGGCGATCACCTCGTCGCGTCGGGAGCGCCGCACGCCGATCTCCTCCGGCTATGCGACCCGCGGTGGGCCTGGCCGCGCTCCCGCGAGGATGTCGCCGCGCGCCGGATGGAGCTGGGGCGCGTGCGACGCACGCTGACGGCGCCGCTCGACGGCGCGGACGCCATGGGAATCCCGTCCGAAGCGCTATCGAGCTTCGTGAGGCTCGCGATGGCGCAGGGCGCGCTCGCGACGCTGCACCACGCGTGGCCCCCTGAGGCGGACGAGCCCGGCAAGGAGGCGTGGAACGACACGGAGCGGGCGCTCGCCGTGGCGCTCTTCGCGCTCGCGGCGCACGCCTCACCATCGCTGCGCGCACACATCGAGGCGCGCGCGCTCGACGTCGTACGTCGGACCGGCGCCGCGTGGCGCGGCGATGGGTGGGAAGATGCGCTCGCATTGCTCACCGCGGCGCGTGCTGCATCCGGGAGCGAGGCCGCGATGTGCGCGCGCTGGGCGGTCTCCGCCACATGGCGTGCGGAGAAAGGGCCCGACATCTACTTGCCCGCGTGGCTGACCGCAGCCAGCTTCCTGCCCCCGTCGGAAGCGGTAGCGCTGGTCCAACAAGCCATCGAGCGCGCGCTGGTGAGCGCGAAGCCGGGGCGTGCGCTCGCGCAGCTCGCCGCGCCGGAGGGGCAGGCGCTCGCCCTCTTTCGCGCAGCGATGTCCCTCGAACCGAGGTCACGCGCGAACGCTCTGGCACCGCTCTTGTCGAAGCTGCCCGATGACGAGCGGGCCAGAGCCGTCGGGGTGGTGTTCGATGCGTTCTTCGTTGACTTTGATGCAGACGCGGAGCGGCTTGACGACGAGACCTGCACCACGGCTGTTGTTCCATTCCTAGGGCTGGTTGAGCTCTCGAAGCTCTTTGACGATCCGACGACGGGAATGGGCGCCGCGTTGGCCGTGCGGTTCGCCGAGCTCGGTGCGCCGGGACGCGCGCTCGACGTCATCCGAGAGCTCTGTGGCGGCGGCATCCACGGCGCTCGCGCGCTGCTCCGCGCCGCGGCGACCGAGGGCGGCCGCTCCCTCGTGCAAGCCGCGCGCAAGGCGGTGGCTGCGCTCGACCCCGCATGGGTCGCCGCGAAGCTCGTCTGCGAACACCCAGCCGAAGCCATCCAGGTGCTCGGCCTCGATGCTGCCGTCGAAATCGCCGAACGGGCAGGCGGAGGTGGCTCCGAGGCAGCGCGCATCATGGCCCTCGCGGCGCTCTGTCGCGCCGCCCCCGAGCCGTCGCGCCCCGCGCTCGCCGCGCGCGCCGTCGCTGCCTACCACGACGATCGAGATACCGACGGGCTGGAGAGCGTGATGCGCTGCGCACCCTGGATGTCACTTGCGGACGCAGCAAAGCTGTTCTCCGTGAGCCTCGGGAACGCAGCCGAGCAGGTCACGCTCGTCGCGACCCTGAGCCGCTGGGGCGGCGTGGAACAGCTCGCGCCCCTCATCGCGCGCATCGGCGGGGAGGACGCGCTCGCCGCCGTCGCCGACGTCCTGCCCGAGGCGCTCCGGTGGATCTCGCGGGCGGAGGCCGGCTAGAACGTCGACTCGCCCCCGCAGCCCGGCTTCGGGTCCAACGACGCGAGCCGTGACCGCCCATGGGGAAGCGCCCGTAGCCTGCTGTGAAGAACCCTGCGCGCCTGGGTAATGCATTGCTCTCCATGCAGCGGTCGCCGCGCTGACCGCTTCGCACCTCGCCCCCTCGAAGAAGTCGGAACGTTCGGAATTCTCGGAATTCTCGGATGTGCGGCGCGCGCTCCGACACCGTGTGGCAGGGCACGACGCGTGCTTTATCGCCGCCGGCGCCCGCAAAGCGCCTGGTGAATCGCTCGCGTACAGCGCGGGCGGCTTTGCCGCGTTGGAGCTCCTTTGCCTCGTGAGGGTGCTTTGAGACGACGTCTGCCTCGGATTCACGCGTTGCTCGCCCCCTTATCGGCGGCGATGCTCTGGTCCGCGCCCGCTCGCCCCGACGAGCCGCCGCAGCTCTCCTGGGACAAGCCGGTTCGCTGCATCCGGTCGCCGGACGGCGGCGCGGTGCGCGTTCAATGCGAGCCAGGCCCGGAGGGCGAGCGCTGCCTCATCGCGCCCGATCACCTGGCCTACGACGGCGGCGCGCTCGACAAGGTGCAGCCGTGCAACGTGGTTGAAGATGCCTCGGCCTACCGGGCCCTGACCGCGCGCGGCGCCCGCCTCGTCGCCGCGATCGCCGAGGCGCCGCCGGGCTACGCACGCTCGGCCGACGGCAAGGCATTTCAGGTCAAGTTCGATCTCCTGAACCGGCTTTACCTGGGCGCGTCCTGGCTGCCCACGTTCCATGGCAACAACGGGCTCCCCGTGCCCGCGAGCTTCCCCCTGGGCCGCGGGAGGGCCGAGGCCGGCATCCACGTGAGCGTGCTCTCGACGCGCTCCCGCGCCCGCCATGACCTGCGCATCCTCGAGGGATCGGCGACGTTCGACGATCTCGAGCTCTCGGGGGTGCTCCTCAGCTACGATTACCAGCACCTGCACCGGCGGCCGGCCCACTGGCTCAGCACCTTCGTCGGTAAGCCGCGGCTTTACCCGATCTCGCCGCGGATGGGCTGGGGCTTCCGGGTGGTGTCGGTGAACGACCGCCCTCCCGCGCGCCGGGACACGCTCGACGTGGAGTTCGGCGAGGTCCATCTCGCGTGGAATCCGTGGCAGTCGAACGACATGTACAGCCATGTCCGGTTCGAGGCGGGCGCCGATCTCGGGGAGTACTGGGAGCACCGATCGGAGATCGACGACGGCCTGGACACCGGCGCTCTTTACGTTGGCCCGACGGGCGCCATCAAATCGCGCTTCAGCCTCGGCGAGGGCGGCCTCCACGCGCTCTCGACCGCGTTCACCTACCGGCGCCCGAGCATCGCGGCCGGGAGCGGGAGGGGAGCGGCGATGAACCGCATCGAGGCCACGATCGCCTACGAGGGCATCCTCCTCGCGATCAACGATCAGCCGATCTCGCTGCGGCTCGCCGCGATGGGGGTGAGCCGCAACGACCTCGACAGCGACGTTCGCGACGTGGAGGTCAAGGCCGCCGCGGGCCTGCGGGTGTCGTTCTGGGCTCCCCCACGGGTGTTCGAACCGATGCCCGTCTTCGAGGACCCGTGACGGCTCGGCGCCGCTTCGCCGCGCTGCTCGTCATGGCGGCGGCCGCGGCGCTCTCCCCGCGCGCCGGCCGCGCCGAGCCTGCGCGCGAGGAGAGCGAGCGCGCCGGCGGAGGCGATACCGCTGTTTCCGAGGAAGGCCGGCGCTTCCGCGTGCGCTTCGACCCGGCGAGCCGGGTGTGGCTCGGCGTCGCGTCCGCGCTGCACCGGGGCGCGGGCGGGGCGATCGAGATCGAGCCCGAGATCGACGCGGGCCTGTCCTACCGCGCGCGCAGCGTCACGGGCTCCGGGCCGGGCCGCGTGATCTGGCAGTCGGATCACCGCGTCCTCGCCGGCCGGGTGTCTCCGACGGGGCAGGCGCTCGACGGCGTGCCCGCGCTCGACGGCGTGCCCGCGCTCGACGCGGCGCTGTACGGCGCATCGTTCCTGCGGCACGACGAATCGCCGCGGGTGGTCTTGCCGATGTCGCCGCCCATCGCGGTCCCCTTCCCCTTCGACATCGGCGTGGAAGCCGAGGTGGGCCGGGTGAGCATCCCCTCGATCCCGCAGCGCCGGGGCGACGGAGCGCCGGCGCCGATGGTCCGGCTCGGCGTGGCGCGCGCCACGGCGATCCTCGATCCGTGGCGCACGGGCGAGGCGGGCCGCAGCTTCGAGATCGGGCTCGGGGTCCGTTACGATGTCGACGCTTACTACGCCGAGTCCCCCTCTCCCCACGCCGCGCCCGCGCGCCGCACGCTCGGTGAGCCGAGGGTGGTCCACCGGATCGCACCCATGACCGCAGGCTCGCTGCGGCTGCGCCTCCAGAGCGGCGACGGGCTGACGGTCTTCGATGGTCGAGGCGACGTGGTCCCGCACTGGACGAGCGAAGGGCGCTGGCGTGTCCTTGTGCGCTCGGCCGCGCACGCCGAGAGGATCCTGGCCGCGATCGACGATCAACCCATCGCCGCGGTGCTCGAGGGCGAGTACCGGCTGCTGCCGCCCGCCCTGGATGTGCAGGCGGTCCACGATCTGCGGGTGAGCCTCGGGCTCGCGTCACGCTGGCGCTGCGTTAAGGCGACGACCGGGTTGAAACCGCCTGACGACCGCGTCTCGCCCCCGCGCCCATCGCCCGCGGCGCGCCGCGGGCGATCCTTTGCAGCTCACCGCCGCACACCTCGCTTCGGATGAACCATGGCGCTCGCGCTCGTCGTGGGGTTCCTGCTCGGTTATCTCGGATCGATCCCGGCGGCGGGGCCGCTGGCCGTCTTGCTGGTGGCCGCGGCGCTCGCGGGGCAGCCCCGGCGTGTCTTGATGCTCGCCATCGGAGGCGCCTTTGCCGAGGGGCTCTGGGCGCTCGCCGCGGCGCGCGGGCTCGGGTGGGTCCTCGAGGCGCACCCCGCGATCGATCGCGCCCTGCGAGCGGGCGGCGCGGCGCTCGTCGTGGCGATGGGCCTCGCCCTGGCGCTCGCGCCTCGGCGCGCCTCGGAGGCGCCCTCGTCCGGGCGCGCGACATCGGCGCTCCTGACCGGGTTCCTCCTCGTCGCCTTCAATCCGTCGTTCCTGGCGTCGTGGATCGCGTCGTGCGCCGTGCTCCGCGCGTACCCTGCCCTCGCGCCCGCGGTCGCGCCGCCCCACGCGGCAGCGCTCGCGGTGGGCGCCGCCATGGGCGTGGTGAGCTGGTTCGCGACGCTCGGGCGCTTGCTGGCGCGCTACCGCGAGCGGCTCGGCGCATGGCACGGGCGCCTGGTGCGCGGCCTCGGGTGGACGCTGGTGGCGCTCGGGCTCGCGGGGCTCCTGCAGCGGCTCGCGTGAGATCCGTGCGCTGTGTGGACGCCGGTCGCGCGCACGCATAACGTCGTCCGGATGGGGGTAGGCGCCGGCAGCCTGCGTCGTCCGGTCGTATGAACGCCCTTCCCACCCCGGCATCGGACCGCGCGGCGAGCCCTCGGTCGCGCGCCTCGGACGCGTCGCCGCGCGCGATCTACCGCAGGCTGCGGGCCGGCGAGCCGGCCCCGGAGGATCTCGCGGGCGAGCCCGCGCTCGAGGCCGCGGCCCCCGACGGCATCGAGGCGTTCTTTGCGGCCCTGACCGCGCTCCGCGACGAGGACGAGCGATGCGGCGCGCCCGGCGACGAGGGCGAAGGCCCGGCGCGGGTCCTGCTCGGCTACGCGCCGACCGCGCTGCTCGACGGGTGCTGGCTCGCCGCGGCGGTGCGCGTGCGCCACGCGGACAGCGCGCTCGGCGCGGCCTGCCTCGACGCGTTCTGTCTGGAGTGCGGCGAGGGCGACCCGGCGCGGCACCACGGCGCCCTGTACGGCGCCGCGCTGGCCGCCGCGGGGCTCGCGCTGCCCGATCTCGGGAGCCCCGCATTCGAGCGCTCGGTCTGCCTCGCCGACGCGGACTTCGCCCTCGCGATCCCGGGGCTCCGCATTGCGCAGCTCGGGGCCGCGAGGCTGCCCGAGGCGCTGGGCCACCACGCGGCGGCCACGGTGCTGGGCCCGCCCGCCGCGGTGCGCCGGGCCGCGTCGCGCGCGCGCTGCGACGGCCTGTATTTCGCCGAGCACGCAGAGGGCGCGGAGACGGCCCGCCGGGCCCGCGATCTCGCGCGACGGTGTCTCGAGGCGCACGCCGCTGGCGGGGCGCCGGACTGGCCGCGCGTGTGGCGCGGCGCGTGGTCGCTCTGGGCCGCGCGGCGCGCGTGGCTCGCGTCGCTCCGGCCCGCCGCGGCGCCGTCCGCGTGGGAGGCGATGCTGGCGCTCGTCGAGGCGAAGGCGCGCCACGCGTTCGGATTTCACGGCCGCGTCCGGCTCGACGGACAGGCGCTGGACGGCGCGCTCGATCCGGCGCGGCTCGACGCGCGCGGCATCCTCCTGCGCCTCGCGCGCTCGCCGTGGATCGTGCCGGGGAGGCCCGACGAGAGCCCGCTCGTCACCCGCTCCGTGCAGTTCGGCGGCCCGATGTTCGGCGTGTTCACCGACGCCGAGGTCGACGTGATGCGCGCCTGGATCCGCGCGCTGATCGAGGCGCCGGAGCCTCCGGCCCCCGTCCGCGCATCGCGCGGCGGGGACGAGCGCGCCGGCTCGCCGCGCGTCGATCACGACCACGACGGGGCCTCGATCGACGGGAATCGTCGAGGATCCACCCCTCGCGCGGAGGTACGCGCAGGGCTCCCCCTGCCGGAGCTGTACCACCGGCTGCTCTGCGCCCGCGGGCCCGGGGACGTGGACCGCGACGCGGGCGAGCTCGCGCAGGCGCACGTCGAGGCGGTGCTGCGAGAGGCGCACGGCGAGGTGTCCCCCGCCCGGCTCGCCGCGGATGGGCGCTGGCCCTGGTCCGCCGCGGGGCTCTCGCGCTGGGTCGACGCGCGGCTGCGCGAGCAGATCTTCGAGGAAGGGCACGCCCACGCGCAGTCCACGGCGGGACCGCATGCGGCCCCACGCCCCGCGCGCGGCCACACGCAGCCCACCGACGACGCGGGCATCGCGCGAGAGCTCACGCGCGACGAGGCCGTCTGGCTGCTCACCCAGCTCGCGCCGGCGGCCGTGATCGACGGCGCGTGGCTCCAGGGCACGACGGCCCCCGGCGCGTTCCGCACGACGGTCGCGGCGCTCCTGCTCCGGATCTACCGCGACGAGCTCGGTGCGGGCGTGCCCGCCCAGCACCACGGCAACGTGCTGCGCAGGGCGCTCGCGGAGCAAGGCGTGACGCTGCCGCCGTGCGACGCGCGCGCGTTCATCGAACGGCCCGACCTCCTCCCGCAGGCGTTCTCGATGCCCGTGCTCTGGCTCGCGTTCGCGCAAGGGTCCATGGAGCTCTGGCCCGAGCTGCTCGGCCTCAACCTGGCCATCGAGATGGCCGGCATCGGCCGCGGGTACGCCGTGGCCGCCGCGATCCTGCGGCGCCACCGGATCGACCCGTACTTCTTCGACCTGCACAACACCATCGACAACGCCGCGTCGGGCCACACCGCGTGGTCGATCGAGGCCATCACCCGGTTCATGGACGCCTGCGCGGCGCCCGGCGACGCGCTCGCGATCGAGCGCGCAACGCTGCGGATCTGGCGCGGGTACGCCGCGTACGCGCGCGCGAGCCGGCCGCTCGTGCGCGCGGTCGCGGTGCGCCTCGGCCCACGGCTCGGCTGGCGCTGGCTCCGGCGACATCTGCTCGGGGACACGGGGAGGTAGCGATCGATCATGTGCGGCATCGTCGGAGCGCTGGATCTCGCCGGGCGACGCACGTTCGATCCGGCGCGCCTCGACCGCATGGCGGCGAGCGTGCGGCACCGCGGCCCGGACGACGGCGCCTCCTTCTCAGCGCCAGGGATCGCCATGGCCACGCGGCGCCTCGCCATCGTCGACGTCGCGGGCGGCCGCCAGCCGATGGCCGACGCGAGCGGTCGCGTGTGGGTCTCGTACAACGGCGAGCTGTTCAACCACGCCGAGCTGCGCCGCGAGCTCGCCGCGCGCGGGCACGCGCAGCGCACGCGGTGCGACACCGAGCTGTGGCCCGGGCTCTACCTCGACGCGGGCGAGGGCGCCTTCTCCCGCGCGCGCGGGCAGTTCGCCGTGGCGCTCTGGGATCGCGAGGAGCGCACGCTGCTGCTCGGCCGCGACCGGATCGGGATCTGCCCGCTCCACTACGCGGTGGCGGACGGCTGGCTCCTCTGGGCCTCGGAGATCAAGGCGATCCTGGCGAGCGGGCTCGTGCGCCCCGAGGCCGATCCGGCGGGGATCGACCACGTCTTCTCGCTGTTCGCCGCGGGCACGCAGCGGACGTGCTTCCGCGGCGTGCGCTCGATCTGGCCCGGGCACTACCTCCGCGCGCAGGGCGGCGCGGTGGAGCAGCGGCGCTACTGGGACCTGGATTTCCCGGCCCAGGGCGAGGAGCGGCGCGTCGCCTCGCTCGACGCGCTGATCGAGGAGACGCGCGCCTGCCTGCGCGACGCCGTGCAGCGTCGCCTCGTCTCCGACGGCCCGGTGGCGACGTACCTGAGCGGCGGGCTCGACTCGACGCTGGTGCTCGGCCTCGCCCGGGAGGCCCGCGGCGACGCGCCCATCGCGTCGTTCACCGTGGGCTTCGACGGCGCCGGGCCCGACGAGCGACGCCGCGCGACCCGCAGCGCGGCGCGCCTGGGCGCACGGCTCGAGACCCTGGTGCCCTCGCCTGCGGAGATCCTCGAGACCCTCCCGCGTGTTGTGGAGGCCGCAGAGGGCCCCGTGATGGACACGGCCGACGGGTGCGTGCTCCTGCTGGCCGAGCGCGCCGCGCGCCGGGGGTTCAAGGTCGTGCTCACCGGCGAGGGCGCGGACGAGGCGATGGGCGGCTACGTCTGGCACAAGACCCACCGCGCCATGGAGCGCCTCGCCCGCGTCCACGCAGCCTTGCCGCGCGCGATCCGAAGAACGCTGGCCGAGCTCGCAGCGCCCGGCACACCCGCGCCCACGTTCCAGGACCATTTCGGCGACGTTCGCCCGAGCCTCCTCGACCTGTACGAGCCGCTCTCCCGCGCGCGCTGGCTGTTCTATTCGGATACGATGGCCGAGCGCGTCGCGGGCCACGATCCGTTCTCCGAGCTCGACATCGCGCCAGCGCGGATGCGCCGCTGGGATCCGCTGAATCGGTCGCTCTACGTGGAGTACAAGCTGATGCTGGCCGGACACCTGCTGGTGGGCAAAGGCGACCGCGCGGCGATGCGCTCGGGCGTGGAGCACCGCTACCCGTTCCTCGACGAGGCCTTCGTCGAGCTCTCCAGCGGCCTCTCGCCCCTGTACAAGCTCCGCGGGCTGCGGGAGAAGTGGCTCCTGCGCGAGGTGGCGCGGCGGGTGCTCCCGCGTGACGTCGCCGACCCGCCCAAGGGGATGTTCAAGGCCCACGCGCTCTGCGCGCTCGGGCCCCAGCCTCGCTGGATCGCGCAGCTCGTGAGCCCCGAGTCGCTGCGAAAGACGGGCTATTTCTCGCCCGCGAAGGTCGCGCGCGAGCAGCGCTTCCAGCGGATCCTGCCCGCGCTCGCCCCGCGGCGGATCGTCGCCGACGGGAGCTACACCGCCGTGGTCACCACGCAGCTGTGGCACCACCTGTTCCTCGGCGGCGGGCTGTGCGAGCTGCCCGCGTGGTCGCCGCCGGCGCCCGCGGCCGGCCCGGCGCCCGCGGCCGCAGACGAGCGCGCGGTCGCGTCGATCGAGAGGACGGTCCCCTCGTGAGCCTCCAGCTCTCCGCCGATCCCGCGCTCCCCGGCCACGAAGGCAGCCCTCGAACGCCGCTCCACGACGGAGAGGCCGCCGCGCGCGAGGACCGGCTGCACGCGGCGGTGCGCCGGCGCTGGGACCGCATCGACTGGACGCGCCCGATCCCGGCCGATGCGCTGGTGATCCCTGAGGCGCACTACATGGACGTCGCGGGCCTCGGCCTCACGGAGCGCCAGCGCGTCGCGATCAACCGGCTGTTCGCGTGCTTCACGTGCGAGCTGTTCATCCACTTCGAGGGCTACGTGATCCGGTACCTCGAGCGGTCGGCCCACCGCGCGCCGTACCTGTCCGCGCCCGTCATCGCCCGCTTCGTCGCCGAGGAGCGCACGCACGCGGAGATGTTCCGCCGGCTCCTGCACAGGCTCCGGCCGGATCTCTACCCGACCGACGCGGCGCCGCCGCGCTTCCTGCGCTGGGGCCGCGGCGACGACGCGGCGCTGCGCCTCGCCCCGGCCGGCACCTTCTTCCTGCTCGCGTGGTACTTCGAGGAGATCACGCTCTTCGTGCCGCGGGCGATCGAGGCCCGGCCCGACCAGAGCGCGGCGCTCGTCGCCGAGATCATGGCCCTGCACGCGCGCGAGGAGGCGCCGCACGTCGCCATCGACGAGCGCGTGCTCCTGCACCTGAACGAGCGCTGTCCGCGCTGGCTCGCCGCGATCCAGACGGCCCTCGCGCTGCCCTTCCTCGTGTACGTCGACGGCGTGGTCGGCGACGCCTGGCGCCGCCTCGTGGCCGCGGCCGGGAGCGAGCTGGGCCTCGACGCGTCGCAGCGGCGGCGGCTCGGCGGGCGCGCCCCGACGCAGTCCGATCGCTGGGGCACCGAGAGCTTCACGCGCAAGCTGGAGGGCCGCGGGCTCGCGGGAGCGCGGCCCCTCTGCTGGGCGCTGCGCCGCGCGCTGCGCGCGGACGCCGCGTGAGCTCCGGGCTCGCGTACATCGGCGACAGCCACGGCATCCTCTCCGCGTGCCGCGACCTCATCGAGGCCGCCGAGCGGAGCGTCGTCCTGCAGATGTACCTCTTCGCGGCGAACGGCGACCAGACGACGCTGCTGCCGCGCCCGGGCGCGTTCCCCTACGCCGACACGGTCGCCGACTGGCTGATCGCCAAGAAGCGCGCGCGTCCCGACGCGACCGTCGTGGTGATCCTGGACAGCAACACGCCCGCGAACCCCGCCCTGACGCGCCGCCGCGGCGCGCTCGTGCGGAGGCGCCTCGCGGACGCGGGCGTCCTCGTGCTGAACGCCTGCCTGTTCGGCGCGCGGTTCGACCGGCGCCGCCGGCTCCTGCCCCGGATGAACTTCCACCTCGACCACGCGCGCGTCGCGATCGAGGACTGGGTCGAGCACCAGAACCGCTGGCAGGTGCTGCACAACGTCGAGGACCACCGGAAGAACCTGGTGATCGACGGCGGGCGCGCCGGCGCGATCACGTCGCACAACTTCATCGACGCGGCGTTCGACTGGCACGAGAACCTGTTCTGGCTCACGGGCGCCGTGGCCCGCCGGCTCTGGCGCGTCGCGATGGCGGCGATCGACGAGGCGCTCACCCTCCCGCAGGCGATCGGCGACGAGGGCCGCGCCGCGCTCCACGCGCTCGTCGCAGGCGCCGCGCGCGCCTCGCACGCCGCGCGCGGGCCCGACGATCCCGGGACGGAGGTCGCCTCCCCGACGCCAACGCTCGCGCCGGTGCCGGGGTACGCCGGCGGCCTGCGCGTCCCCCTCCCCCCGCCCGGCGCGCTCACCGTCGCGGGCGACGAGACGTGCGCGCTCGTCGAGCACGAGGCGATCCGCGCGCGCCTCACGGAGCTGTTCGACGGCGCGGCGGCGGGCGACGAGCTCCTCGTCGCGACGACGTACCTCTCGGACCTGCCGGTGCTCGATGCGCTCGAGCGCGCGGCGGCGCGCGGCGCCCGGGTGCGCGTGCTGATCGACTCCATCGACGCGCTCCCGCTGCCCCCAGCGGCCGCGTGGCTCATCCGCAACCTGGTCAACCACCACGGGATCACCCGCGCGATCGAGGCCGAGGCGCGGTGGCCCGACCGCTTCGCGCTGCGCGTGCACGACTCGCGCGGCGGGGCGATGATGCACCTCAAGACCGCGGCGCGGCTGGGCGCTCGGCCGATGCTCGTGGGCGGCCAGGCCAACTTCACGCCCAACTCGTTCTCGCGCGCCTGGATCGAGACCGACCTCGAGACCCGCGATCCGGCCTTCGTGGCCGCGTTCGCTGCGCACTTCGAGCGGCTCTGGGAGCTGCCCGCCTCGCGGCGCACGTCGAGCGGCCCGGGGTCGTGGACGCGCTCGGCGCTGCTGGGCGCGTTCGAGCTGCTCGGCCTCCGGCCCTGACGCGCTCAGCGGAGCATGCCGATCACCAGGGCGGCGATCGTCGCGTCCGCGACGATGTGCGCGAGCACGGGCGCGAGGAGCCCGCGGGAGCGCTGCCGCAGGAGGCCCAGCATCACGGCCCAGCTGCCCGCCAGGAAGACGCCGAGCAGCCCCCGCGGGAACCCGTGCGCGTGCTGCGCGCCGAACGAGGCGGCCTGCAGGACCACCGCGACGCGCGCGCCCCACGCCGCCGCGAGGCTGGGCTGGAGCACGCCGCGCCAGATCACCTCCTCCAGCGTGGCGTTCAGCACGGCGAAGACCGCGCCTCCCGCGATGAGCACCGGCGTCGACACCTGGAGCAGCTCCGAGCCGGTGATGTCGCGGAGGTCGGGCCGGGCGAACGCGAGCCACCCGACGAGCGCGACCGGCGTGACGCCGCCGACGAGCGCCGTCCAGCGCTTCGGGAGCCCGCCGGCCGCGCGCCAGCCCTCGGGCGGACGCAGCGCGGGCGCGAGCCGCGAGAGGCCGGCGTAGGCCGCGAGCGCAAGGACCATGGCGAGCTGCCAGACGACGCCGAGGCGCATCGCCACCACGATGCACGCCACGAGCGCCGCGACGGCGCGCGCCGGGCCCTGCGCCACGCGGGCCGCGAGCAGCGCCACGAGGGCCGCGGCCGCGGCGGCGGCGAGCGTCGCCTTCGGGAACGCGGGCGCGTCGAGCGCGGCCTGGAGCGCCAGGAGGCCGAGGGAGACCAGGCTCAGCGCGCGGTCGGCGCGCGCCTTCGGCTCGGAGAAGGCGGACGTGGGCTCTTGCATCGGGATCGCGCGGACGAGTCCGATCTACCTGGTTCCACCCGGCGGAGGTCCGGACAGGGATCCGGCCAGAGAGTTCAACGCAAAGACGCAAAGGCGCGAAGGCGCAAAAAAACAAATGTGCATTTTTGCGTCTTTGCGCCCTGGCGCCTTTGCGTTGAACTCTCTCCGCTCGCGAGGCAGATCCCTGGCGGGGTTCCGACCCGCGGTAACTACTCGCGCGGCACCAGGCGCGACAGGACGACCCCCGGGATCGACGCCGCGAACGCGATCGCGAAGAACGCGGTGAACCCCACGCTGGCGGCCAGGTAGCCGCTCAGGCTGCCGGCGAACGTCGCGGAGACCGACATGAGCGCCGACCCGATCGCGAAGTGCGACGACTTGTACCCGTCCACGCAGCGCCGCATGAGGAACACCGCGAGCACCGCCGTCCCGACGCCGGCGGCGAGCTGCTCGAGCGTGACGAGCGCGACGAGCCACGGGAGCGCCGGCCGCGCCCACGCGAGCGCCACGTACAGCAGGATCGCCGAGCTCTGCACGAGCGCGATCGGGAAGATGGTCCGCGAGAGCCCCCACCGCTTGATGATCACCCCGCCGAGGATCGAGCCGGCGATCGAGGCGACCGTCCCGACCCCGCCCACGTTGCCGCGCGCCGCCGTGTCGAGGCCGAGGCTCTTCAGCAGCGGCGACGACATCGCGAACATGAGCGCGTCGCCTGCCCGGTAGCAGAGGATGAACGCCAGGCTCGACGCGATCTTCGGCTGCCGGAGGTACGCACGGAACGGCTCGACGTAGCGCCGCAGCCCGGTCGCTCCTGGCGCGGCGCCGGCTCCGGGCGTCGCGGCCGGGCGCGGAAGCCCCGCGGCGTGCGCGATCGCGAGCAGCGCGAGCCCGCCTGCCGCGACGCCGAACGCCGCGCCAAAGGACGCCCAGCCCGCGAACGCCACCAGGAGCGCGCCCGCGAGCAGCGCGAGCCGGTACGCGCCGACCCGCAGCCCGGAGAACGCCGCCTGCGCGTCCTTGTCGAGCGCCTGCAGGTAGAAGCCGTCGACCGCGATGTCGTGCGTCGCCGCGGCGACGGCGACCGCCCCGAACAGCGCCGCCACGAGCCAGATCGCGCCGCTGTGCGCCGCCGCGGCGAGCCCGAGGACGATCGCGACGAGCGCGATCTCGGCCCCGACGAGCCAGCGCCGCGGGCTGCCGTGGAGGTCGACCAGCGGGCTCCAGAGGAACTTGAGGTTCCACGGGAGCCCGTAGAGCGACGTCAGCCCGATGATCTCCAGGCTCGCCCCCGCCGCCGTGAAGAACTCCCCCGCCACCTTGTGCGCGATCGCGTAGGGCAGGCCCTCGGCAAAGTAGGTCGACGAGATCCACAGGCCCCGGCCCGCCCCGCCCGCCGCGGCGTCGGGCGCCGCCGCCACGCCGGACGACGCGGCCTCGCCGGGCGCCTCCGAGGAGGCGCCACGCCTCGGCGGCTCCGCTCCCTGCTCGGGCAGCGCGGCGCGCGCCGGGACCGCGGGCTCGACGGGCTTGTGGGATGTAACGGCAGCCTCCACGCCTTCTCCGCACCCTTACACGATGCGCCCCGGGACGGAGCAACTTCCGGGACGCCCGACCGCCGCGCCCGACGGCGGAAGCAAGCACGACGCCGTGAGGCCGCGACGCCGTGAGGCGGCGAGGACGCAGCGGACTCCATCGCGAGCGACGCTGTGGTATCGGTCCGGCATCTGGTTTAAACGGTGAACTGCATGCGACGGGCTCACGCTCCCTCGGTGTCCCCCTGCCGTCACGGCGGCGACGCCGATCGTGGCGCTTCGTGCCGCTCCGGCCGTGCGGCCGCGCTCGCGCGCGCCGACCTCGCGCCGACCCGGCCGGCGCCTTGCCCATCTCCGGTCTTTCCGAGGGAGCCAGCGTGAACGAGTACACCCGGCGCGAGGAGGTCCGCGCCACCTTCATCGCCTCGGCCATCCTCGTCCTGTGCATCGCCGTGGCGGTCCTGCGGCTCGTCACCGTCGAGGGCAGGCTCATCCCCGACCCGGGCGCGCGGCGCCAGGCCGAGGAGTCCGAGGCCCGCGTCGCGCCCGCGCGGGCGTGCGCCCTCGCCGGCGAGAAGCTGATCGTCGAGATCGACCTGTTCAAGGCGGCCGCGAAATCGGCGCGCATGCCCGACCCGGGCCAGGCGCCCCCCGCGCCGCCGCCGCCGGCGACGACCACGAAGGGGCGCGCGCCGCGCAACGCGCCGCCGCCGCCGAAGCCCAAGGAGCCGGACAAGCAGGGCGCGTGGGCCTCGGCCCAGCCGCTCTACAAGCAGGCCAAGACCCTGGCGGGCTGCCGCGAGGCGACCGAGGCGCTCCTCGGGGCTCGGGTGAGCGCCATCCCCGCCTGGGAGGCCATCGTCAAGGCGGCCGCGATCACGCCGCCCGGCGCCGCGGAGGCCGAGCAGTTCGAGGCGGCGAAGCAGCTGCTCTCGCTCCTCGGCGACATCCCGGCCGACAAGGTCGCGCAGGCCACGAAGGACGCCGAAGCCGCGTTCAAGGCGAGCGCGGAGCGCGACCGGGAGCGCGCGCTCACCGCGATGGTCCGCGAGGCGCTGCCCCAGGGCGTCTTCTCGCGGCGCGTGGCCGTGAGCGTCGGCGTCGGGCTGACGGTCTGCGCCCTCTTCATCAGCTACCTGGGCGTGCGGGCCGCCTCGATGCGCCGCCTCGCGACGCTGCTCCCGCTGCGCGACGCGGTCCGCAGCGGGCGCCCAGGCATGCAGGCCGCGGAGATCCTGAAGACCGCCGCGGCGCACAACAGCGGCGAGCCCGGCCTCGTGATCGGCGCGGCCATCGGCGGGTTCTCCGCGGCCCTCCTCGCCCCGCGGGACGCCGACCTGTTCGTCGCCGGCGTCATGGCGGGCCTCCTCATCGGCCTCGGCGCGCAGTGGGCCTTCCGCCTCGCCCTCGGCGCGGGCCGCTGGCGCGCCCGCACCACGGAGCTCGCCGAGGTCGAGAAGCCGGCCATCCCCATCGTGCTCGTCCTGAGCGGCGTGAAGCCCGGCCTCGAGCTCGAGTTCATCCAGTTCCTGCGCTCGCTGCCCCCCACCGACGCCGCGGCGGCGGTCGAGAAGCTCGCCTCCCAGGCTGAGGAGCGCATCCTCGCCGCCGCCGACGCGGGCGCCGCCCTCACCCAGGGGAAGCCGCCGCCAGGATGACGCCGGCAGCGTGACGCCGGCCGGCGCGGGGGGCGCGCCTGCCCCCTGCACGGCCACGGAACTCCCGCGGGGTGTCGCCGCGAACACACAGCGGCGGCGGCCCTGCACCGAGCGCTCGATCCGCACGCCGTTCCATGGAATGGAGGCGCTCCCGACATGAGACACCCCCTGCAGGCTCGCCGGCCGTCCGGGCGATGGGCGCTCCTCTCGCTGCTCGCCGCCACCTGGTGGCTCGCCGCGCCCCCTGCAGCGGCGCAGGACACGGCCGCTCCGAAGGCCGCCGCGCCGCAGGCCGACGACGCTCCGCCCGCGACGCACACCGCCGCGCTGCAGGCCGATGCGCCTCCGGCCGTAGCGCCGCAGGCCGACAGCCCTCCGGCGGCGGGCAGCGCGCCCCCGACGGACGGGGCAGCCGGCGCCGGCGCGCCGTCGGGCGGCGCTGCCGGCGCGGGTGGCGCCGGCGGCGCGGCCTCGGACGCTGGCCAGCGCAGCGCGGCGCGGCGCGACAGGCCCGGGGCGACGAGCAGCCGCGCCGCCCCCTCCAAGAAGCGCCGCGGGGACATCAACCCGTGCATGACGCCCGATCCGGGCTGGGGCGTCTACGACCCGTGGTCCCGCGCGCCCTCGATCGGGCAGATGATCATGCCCCACCGGGGCGGGGTCACGAAGCGCGGCGGCTTCGACGTCATCATCCACTTCCACGGCCACGAGGCGCTCCGGAAGGAGTTCGTGAAGACCGCCGAGGGCGCCGTCCTCGTCGGCATCGATCTCGGCATCGGCTCCGGCGCGTACTCGAGCGCGTTCTCGGCGCCGTACGTCTTCGAGAACCTGCTCGACAGCATCGAGCGCGCCGTCGCGAAGAAGACCGGCAAGAAGAAGGCCTACATCCGCAAGCTCGGCCTGTCGTCGTGGAGCGCCGGCTACGGCGCGATCGAGCAGATCCTGCGGCAGCCGGCCGGCAAGCGGGTCGACGCCCTCGTGCTGCTCGACTCGCTCCACGCCGGGTACGCCGACGAGCAGCAGCACAAGCTCAAGGTCGCGCAGATCGAGCCGTTCATCGCGTTCGCGAGGCGCGCCGCGGCGGGCGAGGCGTTCATGTTCATGAGCCACTCCTCCATCCTGCCGCCCGGCTACGCGTCGACGGCGGAGACGGCGAACTTCATCGTGCAGCAGCTGCGGGGCAAGCCGAGGGGCTCCTCCCGCGCCGACGTGCTCGGCCTCGACATGATCCAGCGCTTCGACCGCGGCGATTTCCACGTCCGCGGGTACACCGGCGACGACAAGCCCGATCACTGCGCCCACATCGGCCTGATGGCGGACGTCGTGCGGATCCACCTCAACCCGCGGTGGAAGTCGCCGCGAGGCCGGCGCTAGATGGGCGGCATCGGCGTCATCATCAACCCCCGCTCGCGCCAGAACCTGAGCGATCCCCGCGCGGCGGTCCGGCTCGCGCGCGCGCTCGGCGACCACGGCGTCGTCCGCGCCGCGCGCTCCCGCGAGGACCTCGCCCGCATCGCGGAGGACTTCAGGAAGCTCTCCATCGACGTGCTCGGCATCTCCGGGGGAGACGGCACGAACCACGTCACCATCACCGGCTTCCTCGACGTCTACGAGAACGAGCCGCTGCCGCCGATCGCCTTCCTGCGCGGCGGGACGATGAACACCGTGGCCAACGCCGTGGGCGTCCCCCGCGGGCGCCCCGACGGCCTGCTCGCGGGGCTCATCGCCCGCTACACCGATCGCGGCCGGGACCCGCTGCGCTGGGTCGAGCGCCACGTGATGCAGATCGGCGCCCACTACGGCTTCATCTTCGGCACCGGCTGCGTCCACGGCTTCATCGCCGAGTACAACCGCAGCGAGGAGCGGAGCGCGCTCTGGGCCGCGAAGGTCCTCGCCCGCGCGAGCGCCGCGGTGCTCCTCAACACGGGCACCCAGGTCGCCGCGCGCTGGCAGGGCCGCGTCCACTTCGAGGACGGCTCGGCGTTCCCGGACCGCGACTACCTCGCCGTGGCCGCCGGCACGGTGGACCAGATCGGCCTCGGGTTCCGCCCGTTCCACCGCCACGACGAGCGCCCGGAGAGCTTCCACATGCTGGGCATCCACACCTCCGCGCTCGGCTTCGTCAGGAAGCTGCCCGACATCTGGCGAGCGCGGCCGATGGGCGAGGCGCACACGTTCGAGAAGATCGCCCGGCGCGCGGTGCTCGAGGCCAGGTCGGGCGTCGTCCACTACGTCTGCGACGGCGACGTGCACGAGCACGCAGGCCCGCTCCCCGTGCGCATCGGCCCGCGGGTGAAGATCCTCGTGGAGCACAAGTCCGGCCATCGCCCCGCCCGCGCCCGGCGCGCGTCGCACGATGTGTGCACCCGCGGCGAGCGCGCGCATCCCTGCGGAATCGTACGCTGATCATGCACGGATCACGCGCTGACCCTGCGCCGCCGGCGCGCCGGCGCGCGGGCAGGCAGCGGCGCGCGGGCAGGCAACGACAGACGGGTGCGCGAGACCATGGCTGTGGGAGGCCAGCAAAGTTAGACTGCGATCGCTCCATGCCGCCGCGCTCCATCTCCGCGCCCGCCTCGTCGACGGACTCGACCCCGCGGCCCGAGAGCGCGAGCCGCTCGTTCGCGGCTTCTGCGGCGTTCCCGCGCGGCAGCGCTCCGGGCTCGCTCGACCCGGAGCTGCTCGATCCGTCCCGCGTGACACCGCCCCCGGAGGCCAGCACGCCGTCGCCCGCCCCGGGACGGGCGGCGCGGCGCATCTACCGCGAGGGCGACGTGATCGGCGGCAAATACCGCCTGCGCTACGTCCTCGGCGAGGGCGGCATGGGGATGGTGTGGCTGGCCCACAACGACGTCCTCAACATCGACGTCGCCATCAAGTTCATCCGGCGCGAGGTCAACTCGACCGAGGCGACGGTGCGCCTCCACCAGGAGGCGCGCGCCGCCGCGCGGATCGATCACCCCTCGATCGTCCGTGTGATCGACTTCGGGGAGTCCGATCACCGCGACCCGTACATCGTGATGGAGGTGCTCCGGGGGGAGCAGCTGGTCGAGGCGATCGAGCGCAAGAAGCGCTTCTCGCCCACGGGGGCGCTCCGCATCCTCCTGCCCATCGCGAGCGCCGTCGCCGCGGCGCACGACCGGAGGATCGTCCACCGCGATCTCAAGCCCGAGAACATCTTCCTCGTGAAGAACGATCGCGGCGACATCACCCCGAAGATCGTCGACTTCGGCATCGCCAAGGTGTGGAGCGAGACGGCGAGCGGCGAGATGACCAAGGCGGGCACGGTGCTGGGCAGCCCCGATTACATGTCGCCCGAGCAGGCGCGCGGCATCACCGACGTCGACGGGCAGACCGACGTCTGGGCGTTCGCCGTGGTGCTCTACGAGACGATCACCGGCCAGAAGCCGTTCCAGGGCGGCAATTACCACGACCTCGTCGCGGCGATCCTCGTCAAGGATCCGACGCCGATCACCGCGCTCGGCGTGGGCGACGAGGCGCTGTGGGCCATCATCGCGCGCGGCCTCGGGAAGGAGCGCTTCAACAGGTGGCGGACCATGCGCGAGATGGGCGTCGCGCTCGCGCGGTGGGCGACCGAGAACGGCGTCGTGGAGGACGTGACAGGGACCTCGCTCGCCATGCACTGGCTGAGCGACGGCGAGCAGCGGCCGCTCTCCGAGCGGCCTGCGGTGCGGGCGCAGCAGCGGCGCCTCTCCGAGCGGCCGGCGCTGGCGGCGCGGGCGCAGAGGAGCAGCGAGGACCACCTGGAGGCCGCTGTACACCCTGTACACCACGAGGCCGCTCGCCCGAGCGGGGACCGGCGGCGCGTCGCCATCGTCGCGGCGGCGGGGCTGGCGACGCTCTTGATCCTCGGCGCCGCGCTGTTCTCCCTGCGCGCCATGAACGCGCGTGACGGCAGCGCCGAGCCCGCGCCTGCGGCGCCGCCCGCTGCGTCGCAGGCCGCCGCCGCACCATCGGCCGCACAGGGCCCCGCGCCCGAGAGCCGCCCCGAGCCGGCGCGCACGGCCGAGCCGCAGCCCTCGGCCGGCGCGCCCCGCCTCGGACCGGCGGAGGGCCCCACCGCGAGCGCCCACGCGCGGGAGCCCGCGCCGGCTCCCCGGAGCGCCGGCTCGCGGCGGACCGCGCCCTCGCGGGCGGGCGCGAAGACCTCTGGCGCCGCCTTGCCGGTCCCTTCCCGGCCGAACTTCTAGCGTCGCGATGTCTTCCCAGGAAAGCCCCGCGCGCGAGGCGCGACATGGAAGGTCCACGGCCGGCGCGCGCTGGCCGCTGCTGCTCGCGCTGGCCGTGCTCACCGGCGCCTGCTCGCTGCTCGCGGAGAGCGCCCTCTCCGACAAACCCTCCGAGGGCGGCCAGGACGCGACCTCGACGGGCGGCGGCTGCGCGCCCGACTGCCCGGACGGCGCCTGCTGCGGCGGTACGTGCGTCGCGCTGGACACGGACCGGGAGCACTGCGGCGCCTGCGGCAACGCGTGCGGCGACGGGGAGTCGTGCTGCGGCGGGTCGTGCACCAGCGTGCTGAACGATCCCTCGCACTGCGGCGCGTGCGGCGCGGCGTGCCCGAACACCCTCTGCGTGGGCGGCCACTGCTCGTCCGAGTGCGTCTTCGGCTTCGACAACTGCGACGGGAACGTCGTCACCAACGGCTGCGAGGTCGATCTCACGAGCGATCCCGAGCGCTGCGGCGGTTGCTCGCTCCGTTGCCCCTCGGGCGCCATCTGCGACGCGGGGCAGTGCGCCTGCGCGCCGCCGCTCCTCGACTGCGACAACCTCCACGACACGGGGTGCGAGATCGACGGCTCCTCGGATCCCGCGAACTGCGGCGCCTGCGGCGTCACCTGCGGGCCGAACATGGCGTGTCAGGCCGGCGTGTGCGGGTGCGCTCCGGGATACGCCGACTGCAACGGCGCGCCCGACGACGGCTGCGAGGCCACGCTCGGGACAGAGGCGGACTGCCGGAGCTGCGGGGATGCGTGCGCGGCCGGCATGATCTGCGATGGCCGCAGCGGCTGCGCCTGCGCGAGCGGGCGCCTCGACTGCGACGGCGCGCCTGGCTGCGAGGCGATCGGCATCGACCCGACGACCTGCGGAGCGTGCGACGTGCGGTGCGCGCCGGACAAGGCCTACTGCGACGGCGCGGCGTGCGCCGCCGGCTGCGCCCCCGGCCTCGCCGCGTGCGACGCCTCGTGCGTCGACACGCAGGTCAGCCCGTTCCACTGCGGCGCGTGCGGCGTCGCCGCGGGGCCGCACCAGCGCTGCGACCGAGGCGAGCTGGTGTGCGACGAGGGCTTCGCCGACTGCGACCCGGTCGCCCCGGGCTGCGAGTCCGATCTCACGAGGGACCCGCGGCACTGCGGCGCGTGCGCCACCGCCTGCAAGCCGGGCGCCGTGTGCGCCTCCGGCGCGTGCGCGTGCGGGGCGCTCACGCCGCACGACTGCGGCGCGGCCTGCCGCGCCTGCTGCTCGGACGAGGACTGCTCGGACGGCGACGGCTGCACCGCCGACGTGTGCGAAGACGGCGGCGCGAGGTGCAAGAGCACGGGCTGCGCCGACGGAGAGCAGTGCTGCAGCCTCGTCGCGTGCCGCCAGTGCTGCACAAGCGCGGACTGCAGCGGGGGCGACATCTGCTCCGGCGGCGCCTGCATCGCGCCGTGCGGAGGCGGCCTCGTGGCCTGCGATGGCAAGTGCGTCAGCCTGGGCTCGGCCGAGCACTGCGGCGCGTGCGGGAACGCCTGCCTGAGCGGGCGCGAGTGCCGCACCGGCAAGTGCACGCCCGAGTGGGCCCCGATGACGAGGCTCGGCGCGCCCGCGCCGCGGCAGATGGCCGCGGCGACCTGGATCGGGAGCGCGCTCTTCCTGTGGGGCGGCCGCACGTCGGCCGGGGACGTGGGCGACGGGGCGCTCTACGATCCGGCGCGCGACACGTGGTCGACGCTGGGCAACGAGGGCGCCCCCTCGCCGCGCGTGCTCGCGGCCGCGGCGTGGACGGGCTCCCGGGTGCTCGTCTGGGGCGGCGGCTCGTTCACGAGCTTGTTCGGCCTGTCCACCGGCGGCGTGTACGACCCAGCGGCGCGGACATGGCGCGCGATGAGCACCACGAACGCCCCCGCGGCGCGGCGGATGCCGATCGGCGTGTGGACCGGCACGCGCCTCCTGATCTGGGGCGGCTCCGCGGGCGGCGCTCCGGTGGCCGGCGGCGGGCTCTACAACCCGGTCGCCGACGCATGGACGCCGGCCTCCAGCGCCGGCGCGGCCCCCGCGCGCGAGGGCGTCGCGTGGGCCTGGTCGGGCACGGAGCTCTACGTCTTCGGCGGGCGAGCCGGCGACGCGACAACGAACGAGGGGTACGCCTACAACCCCACGACCGACGGGTGGCGATCGCTGCCCAGCGCCGACGCGCCGAGCCCGAGGACCGATGCGTTCGCGGTCTGGATGGGCGATCGGCTCCTCGTCTGGGGCGGGCAGGACCAGGACGGCAACGCCCGCAAGAGCGGCGCGATCTACGATCCGGCGGCCGACGCGTGGCGCGGGATCGACGACAAGGGCGCCCCCTCGGATCGCAGCCGCGCCGAGCGGCGCACCGGCTGGACCGGGTGGACCGGCGCGCACGCCCTCATCGCCGGCGGGCGGAGCGGCCTGACGTTCAGGCGAGACGGGAAGCTGTACGATCCGATGATGGCAGCGTGGGGAGCGAGCATGTCGGCCGCGAGCAAGCAGCACACCTTCGGCGTGGGCGTGTGGACGGGGACCGAGCTGATCTTGTGGTCCGGGCTCGACGGGCCCTCGCTGGTGCCCGAGGGGGAGCGGTTCAGGCCGTGACGCCGCGGCGGACGCGCGCGCTCTCGGGCGTCCTGGCGCTCCTCGTCGCGGCCGCGATGCTCGGCGCGCCCGCGCCCGCCGCGGCCCAGAGCGCGGCCGACGTCGCCGTCGCGCGCGAGATCTTCATCGAGGCCTCCGAGCTCGCCAGGCAGGGCCGCTGGGAGCAGGCGCGGGAGCGGTACGAGCGCTCGCTCGCGATCAAGCGCGCGCCGATCACCCTCTACAGCCTCGGGGTGGCCCAGCAGCAGACGGGGCAGCTCGTCGAGGCGCTCGAGAACTTCCGCGCGTTCCTCGTCGAGCCTTCCGCGCAGGCGACGAAGGGCTACGAGAAGCTCGCGCGGCAGGCGATCCAGGAGCTCGAGCGCAAGGTGGCGGCGCTCGAGCTGCGGCTCTCCCCGGGCGACGCCGCCGGCCTCGAGGTGAAGATCGACGGCGTCGTGGTGCCCGCGGCGGCGCTCGATCGCCCGCGCCCGGTCAACCCGGGGGATCACACGGTGACCGCGAGCGCGCCGGGCTACCGCGAGGCGGAGCGGAGCGTCGCGGCGGCGCCGGGGAGCCGAGCCGTCGTCGTGCTGAGCCTCGAGCGCGAGGTCGTCCCGCCGGCAGCGCCCGCCGGGCCGCGGGTGTCCTCGACGAGCGCTCCGGCGAGCGCTCCAGCGAGCGGCGCTCCGGCCAGACCGGTCCTGCGCGGCGCCCCGCCGAGCTCCGCGCCCGACGCTGCGCAGAGCCACGTGGTGCCGATCGTGCTGCTCGCCGGCGGCCTGACCACCGCGGCGGCCGGCGCGGCCATCGGGCTGCTCGGGGTCGCGAGCGCGTCGGACGCGCCGACGCGGGACGGGGACGCCGCCGACGCCGCGCGCGCCCAGGCGCTCGCGGGCGACATCGTCGTGGGCGCCGGCCTCCTCGCGGCGGGCGTCGGCGTGCTCGTGATGATCTTCGACCGCGATCCCGCCGGCGCCCCGCGCAAGCAGCCCCCGCCGCGCGCCGCCCTCGACCCGTTCCGCCTCACCGTGCGCTTCTGATCTCCGATACGGGAGCTAGGCCTTCGGCATCTCCCTGCGGTCGAGGTTCACAACGACGAACGCGCCGTAATTCAGGACCGTGAGCGAGTCCTCGTCCACGATGAGCACGCGGACGCACTGGGGCGGAGACGGCGCGAGCAGGTCGACGTACGGATCGAACGGCGCCTCGTCCATGGGCGGCAGCACGGCGTGCAGGAACTCGTGGAGCCGCGCTCGATGGTCGACGATGACGCTCGCGCCCGGCGCCTCCGCGCTGCCCCGCGCGTCGATCCGGAACAACGCCCGGCGCGCGGCGGGGGACACGACGAGGATCGCCGCGTCCGTCACCTCGATCTCGCTGGACGTGCACAGCCGCTCCACGCGACGGCTCACGGCCTCCTCCACCGTCTGGAACAGCCGCAGCCGCCGGCGCTGCCCTTCCGTGAGGCCCGGCTCCTCGATGTAGGCCTCGAGGCTGCACCCGCGCATGTTCCGCTCGCACCCGTACGCCATGCGTCTGCACCGTGGCTCGGTCTGCTCACCCGCTTCTGGCAGCCGGGTCGGACAGCCGTCACGCCTCCCCGCACGGGCGCTCATGCACGGGATTAGCCAACACCCCCTGCACCGCGGCGCCGCTCCAGGGTTGGTCGCGGCTGCCATGGTTTCCATGGCTCGCGGGCAGCGACCGGGACGCACACCTGCGTCCTGGAAGGCGGCACGGCTGCGCGGCGGGAGATGCAGGCGCGAACGCCCGCACCTTAGTGCACAGCCGCCAGGGCGATGCGCTCACACCGCCCGATGCGCGAGAGCCGCTCCGTGTGCCCCGGGCGGCAGGGCGTGGCGCTGGCGAGAGCTGCCGCCCTCGCCCAGCGGACCGGCGCTACGGCGCTGCCGGCGGTGCGAACTTCGCGGAGAGCTCCACCTGGGCCACGCTGCGCTGCGCGGCCTGCTGGGCGGTGGCGCCGGGCGGCACAAGCAATGCCTGGAGCCGCTGCGAGGCGTCGGCCACGCCTGGCGCGAAGCTCGACGGCGACCAGGTGAGCGTGCCCTTGCCCGAGGAGTCGAGCCGGTCGATGGTCATCGTGATCTCCCCGTTCGGGCCCGGCAGCTTGAGGTCGGCCCCTTCCGCGTACTGGCGCGTGTCCACGCTGAGCGAGACGGCGCCTCCCTCCACCTTCTCGATCTTGAAGACCCGGTACCGCAGCACGGGCAGCTGCGCGCCCGACGCCACCACGCGATCGGTGACCATCCAGTAGGCGCCTGCGCCGACGGGCTTGTCCGGGAGCGGCGGCGTGAGGAGCGCGATGGCCTCCCCGAGCGCGCCGATCAGCGGCTGGAGCCCTGGATCGGCGTCCTTGGAGAGCTCGAGCTGGAGGTTACTGACCACGTTCGCCGGCGAGAGCTCGTACCGCAGCGCGCTCCCCTTCAGCCTCGCGAGCGCGTCCGAGAGCTGCTTCGGCGGGCCGCCGACCGACATCGAGGCGAGCGTCGCCGACGCGATCTTCGCGATCACCTTCGTCGGAGCCGCGCTCGCCGCGGGCGCGGCCGCGCCCTCCTTGGGCGCGTCCGCCGGCTTCTCCGCCTTGAAGCTCACGCCGAGCTCCAGGTTCGGCAGCCCCTGCGGTCCGCCGAGGCGCAGCCCGAGCGTGATGTCGAGCTTCTGCTCGGATTTCGGGTCGGGCTTCGCGGCGAGCCTGGTCCGCGGCTCGCTGCCGTCGCTGATGACCTCGATCTTGTAAGGCACGTCCTTCGGGAGCGCGGCGGCCGCGTCGGACGCCGAGAACACGCCGCTCTCCGGCGGTCCATCCGCCGGGCCGCCCGCCGCTGGCCCCTGCTTCTCGGTGCTGCCCGACGCCGCCTCCGCGAGCTCCGCGCCGAGCTTGCCGCCGACGACGGGCAGCGCCGGGCCGGCGTCGAGCGCGCCGGCGTCGGCGGCGACCTGCGCCTTGCTCTTTTCCCCCTCGCAGCCCGCGAGCCCCGAGAGGGCGACCGCCGCGAGCGTCGAAGCCATGACCCAGCGCCACCGAGTGTCCATGACGGCCGGGTGTAGTCAAAACGGGCGCCATCTTCCAGCGCTCCGTTACGTCGCGCGTCGCGCGTCGCGCCGGACGGCTCCCGTCGAGGCGGGGCCGCCGCTTCAGGCGCGCCGCGCGGCCTTGAGCCCGCCGATGTGCTCCAGGAGCTCGAGGGGCCGGAACGGCTTGGCGTAGTAGGCGGTCGCGCCGAGCTTCAAGGCGCGGGCGCGCGCCTCGTGATCGTCGAGGGCGCTGATCACGAGGATGGGGAGGCTGGAGGTGCCCGGGTGCGCGCGGAGGCGCTCGCAGACCTCGAAGCCATCCATGCTCCCGGGCAGCATCAGGTCGAGCAGCAGCACGTCGAAGGGCTCGGTCAGGGCGCGCTCCACCGCCTCGCGGCCGGTGCCCACGCCGATCACCTCGTGACCACTCGCTCCGACCAGCGCCTCGATCATGCGCCGGATCGCGTCCTGATCTTCGCAGAGGAGGATTCGCATGGTCGCGAGCACGGGGAGCGTTGCACCCGCCCCATCGCGCGGTCAAGCGGGAACGCTACGCGCGGCGAGGGCGGGCGTCCGTGTCTGCTCGGCCCGCCAGGTTTGCTCCGCCTGCGCCTGCTCCGGTTGCTTCCCTGTCGCGTCGCTGTGGGCGCGCGGCGCTGGTCGGCGGACGCAGCGCGAGCTCGATGCCGATGCGCGCCCCGCCGCCCTCGCGGCGCTCGGCGAACGCGCGGCCCCCGTGCGCCTCCGCGATGCGCTTGCACAGCGCCAGGCCGAGGCCGAGCGAGCCGCGCTCGGCGCCGCTCTCGCCGCCCGCCGCCCGCTCGCGCCGGAAGAACGGCTCGAAGATGCGCGTCTCCTCCCCCTCCGCGAACCCGGGCCCGCGGTCCTCGACCTCGAAGACGACGCTACGCTGGCCGCCGGGACGGACCCTCAACCGCTCGGCCCCGCCGGCGTGCGCGCGCGCGTTCTCCAGCAAGTTGGCGAGGGCGCGCGCCAGCAGCGTCGCGTCCACCTGGAACGCCGGCGTCCCCTCGACGACCTCCAGCAGCGTCGGATCCAGCCCGGCGCGCTCCAGGGCGCGGATCCCGGCCTCGGCCGGGTCGAGGCGGGTCACGGTGAGGGCCGCGAAATCGAGGCGCGAGCTGGCCAGGAGGTCGCCGACGAGCGCGTCGATCTCCATGACCTCGCGGTCGAGGTCGTCGAGCACGCAGGCGCTCGGTCCGTTGCCCTCGCGAGCCATCTCCGTCAGCAGGCGGATGCGGGCGAGCGGCGTGCGGAGCTCGTGCGACACGGCGGCGAGGAGCTCTCTCTGGTCGGCGAGCTGGCGCTCGATGCGCGCGGCCATGTCGTTGACCGCCTCGGCGACGATCCCGACCTCGCCCTGCTGCCCGTGGCAGTCGAGCCGGACCCGGCTCGACAGCTTGCCGGCGCCGATCTCGTGGGCGACGTGGGCCAGATCGACGAGCGGGCGGGCGAGGCGGCGCGCGATGAGGCCGGAGGCCCCCCACATGACGATGGCCACGGCGAGCAGCGGCAGGGCGAACCGGAGCGACCCGCCGGAGCGGCCGCGCGCGGGGCAGAGGAGCACGGAGCCGAGCGGCCCCGCTTCGTCGCGGACCGGGGAGACCAGGGTCTGCGCCCGGCAGGGCTGGCCGTACCTCGCGAGCCGCCGCCCTGTCGCGTCGATGAGCTCCAGGTCGATCTCGAGATCCTCGGCGAACCCGCGGGCGAGGGCGTCTCGGGCCGCGGGATCGGCCCATACCCGCTCGAACTCGTGGGCCACGAACGACTGGGCGCGGGCGTGCTCGCGCCGCCAGCCGGAGTTGCCGACGCGATCGATGGCCCCCATCGTGGCGACCGCGGCGAGCGCGGTGATCAGGATGGTCGCGCCGAACCACATGAAGAGCCGGCGGTGCAGCCGCGCGCTCAGGAAGCGGCCGATCGAGACCTTGCGCCCGTTCTCGTAGAGCCAGGATCGGTACCGCCTCCTCACACGCGGTCCTTGGCGAGCACGTAGCCGACGCCGCGCACCGTCTTGATGAGCCTCGGCGACCTCGGGTCGTCGGACAGCTTCTGCCGCAGGTGCGAGATGTGCACGTCGACCGTCCGCCCGCCGACGTTGACGTCGCCGCGGCCGGCCTCCTCGAGGAGCGCCTCGCGGGCGACGACGCGGCCGGCGCGCCGCGCGAGGGCGACGAGGATGTCGAACTCGATGCCGGTGAGATCGGCGGGCTTGCCCGAGACGGTGACGACGCGGCCGGGCACGTCGATGGCGATGTCGCCGGCCACGATCCGCTCGCCGGCGGCGTCGGGCGTGGCCCGCCGGAGCACCGCGCGGAGGCGCGCGAGCAGCTCGCGCGGGCTGAAGGGCTTCGCGATGTAGTCGTCGGCGCCGATCTCGAGGCCGACCACGCGATCGGCCTCGTCGCCGCGGGCGGTGAGCATGAGGATCGGCATCGAGCTCTTCTGCCGGATGCGGCGGACGACCTCGATGCCGTCCATGCCCGGCATCATCACGTCGAGCAGGACGGCGTCGAAGGTGCCCGCGGCGAGCGCCGCCAGGCCGCGCGCGCCGTCGCACGCGACGGTCACCGCGAACCCGTTCTGCTCGAGGTAGCTCGCGAGCAAGGCGTGGAGCCGTGTGTCGTCGTCGATGAGCAGGAGCCGCAGCGCCATGGAAGGACCCGGGGGGCAGGTGCGGCGGCGACCGGCCGCCGCTCACCCCTTGTATAGCTCAGGGACCGGCGCCGGTGTCGGGGTCGGCCGCCGCGGGCGCGTGGGCCGCGCGCGGGGCGCTCCGCGGCCAGGAGCGCTCGGCCTCCCGCGCGGCGTCCACGCAGATGGACGCAACGTGGCGCTGGAAGGCGTCGCGGCGGGCCTCCGCCCGGCAGCGCAGCGAGGAGAAGCCGGAGGCGAAGCCGGCGACGGTGCCGAGCGCGAGCAGCGCGATGGTGATCTGGCGTCGCATCATCGTCTCCTTCACGCCCACCGGCCGTGGGTCCTGTAGGGATCGTCGCCGCGCCACCCGGCCCTGCCGGACCACATGTCGCGGAACGCGGCCGGCCCGATCTCGATGAGATCGGCGAGTTGCTCGCGCTGGCGGTCCTCGAGCACGGCGTGGACCTTCGCGAGCGCGCCGACCGCGGCCTTGCGCAGCGACTCGATGGCCGTGTCGTGGCGCGCGAAGAGCTCGCCGAGGCGCGTCTCGTCGAAGCTCGGGCTCCGCATCGCCGCAGCGACGTCCGCGCGCGTGCCGCGGATCTCGCTCCGCTGGGCCTCTGCGGCGGAGCGGAGCTCGTCGATGGCCGCGACGATGACCTTCTCCTGCGTCGGCGTGGTGCCGAGCCGATCGAAGAGGAAGGACAGGAAGAAGCGACGGCGGAAGCCGTGCCCCCCGAAGCCGCGCCGCCCGAAGAAGCGCGGCCCAGCGCCCCAGGGCGCACCGCAGTCACCCCTGTAGCCGCGCTTCAGCGTCATGAAGAGGCCTATCAGACAGGCCGTTCCAACCACGAATCCGAACATGATGAGTACCCTCCGTGAGCGTCTCCGCCGTCGATCCGTGCACGGGGCATGTGCGCGCGGCTTCGGCTCGTCCGAACGCGGGCGCCGCCCCGGGCAGCAACGACCGGAGCCGCAGACGCGCGGCTCCGGGACACCTCGAAGCTGCGCAGCGCGTGTGAAGGATGTTCAGGAGCGTGTGTGAAGAAGCATGAAGATCGCCGCGGGCAGCGCGGCTCCATGACGGAGCGGCGCGCCCGGCTGGTGCGGAGCGGCGCGCCCAGCTGCAGAGCGGCGCGCCCAGCGGGTGCGGAGCGGCGCGCCATCCACTCGCGGACGGCGCTTCGCGCTCCGGCGGCCCTACTTCACCGACTCGACGTCGCCGATGTCGTCGAGGTCGTCCTTGGATTTCCCGTCGCCCGACGTCGCCCACGGATTCGTGCGCTCGCTCTCGGGTGCGCCGCCTTCTCCGCCGTCGTCGTCTTCCTCCTCTTCGAGGTCGTCGAGCGACTCGACCTTGGCCCCGGCCGGCGAGGCGCCCGGCGCAGGCGGCGTCGATGCGCGCACCGCTGGGGGCGCGGGCGGCGTCGATGCGCGCACCGCCGGGGGCGCGGGCGGCGTCGATGCGCGCACCGCCGGAGGGGGCGGCGTCGATGCGCGGGCCGACGAGGTGCCAGGGTCGCTCGGGAGCCTGCTGCGCGACGGCTCACCCCCCTGCAGCGACACCGACGCCGCGGCGGCGCCCGCAGCGGCGGGCGGCCTGGCCGCGATCGCGCTCGGCGGCGTGACGCTGCCGCCGGCCTTCGGCCCCGCGGGGGAGCCGGCCGGCGGGCTGCTCACCGACGCCGCGAGGCCCCCCGGCGGCGAGCCGGACGCCCCGGAGGGCGCGGCGCTCGCGGCCTTGCCGGCCTGACCCGCGTCGGGCGCGCCGCCGGGCGAGCCGGAGGCAGGCGCCGACACGGGCCCGCCGCCGGACGACACGGGGGCCGGCGCCGACACCGGCCCGCCGGACGCCGACACCGCCGGCTTCGACACGGGACCGCCGTTGGATGGGACGGGAGCAGAGGCCCCCGGCGCCGATGCGGACGCCGCGCCGCCCGGTGGCGCGGCAGCGGGCGCGCCGCCGCGGCCGGACGAGAGCTCCACCGGCGCCGCCGCCTTCGGCGTGGCGGCCCGCGGCCCATCGAAGCGCATCGCCTTCTGCGCGAGCTGCACAACGGGGAGGATGTCGCGCGGCGGGATGTTCGCGGCGATGACGTCCGGCCCGGCGATCGCGAGCTCACCGTCGGCGTGGAACGGCACGCCCGGGCGCTCGCGCTCCTGCTTGAGCCGCGCGTTGTCGATGGCGACGCGGATTTCGAGCGGGATGCGGGTCTGCCACAGCCGACCGTCGATCGCCGTGCGCACGTCCCACGGCGTCAGGATCGGCGTCCTGCCGATGCCCTCGAACGGGCTGCGATCCGCGAGCAGCGCCTTGAGCAGCCACGCGACGATCTCCTGGAGCTGCGGCGTGTCCTGATCCCACGGCACCGAGTCCCGGAAGAACTGCCAGTAGCCGCCGGCCGGGCCGTACACCGCGAGATCGCGCGGATCGAACGCGTCCTCGAACGCGCGCGGGGTGATGTCGCTCTCGTCGATGACGGAGTCGATGAGCGCGCCCTGGAAGTCGGGCGTCTTGCGGCGGGCGGCCTTGGGCGAGAGGCCGGTGAGGGACGTCGTGATCTGCTGGCGTACGTCGCTCCGCTCGCGGAACCAGCCCATCCGCTCGACCGCGCCGAACTGCTCGCGCAGCTTGACCGGCGTCCACCACGGCAGATCGAGCTCGCGCAGCCGCGCGATCAGCTCGGCCACGAGCTGCAGCGCCGGCTCGCTCGCGAGGTGCACGCGCGCCTCTCTCCTCAGCGTCTCGTCATCCTTGCTCTCGGGATCCCGGTGCTGCAGCGATCGCTCCGCCATGGTTCCTCCGTGCTCCCCCGGCCGCACTGCTCAATACCAGAACCGGATCCGCGGCGGACAGCCAGCCCACGCGCGTCCGCGAAGAGCGATCTACGCGCCGCGGCGCCGCGCTCGACGCGACACGGCGCGCGCCTTCAGCGGACCGTCAGGATGTCGTTCTGCAATGCCACGCGAACAGCCCATCCGCGTGGCCGGGCCAAGCGCCCGGGATCACCCGACCACGCCGCGCGCCGCCTTGGGCCTCGGCGCTGCGTCGATCCGGGCTAGGCTCTCGCGGCCATGCACGAGGACGGGGGAAGGAGCGCGCCCGAGCGCGCCGCGCGAGGGGTCGAGCTGTGGGAGCGTGGCGGGCGCGGGCTCTCGCCGTGGGCGCGACGCATCGCGTGGGCCGCCGCCGAGGCGATGCTCTGCGACGAGGACGAGCGCGGGGAGCTCGCCCCGCCGGGCGCCGAGGTGTGCGAGCGCGCGGTCGCCGCGCTGGATCTCTCGCTCGAGCACGGCACCCCCGAGACCCGGCGCGCTTTCGGGCTGCTGGCCGTCTGCCTCGAGCTCTTGCCGCCCTTCGTGATCGGCGCCTTCGGCCGGATGAGCCGGCTCTCGCTCGGCCGGCGGCTCGCGTACCTGGAGGCGCTCGAGTCGAGCCGCTCCGGGCTCCTCGCGATGCTGCTCCTCGCCTTCAAGGTGCCGATGTGCATGGCCGCCTTCGAGGAGGGCGCGGAGCTCGCGCTGACGGGCTTCGACCGCGAGAGCACCGCGGCGCGGCGCAGGCTGCCCGGGCTCGGCGCCGGGGGCCGCGCGTGAACGGCGGCATCGCGTCGAGCGAGCCGATCGTCAGCGGGCGCGACCTGCCGGCGGGGTTCGACGAGCCCTGCGACGTCGTCGTGGTCGGCTCCGGCGCCGGCGGCGCGGTCGTCGCGGCGCTGCTCGCCGAGGCGGGGCGGCGCGTGATCGTGCTGGAGGAGGGCCCCCACGTTCGCCCTGACGACTACCAGCGCTGGAAGCCCAGCGAGTCGGTGCGGCGGCTGTTCCGCGAGGCCGGGCTGTTCACCGCGCTCGGCGTCGGCCAGACGCCGATGATCTCGCTCACCCTGGGGCGCGCCGTCGGCGGATCGTCGGTGGTGACCGGCGGGGTCTGCTTCCGCATCCCGGGCAGCGTCCACGCGCGATGGACGCGCGACCTCGGCCTCGACGCGCTCTCGGAGCGCGCCCTCGAGGCGGCGTACGAGAGCGTCGAGCAGCGGCTGGAGGTCCGCGAGGTCCCCGAGGCGCTGCGCTCCGCCTCGACGGCGCGGCTCGTCGAGGGCGCGAGGCGGCTCGGCATCCCGATGCGCCCGCTCCGCCGCAACACCGGCGGCGCGTGCGAGGGCAACGGCCGGTGCAACTTCACCTGCCCCGCCGGGGCGAAGCGCTCGGTCGACGTCGCCTACCTGCCGTCGGCGACCGCGCGAGGCGCGCGCGTGGTCGCCGACGCGCTGGTCGAGCGGATCGCCGTGAAGCGCGGGCGCGCCGTCGGCGTCGAGGGGAGGCTGCTCGGCGGCGAGCCCGGCGCCCCGCCGCGCCGCTTCCGGGTGCGCGCGAAGGCCGTGGTCGCCGCGTGCGGCACGCTGCACACGCCGCTGCTCCTCCGCGCGACGGGCGCGTTCGGGGCGAGCTCCGGGCTCGGCGACGGCGTGACGCTGCACCCCGCGGTGCGCGTGGTCGCGCGGTTCGACGACGCGCTGAACGGCTGGGACGGCGCGCTCCAGAGCGTCTACTCCGACCACTTCGACGCCGAGGGGATCAAGCTCGTCGGCGTCTACTCGGCGGTGAACGTGCTCGCGGCGGGCCTGCCAGGCGTCGGGCCCGCGCTGCGGCGGCGGGCCTCCGCGCTGTCGCGCTGCGCCGTCTTCGGCGCCATGATCCACGACGAGGGCGGCGGCCGCGTCCGCCCCGGCCCCGGCCGGGAGCCGCTCGTCTCTTACGCGATGGCGCCGCGGGACCTCGCGCGGCTCCGCCGTTCCATCACGATCCTCAGCGAGATGGCGCTCGCCGCCGGCGCGCGCGAGGTCTACACCGCGCTGCTCGGCGCGCCGCCGGTCACGTCGATGGACGCCGCGCGCGCCGCCGAGCGCGCTCCGATCGACGCGCGCCGCATCGAGTGCATGGCGTTCCACCCGCTCGGGAGCGCGCGGGTGGCGAACGATCCGCGGCGCGGGATCGTCGATCAGAGCGGCGAGTGCTTCGCGCTGCCGGGGCTCTTCGTCGCCGACGGCTCGATCCTCCCCACGAGCATCGGCGTGAACTCCCAGGTGCCGATCATGGCGATGGCGACGCGCATCGCGTGGCGGATGGCCGAGCGGTTCCCGCGGCTCGCGGCGGCGAGCCCCGCGTAGAGGGGCGCGGCGCGGTGCTACAACGTCGGCCGACGCCGACAGCCGAGGTTCCAGGATGCAAGCGACGATCGATCTCCGCTCCGACACCGTGACCCGACCGACCGCGGCCATGCGCGCCGCCATGGCCGCGGCCGAGGTCGGCGACGACGTGTACCGGGAGGACCCCACCGTGCGGGCGCTCGAGGAGCGCGTCGCGGAGCTCACGGGCAAGGAGGCCGCGCTGTTCGTGCCGAGCGGGACGATGGGCAACCAGATCGCGCTCCTCTGCCACACCCAGCGCGGCGACGAGGTGATCGTGGGCGAGGGCGCGCACTGCGCGTTCTACGAGAGCGGCGCCGCCCCCGCCTGGAGCGGCGTGCAGTTCGCCTTCGCCGGGCGCGGCGGCCTGTTCACGGCGGCCGACGTCGAGGACGCGATCAAGCCGCCGCAGTACTACCTCCCGCGCACGAGCCTCGTCGCGATCGAGAACACCCACAACCGCGCAGGCGGCCGGGTCTTTCCGCAGGAGGACGTGCTCGCCATCGCGTCGGTCGCGCGCGCGCACGGGCTCGCGCTGCACCTCGACGGGGCGCGCCTCTGGAACGCGGCGGTCGCCGCCGGCCGGACGCCCGCCGAGCTCGCCGCGCCGTTCGACACGGTGAGCGTCTGCTTCTCGAAGGGCCTCGGCGCGCCCGTCGGCTCCGCGCTGTGCGGCAGCGCCGACGTGCTCCGCGCCGCGCTGCGCTTCCGGAAGATGCTCGGCGGCGGCATGCGGCAGGCCGGCGTGCTCGCGGCCGCCGCCCTGTACGCGCTCGCGCACCACCAGGGCCGCATCGCCGAGGACCACGAGGCCGCGCGCGCCATCGCGCGGGCGATGCGCGCGGCGGCGCTTCACGCGGCGGCGCCCGCGACGATCGAGGAGCCCGAGACGAACATCCTCTACATCGAGACGCCCGGCATCCCGGCCGAGCGGCTCGTCGAGGCCGCGCGGCGGCGCGGCGTGCTCGTGGGGGCGACGGGCCGGAGCGCCGTCCGCGCCGTGACCCACCTCGATCTCGCGCCGGAGCAGGTCGCGCCCGCGGCGAGCGCCCTCGCCGAGGCGCTCGCCGAGGTGCTGGCGCAGCCGCGCGATCGCGGCGCCGAGGGCGCGCGCGCATGAGCGGCCCCCGCACGAACGCCCCCGCGCCGGCGATCGCCCTCGCGATCGCCGCGCTGCTCGGCCCTGCGTGCGCGCCGGCGCTCGGCGACGCCTACCTCGCCGCGATGACCGCCGGCGAGCGCGCCTACCACGCGGGGCGCTACCGCGAGGCGGCCCGCTCGTTCGACGACGCCGCGTCGCAGGCGCTGCGCGTGAAGGACCGCGACGAGGCGCGCCTCATGCAGGCGCGCTCGTTCGAGCGTGAGGAGTCCTGGGGCGAGGCGCGCGCGTCGTACGAGCGGCTGCTCGCCGACTCGCCGCGCGGGCCGCGCTCGGAGCGCGCGGAGTTCGAGCTCGCCGATCTCGCGATCGAGCACGGCGACGCGGACGCGGGCTACGCGATGCTGCTGACGGCGACGCTCCGCCACCCGTCGCACGGGCTCGCGCGCAACGCGCTGAAGCGGCTCATCCGGCGCGAAGAGGAGCGCGCCGGCGCGGCGGGCGCGCTCGCGTGGCTGCGGCAGCGCGGCCCCGCGCTCCGCGGGACGGAGCTCGATCAGGACGTCGCCTACCACACCGCGCTCCTCCTGGAGCGGAGCGGCGATCGCGAGGCCGCGCTGCGCGCGCTCGTCGCCGCCGCGCGCGCGCACCCGTACCCCGTCGGCAGCTTGACGGACGACGCCCTGTTCCACGCGGCGGAGCTCGCCGCGTCCCTCGGACGCCCCGAGGAGGCCATCGGCTACCTGAGGGAGATGCTCTCCGCGCGCGAGCCGGCCGTCACCGGCAGCTACGACCGCGGGAAGTTCGACGACGCGCAGCTCGAGATCGCGCGCCTCTACCGCGACGCGCTCGGCGATCGCGCGGCCGCGCGCCGCGAGCTGCACAAGCTCTATACGGACCACCCCGCGTCCATCCTGCGCGACGACGCGCTCTGGGCCGAGGCGAAGCTGTGGCGCGAGGATGGCCGGAGCAAGGAGGCGTGCGCCACCGCAGCCCGGATCGCCCGGGAGCTCCCAGAATCACGCTACGCGCGCTGCGCGCACGCGATATGTCCGTCGCTCCCGGCGGCGCCTCGCCCGTGCGCGGACTACATCCTCCGCGAGCTCGACGAACGGAAGGACCCTTGACGCGGGGACGCCGCGCGGCGCGGTCGCCGCGCTCAGTCGTCCTCGTCGTCCGCGGGCTCCAGCTCGGCGTCGTCGTCTTCGTCGTCTTCGTCCTCGTCGTCGGCGAGGTCCTCGTCGTCGGCCTCATCGAGGTCGTCGTCGTCCTCGCGCGGCTCGTACTTCAGATCGATGCCGATGTCGCCGAGCTGGGTCTCGAGGAGCTCGAAGAGCTCGTCCACGTCGTCGCCCCCCCACTCGTCGAGCACGTCGGTCAAGAACTCAAAAAAATCACCGCTGTCCAGACGACGCTCGATCTCTTCGACCTGCTCCTCCGAGAACGCCTCGAGGACGTCCTCGCGCAGCGCTTCGGTGTCGCCTTCCTCAACGGCATCCGCCGCAGAGAGGCGGATCTGCTTTACGGCACGCTTGTCGAGGTGAATCTCCATGAAGGTGGCTTCGTTTAGGCGACCCTCGCAGCTGCCGTCAAGCGGCGTATGGTGTCGAGCTTCAAGAGACCGCTCGCCTCCCCCCTCCATCGCGTCTTTTCCTGGGGGCGCGGCCAGGACGCCGCGGGGCGCGGAGCTGCCCCAGGCGGCCACGCGCTCGCCCACGTCGGAGGTCGGCGCGGGCACGCCTCCAGCGCCCGCGCGGCGGAGGAGCGTTGCCGGCGGCAGATCTCTCGCGTATCTCAAACAACTCGTGCGTTTGCGATCTCCGCCCGGCGCGCTCTCGGCCGCGATCATCGCGGCCGGCGCCCTGCTGTCCTTGACAGCGCGGGCCGCGCCTCCGCACCCCCAGGCCGAGGGCGCCCTCCACGGCGCCGCGCCAGGCGCTCCCGCCGGCGGCCGGACGGGAGGAGGCCCGGGCGAAGGGGCCGAGGACGGCCGCGCCCCGCCCGCCGGGAGCGCGCCGCTCCACGCGGCGGGGGACGAGACCGCCGCCGAACAGGAGCCATCGCTCGCCGTCAAGCCGCGCGTCGAGCTCGCCTCCCGACCGCCGCCGCTGCACGTCGAGTACGTGCAGTACGGCGTCGCCCTCGTGGCAGAGATGAGCCTCGATCCGGGCGCTGCATGCCCGCGCTCGGGGCCCCTCTACGCGTGCATCCTGGGCAGCGGAGGCGGGCTCGCGATCCGCGGCGGATACCGCTCGCCGGGCCCCTGGTACTTCGGCGGCGCGTACCAGTTCACCAAGATGGACTCGAGCAACCTCTACCGGCTTGGAATCTTCCAGCAGCTGCGGGCCGAGATGAGGTACCTGCCGGACATCGGCTACCGGGCGGCTCCGTACTTTTCCGCCGGGATCGGCGGCGTCGCCTACGGGAACGAGTGGGGCGTCGAGACGGGCGGCGCGCTCATCTTCGGCGGCGTCGGGGTCGAGCTGGAGGTCTCGCGCCGCGCGGTGCTCGGCGTCAGCTGCGTGTACCGGCCGGTGCTGCTCGCTGGCTGGAGGGACACGGCGAACTACCAGCGGGCCACCGCCATCGCGCAATTCGTCGGCTTCGAGCTCCTCCTCGAGGTGCGGACCGAGGTCGGCCGGCGCTGAGCGGTTCCCCTGTCCGCTCGAGAGAACGCACCGGCTACTTGACTCGACCGTCGCTCCGCGGTCCCCTCGGCAGCGTGATCTGCGATGTGTGCGGTCGCGACAACGCTGGCGATCTGACGTTCTGTCAGGATTGCGGTCGGCGGCTGAAGGCTCGAGAGGCGCGGGTCGTCCCGCCGACGCCGCCGAGCGGCTTGCCGCAGGTGTCGCTCCCGGCCCTGCCCGCGCCTGCACAGGCCGAGACGCCGCCGCCCGCGAACGACGCCCGCGCGGTCGCCAGGCCGCCGGGGCCTCGCGGCGCGCCGGGGCGCCTTCGCCCGGAGGCGCCCGTGTTCTCCTTCAGCCCGCTCAACTCGGCGAGGACGGAACCGGCGATGCCGGCGGCGCACGGCCGCGCGGAGGGCGCATCGCGCCCGGCGCGCGAGGGCGCCGCGACGCCGGCTGCCGGCGCGCTGGACAGCGCGATCCAGATGGTGCCAGCCCTGCAAGCGCCGAAGGTCACCGAGCGGGGCGACGCGCCCGCGCCTCCCGCGACGCCCTCGATCACCGACGCGATCCTGGGGCTCTCCTGCCCGAACTGCAGCGGGGAGAACCCTCCGGGCTACCGCTTCTGCGTGACGTGCGGCGCGCCGCTGAACAGGAAGGATGGCGGAGCGGCGGCGGGCGCTCCACAGCCGGTGAGCCAGGTGTCGAAGCGCGCCAGGGGAGAGCGCGGCGAGCCAGGCGCCGCGCTCTCCCCTGGCGCGCCGTACATGGCGCCCCCGCCGCACGAGGAGATCGGGACGACCGCGCGAGGTCTCGACGACGTCACGCACGTCACGCACGTCACGCACGTCACGCCCCGGCACGCAACTCCGGCGGAGGCCGCGCCGCCGGCGGCCCGCGACGAGCGCTCCGGCGCCGGAGACGCGCAGCAACGGGGCGGCGCGCCGGCCAGGCCGCCTCCGCCCCCGCTGCCACCGGTCGCCCTGCCCCCGGCGCGGCTGCCCCCGCCCGCGGCCAGCGGGAGCAGCGCCGACAAGATCGTCGGCTCGCCGGTCGTCGACATCGCGTCCTCGCAGCGGGCGCCCGTCCCGCCGGTCGAGTGCGCGCGCTGTCGCGGTCAGTGCCTGGCGGGCACGCGGTTCTGCAAGTACTGCGGCGCGCCCCTCGAAGGCGAGCGGCCCGCCTCCGAGCGCCCCGCCAGACCCGCCACCGACCGCCCGCAGCCAGCGCCCGCGCTCGCCCCGGACGCCCGGCGCGACCCGCATCGGCCCCCGCATGCTGCCGAGCCCGCCGGGCCGCTCTCGACCGAGACGGGCAGCGCGCCTCCGCCCTCCCAGCAGCCGCTCGCTCCGCTGCGCGCGTCCCTCTCGGCTCGCCCGCCGGCGTGGGTTCCGGCTGACACCCAGCCGACCCGGGCTGACACCCAGCCGACCCGAGCGCCCGAGGGCAAGCTCATCGTGATCGTCGAAGACGGGACCGAGGGAAAGAGCTTCCCCCTCGCCGGCCCGCAGATCGACATCGGCCGCACCGAGGGGGAGATCCTCCTGGAGGACGACCAGTACGTCTCGCCGCGGCACGCGCGGATCATTCCGCAGGAAGGGTCCTGGGTTCTCCGTGACCTGGGCAGCGTCAACCGCATCTACCTTCGCATCCGGAAGACGCACGCCCTCCGAGATGGCGACTTGCTCCTCCTGGGCCTCGAGGTGTTACAGTTTCAGACCGTGAACGACGGCGAGCGAGGCCTCGGCCATGCCATCCAGCATGGAACGTTGCTGTTTGGCTCGCCCGCCATCCACCGCCGGGCGAGACTCTGCCAGCGGACGGTGGAGGGCGTGATGCGGGACGTGTACCACCTCTACCGGGATGAGACGGTGATCGGACGGGAGACGGGAGACATCGTATTCACGGCCGATCCGTTCCTCTCGCGACGCCACGCCGCCATCCGGAGGAACCCGGCCACGGGGGAGTTCACGCTCAGCGACCTGGACTCGTCGAACGGGACCTACGTCGCCATCCGCGAGGACGTCAGCCTCCTCGATCGCGACTTCGTGCGCATCGGGCAGCACCTGTTCCGCGTGGATCTCACCCGATGAGCGACCAGACCGTCCGCGAAACGCCGACCGAGGCGCTGGAAGTCGAGGGGCTCCCCGGCGCAGCCTCGGCAGGAACCGACTCGAGCAGCCACGCCGGCAAGGCGCTTCATGACTCCCCGCACGGCGCCGCGTCGCTCGAGCCCGGCAAGGCGGGGTCTGTGGAAGCAGGCAAGCCCGTGAACTGGAAGCCCCCGCCGCCCAAGACGCGTCCGGCCGCGAACGCCGCGCAGAAGGCTGGCATCGCCGTGAAGCCCGTGAAGGCGCCCAGCGCATCGAGCCCGGAGAAGGTCGGGCGGAAGCTCCCTCCACCGCCGCGGGTGCGGCTCACCGCGGGCGGGTCACGCGAGGAAGACGCGGATGGAAGCACGACCCGGTCGGACGACCTCGGAGACGCGGTGACCCCCGACGCGCCGCCGGCAGCCGCTCAAGCGCACGCCTCGCTCGCGGCTGCGTCGTACGACGGCGCGTTCGACGAGACCCCCGCCGCGGAGGCCGCCCATGGCGGCGGCGCGGCCGGGCGCTTCGCGGGCGAGGCGCCGGGAGCCGGCGAGCCGGACGAGGGCGGGCAGCGCCCCGACGGCATGGACGGCGCGGCGACACCGCCCGACGAGCCGCGCCGCCCCGAGGTCGTGCTGCGGCTGTTCGGCCGCACCGACGTGGGCCAGGTCCGCGAGCACAACGAGGACAACTTCATCGTCGCGGATCTCACGAACGCGAGCCGCGGCCTGATGGAGATGGACCGCTACCAGGTCGTCGGCGAGCGGGGCGCCCTGCTCGGCGTGTGCGACGGCATGGGCGGCGCCGCGGCCGGCGAGGTCGCGAGCCAGCTCGCGGTCGACATCATCTACCAGCGGATGAGCGCCGCCGGTCCCCCGGAGAACCACGACGAGCTCGCGGCGCGGCTGGTGCAGTCGATCGAGGCGGCGGGCCTCCGGATCTTCAGCGAGGCGAAGCTCGATCGGACCCGGCGAGGGATGGGGACCACCTCGACCATCGCCGCGCTCATGGACGATCACCTGTTCCTCGGGCAGGTCGGCGACAGCCGCGCGTACGTCCTCCGCGGCGATCGGCTCGTGCAGGTGACGCGCGACCAGTCGCTCGTGAACCAGCTCATCGAGGCGGGCCAGCTCACCGAGGAGGAGGCCGAGACCTTCGAGCACAACAACATCATCCTCCAGGCGCTCGGCACCGCGGACTCGGTGCAGGTCGACCTCACCTTCGTGGAGCTCAGGCGGGGCGACACGCTGATGCTCTGTTCCGACGGGCTCTCGGGCATGGTGCGGAACGAGGAGATCCGCGAGGTGCTGCGGACCGTCGACGATCCGATCGAGGCCTGCAAGGTGCTGACGGATCGGGCCAACCAGGCCGGCGGGCACGACAACATCACGGTGGTGGTCGCGAAGTTCGACGGCGACGGGCTCGCGCCGCCGGAGCTCGAGGACATCGAGGACCTCCGCTACCAGAAGTACGCGCTGCCCGAGCACCTCCTGGCGCAGAACGCCGCCGCGTCCGAGCCGGCGCGCAAGGTGAAGGAGCTCGACGAGAAGAAGATCTCGCAGCGCCCCCCCTCGCCGAAGTCGTGGCTCAGCAGCAGCGCCGACAGCGACGTGGACGACGACGGGGACGACTACGACCACGTCGCCTCGCCGCTGCCGGCCGACGACGCGCTGGACGAGCGCAACGCCCGCGCGCCCGTCCAGGGCGACGAGCCGATCATGATCCCGACCGACGGCGCGCCGCAGTGGCTGGTGATCTTGATGATCGTGAGCGCCGTCGCGTGCGTTACCATCGCCGGCTACTACCTGCTTCGTTAGGGTGCGCGCGGCGCACGTGCGCGCGCCTTCCACCGCGATGCTGCGCAGCAACGACAAGCGCGGCCGGCAGACGCCGGCCGCCCCGCAGGAAGAGTGGCCCCCCGGGCGCCCCGACGCGGACGGCCGCGTCGACGTCGAGACCGCGCAGCGCATCGTCAAGGATGCCGTCGTGCAGGCGATGCGGCGCGAGGAGAAGGCGCTCGCGCTCGTGCGCGCCAAGGCGGACGACGCGAGGCGCAAGGTGTCGCGCCACAACCTGCTCCTCGGGCTGGGCGTCGCCGCGGCGCTCGTCGCCGTGGCGGTGGCGTCCGTGGTCACGTACCGGTCGCGCCGGGCGGCCGACGCGCTGGCGCGCGAGGTCGGCCTCGGGATCGCGCCCGCGGCGCGCCCGTCGGGCGCGATCCCGGAGCAGGTGCTCTCGGGGCGCGCCATCTTCGAGCAGAACAGGCTGGCGCTCTACGTGATGGGCTACAAGGTGGACAACCGCATCGGCGGTTGCTGCTCGGCGTTCGCCATCGCGCCCGATCTGCTCGCGACGAACGCTCACTGCGTCCGCGACTGCCGCGCCCGCGGCGGCACCTCGATCGTCACGCAGAACGACTCGATGGGGAAGGTCCGCTTCCCCATCGTCGCGATGTCGGCCCACCCGGCGTACAAGCCGGGGCAGGCGGGCGCCGGCTCGCCGGACGTCGCCCTGCTCCGGATAGCCGGCAAGGCGACGCACACGGTGAAGCTCGCGAACGACGCCGAGCTGCGGGCCATCGGGCCGGGCGACGACGCCTACGTCATCGGCTTCCCTGGTCGCCTGATGGACCCGCTGAGCCCCTCGGCGACGTTCCTGCAGGGCCGCATCGGGCGCGTGACCGGCATCGACGAGGAGGCGACGACGCCGGACCGAGCCGTCCTGATCCAGCACGACGCGGTCACGCGCGGGGGCAACAGCGGGAGCCCCATCTTCAACCAGTACGGGCACGTCATCGGCATCCACGCGGCGCACATCGACGACGAGGACGACGTCACGATCGACGGCCGGAAGGCGACGGTGACGCAGAGCTCGCCGTTCCGCATCGGGATGCGGATCGATCTGCTGAAGGGGGTCCCCGCGCCGTGATGCTGCGCGTCGTACACACCTTCGGGCGCAACGCCGGGTCTGTGGAGCTCCACGACCGGCGCGCTGTGCGCTTCGGTCGAGCGCCGGACAACGACGTCGTCTTCGACCCGAACCACGATCGCGACGCGAGCAGCCACCACGCCGAGGCGCGCCTCGAGGCGACGGGCTGGGTGCTCTACGACCTCGACAGCCGCAACGGGACCTACGCGGGCGGGCAGCGGATCAAGCGGCACCCGATCGCGTCGGGCGACGAGATCACGTTCGGCGCCAAGGGCCCGCGGGTGCGGCTGGAGCTCATCGAGCGCCGCACGTCGGGTCCGCCGCCGGCGCACGCCGTGGCGCCTCACCTCTCTCCCGCCGCGGCTTACCCTGCGCCAGTGACGGGCCATCCGGCGCCCGCTGCGTACCCGGTGCCTACTGCGGGCTACCCCGCGCCCGCCGCGTACCCCGCGCCCGCCGCGTACCCCGCGCCCGCCGCGTACCCCGCGCCCGCCGCGTACCCCGCGCCCGCTGCGTACCCCGCGCCCGCCGCGTACCCCGCGCCCGCTGCCGCCCCCCATGGACACGTCCCGGCCGCGCCGCCGGCCGGCGCGCGGCGGGTCGGCGAGCGGACGATCGCCATGATGATCTCCTCCGCCGTCGCGGCCGCCACGGGGCGCGCGAAGCCCCGCGGCACCGTCGAGATCAACGCCATGCTCCACAAGGAGGTGCACGCCGCGACGGCAGGCCAGCGGCGCACGACCTACATCCTGGCCGCGCTCCTCGTGATCGCGCTCGCCAGCCTCGCCGCGCTCATCGTCTACAACCGCTCCTCCCACGACGAGATCAGCCAGCTGCGGGAGGAGCTCGCGGGCCTCTCGCCGGAGGACCCCCGGCGCAAGGAGATCGAGCGCCGCCTCGGGACGCTCCACCCCTCGAACGCCAACTTCGGGCGCAACCTCCACGACCGCTCCAGGAAGGGGATCTTCATGCTCGCCGCCGGGCGCGAGGGGTTCTGCACGGCGTTCGCGGTGCGGCCCTCCGTCCTCGTGACGAACGCCCACTGCATCACCGCGGCCAAGCGCCGCGGCGGCGCGATCGTGGCGCTCGAGAACGAGGGCCGAGGCCAGATAAGCTTCGCCGTGACCGGCATGCGGACGCACCCGCAGTACCGCGACAGCGCGGATCAGCTCACCCCGGACATCGGCACCGTGACGATCGCGGGGCGCGCGGCCGCCGTGCTCGAGCTCGCGACGCGGGAGGAGCTCGCCGCGGCGGGCGCCGGCGACGACGTGTACCTGATCGGCTTCCCGGAGCGGCTCACGGACACCGCGAACCCCGTCGCCACGTTCCTCGCCGCCAACATCGGCCGGATCACGGGCGCGAACGGCCGGCCCGCGCCCGCGGCGGAGGCATGGCTGATCCAGCACGACGCCCGCAGCACGAGCGGCATGAACGGGAGCCCCATCTTCAACGGCCAGGGCAAGGTCATCGGCATCAACGCCGGCGGTTACCTCGAGGGCAACGACGAGACGATCTCTGGCCAGAAGATGGAGGTGGTAAAGGCCTCCCCCTACAAGTTCGGGATGCGCATCGACCTGCTCGACGCCATCCTGCGCTGACTCCCGGCCGAGAGAGATGCTCCGCCACGCGCTCCGCAGGCTCCTCTGGACGCTGCCGACCCTCGTCGGTGTCTCGCTGCTGACCTTCTTCGTGCTCTCCTTCGTCCCGGATCCGACGGACGACCCGCTCCTCGCCAGCTCGCTCTCCAGCGCGGAGCTCGCGCGGCTCCGCCGGGAGCGCTTCCTCGACCTGCCGCGCTTCATCAACCTGAAGCCGCGCGACGTGCGCCTGCGCGCCCTCGCGGCCGCGCAGGCCATCGCGGCCGGCGGCGACGACGCCGCGGCCGCCGCCGACGAGCTGCGTCGCCTCGGCGGCGCCGCGCTGCCGCACATCCTGCCGCTCGACGCGCTCGCGCCCGAGCCGCGCACCCGCGTCGCGCTCGCGCTCGCGCCCGTCGCGGCGCGGATGGGCCTGCCGCGGGCCGACGACGCCGCGGACCCGGCGCACGCTGTCGCGTTCTGGACGCGCTTCTGGGACGACCGCGGCATCGAGTTCCGGAGCGCGTCGGTGCGGAGCGCCGTGCGGCGCCTGGTCCGCTACGGCTCCGCGTCGCGCGCCGCCGAGCTGCTGGAGCTCGACACGTTCGCCCTGCAGGCGGTGATCGCCGCGCTGCAGCCGCCGCGCGACGCCGAGTCGCTCGAGCAGGCGCGCGCCCTCGTCGACGTCGCGGCCCACATCGCGGAGATCGACGACCGGATCGCCCCGGGCGACGACCTCGCGGAGGCCCGCGCGTGCGTCACGCGGTGGAGGTCGTTCTGGAACGTATACCGCAGCGACTTCGAGGTGTTCACCGGCCCGGCGCAGCTCGCGGCGACCGTGCTCGAGACCCGCTACGGCAAGTGGGCGCTCGGCGCGGTCACCCACCGGCTCGGCGTCGCAGCGACCGGCGAGCCGGTGCTCGACGAGCTCGCGCGGCGCGCGCCCGTCACCCTCGCGCTCGTCTTCGGGGCGATCGCGCTGGCCTACGCCGTGGCGATCCCGCTCGGCGCGCTCAGCGCGGCCTCGCAGGGCCGGCGGAGCGACTCCGCGATCGCGGCCGCCGTGCTCACCGCCGCCGTCCTCCCGACCGCCGTCGTGGCCGTGGCCGCCGTGCTCCTCTCGGGCGGCGCGCGGTCCCTGCTCCTGCCGACGTGCCTCATCGCGCTCTCGCTCGTCGCCGCGCCGGCGCGGCAGCAGCGCGCCGCGCTCGTCGCGATCCTCACGCAGGACTTCGTCCGGGCCGCGCGGGCGCGCGGCGCCGGCGCCGCGCGCGCCATCGCCGTCCACGGGCTCCGCAACGCCGTGCTCCCGGTCGTGACGCTCGCCATGCTCGAGCCGCCGATGGCGCTCGGCGGCGCGTTCGTCGTCGAGCGCGTCTTCGAGCTCCACGGGCTCGGCGAGCTCACGCTCCTCGCCGTGCAGGCGCGCGACGTGAGCTGGCTCATGGCCATCTCGATCGGCGCCGCGGCCATCGCCGCGCTCGGCGTGATCGCGACCGACCTCGCCTATGTGCTCGTCGATCCGCGGCTCGGCCCGGCGGTGCTCTCGCGGAGGAGCGAGGCGTGACCCACGCGACGGCGTTCCTCCGCCGGATGGTCGGCAGCAAGCGCGTCGCCATCGGCGCCGTGCTGCTCGGCGTCCTCGCCCTGCTGGCCATCTTCGCCGAGCTCCTCGCCGCCCCTGCGCCCATCGCCTGCTTCGGGCCGGAAGGCGCGGAGATCCTGCCCGCGGTCACCGAGGGCGCCACGCTCGATTCGCTCACCGAGGCCGAGCTCAGGGTGCGCTTCGAGGGCTTCGCGATCTGGCCGCCCATCCGCTACGGCCCGGAGCAGCGCACCGACGCCGGCCCGAACGCGTCGCCGTCCCTCGACCACCCGCTCGGCACGGACTTCGAGAGCCGCGATCTCGCCGCGCGGCTGATCTACGGCGCGCGCACGGCGCTCGGCCTGTCGCTCAGCGCGGTGCTCGTGGGCATGTTCCTCGGCGTCGTGCTCGGCGGGCTCGCGGGCACGCTGCGCGGCGTCTGGAACGACGGCCTCGTCCGCCTCGTCGAGACGGTCGACACCTTCCCGGCGATCCTCGTCGTGGCCATCGTGCGGGCGATCGAGCGCGAGCCCTCCGCGCTGTCGCTGGTGCTCGCGGTCGCCTTCGTCCGCTGGGCGGAGATCGCGCGCCTCGTGCGCGCCGAGGTGCTGCGCGCGTCGAGCGAGGAGTACGTGATGGCCGCGCGCGCGCTCGGCAGCACCCGGCTGCGCGTCTTCTACCGCCACATCCTCCCGAACGCGCTCGGCCCCGTGATCGTGAGCTCGGTGCTCGGCGTGGCGTCCGTGGTCCTGCTCGAGGCGGCGATCTCGTTCCTCGGGATGGGCGCGCCCGCGCGCGTGGCCTCGTGGGGGGAGACGCTGGGCCAGGCGGCGCGGCACCCGAGCGAGATCCGGCTGCTCGTCTTCCCCGGCGTGCTGCTCCTGGCGACGGTCGGCGGCTCTTACCTCATCGCCGACGCGCTGCGCGACTCCATCGATGCACGCACCGTGCGCGCGCGCGTCCCGCGCTGACGCGCGGGGGCCGTACGTCCGCGCGCCAGCCGCCGGCCGTGCAGCGCTCTCGCGCGCCGAAATTGCGCGAAATCGCCTTCCTCTCCGCGATCTCGGCGGCGGAGCCCTCGCGCCGCTCGATCTCGCAGGAAAGGCCCGCTATGAATTCGCCCGCCATGGCCGTTCCCGAGATCAACGAGCAGGAGTTCGAGCGCGAGGTGCTCCGCAGCGAGTTGCCCGTGCTCATCGATTTCACCGCCACCTGGTGCGGGCCGTGCAAGACGGTCGCGCCCGAGGTCGACGCCATCGCGCGCGAGCTCGAGGGCAAGGCCAAGGTGGTCAAGGTCGACATCGACCGGTCGAAGCGCATCGCCACAACGCTGCGCATCCAGGCCGTCCCGACGTTCATGGTCTTTCATCGAGGCCGCCCGGTGGCCGCCGAGCAGGGCGTCCTCAACCGCAAGCAGCTCCGCGAGCTGCTCGATCCGTTCCTCCCGCGCGCCGAGGGCGCCATCCGGGCGGCCGAGCTGGCGCAGCTGATCCGGGAGGGCCAGGTGGTCCCCGTGGACACGCGCGAGACCCCCGCCTACGGCCGCGCCCACATCCCGGGCGCTGTGCACATCCCGATCGAGGAGATCGAGGGCCGGCTCGCCGAGCTCCACATGCTGGCCGGCGCGCCGGTGCTCTACTGCCGCTCCGGCGACAAGTCGAAGGACGTCGCCGCGAAGCTCGCCGAGGAGGGCGTGCCCGTCGCGTTCCTCGAGGGCGGCTTTCTCTCGTGGGAGGCCGAGGCGCTCCCGATCCAGCGCCCCGACTGACCGCTGCCGCACGCTGCGCCGCTCGGCGAGCACGGCGCCTCGCGGCGGCACCTGCGTGGGGCGGCGTTACCCCTTGGCGGCCGACAGCGCCGCCGAGACGACCTCGCGCACCGGCACGCCGTGCGTCCTCGCCGCCGCGGCGCAATCGTCGAACTCCGGCTTGATCTGCGGCGGCCCGAACGGCCCCTCGCTGATCTTCACCCGGATGGCTCCGTACGCCGTCTGCACGGTGGTGATCCGCCGCGGCCGCTCGGTGCGCGCGACAGGGATCTTCCGTAGCCCGATGCTGGTCGTCTCGCGGAGCAGCGCCGTCGCGACGGCGTCGGCCTGGGGGGCTGCCGCGAGCGCGGCGATCGTCAGGGCGGGGCGCCCTTTCTTCATGGTGATCGGCACCGCCCAGGCGTCGAGCGCGCCCGCCGCGAACAGCGCCTCGATCGCGTGCCCTGCCACCTCGCCCGTCAGATCGTCGACGTTCGCCTCGACGAGCACGTGCGACGCGCTGCCGACGCTCTCCTCGCCGCCCGTGCGCGTCCCGAGCACGACCCGCAGCAGGTTGGGGCGGTCCGGCAGCTCGCGCTGACCGGCGCCGAAGCCGATCCGATCCGGGGCGAACGTCGGCCAGCGCTCGAACCGGGTCGCCAGCGTGGCGATGATGGCCGCGCCGGTGGGCGTGACCAGCTCGGCGTCGAGCTCGACGCCGTAGGTCGGGACGCCGCGGAGGCACGCGACCGCCGCGGGCGGCGGCAGCGGGAGGATCCCGTGCCGCGCCTTCACGAACCCGCGCCCCATGGGCAGCGGCGATCCGACGACCTCCGCCCCGATGTGCACGATCGCCGCGGCGGAGCCCACGATGTCGACGATCGCATCGACGGCGCCGACCTCGTGGAAGTGCACGTCTTCGAGGCGGATCCGGTGCACGGCGGCCTCCGCCTCGCCGAGGCGCCGGAAGATCCGGCGTGCCAGCGCGGCGACCGGTGGATCGAGCGGCGCGGCGGCGAGCATGGCGTCGATGGATCCGTAGGTGCGCTCCGGCTGCGGCGCCTCGACGTGCACGTCGAACGAGGTCGCCACGATGCCGCTCCGATGGGCGTGCCCGCGGTGCAGGTGGAACCCATCAAGCGGCAGCGCGGCGACGGCGCGCTCGATGACGAGGAGGGGCACCCCGAGATCGAGCAGCGCGGCGATGGTCATGTCGCCCGCGATCCCGCTGAACGCGTCGAAGAACAGGACCTTGCCCGCGCCCGCGCCCTCCTCGAGGAGCGGCGCGCGCGGATGGTCGTGCCCGTGGTGGTGGTGCCCTCCGTGCGCGTGCCCGTGGTCGTGCTCGTCTCCGTGCGCGTGGTGGTGGTGATGGCCTCCGTGCGCGTGCTCGTCTCCGTGCGCGTGATGGTGGTGATGGCCTCCGTGCGCGTGCTCGTCTCCGTGCGCGTGCCCGTGGTCGGGATGGCTCCCGTGGTCGGGATGGCTCCCGTGGTCGGGATGGCCCCCGTGCGCGTGCTCGTGGTGGTGATGGCCTCCGCGCGCGTGCCCGTGGTCGTGCTCGTCTCCGTGCACATCCCCGTGCGCGTGGTCGTGATCGTGCCCGTGTCCCATCTCTCGCCTTCTCCGTTCCCCGGGCGCCTTCGCGGCGCGGCGCTCCCGCGGTCGCGCTCGCTCCGCGCTACTCCTTCGGCAACATGCGATGCACCACCATCGCCGCGCCGAAGCCGCTGTCGATGTTGACCACGGCGACGCCGGAGGCACACGACGTGAGCATGCCGAAGAGCGCGGTGAAGCCGCCCAGGGCAGCGCCGTAGCCGACCGACGTCGGCACCGCGACGACCGGCGCCGCCACGAGCCCGCCGACCACGCTCGGCAGCGCGCCTTCCATGCCCGCGACAACGATCACCGCCGACGCCTTGCGCAGCTCCTCGACGCGATGGAGGAAGCGGTGCAGCCCCGCGACCCCCACGTCGTACAGCCGCTTCGCCTCGAGGCCCACGGCGCGCAGGGTCTCGATGGCCTCCTCGGCGACCGGGAGGTCGCTCGTGCCCGCCGTCACGACGGCGACCGCCCCGGCGGCGCGCTTCGGCAGCGGCGCGACCTCGATGCTGCCGGTCCGCGCGAGGGGCACATAACGGAACGCGGGCACGAGCGCCGAGACCGCCGCGCCCTTCGCGGCGTCGACCCGGGTCACGAGCACGTTCTGGCCTGCCCCCGAGATCTCCCCGGCGATCAGGGCGATCTGCTCGGGTGTCTTCCCTTCGCCGAAGATCACCTCGGGGACGCCCTGCCTGAGCGCGCGGTGGTGATCGACGGTCGCGACGCCCAGGTCCCGGAAAGGCAGCCCCCGGAGGGCATCGAGCGCCTCCTCGACGGCAAGCTCGCCGGTCCGAACGCGCTCAAGCATCTCCCGGACGAGGCGCGGCTCCATGTGCGCAGCCGCTTAGCGCGGTGGCGTCCCCAGGGCAAACGTTCCGCCCCGCCTGCCCAGCCGCACTCGGAAGAGCCCTGGCGTGGGCCGCTCGAGCCGTCCTGGTCAGGAAAAGGTCCAGGCACTTTGCTCAGGAGGGGGCGACAGGACTACTTTCGGCGCCGCGTGCCCGCCTTCGTCGCTCCCCTCGTCGGCTTTGCTCTCGGCGCGCTGCTCGCCTGGTTCAGCGCTGCAGCCCCTCACCGCCTGGGCGCGCTGCGCGCGGCGGAGCCTCGGCTAGCGCCGGGCGCGCGCGCTCGGCCGCTCGTGCTCGTCTCCCTGTTCGCCTGCCTCGTCTTCGCGCCGGTTTGCGCGTACTTCCTCGTGTTCGCCCCTGACTGGAGCTTCGCGTACCTCGTCGACACGCGCCGCATCCCGTCCGCCGTCGACCTCGTGCTCGTCCTCGTCAACGCCGCCTCGGTGCCCGCCGGCTTCGCCGCCGCGAATCGCTTCGCCGGGAGCGCTGGCGGCAGGTGGACCGCCCAGCGCGCGGTCCGCGCGCTCGCCGTCCTCGCCGGCGCGCCGCTGTCGATCGCCCTGCTTGCCGTCGTGGCCCTGTCGCGGCGGCTCGCGCTCGACGGCACCTACCGGCAGGTCGAGGGCGACTTCGGCGTCCACCCGGTCGCCGGCGGTCCGCTCGGCTATGCGCTCCTCTGGATGTACACCATGCTGGCCGCCGGCTTCGCGGCCACCGTGAGCGCCCTCCTCCGGCGCGAGCCCGCGGGGGGCGGGCCGAAGGCCGAGCCCTCCCCCGGCGCGCGCCCCCGCGCCGCCCCGAGCGAGCCGGCGCCTGAGGTCGTTCCGCCCCGGCCCGCCTCGGCACGCCCTCAGCGGCGGCTCGGCGTCGGTAGCGGAGGGCGCTCCAACCGGCCGGGCTGAGACGCCCCCCCGCGCGCGGGGATCTCGCGCGCGGGGGGGAGCGCGCCGCGAGGCGACCGCGTCACCGCGTTGACGGAGCCAGCCCGCTCCACCACCCTGTCGCCCCATGTCCGAACGAGCCCGCGTGGAGCAGCAGGTCGAGGAACTCATGGAGCTCGCCGAGCAGGTCGTGACGCGCGCCAGGAAGGGCGGCGCCGACGTCGCGGAGGCGATCGCCCGCTCCGGCTCCGAGCTCACCACCAAGGTGCGCCTCGGCGAGCCCGAGCTCGTCGAGGAGGCCGTCCACAAGGGCCTCGGCATGAGGATCATCAAGAAGCAGCGCGTCGCGCTGACCTCGACGTCCGACCTCACGCCCCGCGGCATCGATCGCTTCGTGGCGGACGCGCTGGAGCTCGCCGACATCTCCCAGGAGGACGCGTTCGCCGGCCCCGCCGATCCGGAGCTCATCGCCAAGGGGCCCTTCCCCGCGCTCGATCTCTACGATCCCTCCGGCGGGGAGGTCACGGCCGCGCAGGCGATCGACATCGCGCGCCGAGGCGAGCAAGCGGCGCGCGACGCCGACCCGCGGATCACGAACAGCGAGGGCGCGACGTTCTCGCGGAGCGCGGGCGCCTTCGCCCTCGTCCTGTCCGGCGGGTTCCGCGGCGGCTTCGCCGGCTCGTACGCGCAGCTCGTTGTCTCCCCGGTCGCCGACGACAGCGGCGACAAGAAGCGCCGCGGCTTCTACTTCACCGGCCGGCGCCACCTCGCCGACCTGGACGCCCCGGACGCCGTGGGCCGCGAGGCGGCGCGCCGGACGCTGCGCAAGCTCGGCGCCCGCAAGGTGCCGACCTGCGAGGCGCCCGTCGTCTTCGACCCGGACGTCGCCCGGTCGATGCTCGGGTTGCTCGGCTCCTGCATCATGGGCAGCTCGATCTGGCGCAAGTCGAGCTACCTCGTCGGCCGCGAGGAGACGCGCATCGCCAGCGATCTCATCACGATCGTCGACGATCCGCTGATCCCGCGCGCGCCCGGCTCGCGCCCGTTCGACGGCGAGGGCCTCCTCGCCCGGCGCAACGTCGTGGTCGAGCAAGGCGTCCTGAAGACTTACCTCTGCGACAGCTACAGCGGCCGGAAGCTCAAGCGCCCGCCGACCGCCAGCGCCTCGCGCGGCGCTGGCGGCGGCGTCGGGCCGTCCACGTCGAACTTCCTCCTCCAGCCCACCTCCACGCCAGCGGCGGAGATCGTGCGTTCCACGCCGCGCGGGCTGTACGTCACCGAGATGATGGGCTTCGGCTTCAACGCCGTGACCGGCGACTTCTCCCGGGGTGCGTCCGGCTTCTGGATCGAGAACGGAGAGCTCGCTTACCCCGTGAGCGAGGTGACCATCTCGCTGAACCTCGACGAGCTCTTGCAGCGGATCGACGCCGTCGGGGACGACCTCGATCTCCGGACGTCGACGTGCTCGCCGACGTTCCGGGTCTCCTCCATGACCATCGCTGGAAGCTGAAGCGCTCCGTCCGAGGAGCCATGCTCCTCGAGCGCGTCTTCCTCCAGGAGGCGCCGACGCGGACCCTGCAGCGGGGTTGCGAGCGACCCATCAACCGGCCCCGGGTTGTGCTGCGGGAGGGGGTTCTGACCTCAGCGGCTCGCTCTGCACTGCTGCGGCTGTGCTGCGGCTCCTGGCGGAGCCTGCTCGGGCGCGACCGGCCGTCCTAGCCCAGCCTCTTCTGCCGGGCGTAGGACGGCCGGGGGCCCTGGCTCAGCGTGAAGACCCGCCTGCGGCGAGGCTCCGCGGCGGCTCTTCCGACGCCGGACCGCTCGCCGCCTGGAGCGGCGTCGCCGTCTGCGCGGCCGCTTCGGGCATGAGGAGGCCCTTCAGCTGCTGCGCGTCGCTTCGGCCGATCCGGCCGACGAACGACGGCAGGCTGATCGGCTCATCCGACAAAGCGACGAACGTCCCCTGCGAGTTCGCTCGATGGAGCGCCTCGAAGAGGGAGGGGACGTCCACGTCGCTGGACACCGCCCGCACGTCGACGATGTACACGTCCGCGGGGTCCGCCCCCGCGAAGATCAGCGCGTCATACGGGTGGCTCGCGTGCCGGATGGGCACGCCTTCCCCGAGGGCTCGCGCCACGTGGGCCATCGTATCCTTGGTGCCGATGGCCATCATCGACTTGGAGGTCGCCTTGGCGAGCTCCCGGGGCACCGAATAGCCCCACGCACGGAGGAACTCGGCCACGTCCGCGGCCTTGAAGCGCAAGTGTCTCCCCGGCGTACGGAAATGGGCAATCCTCCCTCGATCTACCCAGTTATGGATTGTCTTCAAGTCGACCTCGCACAAGGCTGCGAGGTCCGATGCCGTCAACAGCTTTTCACGAACACCAGCCATCGCCGAACTCCACGCGAAAGGCACCTGCCGCACAGCTCGCGTTCACAGCGCGGCAGCGTCTCCTCAGGTGGCGGCCCCCCCACCCGTCTGTCTACTCGATTGAAACCTAGCTCTCATAGACGGGTCCGTCACCCGCTTTGCTCGAATTTTCTCGGCCCCATGGCGAGTTCGCCCCGCGCGGAGGCAAACTCCCCATCCTTCAGGGGATCTCCTGGTTCATTATGTTCACGCGACCGGGCGTCGGCCAGCTGGTCGCGAAGGAGCCAGCCGAGCCGTCTGGAGCGTGCGGAGCGACGCGGGCCAGGCTCATCCCCGGCTTTGGCGTGGGCGCGGCGGGCGACCTGGACAAGACAGCACCTCCTTGATCCTTCAATTTGAGCGGTTCTCCCGAGTTCGACAGCCCATGGTTGCCAAGTTTTGGCACGCGGAGAAGAAGCGTCTCGGGAGCAGACGGAGGGTCGAGCTCATCATCAGAAACGTAGTCCTCGTTGACGACCAGAGCGTACGCGCCGGGCATGAGGGAAATAGGGGGCAATTCAGTCTCACCACCCACATCGGCGAGTACAACCCCTGTGAGCTCAGCAGGGACGTCACCGTCATTGTAGAGCTCGACCCACTCCTGTCCTGGCTCCGGCCCGACGGGGTTTGCCAGCACCTCGTTGATGATCACATGGGGCATGGGGGCGAGCGTCATGGCCGAGAACGTCCGGCGCTCCACGACCCCGGCGTTGTCGACGGTCGCAATGGCGAGCTCCACGGGGCTCAAGGGCGGCAGTGGAGCGAGGACGAACGGCTCGCCCGGCGGCACCGCGAGGACTTCGTCGAGCCCCGCGCCCGCGATCGCCCAGAGCAGCGGCGCATCCGCCGAACGAACGAGGATCCGATCGTCGGCGATCTGGGCACAGCCCGGCCCGAGCGCGAGCTCGTCCGGCGCGCACGCCGCCGCGATGGCTGGAAGCGGATCCGATTCCAGCATAAACGGACGCGGATCGAGGCTCACCGCCGCCGGCTCGCCCGGGAGCGCGACCGGAGGCCCCACGAGGCGCAAGCCGTCGGTGTCGGGCGGCGCCGTGGCGGTTGGCTCCCCTTCGAAGCGCAGGCAGCGCGCGCCGATGTCGTCGACGGCGCCGCGGCGCAGCTCGCCCGCCGGTCCGCCAGGCGCGAGCGTCGCCGCGGCGACCACCTCCGGGAGGGGCGCGTCGCCGCACCACACCCCCAGGCCAAGGGTCGCGCCGGCGTCGGGCGGCGGCCAGAGCCGTGAGAGCACGGGCGGCGAGCCCTCGGTGGCGATCTGGATGTGGTGCGAGAACACAGGGCTGCCGCTCGCGATGGCGTAGGTCTCCCCGGGCGCGAGCGGGGCGAGCGGCGCCACGGTCAGCGAGAGGTCGCCAGGGGGCGTCCCGTTCAGCCAGGCGATCGAGGGGACGACGCGCTCCGACAGCGCCGTCGACAGCTCGCCTCGCTCAATCTGCCGGAGATGCGCCGCGCTGAGCTTGCCGCGGACGACCAGCGCACGGGCGGGATCGACGCTCTCGAGCGCGACGCCCGGGAGGAGCACGCGCACCCGCAGCACCGGAGGCGCGGCGTCCAGCGGCGCGGGGGGCTCGATCTGGAGCTCGGGGCCGGCGTTTGTGGGGCCAGCGACGTTGGCGTCCTCTTCGTCACCGCCCTCATCGAGTTGCGGGGGGACGACGAGCTCCGGCGCGCAGGACAGGGGTGAGGCCACGAGCGGCGCGAGCGCAAGCGGCAGTGCGCGTAACGCGCGGGTCCACGAGGGGTGAATCGGGCAACGATGGGTCATGACGCGGAGTTCGGCGGGAGCTCGCGGCCGGTTGCTCGACGTCGCTTTCTTTTTTCGAGGCCGCTACCCTCGCCCCGCATGGCCCCCGAGGACATCAAGAAGCTCCGGCAGGAGCTCGGCTGCACGGCCCGCGAGCTTGCCGGAGCGCTGGGCATCGAGCAGGAGACCGTGCTCGCGTGGGAGCACGGAGATCTCTTTCCCACGAAGCGCTTCGTGGGAATGATGGAGGATCTGCGACGGAAAGGTCCGGAGGCGATCCCCCGCAAGAAGAGGAAACAGGTCGCCGCCTCGCCGCTCCAGATGCTCGCCGATCCCGAGCTCTGGCGGCTCTTCCGCAAGCTCCTCGCCCACCCCGAGCTGAGGAGCGCCGCAACGAAGCTGGCCGAGGCCTATCCCGATCCGACGGATGCTCCACCGCCGTGAGCGACGGGGCGACGCGCTGGACGCTCAGACGAGGATGAACGTTCAGTCATCGTCCTCGTCATCTTCGTCGTCCTCGTCTTCATCATCTTCGTCGTCCTCGTCTTCGTCCTCGTCGTCCTCCTCGTCATCATCGTCTTCGTCTTCGTCGTCGTCGTCCTCCTCCTCGTCCTCGTCGCCCTCCTCCTCGTCTTCGTCGTCTTCGTCGCCCTCCTCCTCGTCTTCGTCGCCCTCCTCGTCTTCGTCGTCGTCTTCGTCGTCTTCATCCTCGTCGCGCTGTTCATCCGCGACATCGTTGGCGTGCTGGAAAGCGTCCTTCTCAGCAGCCTCACCAAGCGCTGCGTCCGCTCCCACGACAGAGATCTCTTCAGGCATTTCGTCTTCCCTTGCTTCCATCGCGACCTCTCCCTCCCGCGGCGCAGCAGACGACGCGCCGACGTCTTCCGATAGGTTTTCCCCCGCACTGGCGGCGACGCTCGTCCGGATCGATCCCTCCGCGCCGGCGAAGCTCTCCTGTCCGGACGTCACCACCCCCGTCTCGGGCGGCTCTTCGCCGAGCTCGCGCTCATAGGCGCGGCGCGACTCATCGGTCAGCTCGGTGAACTCGCGCAGGGTGGGCAGCTCGCCGAGCGCCTTCAGGCCGAAGAACTCGAGGAACTGCGCCGTCGTGCCGTACAGCATAGGGCGCCCAGGCTCGTCCTTCTTGCCCAGGATCCTCACGAGATCACGCTCCAGGAGCGACTTGAGCGCCGCGCCGGAGTCCACGCCGCGGATCTCGTCGATCTCGGGCCGCGTGATCGGTTGCCGGTACGCGACGATCGCGAGCGTCTCGGTCTGGGCGCGAGACATCTTGACCGGCTTCTGCTCTGTCACCTCGCGAACGAAGGGCGCAAATGCGGCGCTCGTGCGAAAGACATACCCTCCGGCGACCTCGTCCAGGCGAAACCCTCGCCCGTCGTACTCCGCGACGAGCTCGGCCAGCAACTCTCGCACGACGCGGTGCTCTGCATTCGCCGAGCGCGCGAGCTCCCGGGCCGGCACCGGTCGCTCCGCCACGAAGATGAGCGCTTCCAGCACTCCCTTCAGGTGCTTGCGCGCGACGGCAGAGAGCCCGGGCGCCGTGGTCGCGCTCCGGACAGGAACGTCGGCGCGGCGCGCCGGATGACCGAGCTGGTCCCATGCGCCAGCGCGGAAGCGAGCGACCGGATCTTGCCGCGTCCCTCTCGATACGCGCGGCTCCTTCTTCCCGCCCCTCGGCCGCTTCGTTCCGCCGAGCCACGCGTGCGCCGCTGCCCTCAGCCGCGCCGGCGTGGCCTGCGCGCTCGCCCTCGCCGGCGTGCCCTGCCCTGCCGTCTTCGGCGCGCGTGGCTCCTTCTTCCCGCCCCTCGGCCGCTTCGTTCCGCCGAGCCACGCGTGCGCCGCCGCCCTCAGCCGCGCCGGCGTGGCCTGCGCGCTCGCCTTCGCCGGCGTGCCCTGCCCTGCCGTCTTCGGCGCGCGTGGCTCCTTCTTCCCGCCCCCCCTCGGCCGCTTCGTTCCGCCGAGCCACGCGTGCGCCGCTGCCCTCAACCGCGCCGGCGTGGCCTGCGCGCTCGCCTTCGCCGGCGTGCCCTGCCCTGTCGTCTTCGGCGCACGCGGCTCCTTCTTCCCGCCCCTCGGCCGCTTCGTTTCGCCGAGCCATGCGTGCGCCGCCGCCCTCAGCCGCGCCGATGCGCCCTGTCCTGTCGTCGTCTTTGCTATGCGCCGCCGCTTCGCCGCGGCATCAGCCACCGTCACGGCCACTCCCCGCGTCTACCTCATCCACCTCTGCCGGCGGCGCTGCGAAGTCCTCTGCGGCCGAGTGCGCATTCGGGTCCACGACCGCATCGCGCTCCGCCTCTCCCGGAGCCGGGTCGGCATCACCTTCCACCGCTTCCATCGCAGGCTCGCCCGCTGCGGCGTCGTCCGCACGACTCGTCTCCTCCGCGGCCCCGGGGAGGTCCGTCGCCGATGCTTCGCCGCTCGATTCCTCAGCTGGCTCGGCCAGCTCCTCAGCTGGCTCGGCCAGCTCCTCAGCTGGCTCGGCCAGCTCCGACCACGCCGGTTCGCCGCTCGTTGGCTCAACGGCCTCCGCCAGCTCCGCGTCCCCCGCCTCGACGTTCCGCTCTTCCACGGGCTCAGCCAGCTCCGACCATGACGGTTCGCTGCTCGACTCCTCTGCAGCCTCCGCGGGCTCCAGCCCTGCTGCCTCGGCGCTGACGTCCTCCAGCGGCTCCACAGGCTCGGCCAGCTCCGACCATGACGGTTCGCTGCTCGACTCCTCCGCTGCCTCCGCGGGCTCCGGTTCTTCCGCCTCGGCGCTGACGTCCTCCAGCGGCTCCACAAGCTCCACAGGCTCGGCCGGCTCGGGCCACGCCGGTTCGCTGCTCGACTCCTCCGCTGCCTCCGCGGGCTCCGGTTCTTCCGCCTCGGCGCTGACGTCCTCCACCTGCTCCACGGGCTCGACCGGCTCCAGGCTCTCCGGTGCGACGCTCGACGCCCCCGCGGGCTCCGCTCCCGACGGCGCTCCGCTCGTCGGCTCGACCGGCTCGACGAGCTCCGGCCCGGCCGGCTCGCTTCGCCCCACCTCGACGGCCTCCGCCTTCTCGCCCTCGGCGGCAGCAGGCGGCGCTCCTGCCTCCTCGCTCCCCGCCGTCTCGATCCGCTCCGCCGTCGGCGCGCCGTCCTCGGAGCCGTCAAATGCCATCGGCACGCCGTCCTCGGAGCCGTCAAACACCACCGGCGCGCCATCGGCGACCGCGAGCTGGATGTGAATGGGCGCCAGCGGGTCCGTCTGGTGGACCCGGATGAGCCTCAGCTTGCACATCTCGAGCACGGCCAGGAACGTGATCACGACCTCGAAGCGCGGGATCACCCCCCCCTTCGAGACGCTGTCGAGCAGCAGATCCTCGAACCGCATGGCGCGCCGCGCCGAGAGCTTCTCCGTGAGCTCGACGATGCGATCCGTGATGCTGATGCGATCGAAGACGACCTCATGATCGATCTGGACGTTCGTCCGCTTCAGCACCCGCTCGAAGGCGTCCAGCAGGCTGAAGATCGCCGTCTGCGCGAACGGAGCCGGGCCCTTGGGCACCTCGCTCTCGCTCATGCCGCGCGTGAACACGTCGCGCCCGAGCGTCCCGCGCTCGGCCAGGTCGGCTGCGGCGACCTTGTACTTCTGGTACTCGAGGAGCCGCCGGACGAGCTCCGCCCGCGGATCCTCCTCCTCGCCCGGCATCCCGTCGTCGTCCTGCCCCGCAGGCACGCTCGGCAGCAGCATCTTCGACTTGATGTGCGTCAGCGTCGCCGCCATCACGAGGTACTCGCTCGCGAGGTCGATCGACAGCGACCGCATGAGCTTCAGGTACTCGAGGTATTTTTCCGTGACGAAGCTCACGGGGATGTCGAGGATGTCGAGCTCGTGCTGCTGGATGAGGTGAAGCAGCAGGTCGAGCGGCCCCTCGAACGTGGGAAGCGTGACGACGTACTCGCCCTCGCGCGGCCCTGCGTCGGCCGCCGGCGAGGCGATCTCCCGGGCCGGCGAGGCGACCTCCCGGGCCGGCGAGGGGGCGGCCTGGCGCGCGGCGGGCGCAGGGGCGGCACCCGCGTTGCCGCGCCCTCTGCCGTTGCGCGCCCGTGCTGCACTCGCCTTGGAACCGCTCACGCCGCGACCGTAGTCGCAAGGCGCCGGTCGGTCCACGTCCGAGCGTCCTCGGGCGCCGCGGCGCGCCGAAACGCCGCTCCGTCCGAGAATTTATGGCGGGAGCGGTGCTAGGATCAGCGCCGTCGATGGAGCCGTCCCCCGCGAAGAGCTGCCCCTCGTGCGGCGAGCGCTACGACGCGGGCGTCCTCTATTGCCCGCGCGATGGCACCCCGCTCGCGAGCTCGCGCAAGAGCCCCACGTTCGGCGCCGCGGAGCGCGACCCGTACGTGGGCGTCACCCTCGGCGGGCAGATCCAGACCCGCCACCTCATCGGCATCGGCTCGATGGGCCGCGTCTACCGCGCTTTCCAGGCCGGGATCGAGCGCGACGTGGCCGTGAAGATCCTCCACCGCGAGCTCAGCAGCAACGCAGAGCTCGTGAGCCGCTTCCACCGCGAGGCCAAGATCGCGAGCCGGCTGGTCCACCCGAACGTGGTCCAGGTCCTCATGACCGGGAGCGTGCCCTCAGCGGCCGACCCCCGGATCGGCGGGGAGCTCTACCTCGTCATGGAGCACCTCGACGGCATCTCGCTGCTCTCCGCGCTCGCCGCGGCAGGGGCAGGCGGCGAGAGCGAGGCGCTGCCGCTCCCGAGGGCGCTCCACATCGCCCTCCAGGTGTGCGACGCGGTCGGCGAGGCGCACGCGCAGGGCATCGTCCACCGGGATCTCAAGCCCGAGAACATCATGCTCGTCCGCCGCAGCGAGGACCCGGATTACGTGAAGGTGCTCGACTTCGGCATCGCCCGCCTCGACTGGGCCGACAAGGCGATGACCACCCAGGCGGGGCTCATCTTCGGCACCGCCAAGTACATCTCGCCCGAAGGCGCCGAAGGGCAGCGGGTCGGTCCGCCGGCGGACGTCTACTCCATCGCGACGATGCTGTACCAGTGCCTCGCGGGGCGCGCCCCGTTCGAGGGCGACTCGCCGGTCGCGCTCCTCGTCCAGCACACGCACGCCCCGCCGGCGGACCTGCGCAGCATCGCGCGCTCCAGCTACGTGCCCGAGCCCATCGCGCGGATCGTGATGCAGAACCTCGCCAAGAAGCCCTCGGACCGGGCCCCCGACGCGCGCGCCCTCGGCCGCGACCTCGCCCTCGCCGTCCGGGCGAGCGGGCTCGACCCCGAGGAGATCGCCGCCCAGCCCGGGCTCCTGCGCGCCAGCGCGGTCATGAAGCTGGCCTCGAAGTCGCGCACCAAATCGCTCGATCTCTCCCCCGCGCTCGCCGCCCAGATCGGCGGCATCGCCGCACCGACGCTCGAGAGCGCCCACATCGGCGACCTCGAGCCCCGCCTCCCGGGGGGCGACGCGGCGCGCTACAGCGACCCCGCGTCGCATCGCCGCGAGGAGGAGCGCTCCTCCGCCAGCGGCGCCGAGCGCGCTTCGTCCAGCTCGTTCAGCTCGGCGCCCTCGTGGACAACGCCGCTCGCAGCGTCGTCCCAGGCCGAGCGGCCTTCGAGCGGCGGGCGGTTCGGCGGCGCGCTCACCGAACCGGCGGAGCGGCTCGACGCCGGAGCGCGCGCATCGTGGAGCCCCGCTCGCCACGGCGGCGCGGCGGACGAGCCCGCGCGCACGGCGATCGGCCTCGGCATCGATCCCATGCGCGACGCTGCGCCCGTCCCGTCGACCATGCAAGGCGTCGAGTCCGCCGCGCCGCCGCTCCCCCGTCGGGCGATGATCGCGCGCGCGACCGCCCTCCTCGCGTGCGCCAGCGCGGTGGGGTTCGTCGTGTTCCTCGGCGGGCGGCACCTCGGCGCCTTCGGGGGGCCGTCCGCGCGCGACACCATCGAAGGGCACATCGAGCGCGCGCGCGACTGCATGGGCAGGCACGCCTGGGACACCCCGCCCCGCGAGAACGTCAAGGAGATCGTCTCGCAGGCGCTCGCGCGGTGGCCAGGAGACGCGCGCCTCGCCGAGCTCCGCCGCGAGTCGTCCGAGCGCATCGTCGCCGACGCCCTCGGGCGGAAATACGCCGGCGACAAGGCCGGCGCCATCCAGCTCGCGAAGCTCGCGCTCGAGCTGCAGCCGACGCTCACCACCGCCCAGCACCTCGTCGCCGAGCTCTCCGGGGGCCCGCCGGGCGCCGCCCCGGCGCCGCCCCCTCAGGTCGCTCCACAGAGCTCGGGGACACAGGCCGCAGGCCCCGACCGCAGGCCTGCGCCGCGCCGCCCCGCGCCGGCCGAGGCCCGCGGCGCTCCTCAGGGGCAGCCGCCGGCGCCCGTCCCCCGGGGCGCGCCGGCCCCGTCCCCGACGCCGGGAGGCGCGGGTTCGCCCGACGGCACCGGCGCTGCCTCGCCGCCGGCCAGCGCCGCGCCAGCGCCGGTCCTGCCTCCCTCGCCGCCGCCGCTGCCCACGGACGCCGCCTCGCCGCTCCCCTCGTCGACGGGTCCATGGCTATAATCCAGAGAACGTGAGTCCAGGCGGCCGGTACCCGACGTCGCAAGCGCCCTCCGACGCCCGCGCCGGGCAGGGCGGCCGGGCAGCGCTGGCGGGGCGTGACAGCGCGCGATCAGCGAGCGTGCGCTCGCGCGGCGCCGCGTGCGCCGCCACGCTCGCCGCGCTCCTGATCTCCACCCCCGGCCGCGCCGACGAGAGCAGGGCCGCCCGCCGCGCGGTCGCCGCGCGCGAGCGCGGTTTCCCCTACACCATGGTGGAGGTGAGCAGCGGCGTGATGACGCTCCCTGGCGCCGACGTCTGCCCCGTCTCGGTGTCTCCGGGCGCCTGCGAGCAGGGCGAGACGAGCGTCTCCCTCGGCATCCACAACCTCTACCGCTGGCGCGACATCGGCTTCGGCGCAGGCATCTTCTGGGCGGCGACGCTGACCTCCGACGCCGCGCGCGGCGCGCGCAGCCTCGAGCGCGATCACGCGCGCAGCTACTTCATGCTCGATGGGCTGTTTCGCTATTACGCCCTCCGCATCCACAGCTCGGAGTGGTGGGCCGGCGTGACGATCGGCGGCGTCGTCGTCAACGACTCGTGGTCGGTCGAGGCCGATCGCAACCCCTATTCGGACACGGCGTATGTCGGGCCCAGGGCGGCGACGATCGGCACCGAAGGCGTCGCCGCTGGGCTCGCGTTCGGCGGCGACTGGGCCTTCGCCGACAACTGGAGCGTCGGGAGCCACATCCGCTACTCGAGCTGGTTCCTCCCCGAGCAGCGCAAGGTCTCCCCGACCGGCGATCTCGCCTCGCTCTCCCAGCGCGTCGACATGTTCAACATCGGCGTCCTGATCGCGTACCGCCTCGCGCTCTGACGCCGCGCCGGGCGCCGCCGGCAGCGCCGCGCGCTGTGACGCCGCGCTCCGCTCGGCGGGCGGCAGTTGACGCGACATCGCCAGGTCGGTACGCCTGCCCGGCCGTTTCCATCCTGCGAGGAGCCCCCGATGCCGCTGAATCTCTCGAAGGTCGGCTACACGACCCAGCCCAGCGCGTTCACCTTCAACTGGAAGACCCTGGCCACCTACGCGCTCGGGATCGGCGCCAAGCGCGAGGAGCTCGAGTACCTGTACGAGGGCACGCCGGGGGGCATGAAGGTCTACCCCACGTTCGGCGTGATCCCCTCCCAGGGGACGGTGTTCGAGGCGCTCGAGGCGGCCGGAGCCGAGCTGGCGCTCATCGTCCACGGAGGGCAGACGCTCCGGGTGCACCGCCCGCTCCCGACGAGCGGGACGCTGTTCACGACCGCCACGCTGACGGGCATCTACGACCTCAAGAAGTTCGCGCAGGTGATCGTCGAGACGAAGACGACGCTCGACGGCGAGCCGCTCTTCGACACGGTGTGGTCGATCATCGTGCGCGGCGTCGGCGGCTTCGGCGGGCCGCGCCCGCCGCACGCCGAGTCGGAGGCCCCCGTGCCGAAGGACCGCGAGCCGGACTGGGTCGTCGAGCAGGCGACGACGCCCGAGCAGGCGCTGCTGTACCGGCTCTCGGGCGACGACAACCCGCTGCACGCCGATCCGGAGGTCGCGGCGAAGGCGAGCTTCACGCAAGGCCCGATCCTGCACGGCCTCTGCACGTACGGCTTCGCGGCGCGCGCGATCATCCAGAAGGCGGCGGGCGGCGACGCGAGCCGGCTGCGGGCGTACGGCGCGCAGTTCCGCAAGCCGGTGTGGCCGGGCGACACCCTCATCACGCGAGGCTGGGCGCTGGCCGGCGGCAAGGTCGCGGTGGTCACCTCTGTCAAGGAACGCCCCGATCCGGTGCTCACGAGCGCGTGGGCGGAGATCGGCTGACGGCCGGCGTGGTCGCGTGCTAAGGGCCGAGGCCCGGATCAGGGAAGCTTTATGAGCAAGACGAGCGAGAAGGACAGGGCCAAGGACGACGAGGACCTCGACGACGAGGCCGGGTCGGCCGACGAAGGCAACGACGACGGCGAGGAGGAAGAGGCGAAGGCCACCGCGGCCCGCGGCCGTGGCCACGGCCACGCGCACGACGACGACGACGCAGAGGACGACGGCGCGGAGCCGGAAGATCCGTACTGGTGGGCGCCGCACGCCGTGCTGAGCGCGCTCGTGCTGATCGGCCTCCTCGGCTTCTTCGGCATGTTCAACAAGACGCCGCTCGCTCGGCTCGCGGCCCCCGTCGCCCCGGAGCCCGACGAGCACGAGCACGCCACCGCCGCCGCTCCGCCGCCCGCTCCCACGCCCCGCCCTGCACAGGCGGCGCAGGCGCCGAGGGAGATGTTCGGCGCGAAGCACCTGCTCGTCATGTACAAGGGGAGCCGCCGAGCGCCCCCGACCATCGAGCGCACGAAGGACGAAGCCAAGGCCCGCGCGACCGAGGCCATGACGAAGGCCAAGGCCGATCCGAGCAAGTTCGCGGACATCGTGAAGGAGTACTCGGACGAGCCGGGCGCGGACAAGCGCGGCGGCGACCTCGGCAAGTTCCCGAAGGGCGCGATGGTCCCGGAGTTCCAGGCGGGCCTCGAGAAGATCAAGGTCGGCGAGGTGAGCGACCTCGTCGAGACGGCCTTCGGCTACCACGTCATCCTCCGCACGCAGTGAGCGCGCGGCGCCGCCCGGGCCGCGGCGCGCGGCGCCACAGCGTCGCGAGCCCCGGGCGGCTTGACCCCTCCCGCGGCGATCAGCGCGCGGGCGCGGTGACGAGCTTCTTCAGCCTCGCCGTCTTCTCTTCCTTGGTCAGCGTCAGCTTGGCGTGCTCGTCGGCCGTCATGCCGCTGCGGAGCACGCGGGCCTCGTCGCCGATGCCGTAGACGGTCTTGTCGGCGCGCGCGAACACCCACTCGGTCGCGGAGCCCTCGCCGTCCTTGCTCATGAGGCGCACCGAGCCGTCGCCGATGCCCTTCTCCCTGGCCGCGCCTGGCAGCTTCGCCAGCGTCGACAGCACGTCCTTGGCCTGGTCGACGTCGTCGCGCACGATCGCGACCACCCGGTAGCGCTTGTCGACCTCCTTGTAGTAGCCGAACGCGCCGGGCCCAGCGCCATCCACCCCGAGCACGTCCTTGGTCTCGTAGCGGATCCCGAGCGGGATCATGTTGTCCCTGGGCAGCGCCGCCGCGGCAGGCGGCAGCGACGGCTCGCCGGGCAGCTTCGCGCCCATCTCCTTCACGAGCCCAGGCAGGACCTTCTCGCTCGACGACTTGAGCGCCGCCTCGGCCAGCGCCTCGTCGTTGTAGGTGATCTCGGCGAGGTACTGCCCGCGCCAGAGGTACGCGTTGCCGACCCCCATCGCGGCCGCGCCGCCCCCCTCGATCGGGCGCGGCGTCGCCTCGTCGGCGGGGTCGCCGTCGCCCACGGTGCGCTTCGTGAACATCCCGTAAGCGCCCTCCGTGGATCCGAATTTCGAGAGGTGGACGTCGACGGTCGCGGAGCCGCCCTCGCCGCTCACGTACCGCGCCTCGACGACCCGGCGCACGCCGAATCCCTTGTAGATCTCGCACTCCCCGTCGAACATGTCGCAGATGCTGTCGAGCGGCAGGGGCGCCGATTCGCCGAACGTCTTCTCCCCGCCGTTCGGGTCGAGGCAGAACCCGCCCGTCGTGCGCGGGAAGAACGGCGCGCTCGCCGCGTCGCCGATCGTCCCGCCGCCGCCGGCGCAGGCGGCCGGCTTCGCGGCCGGCGGGGGCGGCGGCGGCGCCCCGAGGGGCTCTTCCTTCTTGCTGCAGCCCGAAGCCAGCGCGGCCGCGAGCGCGCCGGCCAGCAGCGCAGAGCTCCACGCAGGGGAGCGCAACGGCCTCCCGGAGCACGCGCGCGTCGCGCGGCTCGTGCGAGTCGGAACTGACGCGCTGTGGTCCAAGGGGCCTCTCGGTGAACACCTTTCAGGCGGGAATCGCATGGCCCGTTCGCCTTGCACCTTTTTTCATAGCGCCGCAATCGTTAGCGCCCACGGCGAATCGCTTTGAGAGATTCACCATGAAATTCAATGGCTTAGCGCATCCCATCGAGGGCATGCAGCTTGCCTTTGCCGAGGCTTTGGTGCGCCCTACCTCCTGTTCGCGACGTCCTCCTTGTGATTCCGATCGACCGCGGGCTTGCTCTCCGGGGCAGCGCGCGCTGCGCCGCCGTGGCGCGCGCGGCTTCACCCTGCCGGAGCTGCTCGCGGTGGTGGTCCTCATCGGCATCCTGGCGGCCGCGGCGTCGCCGAGCTTCGTGAGCGGCATGCGCGATCGCCGCGTGAACCGCACGGCGATGGAGATCAGCGGGATCTACCGGCTCGCGCGCTACCAGGCGATCGGGCGCGGGACGGCGGTCCTCGTGCGGTGGACCGCCTCGACAGGCGAGCTCCAGGTGCGGCAGGCGCAGATCGATAGCACCCCCGCCGGCCCGATGATCGCGAAGAGCTGCCTCAGCGTCCTCGACTGGATGAACGCGGCCGAGACCGAGCCGGTCACGACGTTCCACACCGAGGGCATCGAGCTGGCGTCGATGCAGCTGCTCGATCCCACCGGCGCGGCGCGCGCCGACGCCGACGTCTGCTTCACGCCGCGCGGGCGGACGTTCGTCCGCTACGACCCCAGCACGGGGTTCGCGCCGCTGCTCGGCGCGCTCCGGGTCAACGTGACCAACACGAGGACCGGCCTCCTGCGCTCGGTCTTCGTCCCGCCGAACGGCGTCGCGAGGCTCGGGCTGTGAGCGCGGCGCGTGCGAGGAGGGCGGCGAGCCGCGGCTACACGCTCATCGAGGTCATGGCGGCGCTCGGCGTGCTCGCGATCGGCGCCACCGGCGTGCTCGCGCTGCAGAAGGCGACGCTCATCAGCAACACGAACGCGCGCAACCTCGCGATCGCCAACAGCATCGCCATGACCTGGGCAGAGCGGCTGCGGGTGGACGCGCTCCAGTGGAACGATCCCATGCGGGTCCCCGACATCGACAGCGACACGGACTGGCTCACGCTCAGCACCACCTCCCCGTTCCCCGCGAGGTTGCCCCCCACGGAGATCACCGCGCTCGGGGCGCCGGACGCCGACGTGCTCGGGGCCGACATCTACCCGGGCGACACGTCGGCGTCCGCGTTCTGCACGCACGTCCGCTTCCGCCAGTTCACCGATCCCGCGTCAGGCACGCGGATCTGGGAAAGCCTCATCCGCGCCGAGATCCGCGTCATCTGGGAGCGCAACGGGGACCCGATCAACTGCGGGATCGCCCCGCTCACCGTCGACACGAACCCGGGGCGCTTCGGCGCGGTCTACCTGACGACCGGCGTGCTCCGGAACACGAGCGAGGACAGGCGATGACGACGAGCCGACGCACCCCCCACCCCGCGCGCGCGCGGGCCTCAGGACAGCGAGGCTTCACGCTCGTGGAGCTGCTCGTGGCGATGGCGGCAGGCCTCGTCGTGTCGCTGGCGGCCTTCCTGCTCTCGAAGAACGCGACGCGCTTCTTCCAGAACGAGGCGAGGGCCTCCGCCTCGCACCTCGCGGCGACGATCGGGATGAACCGGCTCACCGCGGACCTGCAGCGCGCGGCCTACCTCTCGTCGCCCAACATCCTCCAGGACCCGGAGGTCTGTCAGGTCCCGGCCTCGCCGGACGGCCTGAAGCGCCTCGCCGGGATCTCGATCCTGGGTCAAGGGTCGGAGCTCCTCCATGGGACGGAGCTCAGCCAGAGCGATGCCAACGGGCTGCACCCCGACTCCATCATCATCGGCGGCAGCTTGAACAGCACCGAGCTGTTCGAGTTCAGGAAGATCAGCGATGAGTCGGGCGACTGGATCGTCGAGCTCAACCCGAGCAGCACCGCCGTGCAGCGCACGCTGGAGCGCGCGCGGGGCGGCGGGCAGAGCCTGACCCAGATCTTCGCTCCTCACCGCTTCCTGCGCATCATGGTCCGCGGTCAGGAGAAGTTCCTGTATGGCGTCATCGATCAGGTCAACGTGGTCGGCGATCCGCCCATCACGATCTCCATCCTGCTGAAGGCTGATCCCGGCCTGCCGGCGCTGGTCGGGCTCGCCGATTGCGGCGTGACCCCCGGCGGCTCCACCGGCGACGGAGGATGGGTGAACGTCGTCTCCCGCGTCCGCTACGACATCCGGAGCCTCGCCGGCAAGGGGACGGCCTACGACGCTCTCGTGGCGCCCGTCACGCCGTCGCTCACCAGCGACCTCACCGGCGACAACGGCCGCACCGAGCTCGTGCGGGTCGAGCTCGACGAGAACGATGCGGAGCTCCCGGACACGCTCGAGCTCATCGCGGAGTACGCCGTCGATCTGAAGTTCGGGATCTCCATCGCAACGGCGGGCACCGTGCCCGGGGTGACCAATCCGCAGATCACGCGGTATCCCATCATGGCGACCGACAACGCGCTCGTGTACAGCACCGCCGCCGCGCTCGATGCTGGACCGCCCGGCACGCCGCAGCGCGTGCGGGCGGTCCAGGTCCGGCTCTCGACCCGCACCCGGGCGCCCGATCGCGACGTCGGTCTCCCCGTCCCCGTGGGCCCGGATGGCCGCAGGCTCAGGTTCCTGATCCCCGGCATCGTCGCCAGCGCCAACACCTATGGGAACACGGCGCCCTCGGGATCGCCGCCTGTCTATGCCCGGATGCGCACGCTCTACGCCGACATCGCGCTCCCCAACCAGGCCTACGTCCAATGGTGAACGCAAGCATCGCCCGGTCCCGCCGGCGCTCCCGTGAGCGGGGCGCCGCCGTCTTCATCGTCGTGCTGGTCATCACGATGCTCACCGCCATCGGCCTGTTCGCGGCCCACGCGGCCACGCTGTCGACCATCGCCAGCGGCCACGAGCGCCGGATGACGCAGACCCACTATCTCACCGAGTACGCCATGCAGCTCGCGATCGCCGAGATCGAGCAGAAGGGAGGCCTGGAGATGATCCCCAGGTCGACGACCTGCTCGGTCGCCACCGACGAGTGCTGGCCGCTCCTGCCGCACAAGTTCGGCGCGGCAGAGCCGCTCCTGGAGCCGCCCGTGGCCGGCCCGCCGGAGACGCCCGGGAGCCTTGGTCGCGCCGCCGTCCAGTGGATCGCCAAGGTGGAGATCACTGATAAGATAAGGCCTGCGATAGGGAACCGCGCCGGCAGCGACATGGGCGGCCCGAACCCGGTGAGCGTCGATTACTGCACGGTCACCATGAGCGCGCGTCTCATCGCCTGGCCCGGCGGCTCTGCCATCGCGACGGCGGGCAGCCAGGAATCCATGTCTGTCGTTGCCGATATCCTTTGCTCGAAGTGACGAACCGGAGCGCACGATGCGAAACCTGACGAAGGTCCTTGTCACCATGAGCTCCGCGGCGACGCTCGGCCTCGTCGCGGGGCGCGCACGCGCGCAGGCGATGGATGTGGAGCCGCCGCTGCCCAACGTGCTCTTGCTCGTCGACACGTCGGGCTCGATGGAGAAGACGGTGGCGGGCGGAGAGCCGGACTGCAACCCGGGCACTCCCCCCGCCTCCGAGGCCCTGAAGAGCCGCTGGACGAAGCTCGTCGAGGCGCTCACGGGCCCGATCCAGGACTTCAGCTGCGTCGCGCAGCCCCGCACGGGCGCCGCGTTCGTCAACGAGTTCAGCCTCGGGGGAGAGCCGCCCTACGACAGGAACTACTACATCCCGTTCCACCGCATGATCTCGGGCCACTGCACGAAGGGCCCGGGGGCGACCTACGATCTGGTGGGAGAGCATCGCTGGGACAACGCGGCCACTCCTTGTACGACGCCGTTCACGCAGCTCAACGCCGGCCTGCTCGACGTCTATCAGGATCGGATCCGGTTCTCGCTCATGACGTTCGACACGCTCCCCGACGCGCGCACCGGGCTCCTCTCCGGGGCTCCCGATCCCGTGGGCGGCATGGAGGGGATGTGGAGCTATTTCCTCGGGTTCGAGCCCGGCCCAGGATACCCGGCGCGGGGCAACCCGCCCGCCTGCGCTCCCGCGGACATGGAGGTCGGCGCCAGGAACCCGTCCGCGCCGCTCTGGGAAGGGCCGCTCATCCCCTTCCCGACCTACACGGCGGACACCACCGAGATCCGCAGCGTGAACGAGAGCATCCAGAACGCGCTCATCGCGATGCGCCCCTACGGCGCGACGCCGCTCGCCGGGATGCTGTCCGACGCGCGCGACTACATCCTCGACGACGCCTCGACATGGGAGAGTCGACCGCTCGGGCCGCGCGACGATCCGTTCATCAGCGGCGGCTGCCGCAAGACCTCGATCGTGCTCATCTCCGACGGCGAGCCGAACCTCGACCTGCGCCCGACCTGCGCGCAGGGCCCCGGCCCCGGCCGCGATGGGACGGGCTGTCCCTACGAGGAGCCGCAGGTCATCGCGCACTCGCTCAACTCCCACACCAACCCGAACCGGCGCGTGCCGACCTATGCCGTCGGGTTCGGCCTTACCACCCAGGCGCGGCAGGAGCTCAGCGATCCGACGTTCAATTGCGAGACGATCTCCAGCGCTGATTTCCTGCCCGCCGGGCGCTGCGACAACGCCGCTGGCGCGGTCAAGGCGTGCTGCACGCTCTCGCGCATCGCCATCGAGGGCGGGACCGACCGCGGCTATTTCCCGGACGACGCCAACGAGCTCTCCGCGGTGATGTCGCGGATCTTCGCGCAGATCGCCGCGAACTCGACGAGCCGCACCCTCCCGGTCTTCGCCAACGCGACCACGGCCATGCACAGCAGCAACCCCGACGCGGGGGTCGCCTACCAGTTCGCCTCCTCGTTCAGCCCGCCGCCGGACGGCTCGCTCTGGAGCGGCAACCTCGAGCGCAAGCGCTTCGTCTGCGAGTCCGTGAGCGGCGTCATGACGACGCAGCTGAAGGACATCGACCCCGGCAAGGGCGACGACTTCGCGGCCAACGTCAACTCGAACACCGGGGAGCCGCGGCGGTTCTTCACCGTGATCGGCGACCTCGACACCACCGCGCAGCGCATCTGGTCGAGCCGGAGCATCCGCCTCCCCAACGTCGCCACGGGCACCGTCCCCACGGACGGGCTGGGCAGCTACACGGGCACGATGACCAACGGCGGCGCGCTCGCGCCGGGGTCGACCTTCGCGAGCGCGTTCTCCAGCGCATCCCGCGCGCTCGATCTCGATCCCAGCGCGGCAATCCCGCCGCAGTGCTCGGGCGGCCTGCAGGCGACCAACGCCGGGGACTGCGCCCGGCGCCTCATCGAGTGGGAGGTCGGCGCGCCGATGCCCTCGGGCGTCGCCTCCCGCGAGGGCAACGTGCTCGGCAGCATCTATCACTCCACGCCGGTCGTCGTGGGGCCGCCGAACGACTACATCCCCGACGAGTCCTACCGGGCCTTCGCGGAGAGCCCCGCTCAGAAGACCCGGCCGCTCGTGCTCTACACGGCGACGACCGACGGGCAGCTGCACGCCTTCCAGGTGACCGCGGCGACCGCGTCGGACGGGCTCAAGGTGGACAAGGTCGAGAACAACGAGCTCTGGTCATTCCTGCCGCCCCACGTGCTCCCCCGGCTGCTCGCGACGTTCAACCAGCAATCGCTGCTGCTCGACGGCGCGCCCGTCGTGAAGAACGTCGTCTTCGAGCGCACGTCGGCGCAGGTGAGCGGCGCCAGCGCGACCTGGAACACGGTGCTCGTCGCCAGCGGCGGCGCGGGCGGCAGCTTCTACTACGCGCTCGACGTGACGAACCCGAAGGCGCCGAAGTTCCTCTGGCAGCTCTCTACGGACGATAGCGGTACCCCGCTGTTCGGCGACGCGACGCCGACGCCGGCGATCGGCATGGTGGAGATGCAGGACGGCGCTCAGATCAAGGAGATCGCGGTCGCCATCCTGCCCGGCGGCTCTGCCCCGCTCGACACGAGCCAGCCCGCGTGCAACCGGCAGAACACGACGCCCCCGCTCTTCGATCCGACGGGCACCCTGGCGGTCCGCGACTCGGTCCGGTGCTGGGGCAGCGCGGGCACAGGCGGCCCCGTCGGCCCGTCGCGCTCGCTCACGATCGTCCGGCTCGACACGGGCGAGATCATCCGCACGTTCCGGGGCCGCGTCGACGAGGCCCCGGGCGGGATCGCCTCGCGGACCACGCGGGTCGACTTCGACTCGCCGATCACCGGCGTCCCCGTGCCGTTCCCGGCGGGCGTCGGCGAGGTCGCCGAGCGCATCTACGTCGGCGACGCCGACGGGACGCTCTGGCGCGTCAGCCTGACGAGCACCAACCCGGAGAACTGGACCGTGGACCTCGCCTGGGACGCGTACTCGTTCCCGACCGACAGCGCGGCGAGCAGCCAGCCGATCCAGACGACGCCGATCGTGAGCACCGATCCGCTCGGCAACAAGGTCATCCTGTTCTCCACCGGCGATCAGGAGGCGTTCACGGCGAGCGGCGCCATCGAGACGCGGGTCTGGTCGATCACCGAGCGACCGCACAACACCAGCCTCCGCTTCAGCGAGAACTGGGTCGTCCCCTTCACGGGCGGCCAGCGCGTGACCGGGCCCATCTCCCTCTTCAACGGCTGCGCGTACTTCGCGACGTTCACGCCGGTCGCGCCCGGGACCTACACGTGCGCGGACGGGCGCGGCGCGATCTGGGGCGTCGACTACCTGCTCGGCAACACGGACTCGCCGGCGTACCCGCACGCTTGCCTCGTCGTCGATCCGGCCGCTCCTCCGGAGCCCTTCGAGCTGCAGTCGCCGGGCACGATCGTCTTCGGCGTGGCCGTGACCCAGAAGCCGACCTGCACGGACACGACGGACTACACCGATGACTACTTCGGCCAGCAGAAGATTGTCCGGCAGTCCACCCCGCCCGAGTACCAGCTCGTGTTCCACACCGGCGCCGCGGGCGACGCGGACGCCCAGGGGGGCGCGACGCGAACGAGCACGAGGACGCTGCAGCGGCCGCGCAAGGTCGTTAAGATCGACTCGTGGGCCACCCTCATCGAATGACGCGAGCCAGCCTGTCGCGCGCCGCCGGCGCGCTCGCCGCGCTCGTCGCGTGCGCCTCGGCCGCGCCCGCCTGCCGCAGCGACGCCGGCGCGCCGGCGCCGGCGCCGCAGGCGAGCGAGGCCGCGGCCCCGAAGCCGCCGGTCGACCAGGCGCTGCCGGGCGAGCTCGCCGAGGGGGCCGAGCAAGCGTTCGGCCTGCCCATCCCGCGCCGCATGAAGGTGCGCGCGCGCTTCGCCGATGCCGTCTTCGCCGTCGGGGAAATCCCAGCCGAGCGGGTGGCGAACTACGTGCGCACGCGCGTCCTCGCCGGAAATGTCGAGACCGGCCCTGCGAAGACGATCTTCTCGCGCGCCACCGTGAAGAGCGCGCCGCAGCGGATGATCCGGATCGAGGTCGTCTCGCGCGCGCACATCTCGGAGCTCGTCGTCCGCGACGAGACCCGGCCGCCTGCGGAGCAGGGCCTGTCGGTCGAGGAGCGCTGGCGTCGCAGCGGGCTCACGCCGGACGGCAAGGTGATCGATCCCACCCACCTCGAGTGAGCGCGACAGCGGCGGCCTCGACCTCCCGCGCCGCGGGGGCCGCTGCGCCAGTCGACATCTCCGACCTTTCGAAGTAGATCGCGGCCGTGTCGACCAAGCCGCTCCCCACCGCTCCGCTCCGAAGGACGCCGCTCTACGACGAGCACATCAAGCTCGGCGGCCGCATGGTCCCGTTCGCCGGCTGGGAGATGCCGGTCCAGTACAAAGGCGTCACCGAAGAGCACAAGGCGGTGCGCTCCGCCGCCGGGCTGTTCGACGTCTCGCACATGGGCGAGATCATCCTGAGCGGCGAGCACTCCGGACAGGTGGTCGACTACCTCGTCACGAACGACGTGAAGAAGCTGGAGGACGGACACGCGCTCTACACGTGCGCGTGCAACGAGGCCGGAACGATCCTCGACGACCTCATCGTGTACCGGATCGACGCGCGGCAGTGGCTCATCGTCTGCAACGCGTCGAACCGCGACAAGATCGCCGCCCACATCCGGGGCGCGGCGCAGGGCCACTGCAGCTTCGAGGACGCGTCGGATCGCACGGCGATGATGGCGCTCCAGGGGCCGAAGGCGCTCGACATCGTCGCGCTCGCGGGGGGCGACGGGCCTGCGCTGCGCGAGCTCGCGCCGTTCCACTTCCGCGACGCGACGCTCGCCAACGTGCGCTGCACGGTGGCCCGCACCGGCTACACCGGCGAGGACGGCATCGAGATCTTCTGCTCGCCGTCCGACGCGCAGCGGCTCTGGCGCGCGCTCGTCGAGCTCGGCGGTCCGCTCGGCCTCGAGGCGACGGGCCTCGGCGCGCGCGACACGCTCCGCCTGGAGGCGCGCCTGTCGCTGTACGGCAACGACATCGACGAGACGACGAACCCCATCGAGGCGGGCCTCGGCTGGGTGGTGAAGCTCGACAAGGGCGATTTCGTGGGCCGCGCCGCGCTCCAGCGCATCAAGGACGAGGGCCCCGCGCGCAAGCTGGTCGGCTTCGAGATGACGGGCCGCGGCATCGCGCGCCACGGCTACCCGCTGCTCGACGTGAGCGGCGCGAAGGTCGGCGTCTGCACGAGCGGCAGCCCGGGGCCGACCGTCGGCAAGAACATCGGGCTCGGCTACCTGCCGGCGCCGATGGCGGCGATCGGGACCGCCTTCCAGGTGGACTGCCGCGGGCGCTCGGTCGAGGCGGTCGTGGTCAAGACCCCGTTCTACAAGCGGGCCTGACCCGCGCCGCGGCGAGCCGATCCGAGCGACCGTACGCGGCGACCAGAGATCCAGGTTGGCAAAGGGAGAAGAAGTCACATGGCGAGCGACAATGTCCGAACGGACCGGCGGTACACGAAGGACCATGAGTGGGCCAAGCAGGAGAACGATCACATCGTGATCGGGATCACCGCCTTCGCGGTCGAGCAGCTCGGCGACATCACGCTGGTCAACCTCGACGTGAAGCCGGGCGACACGATCACCGCGGGCACGGCGTTCGGCACGATCGAGAGCGTCAAGACGCTGAGCGATCTGTTCGCGCCGGTGAGCGGCAAGGTCCAGCGCGTCAACGGGGATCTCGAGAACCGCCCCGAGCTGGTCAACGACGACTGCTACGGCAAGGCGTGGATGATCGAGGTCGTGCCCTCGGACGAGGGCGAGCTCGGCACGCTCATGGATCCCGACGCGTACAGCGAGCTCCTGAAGACCGCGGCGCACTGAGCGCCGCGCCCCTCCGCATTCCGCATCACCCTTCCTGCTTTCCGCTGCACAAGACCATGCGCTACCTGCCCCACACGCCCGAGGAAATCAGCGAGATGCTGCAGGCCGTCGGCCTGTCGTCGCTCGAGGAGCTCTACAGCGCGATCCCGAAGGAGGCGCGCCTCACGCGTCCGCTCTCGATGGAGCCTTCGCTCGACGAGGCCTCGCTCATGCGGCACCTCGAGGAGCTCGCCCAGAAGAACCGCGCCGGCCGCATGCTCTCGTTCCTGGGGGCCGGCGCCTACGAGCACCATTTCCCGCCGGCCGCCGATCAGCTGCTGCTCCGCAGCGAGTTCTACACCGCCTACACGCCGTATCAGCCCGAGGTCTCCCAGGGCACGCTCCAGGTGATCTTCGAGTTCCAGACGATCGTGAGCGAGATCCTCGGGCTGCCGATCGCCAACGCGTCGATGTACGACGGCGCGAGCGCGCTCGCGGAGGCCGTGCTGATGGCCCGCCGGCTGACGGGGCGCGAGCGCACGGTGCTGTCCGGGGGCGTGCACCCCGACTATGTCGGCACGGTCGAGACGTACGTGCACGGCATCGGGACCGGCAAGGCGTCGCTGGTCGGGGTCGACGTCGGCCGCGACGGCACGGCGGACGCCGAGGCGCTGACGCGGGCGATCGACGAGACGACCGCCTGCGTGGTGGTCGGCTATCCGAATTTCTTCGGCGTCGTTGGCGACATCCGGAAGGTGGCCGAGGTGTGCCACCAGAAGGGCGCGCTGCTGATCACGGTCACCCTGGACCCGTACGCGCTCGCGCTGCTCGAGTCGCCTGGCGCGCTCGGCGCCGACATCGCGGTGGCGGAGGGCCAGCCGCTCGGGCTGCCGCCGCAGTACGGCGGCCCCAACGTCGGGCTGTTCGCGTGCCGGAACGACCGCAAGTACCTCCAGCAGGTGCCCGGCCGGCTTGTCGGCGAGACGGTCGACAAGCACGGGACCCGCGGGTACGTGCTGACGCTCGCGACGCGCGAGCAGCACATCCGCCGCGAGCGGGCGACGAGCAACATCTGCACGAACAGCGGCCTCTGCGCGACGGCGGTCACGATGCGGATGTGCATGCTCGGCAAGCGCGGCTTCGTGGAGGCGGCGAAGCAGTGCCTCGCGAAGGCCGAGCACCTGAAGCGGGAGATCGCGCGGATCGACGGGTACGCGCTGCCGATGTCGGCGCCGACGTTCCACGAGTTCGTCGTGAAGGTCCGCGGCGGGGACGCGGGGAGGCTCACGCGGGCGCTGGCCGAGCAGGGGATCATCGCGGGGCTCGATCTCGGGCGGATCGACGCGCGGCGGCGGGATGAGCTGCTGGTCGCCGTGACCGAGCGGCACAGCCGGGCGGATCTCGATCGGCTCGTGGCGGGGCTCGCGGGGTTCACGGGCTGAAGCGGACGAGGCGGTTCCGAGCCGAGCGGAGCGGCGGCTGAGCGGAGCGTGGGGGCGGCTGGGGGAGGGTGTGCCGAGCTCCCTCGCCGGGGGCCTACCGCCCCGTTGGTGGCCGTCGCTGGACAGGTGAGCCCTGCGGCCCGCTGCAACGCTTGATGCAAGCGTTGCAACGGGCGACTCGGTCGCCGAGTCGGCCCTTTCAAGCCTTGAGATGGCCGACTCGGCCGGCCAGCGGGGCGGATCAAGCCTTGAGATGGCCGACTCGGCCGGCCAGCAAGGCGGATCAAGGCTTGAAATCGCTCGCTCGGCGACCGAGTCGCCCGCTTCAAGGCTTGAAACGGGCGACTCGGGCGCCCGGGAAGGCGATCTCAACGCGGGGGAGCGCTCACCGCCTTCGTCAGCGCGAGGCGACGTCTCGGCTATGCTGCGCGGGCGACGGGTTCGGCCACAGCGGCAGGAGCAACTGCCGGTAGACGGTGAGACGCAGCAGCTCGATGCCCGCGATGGCGCCGAACGCCACGGCGTCGTCCGTCCCGTAGCTCCCCTGGAGCGAGAGGCTGATCCGAGCGGCGCCCCCAGCGTGAGCGCGCCGGCCACGCCCGTGAAGCCCAGACCCCGGATCGCCTTCAGGCGCGACTCCACCGGGCTTGGCTGCCGGTCGCGACGTACATTCAGCACCCTTTACGGAACTCGCGATCAGGCAAATTCGATGGTGCCTGTGGATGCGGCGCCAAGACATTCGGACTCGCTTCGCATGACAAAGCGTGGACCCCAGTTTTTTTTTGAATGTGGAGCTCCCTGACGGCCCCCTAAGGTGCGCCACCTGCCCTGGTCGGCTCAATGCCGCCCATCGCAAAAAAATCCAGTAACAGGGCGCAGCGCGACAGCGCTTGGTCGTTGGCGCTATGCGGTTCAATGCGTCCATCGTCCAGTGTGACGCGCTGCAGCCCTCCCCTTCAGTTAAGGAGCTCTTGAGTGAGACATCACGAGCCATCATTTCTTCGACCGCTAGGATCCATCAGGCTCTCACGCATACCTTGGCGGAAATACTCCCTGCTGATGGGGGGTGTCCTGTTCAGCGCAACTGCGACCGGCTCCGCGTGCAGCTCGAGCTCACCGGAGGAGGAGCTGCACGGCACCGCGAAGCTCGCGGCGGGCACCGAGGAACCGACCTGCGTGACGATCCAGCGCGGGACCCTCGGCGCGGTGGAGGACGCGACGATCTGGGAGACGTTCCCGACATGGAGCGACTCGACCGTTCTGATCCGTACGGGCACGCTGACCGGCTTCGGCGTGCGGCACGCCGTCCTCCGCTTCGACCTCTCGCCGCTGCCCCCAGCGGCGCAGGTCGCCTCCGCGACGCTGCGCCTCCGGCAGATCTACCGGGACGATACCAGCTCCAGCACCATCAACATCCACCGGATCCTCTCGCCGTGGACCGAGCCGACAGTGACCTGGCAGAGCCTGGCGAACGGTACCGATTTCGACCCGGCGATCGCGGCGTCATTTCAGTCGCTTCCCGGCGCCGGCATGCGTTCGGCCAATCTGACCGCGCTCACTGCGGCGTGGCTCGCGGGAACCACGCCGAATCACGGCGTGTTGCTGGAAGAGGCGCCGGTCCTCACCACCTCCTTCCGGAGCAGCGAAGACCCGAACGCGTCCGAGCGGCCGAGCCTCGAGGTCTGTTACACGACCGCGCCGACTTGCACCGGCACGCTCGACGACGGCGACGCGTGCACGACCGATACCTGTGACCCGGTGCTGGGTATTCTGCATACGCCCATCTCGACCGACGACAGCGACCCGAGCACGATCGACACGTGCGACCCGGCGACGGGCGCCATCTCGCACGTCGCGTGTCCTGCGCTGGATCCGACCGTGGCGACGCGGCTCATCGACGTCGTGGGGTGCATCCACCAGGGGTCGAACGCGCCGCAGACCGGTGTGACGGCGACCTTCGACCCGGTCTCGGTCTCGGTCGTCAAGGGCAAGGTCGCGACGCAGGCGGGTGTCCCGATCCCGGGCGTCAAGGTGAGCGTGCTGCACCATAGCCCGGACGATCCGGAGAGCTACGGGCAGGTCCTCACGCGTGCGGACGGAGCATTCGATCTGGTCGTGCAAGGAGGCCAATCGCTCACGCTGAGCTACGAGAAGCCCGGCTACCTGCCCGTGCAACGACAGGTGAGCGCCCGCTGGCAGCAGTGGTCCGACGCGCCCGACGTGGTGATGATCGAGCGGGATCCCGCGGTGACGCCCGTCGCGCTGGGCGCCCAAGCGGCCCAGATGCAGGTGGCGCGCGGCAGCGTGCAGGCGGATGAGAGCGGGACGCGCCAGGCGACGCTCCTCTTCCCTCCGAACACCACCGGGACGATGACAGTTCCGGATCCGAATGGCCCGCCGGGGGCGACGATGACGGTGCCGCTGCCGAGCGAGGTGCACGTGCGGGCGACGGAGTACACCGTGGGTCCGAACGGGCCGGAGGCGATGCCGGGGACGCTGCCGCCGACGAGCGCATACACCTACGCGGTCGAGCTCGGGCTCGACGAGGCTGTCGCCGCCGGGGCGACCGACGTCCAGTTCAGCCAGCCGATCCCGTTCTACGTCGACAACTTCCTGAGCTTCCCCGTCGGGACGGCGGTGCCGATCGGCTACTATGACGCGCGAAAGGGCGCGTGGGTGCCGTCCGATAACGGGCGCGTCATCGAGATCGTCAGCGTGAGCGGCGGGATCGCGTCCGTCGATGTCGACGGCGACGGCGCCGCTGACAGCGGCGCCGCCCTCACGGAGCTCGGGATCACCTCGCAGGAGCTCGAGCAGCTCGGCGGACTCTACACGCCCGGAGCGAGCCTGTGGCGCTCGCTCGTCAACCACTTCACCCCTTGGGACTGCAACTGGCCCTATGGGCCGGATCCCGACGCACCCCCGGCGCCGCCCCCGCCGCCCCCGCCGCCCCCGCCGCCCCCACCCGACGACCCCTGCAAGGAGCCCGGCTCCATCATCGAGTGCGAGAGCCAGATCCTGGGAGAGAAGCTGCCGGTCGTGGGAACGCCGTTCTCCCTGCATTACCAGAGCGATCGGACGACGGGATGGAGGGAGCCGTTCCTCATCACCATTCCGCTCACCCAAGCGAGCGTCCCCGCCGGGCTCAAGCAAATCGAGCTGAAGGTGTCCATCGCGGGACGCACCTTCACTGACAGCATCACTTGTCCATGCGAGCCGAACCAGCACCATGTGCTCGATTGGGACGGCCTGGATCGGTTCGGCCGCAGGACGAACGGCACCCAGACGGCGAGGATCGAGCTCGGGTATGCCTACGACGCCGTGTACATGCAGCCCGCCGACATGCCGCGGGCGTTCGCGATGATTGCAGAAGTCGGCGTACCTATCACGGCCTCCAGAGCACGCAATGAGCTTGTCTATTGGCGCACATGGGAGCAGCCCGTCAGCCGGTGGACCCTCAACGGGGGAGAGAACGAGCCCGCTGGGCTCGGAGGCTGGAGCCTCAGCGCGCACCATGCGTACGATGTCAATGGAGCGATCCTCTACAAAGGTGATGGCTCCCGGCGCAACAGCAGGTCGCAGCCCTCCATCATGACGCGAATCGCCGGCGACGTGGCATTCAGCGCTGCTGCCAACGGCGAGGGCATCAGCGCCGAGGCAGCCTGGGTCGGAGAGCCGAATGGGGTCGCCCTCGGGCCCGATGGCAGCATCTATTTCTCAGACAACTCCAGCGCTCGCGTCCGGAGGATCGCGCCAGATGGGAAGATCACGACCATCGCCGGCACCGGCGGCCCTGGATACAACGGCGACAATCGGCCGGCCACCAGCGCGAGGCTGGATTCGCCGGAAGGCCTCGCGATCGGATCCGATGGGAGCGTCTACATCGCCGACACCGACAACTGCGCAATCCGAAAGGTCGATCCCTCCGGGGTGATCACGCGCGTGGTCGGCAATGGAACCTGTGGCAATACGGTGCCCGATGGAACTCTCGCTACGTCCGTAAGTATTCGCAGTCCGAGGAACGTCATCGTCGCGAATGATGGAACCCTGTATTTCACGCATGCGGCGCACTCGGGCGGGTCGGCTGACGTCCTGCTGAAGGTTGCGCCCGACGGCGTCATCAGCAAGGTGGCAGGTACGGGGGTGGCAGGCTCAGGATTGTGTAACAACCCTATTCCGCAGGACGGAACGCCCGCGTCTCAGGCCAACCTGTGTACGATCCTCGGGCTCGCAATGACAGAAGATGGGACGCTGTACCTGTCCGATTTCTACCGCCATCGCGTCTATTCGATCGATGCTAGCGGTATTCTGCGCGTGGTGGCGACAGTGAACAATCCGGGCGCGATCGCCGCAGATCTTGACGGTGTTCTTGTCAGCATCAACACCAATAATACTGGTACGCTACCCACCATCCGCCGACTGACATTCGACGGAGATAACAAGCATTTCGCAGGCAAGGTCGGGACCACGCCTCCCAGCTCGCTCTGCAACAGAAACCATTGCGGGATCAATGGTCCGGCAACCAAGGCCCTGCTCTCGCGGGTGACCGGGCTTGCTGTCGGGCCGGATGGACGTGTGGTCATCGCTGATCGCCCTAACGTTGGCTCCTCTGGCTTCAATCATGGGCTCATCGCCCGCGTCACATGGCCATTCCCTGCGTTCAGCCGTGGCTCTGAACATTCCATCGCCAGCGAGGACGGCTCCGAGATCTACCTCTTCGACAGCACCGGGCAGCACATCAGTACACTCGATACCCTCCTCGGAGTCCCAAAGTATCAATTCGGGTACGACGCGGCGGGAAGGCTGTCGACGATCACTGACATCAACGAGCAAGTCACCATCATTCAGCGCGATGCGAGCGGCGCGCCAACAGGCATCATGGCGCCCACCGGGCAGTTCACGACGCTCGAGTTGGGCGCCGAGGGGTACCTCTGGAGAGTGACCAACCCAGCGAATGAGACGACCACGCTCGAGTACTATCCGAGCACCGGCCTCCTCAGCGCCTTGACCGACCCGCTCGAGCGCCGTCATGAGTTCGAATACGAAGCAGACGGCCGCCTTGCCAAAGATTCCGACCCGGCGGGCGGCTACAAGGAGCTCCAGCGGACGCTCACGACATCAGGCCACAGCGTCACGGTCACCACGGCGATGGGCCGAGCTCGATCGCATGCGATCGAGGTGCTGTCGACGGGTGGTACGAGGCGCGTCCACACCGGATCGGACGGTCGTTCGAGCGTCGTTGACATCGGTCAGGATGGTGCCACAACCGTAACGGGGCGCGACGGCACCGTGGTTTCCACCGAGAGGACCAGCGATCCACGTTTCGGCATGCAGTCGCCGATTGTCAGCAAGGAAACCACGATCACCCCTCTGGGGCGAACGATGCAGGTCACCCGATCACGCTCGACGGTGCTCGGGCCGCTGGGAGACCCCTTGAACGTCGCCTCGCTGACCGATGTTCTGACCATCAATGGAAACCCGTTCACTCAGGTGTTCAACAGGACGACGAGAACGATCCTGTCCACATCGCCGGTCGGGCGTCAGTCATCCGTTGTACTGACGACCGAAGGACGAACACAGCGCACCCAGTCGCCCGGAATCCTGCCGATCGACTTCACGTACCATCCAGACGGTCGGCTGCACACTCGGTCCCAAGGCTCCAGGACCTGGACATATACCTATGAAGACAACGGCTGGCTCACGACGGCGATCGATCCACTGCTCAACGGTGTCTCGCTCCTTCACGACCCGGTCGGCCGGGTCACGCAGCTGACGAGGACGGACAACGAGGTGGTCGGGACCACTTACTACCCCGGTGGGCGCGTGCATACGGTGACGCCTCCAGATCGTCCGGCACATACGTTCAGCTACAATCCAGCCGACATGCTGGAGGCCTACCTGGCGCCGCCGCTCGGATCTGTGTCCGGGGAGGCCTCCTGGTCCTACGATCTCGACCAGCTACTCACGAGCTCGGCCCGCGCCGGCGAGCCGGCCGTGACGTACGTCCGGGAGCCATCGACAGGCCGTGTCAGCCAGATGGTCTTGCCCCTGGGGATGGGCACGGTGGCCTTCGGCTACAGCCCGACGACGGGGAAGCTCGTGAATCTGAGCGGCCCCTCGGGGGTATCGCTCGCCTACGGCTACGACGGCGCGCTGCTGACGAGCGGGACGTGGACAGGCGATGGATTCGGCGCCGGCTCGGGCACGGTGCAGTGGATCTACAACAATGACTTCCGCGTCGCCAGCGAGAGCATCAACGGCGGCGCGGCGGTCACCTTCGGGTACGACAACGACGGTCTCCTCAATCAGGCGGGCGGCCTCTCGCTGTTCAGGCATCCGCAGAACGGGCTGTACACTGGCAGCAGCATCGGCGTCGTGAGCGACACGGTAACCCCGGACGCCTATGGCGCCGTGGCGACGTATGTCGCGCAGGTGAGCGGCTCGACGATATACCAGGTGACGTATACGCCAGATGCCCTGGGACGCATCGAGAACATGACGGAGACGATACAAGGGCAAACGCACGCTTACGAGTATGTTTACGACCTCGTCGGCAGGCTTACTGACGTGTATCGTGACAGCGTGCTCACGGCACACTACGACTACGATGTGAACGGGAACCGCTCGGCGCGGACCTCGTCGGGCGGGACGGAGGTAGGCACGTATGACGACCAGGACCGGCTCCTGACCTACGCAACCAAGACGTACGGGATGAGCCCGGCGGGCGACCGGACGAGCGTGACCGACGCGGTGACGGGAGGGACAACGGCCTTCACCTACGACGCCGGCGGCAAGCTGCGGCACGTCGAGCTGCCGGATGGCACCGACATCGATTACCTTGTCGATGGCGAGGGGCACCGCATCTGGAAGCAGCGGAACGGGGTCAACGTCCAGGGATTCCTGTACCGGAGCGACCTGCAGCCGGCGGCAGAGCTCGACGGCGCGGGTGGCGTGGTGGCTCGATTCGTCTACGGGCGAGGGCGGAACGTGCCGGATCTGATGATCAAGGGCGGCGCGACCTACCGCATCCTCACCGACCATCGCGGCAGCCCGCGGCTCGTGGTAGACACCGCGAACGGCGTGGTGGCTCAGCGGATGGATTTCGATGAGTTCGGTCGCCTGCTCATCGACACCAACCCCGGCTTCACGCCGTTCGGGTTCGCGGGCGGGCTCTATGATCGCGACACGGGGCTCGTCCGTTTCGGAGCGCGGGATTACGATCCGGAGACCGGCAGATGGACCACGAAGGACCCGATCGGCTTCGCTGGCGGGGACACCAACCTTTATGGGTATGTCATCGGCGACCCTGTCAACCTGACTGACCCGTCGGGTACGGGCCCGGCCGACTACGTCGATTGCCTGGCTAGTGGCCATTCGGTACTCTTCTGCATCCTAGAGGAGATAAAGAATGCACGCGATAACGGGCCGTTGGCGGATGAAGACGAGAACGCCGGAGCTCCCGGGAGCCCCTACCGGGATCCCCCCGAGCGGTTCCCTCCCTCTCGTTTCCTCAAATGCACCAACTTGCTGGTCGTCCGTGCGGTCAACTGCTGCAAGATCGAATGCGACTTCCATGACGATGAACCGAAAACATGCCCGAAGGACCCATCGCGCAAGAGCGAGGAGGAGGAATGCTTCGACGCATGCCTGGATGCATCAGGGGCGGCATTCTGATGGGTTTCACCAGGCACCGCTGAGGGCATAGAATGGATACGGGCGATGACCTGAAGGCGCTGCTCGACCGCGCAGGACAGTTGGTGCGAGCCGGCGATATTGTGGAAGCCGAGAAGGCATTCCGCGGCGCGCTGGACCTGGCAGAGCGAGCTTACGGGCGAGATGCGCCCCAGGTCATCGCCCCGCTGCGCGGGCTGGCCTACATCGCCGCCAACCCGCGCAGCGACCCAGGTCGCCTTGTCGAGGCCGACGCGTGGATTCGGCGCGCGCTGCGCGTCGCGGAGGCCAACTTCGGCACGGACGATCCGCGGCTTAGCCGTCTTCTCCATAGTCTTGGGATCAATCTCTGGACGGCGGGCGCCTTGGAGGAGGCTTCCGAGCACCTCGTGAGGGCGGTCGCCCTCTCCGAGCGGGCGCACGGGGAAAGCCGCGACACGGCGTACATCATGACGTCCCTGATCTACGTGCTGCTCGAGGCGGAGCGGCCGGCAGACGCGCTCCCGCTCGCCGAGAGAGCCCTCCGCATCCAGGAGGCGGCGGCCGACTCGACGAGCGGCAGCGCGGTCACGCTTGCGTTGATCGCGCTCGGCCGGTGCCTCATGGGGGTCAAGAGAAACACGGAAGCGATCGCCTGCATGGAGCAGGCCGCCGCCAGGATTCTGGCAAGAAACCCGGATGCCCGGAGCCCGGCCCTGGGCGAGATTCGTGGCTGGATCGAACAGATGAGAAGAGAGCCGTAGCGCTTCTCAGGCGAACGCGTTGCGCCGGACGATGGTCGCCTCGCGGTCTGCTCCGACCGAGACGACGTCGACCGGCACGCCGGTCTCCTTCTCGACCATCTCCACATACTGCCGCGCCGCCGCGGGCAGCTCCGTCATAGAGCGGGCGCCATCGATCGGCTCGCTCCACTCGGCCACCGTCTCGAGCGCCGGCTTCGCCGTCGCGATCTCGTCGGCCCTCCGCGCCTGACATCCGATCCGGCGAGGCGCAACGTGAATGAACGCGAGGAGGAGGATGGCGAGCGCGGCGACGACATCCATGACGCCCCCCTGGCCGCACCCTGCCGGGGCACGACTTCGCCGGTCAACCGGCGTCCGCGGCGCCAATGCGCGTCGCGCGCCCGGTCCTCGACCGCCCCCTCGACTGCCCACTTCCCGGCTCGACGGCTCCCCATCGTGTCCGGAGAGACGCTCGCGCGCCCCTCAGCGCGAGGCGACGTCCTGCCCGCGCTGCTGCGCGGGGAACGGGTTCGGCCACAGCGGCAGGAGCGACTGGCGGTAGACGGTGAGACGCAGCAGGTCGATCCCCGCGATGGCGGCGAACGCCATCGCATTGTCTGTCCCGTAGCTCCCCTGGAGCGAGAGGCTGATGCCGAGCGGCGCCCCAAGCGTGAGCGCGCCGGCAAAGCCCGTGGAACCCGCGCCCCAGAAGCGGCGGTAGCCGCCCGCGTCGAGGGCAAGGCCCAGCTGGCCAGCCTGGAAGCCGCGCGTCGCGACCCGGGCGAGCAGCGCGAGATCGATGCCGCTGTCGAGAATCGGCGTCGCACGCATCAGGCCGCCGACGATGACGGGCGCGTCGGGCGTGGTCCCGACGCCGACGTCGCACGACAGCGCGCCGTCGAAGACGAGATCGCTTTCCCCCTGCTTCCAGCCGATCGCGCCGGCGCCCACGAAGGTCCACGCGGAGGCGTCCGCGCGCGAAGGCGAGGACCAGGCGAGCGGGGCGAGCAAGGCCCCGACGGCGGCGAGGCAGGCGATGGGCGAGCGCACGCGAGCGAGCTAGCACGAAGCGCCGAGCGGCGATAGGTCAGCGCGCGGGGCCGCGCCGCTCGACGACGTGCCGCGCCACGAGCGCGGCCACCTCGGGATCGAAGAGGAGCGTGTTGTGCCCCCGCCCCTCCATCACCCGCACCTCGCCGCCCGGCAGCGCGTGCGCGATGGGCGAGCGGACCAGCGTGTCGGCCCCCGCGACGATCGACAGGTGCGGGATGCTCGAGCGCGCCGTCCCGAGGAGGACGCGCCGGAGGACCGGGCTCGACGCGTCGAGATCGCGCGCGCCGCCGAAGCCGAGCAGCGCCACGCGCGGGATGCCGCCGAACGGGCTCGCCATGGAGATGGTCTGCACGATGCGCGGATCGCCGACCTCCTGCGCGAAGAAGCGGCACACGATGCCGCCCATGCTGTGGCCGACGAGGTGCAAGCGCGCCCCGTCCGGCAGCGCCGCGACGAGCGCCGCGAGGCGCTCTGACAGCGCCTCGACGCCGGGCCCCGGCGCGTAGGACATCGTCGCCGTGTGGACCGACCACGACGGCTCGGCGCGCGCCGGGTCCGTCCGACCACGCGCCCGCGAGGCGCGCGACAGGGCCGCGTGACGCTCGATCGCCGTGCGCAACGGCCGGAGGACGCCGGCGGAGGCGAAGAGCCCGTGAAGGATGACCACCACCTCGTCGCCGTCGCGCGCCCCGTCAGGGATCACCGGCGCGAGGGTGTCGTACGGCAGGAGGACCGCCTGCCTCGCGAACGAGGCCACCTCCCTGCCAGCTGTCGCCGCGAAGGCCGACGCACGGAACCACCTCGCCACGTGGTGGCTCTTACCATGGATCCGTCGCGCGACGTCCCCGTGGCTCGCGACGCGCTGTGTCGCGGGCGCGCGCCACGAGGACGCCGCGCGGGCGGCAAGGAGGCCGATCACGGCCGCAGCAGCCAGACATGGAAGCTGCGGAACGTCCCCCGGAGCGCGCGGATCCGGACCAGGTCCCCCGGCGCGACGTCGCGCAGCGGCACCCGGATCTCGGACCAGCGGTCCAGAGGACGCTCTGGCACCTCGACGCGCGCCTCGTCCGCGGCGCGCTCGACCGCCACGCCGATCGCGATCGGGCCGCCCCCGTCGGTGCGCAGCGCGAGCACGGCGGGCCCGCGGGCGCTCGCGGCGGCCGCGGCGGCCGCGGCGGCCGCTCCGATCGCGAACGACTGCTCGCGCCCCTCGGGGATGATCCTGCCGGCGTCGAACCGCGGCGCACCGCCGCCGTCGCTCCCGTCCCGAAGCACGGCGCCGACGACCCAGCCGCCGCGCGGCGACGGGAACGCGTAGCCGTGCGCCCGCTCGTCGACCAGGTCGGCGATGTCCACCTCGTCGATGGCCCCGTCGCGGCGCTCCCCCGGCGGGGCGAGCGCCGACCAGTCCGCCTCGTAGATCACCTTCTCGTCCGCGGCGCACATCACGTTGTCCTCGATCTTCACCGCGTCGACGCGCCGGCCGAAGACGTCCGCGAGCCCGCCCCACCACGAGGGGTACAGGGCAAAGACGTCAGGCCGCTCGGCGGCGTCGAGCCGCTCGATGAGCTCGACAACGGCCGGCACGCCGTGCACCGAGGCCCGCGCGAACGGCATCCCCCGGTACCCGCCGAGCCCGAGCCCGTCGATGGCCGGGATCCCCGACAGGTACGGGATCGCGCCCGCGTCGCCGAGCAGCACCCGCCGCGGCCGCGGCGCGCGCGCGGCGAGGCGCCGCGCGACCTCGACCTGCTGCCCGGCGATGTTGGCCGAGGAGCGGGCGAAGTGGTCGATCTGCCGCCCGAACCACGGGGAGGGCGCCGCGAGGGCCGCGAGCGCGAGCGCCGCGGCGACGCCCGCCGCGAGCCGCCCCCGCCGCGCGAGCGCCTCGGCCCCGAGGGCCGCCGCGACGAGCAGCATCGCGAGCGCCGGGGCGGCGTAGCGGAGGTTCTGGTAGCGCGCCGTCGCGTTGAGCGCGACGAGGAGCAGCGAGCCGTAGGCGCCGATCAGGAGCGGCACGGCGAGGCGCCGCGCGCGCCGGTCGAGCGCCGCGATCGCGCCGAGCAGCGGCAAGAGGAGGGCATAGGACGGACCGCCGAGCGCGCTCTCCAGCGCCTGCACCCGCAGCGCAGCGAGGTTCTTGATCACCTCCACCGCCTTCTCGAGCGGCGCCGGGTACGGGTTCGAGAGGATGAGCTTGCGCACCGCCCCCGCGGCGCTCCACTCCCCCGTGAGCGCGCGGTTCGCGGCGGCCTGCGCGCCGAGGAGCAGCGCGGTCGGCAGGGACGCGCGCGCGAGCGACGCCGCCGCGCCCAGCGAGCCCGCCGCGTGGGCCACGGCGATCGCGAGCGGCGCCGCGAGCGCGACGGCCTCGGGCCGCGTCGCGACGAGCAGCGCGGCGAGGAGCCCTGCCCGGAGCTGCTCGGCCGGGCGCTGCGCCGGCGGGGCGAGCTCGGCGCGCCGCACCGCGACGAGCGCCCGGCCCATCACCGCGCCGAGCAGCGCGACCTCCATCCCGGAGAACCAGCTCCAGTCGAGCAGCGGCACGGCCACGACGAAGAGCGGCGCGACCCAGGCGACCCAGCGGGAGGACGCGGCGCCGGGCCCGGCGCGCGGCTCGAGGAGCCGCCGGAGCGACCGGCAGAGGTCGAGCAGCGCGGCGCACGCGAGGAGCGCGGCGAAGAGGCCGAGCCACGCGCCGCGAAACCCGAGCAGGTACCCGGGCGCGAGGGCGAGGGGGTACGCCAGGCTGGTCCCGCCCGAGGAGTAGCCGTTGCCCGGGATCCACGAGAACGGGTGGCCAAGGGCCGCGGCGCGGGCGAACCCGAAGTGGATGTAGACGTCGTCGAGGGGCGCCGGCCAGACGCCGCCCGTCCTGGCGAGCGCGGGTCCGTAGAACGCCGCGGCGGCGCCGAGCACCGGGATCGCGGCGCTCGCGTGCCACAAGAGCAGCCGGATCCGCGGCGGGCGCCTCACGGCCCGGCCGGTACCACGAAGGAGCCCAGGACGGCGCGCCGATTCTGGCTAGACTGCGCGCCATGGTGCTCAGAGCCGTGGTGGACGAATCGATCGACTCCGCCCACTGGGAGGCCGTCGAGGAGGCGGCCGAGCTCCTGCAAGAGGAGCAAGTCCAGGAGGCGCTCGTCGCGCTGCGCGACGTGATCAAGGCCTCCCCGTCGAACCCGTACGCGTACAACCTGCTCGGGCACGCGCTCTACGAGCTCGGCCAGCTCGAGCCGGCGCGCGATGCATACCGCGCCGCCGTGCGGCTCGCGCCGAGCTTCCTCGGGGCGCGGGTGGCCCTGTCGCACGCGCTCCGTCGCGTCGGCGACACGGAGGGCGCGATCGCGCAGGCGAAGGAGGCGCTCCGCCGGTTCCCGAAGGACGGCGAGGCGATGCACGCGATGGGGCTCGCGTACGCGGCCCGCGGCAACCGCGCGCTCGCGCGGAAGCACCTCCAGGGCTTCCTGGACGCGGGCCCTGAGGTCGAGTCCGCCATGGAGGTGCGGCAGATCCTCGAGATGCTCGGCGTCGGGGACGACGACGAGCCGCTCCAGTTCGAGTAGCCTTCCCTGGCGCACGCGCGCGCGGCGCGCCGGAGGCAAGGAACTCGATGGCGACCACCCCGCACTTCGATCTCATCATCATCGGCACGGGGCCGGGCGGCGAAGGCGCCGCCATGACGGCCGCGAAGCACGGCAAGTCGGTCGCGGCGATCGAGCGCTACACGCGGGTCGGCGGGGGCTGCACCCACTGGGGGACGATCCCCAGCAAGGCGCTGCGCCGCGCGATCTACCACATGAACCTGATCAACCAGAGCCCCATCTACAAGCGGATGGATGTGGTTCCGGAGTACCCGTTCGCCGAGCTCCTCGCGACCGCGAACCGCGTCATCGACGAGCAGGTCGATCTGCGGGAGAGCTTCTACGACCGGAACCGCGTCCAGCTCATTCCGGGGCAGGCCAGCTTCGTCGATCCGCACACGATCGAGGTGGAGGGCGACGGGGGCCAGCGCCGGCGTTACACGGCCGACAGCTTCGTCATCGCGACCGGCTCGCGGCCGTACCGGCCGGCCGACATCGACTTCAGCCACCCGCGCATCTTCGACAGCGACACGCTGCTGCGCATGGATCACACCCCCCGGAGCATCACGATCTTCGGGGCGGGCGTCATCGGGTGCGAGTACGCGTCGATGCTGCGCAACATGCAGGTCGCCGTGAACCTCGTGAACACGCGCGCCCATCTCCTGGAGTTCCTCGACGACGAGATCACCGACGCGCTCGGCTACCACTTCTGCGACAAGGGGATCCGCGTCCTGAACGGCGAGGAGCACGAGGCGGTCGAGGCCACGAAGGAGGGCGTCGTGCTCTCCCTGAAGAGCGGGAAGAAGCTCCGGAGCGAGGTCTTCCTCTGGGCCAACGGGAGGTCGGGCAACACGGCCGATCTCGGCCTGGAGAGCGTCGGCATCACGCCGAACAAGCGCGGTCAGATCGAGGTGAGCGAGACGTTCCAGACGAGCCAGCCGCACATCTACGCGGTCGGCGACGTCGTCGGCTTCCCGGCGCTCGCGAGCGCGAGCTACGACCAGGGCCGGTACGTGGCCAGCCACCTCTGCGGCGACGCCGACGACAAGCTGGTCCGGGACATCCCCACGGGCATCTACACGACGCCCGAGATCTCGTCGCTGGGCAAGAGCGAGCGGGAGCTCACGGCGGAGAAGGTGCCCTACGAGGTGGGGAAGTCGACGTTCAAGACGCTCGCGCGCGCCCAGATCACAGGCCAGCAGGTCGGGATGCTGAAGCTGATCTTCCACCGGGAGACGCTCGCGCTGCTCGGGATCCACTGCTTCGGCGAGAACGCCGCGGAGATCATCCACATCGGGCAGGCGATCATGTCGCAGCCTGCGCCGCACAACACGATCCGGTACTTCGTGAACACGACGTTCAACTACCCCACCATGGCCGAGGCCTACCGCGTCGCGGCGCTCGACGGGCTGGGGCGCGTGTTCTGAGGGCGCGGCTCCCGAGCGCCCCGGGCCCGCCCCTGGCAGCGTCCGGCGAGTCCGTGGCGCGCGTCAGGGCCGTCGAGCGGGGCAGCGGCGCGCGGGCGCTGGGATCGGCGGTTGCCAGCGCGCGGCGCGGGGGTGATACTCCTCGGAGGAGCACGCTGTCATGGCCGCCGCTGCACCCCTCCTCGCCCCCCCTGCCGGCGCCGCCGACGCTGTCGCGGCGGACGGCTCGGAAGACCAGCTCTTCGTCGTTCATGACGTCTCGTGGGAGCAGTACGAGGCCATCCTGGCCGCCCTCGGCGACCGGGCTGGCGTGCGGGTGACGTACTGCGAGGGAGTGCTGGAGCTGATGAGCCCGGGCGGACCCCACGAGGGGCGGAAGACGATCCTTGCCCGCCTCGTCGAGGCCTATGCCGAAGAGGCGGAGCTGCCGCTCAGCGGATACGGCAGCATGACCGTCCGCAAGAGGCTCGCGGAGCGGGGGGTGGAGCCGGACGAGTGCTACGTGCTCGGGACGGTCGAGGACGGGGAGATCCCGGAGCTCGCGATCGAGATCATCGAGAAGAGCGGGACGATCAACAAGCTCTCCGTCTATGCGGGGCTCGGCGTGCCCGAGGTCTGGTTCCTGAAGAAGGGGAAGCTCTCCATCCACCTCCTCGGCCCGGACGGCTACGCGGAGGCCGGGCAGAGCCGGCTCCTGCCCGGCCTCGACGTCGCGGGGCTGACGGAGTTCATGCTGCGCAAGGGGGATCAGACGTCCGTGGTGCGCGCGTGGCGCGCGAGGCTCCGGGAGCGATGCGCCAGGTGAGCTCGGTCCGCTGAGCGACGGAGCGCCGTCTGCCGAGGCGCTTCGCGGCCAGCCCCCTACCCCCCGCCGCTCGCCCGCGCCGCGCACGCCGCGGCGATCACCTCTGCCCCCGCCTCTCGCGCCGCGATCTCGCACGCGCGCCACGCCGCGAGCCGCTCGGGCCCCGCGGCGCCCCGCGGCGCCGCCGCGACCCGCGCCTCGACCGAGCGCGCGAAGGCGTCCAGCGCCGCCTCGTCCCCGCGCTCCGACAGGAGCGCGCCCAGCGTGAGCGCCGCGTGCGCGACCTGCCGCTCCGCGCCCGGGTACATCTCCTCCGAGAGCGCCTCGACGAGCGCCGGGAGGTCGCGGCGCGCCGCGGCCTCGCGCGCCCGCACCTCGGGCCCCGCGGCCTCGGCCCCTGCGACGCCGAGGCGCCGCTCCAGGTAGCCGACCACCGAGCGGGCGACGCGCTGGAACGACGCGAGCCCGTCGGTCGGCGCCTCGAGCACGCCGCCCCCGGCCCGCGCGCCCGCGACGTCGAGGTCGAGCACGATGACGAGATCCTCCCGCTCCCCGATGACCAGGAGGTCGTGCGCCCAGTCGAGCGAGCGCTCCTCCGCGAGCCACGCCGTCGCCCGCGCGACGTCGCCGCGCGGCAGGATGAGCGTCCCGTCCGGGAGCGCGATGCCGTCCGCCGCCGCGTAGAGCGCCGCGAGATCCGGCGGCTCGGCCAGCGCGAGGGACCACGCGCCCGCCCCCGCGGCCGGGGGCCGCGCCTCCACGCCGGAGCGCGCGAGCAGCGCGGCGACGCGCGACGCGAGCACGAGAGCCGCGCTCATGGAGCCGGCACCCGCCCGCGGGGCGCGTCCGCGAGGCTCTGGAGGAAGCCGTGGGCCTGCGCGGCCGCCGCTGGCACGTCGAAGATCACGAAGTGACCGTCGCTCCCCTCGGGGACCGGCCACTGCGCGAGCAACCCCGACGCGCGGCCGTCGGCGAGGTTGCCGGCGAGCCCTCCGGGCGGCACCTCGACGGGCGCGGGGCCGCCGAAGCCGTACTCCGGGATCGGGAGCTGCGCAGGCAGCTGCAGCGGCAAGCCCATCGCCAGCGCGTGCATCTCGATGCCGCGAGGCGGCGCGAACGTGTCGCCGGTGCCATCCGGGTTGATGCCCTCGGTCATGTAGATGCTCTTCGGCGCGAAGCCGTCGCGGGGCGCGACGAACAGGCGCGCAGCGTAGTGGATCGGATCGACAACGTCGACGATCGACTGCGCGAGCGAGATCGCGGGGTGGAACTCGTTCACCTCGCCGTCCTCCTCGCCCATCAGCCCGAGGAAGACCGACTTGACCAGCGCCGCGATGCTCGGCGGCGGGTTCGTCTTCTCGAGCAGGGTGACCGACATGACGGCCGATGCCCCGGAGAGCACACCGCCCCGCGCCGAGTCGTCCGCCGCGAGGTAGAGCGGCCCGTTGAGCCCGCCCTGGGAGTGCCCGAAGAACAGGATCTTCGACGGGTCGAACCGGATCTGCTCCCCCGTGCTGGACACGGCGGCGGGCACCGCCATCCGCGACTCGGTGAAGAGGCGCGCCCGCTGCACCTCGTCGAGCGCCGACTGCCGCGCGTTCGTCCGCGCCGCGGCCACGTTCTGCACGTTGTAGTAGAGGAGCCCGGCCTGCGACGGATCCTGCGGCGCCTCCGGGCGCGCGCCGTGGAAGATCTGGTCCACGCCCATGACCGCGAGGCACCGCTCCGCGAGCTCCTGGCCGGTGCCGCGGCGGACGTAGGAGCGGTAGTCGCCGCCGGTGCCGTGAGCGAAGAGCACGACGGGGTAGCCGTCCTCCGGCATGGGGCAGCGGCTCGCGGTGGGGACCGTGAGCGAGAAGCGCAGGTCGAAGTAGCTCGAGATCACCGGCTCGCCGGCCTTGCTCCCGAAGCCGCCGCCGTCGTCGTGGCTCAGGTACGGCGCCCGGCCGATCTGGTAGTTCGGAGACGGGCCGTACACGCCGGCGTACTCGTCGCACGTCGCCTTGTGGCTGAGGCGCCGCCAGAGCGCGGGCCGCGCCTCCGGCGGCGGGACGTTCGCGAGCAGGTGGTCGCGCAGCGCGAAGAGCTCCGCGGTGGGGTCGGACGTGGTGAACACCGTGAGGTGAACGATGCGCTCCCGGTCGACGCCCGCGGCCTCGATCTCGTCCACCGCCGGCGCCAGCGCCTCCCTGACGGCGTCGGGCGTGACGCCGGCCTGGCCGATCCCGAGCGCGTCGCGCAGCTCCGGGCTCGCCTCCACCGCGCCGCCGCCCTCGCCGCGCACCGCGTCCGTGACGACGAGCGCGTACCGGGTCCGCGGCCGGAGCGGGAAGCCCATCACGGGCATGAAGGCGAGGGTGTTCGCGGGCCAGTAAACGCCGGCCTCACGCCGGAAATAGACCGAGATCGGCCGCCGCGCTCCGCGCTCCGGCGAGCCCGGATCCACGTCGATGAGCTGCACCGTCCCGAGGGGGCTCATGGCGAGCGCGGGCGTCGACGGGAGCGAGGAGACGTCGATCGGCCCGGCGAACCGCAGGAACCCCGCCGCCGCCGGAGAGAAGCCGTCGAGGACCGAGTCCATCTCGTGGATGTACTCGTCCAGGATCCTGAGGCGCCGCGGGTTGTTGTAGCCGTCGAGCCGGACCAGGCCGCCCTCGCGGCGCAGATCGCTCGGCCACGGCGCGTCGAAGAACCGCTCTCCCCGGAGCTCGTCGTGCCGCGCAGGCGAGACCCAGATCGACGAGACGCTCGGGCGCGCATCGCCGCAGCCGAGCGCCGCGACGAGCGACGATGCCGCGGCCGTCGCCGCAGCGAGGGAGGGGCGCATGAGGGCATGGTGGCGCATGCATTCGTCGAGATCGACGGTTCGAGCTCGCGCCGAAGCAGGCAGACCACCGCGGCGCGGGGCGCTTCGTCGTGAACGCGCTCGCCTTCATCACGTGCGCGCATGCAGCTCCGTCGCGGACGCGCGCGAGCCACAGCACACGGCACGCCCGCTCTGGCCGTACTCCATGCTCTCCGCCCACTACGTTCCAGGCGACGCTCGGCGGACGCCGTGTGCGACGAGCGCGACGAGCGCGACGAGAAACCAAGCGCCAGACGAGCGAGGAGAGCGAGGAAAACGAGGCCGATCCGCCGCGTTCCGTCGCGAGATGGCCGACTCCGACCTCAGCGGGCGGGCGGCGCTGCGAGCGCCGACGAGGGTGACTTCGCCTTGTGCTTCATATATATATGATTTAGGTGGTCCGGATGTCCCTGGAAGGCAGGATCGCGCTCGTCACGGGTGGGGGTCGCGGCATCGGCAGGGCGATCGCCGAGCGGCTGGCGCAGGGCGGCGCGCGCGTCGCCGTCGCAGGCCGCACGCAGGCCGAGATCGAGGAGACGGCCGCGGCCATCGGGGGCGTCGCCGTCCGGCTCGACGTCGGCGATCGCGAGGGCGCGCCGCCGGCGCTCGCCGCGCTCGAAGGCCAGCTCGGGCACATCGACGTGCTCGTCAACAACGCGGGCGTCGCCGAGAGCGCGCCGTTCGACAGGACCAGCGACGCGCTCTGGGACCGCATGCTCGCGGTCAACGTGACCGGCGCCTTCGCGCTCTGCCGCGCCCTGATCCCGAAGATGATCGCGCGCGGGTTCGGGCGCGTCGTCAACGTCGCCTCGACCGCCGGGCTCGTCGGGTGCGCCTACTCGACCGCGTACTGCGCGTCGAAGCACGCCATGGTCGGCATGACCCGCGCCATCGCGGTGGAGATCGCCCGGACGCCGGTGACCATCAACTGCGTCTGCCCCGGGTGGGTGAACACGAGGATGGCGGACGAGGCGATCTCCCGCATCGCCGAGAAGACCGGGCGGGGCGAGGACGCGGCGCGGCGGTCGCTCGAGTCGATGTCGCCTCAGGGCCGGATGGTCGAGCCCGCCGAGGTCGCGCTCGTCGTGGCGATGCTCTGCAGCGACGAGGCGCGCAGCATCCATGGCCAGGCGATCCCGGTCGACGGGGGGCAGGTGATGCGGTGAATGGCGATCTCGAGATCGTGCAGCCGGCCGGGTGGCCTGCGCCGCGAGGCTACGCCAACGGCGTCGTGACGCGCGGCAGGACGCTGCACATCGCGGGGCAGATCGGGTGGGACCCCGCGTCCGGGCAGCTCCGGAGCGACGATCTGGCCGAGCAGTTCGCCCAGGCGCTCGACAACGTGCTCGCGGTCGTCGCGGCCGCCGGCGGGGAGCCGGGCGACGTCGCGCGCATGACCGTCTACGTGACCGATCTCGAGGCGTACAGGGGCTCGCTCCGCGCGATCGGCGCCGCGTGGCGGGCGCGGTTCGGCAAGCACTTCCCGGCGATGGCCCTCGTCGGCGTCGCGGGGCTCGTCGAGCGGCGCGCGCTCGTGGAGATCGAGGCCGTCGCGGCGCTCGACGCGCGCGGCGAGGGCGCGGCCGTGGAGATCGACGCGGCCGCGGCGGCGCCACCCTCCACGGGCGCGCGCGGCGAGGGCGGCCCGTGAGGCGCGGGGCGCCGGCGAGGCGGCCGCTCGCCGTGGTCCCCCCGCCGGAGAGCGCGCGCGGCGACCAGGCGGCCGTGCGCGCCTGGGTGCGCATCCTCGCCGTCCACAAGCGCGCGCTCGCGGCCATCCGCGAGGACCTGGAGCACGAGATGACCCTCCCGCGCTTCGACCTCCTGGCGAACCTCGTGCGCAGCGACGGGCAGACGCTCGCGTCGCTCTCCCGCAGCATGCTCGTCACGGCGGGCAACCTCACCGGGCTCGTCGATCGCGCGGCGCGCGACGGCATGGTCGAGCGGCGCGCCGACCCGAGCGACCGCCGCGCGTGGCGGGTGCACCTGACCGCCAAGGGGCAGCGCGCGTTCCGCGACGCCGAGCGGCGGCACGCCGCGCGCGTGGCGAAGGTGTTCTCCGGGTTGAGCCCGGCCGAGCTCTCCACGCTGACGCGGCTGCTCGACAAGCTGCGCACCACGCTCCGCGAGCCGGACATGCCCGTCCCGTCGCGCCCCGGCAGCGCCCGCGCTCACGCCGAGCGGAGCGCGCGCAGCCCCCCGCGGCGCACGCGGACGAAGCCCTGATCGCGCGAGGCTCGCCTCCGACGCGCACCGGACCCAGGAGATCCCCATGACCCTCACACCCCGCTCCTTCCAGCTCGAGCTCAGCCGCGGCGTCGCGGAGATCACGCTGAGCCGCCCCGACCGCCTGAACGCCCTCACCTTCGAGGTCTACGGCGAGCTCACGGCGACGTTCCGATCGCTCGAGCGCTCGGCCGCGCGCGCGGTCGTGCTCACCGGAGCGGGGCGCGGCTTCTGCTCGGGCGGCGACGTCGAGGGGATCATCGCCGAGCTGTTCGCGCGCGACGCGCGGGGGCTGCTCGAGTTCACCCGCGCGACCGGCGCGCTGATCCAGAGCATCTGCGAGCTCCGGCGCCCGGTCATCGCCGCCGTCAACGGGGTCGCCGTCGGCGCGGGCGCGGTGATCGCCGCCGCGTGCGACCTGCGCATCGCCGCGGCGAGCGCGCGCTTCGGGTTCATCTTCCCCAAGGTCGGCCTGTCCGGCGCCGACATGGGCGCCTCGTACCTCCTGCCGCGCATCGTCGGCCAGGGGCGCGCCGCCGAGCTGCTCTTCTTCGGCGATCTCATCGGCGCCGACGAGGCGCTCCGCATCGGCCTCGTGAACCGCGTCGTCGCCGACAGCGACGCGCTGGGCGTGGCGCGCGGCTGGGCCGAGCGCCTCGCGCGCGGGCCGGCGTTCGCGCACGCGATGACCAAGCAGATGCTCGAGAGCGAGCGCACGATGCCCCTCGCCGCCGCGATCGAGGCCGAGGCGCAGGCGCAGGCCATCTGCATGGCCCACCCCGACTTCCGCGAGGCCCACGAGGCGAACAGGGCGAAGCGGCCGCCGCGCTTCGAGGGCGCCGATCTCGGCGACGCGCCGGCCGCGCCCGACGACGCCGACGCGCCCCCCACCCCGCGGTCCACCGGCCTGGAGACGCCCCGCGTATGAGCCGGCTCGCGCTCTCCTCGGCCGATCTCCCCGTCTTCTTCGAAGAGCGCCACGCCGCGCTCGCCGCGCGGCTGACGCCCGAGGCGCTCGCGCCGCTCGCCGAAGCGCGCGACGCCGCCGCCGTGGCGCGCTGCATGGGCGAGCCGCTCGGGCTCTACGCGCACCTCATCCCCGAGGCGCTCGGCGGCGCGCCGAGCGGCGGCGGCCGCCCCGCGGACACGACCGCCATCGACGTGCGCTCGCTCGTCCTCATCCGCGAGGCGCTCGGCCAGGTCGCCCCGCTCGCCGACGCGATCTTCGCGGTGCAAGGGCTCGGCTCGTACCCGATCGTGCTGGCCGGGAGCGACGCGCAGCGCCGCGCGATCCTGCCCGACGTGCTCTCGGGGCGGCGCATCGGGGCCTTCGCGCTGACCGAGCCCGAGGCGGGCAGCGACGTCGCCTCGCTGAGGACCGAGGCCCGCCGCGAGGGCGACGGATGGGTCCTCGACGGCGAGAAGGTGCTGATCTCGAACGTGCCGCTCGCGCACCACCTCGTCGTCTTCGCCCGCACGGGCGCGCCGCCGCGCGACGGCGGCGCGGCGGGCGATCGCGGCGGCGGGCGCGCCGCGATCACGGCGTTCCTCGTCGACAGCGGCGCGAAGGGCGTCGCCTCGGAGCCGCTTCCGATGTCGGTCCCGCACCCGATCGGCCGGCTCCGCTTCGAGGGCTGCCGCGTGCCGGACAGCGCGCGGCTCGGCGAGGTGGGCGGCGGCTTCAAGCTCGCGATGCAGACGCTCGACGCCTTCCGGATCTCGGTCGGCGCGGCGGCGAACGGGATGGCGGCGCGCGCCCTCCGCGAGGCGATCGCGCACGTCACGCGGAGGAGGCAGTTCGGGGCGCCCCTGTCCGAGCAGCAGATGGTGCGCGCCTACCTCGCCGAGATGGCGACCGAGCTCGACGCGGCCCGCCTGCTCGTCGCCCGCGCGGCCCACAAGCGCGACACGGCGGCGGCGCGCGTCTCGACCGAGGCGGCCATGGCGAAGATGTTCGCCACCGAGGCGGCGCAGCGGATCATCGACCGCGCGGTCCAGCTCCACGGCGGCATGGGGGTCATCGAGGGGACCGAGGTCGAGCGGCTGTACCGCGAGATCAGGCCGCTGCGCATCTACGAGGGGACGACGGAGATCCAGAAGCTCATCATCGCGAAGGGCATCCTCGATCGCGCCGCCGCCGAGCCCCCGGCCGACGAGCGCGCTCGCGACGGGGCGCGGTAGCCATGTGGAAGCCGCCGGAGCGGATCCGCCACGCGCTGCCCCGCGAGGAGCCTCCGGCCGCGGGCGAGGCGGCGCGCGCGCGCCTCTTCTCGCCGCTCCGCCTCGCCTCGGGCCTCGAGCTCGCCGAGCGCTCGTGGGTGCCCGCGATGGTTCCATGGCGCGCGACGGAGGAGGGCGTCGTCACGCAGGACGTGCTCGACTGGTACGGCCGCTTCGCCGACGGCCAGCCCGGCGCCCTCGTTGTCGAGGCGACCGGGATCCGCGACGTGCCGAGCGGCCCGCTGCTCCGCGTCGGACACGATCGGTTCGTCCCTGGGCTCCGGGAGCTCGTCCGGACGGTCCGCGCGCGGAGCGCCGGCCGGACGCGCGTGTTCCTGCAGCTCATCGACTTCCTCCGCATCCGCAGGCGCCCGCCGAAGGACAGGTTCCTGCGGGAGTTCCTGGAGATCACCGGCGCGCACCGGCGCGCCCTGTCCGAGGCGCTCGAGGAGCCGCCGCTCCGGGACGCGCCGGAGCTCGAGGTGCGCGCGCGGCTGCTCGCGCTCGACGACGCTCGGCTCGAGGCCGTCCTCGCGCCTCGCGAGCTCGAGGCGCTGCGCTTCGGCGAGCGGGAGCGCGTCACCGACGTCGCGCTCCCTCACATCCGCGACCTGCCGCGGACGCTCCCCGGCCTGTTCGCCGCGGCCGCCGTGAGGGCGCGCGAGGCGGGCTTCGACGGCGTCGAGCTCCACTACGCGCACGCCTACACCATGGCCTCGTTCCTGTCCGCGCTGAACACCCGCTCGGACGGCTACGGCGGCGATCGCGAGCGCCGCGCGCGCCTCCCGCTCGAGGTCTACGCGGCGGTGCGCGCCGCCGTCTCCTCTCGCTTCACGGTGGGCTGCCGCTTCCTCTGTGACGACGTCATCGCGGGGGGCAGCCGGGTCGACGACGCGGCGTTCTTCGCGCTCGCGTTCGCGCGCGCCGGCATGGATTTCCTCTCGCTGTCGACCGGCGGCAAGTTCGAGGACGCGAAGCAGCCCAAGGTCGGCGAGGCCGCGTACCCCTACACCGGCCCGAGCGGGTACGAGTGCATGCCGACCGCGCTCTCGGACGCGGCGGGGCCGTTCGGGCGGCAGGTGCCGAAGCAGGCGCAGATCCGGCGCGCCCTGCGCGCGTCCGGCCTCGGCACGCCGGTCGTCGTGGCGGGGGGGATCTGCACGTTCGCCCAGGCCGAGGCGATCCTCGCGCGCGACGAGGCCGATCTCATCGGGGCGGCACGGCAGACGCTCGCGGATCCCGACTGGTTCCTGAAGGTGCGGCTCGGCCGCAGCGGCGAGGTCCGGCGCTGCATCTATTCCAATTACTGCGAGGCGCTGGATCAGCGCCACCGACCCGTGACGTGTCAGCTCTGGGATCGCGAGGGGCTCGACGAGCCGGGGGTCGCGACCACGGAGGGCGGAAAGCGGCGGCTCACGGCGCCGCGATGGAGGCGAGAGGAGGCGTGACGATGACCGCACCGACGTTCCCTGACGAGTTCAACCTCGCCGACTACTTGCTGTTCGATCGGCTGCGCGAGGGGCTCGGCGACAAGGTCGCGCTGCTCTTCGGCGATCAGCGGCACACCTACGCCGACGTCGCGGAGAAGGTCCGGATGCTCCAGGCGCACCTCGCCGTCGAAGACGTCGCCCTCGAGCAGCGGGTGCTCATCGTCCTGCACGACTCGCCCGCGTTCGTCTGGTCCTTCTTCGCGGCGCTGAGCCACGGCGCGGTCGTGGCGATGGGCAACCCCGAGGCGCCCGCGCCCGACCTCGCGCACCTTGTCGAGTACACGCGGGCCGCGGCGGTCGTCACGATCCCGCGCGTGGCCGAGGCGCTCGCGCTTCAAGGCGCGCTCGCGGCCACGAACGTCCGCACCGTCGTGCTGGTGCCCGAGGTCCCGACCGGCGGCGATCTCGAGGCCGATCTCCCGGTCTCGCCGGCCCTCGCGGCGCTTCGGGGCACCTCGCTCCGCGGCGCCCTCGCGCAGGGGCGCGCTGCGCTCGCGGCGAAGCGCGCCCCGGCGGGCCCCCGCGCCACCCGGCGCGACGACGTCGCCATCTGGCTGTTCACGTCCGGCTCCACCGGCAGGAGCAAGGCGGCCATGCACACGCACCGCGACTTCGCCTTCAACACCGAGCGCTACGCCAAGGCGACCGTTGGCTACCGCAAGGACGACATCACCGTCTCGGTGCCGCGCCTCTTCTTCGGCTACGCCACGGGCACCAACCTGATGTTCCCCTTCGCCGTCGGCGCGACGTCCGGCCTCTTCGTCGAGCGGCCCACGCCGGAGTCGCTCGCGCGGTACATCGAGCGCTATCGCCCGACGGTCGTCACCAACGTCCCGACGATGATGGGCAAGCTGCTCGATCACGACGACGCCCGCGCGGCGCGCGGCGAGCCGCGCCTCGATCTCTCCAGCGTCCGCTTCCACCTGTCCGCGGGCGAGGCGCTGCCGCCCGCGCTCCTCGATCGCTTCCGCGGGCGGTTCCACGCCGACGTCTACGACGGCATCGGCTCCGCGGAGATGTTCCACATCTACTGCACGAACCGCCCCGGTGATGTGCGCCCGGGGTCGCTCGGCCGCGTCGTGGAGGGGTACACGATCAAGATCCTCTCCTCGGACGCGGCCGGGCCGGGCGCGCCCGAGCTCCCGCCCGGCGAGACCGGCGTCATGTGGGTGAAGGGCGACTCGGTCGCGCTCGGCTACTTCCAGGATCGCGAGAAGAGCTGGGGCACCTTCCACGGCCACTGGTGCCGCACCGGGGATCTCTTCCGCATGGATGCCGAGGGTTACCTTTGGTTCAGCGGGCGCGCCGACGAGCTGCTCAAGGTGGGCGGCGTCTGGGTCGCGCCGGTCGAGGTGGAGGAGTGCCTGACCGAGCACCCGGCCGTCAGCCTCGCCGCCGTGATCGGCGCCGAGGAGGCGGGCCTCGTCAAGCCGAAGGCGTTCATCGTGGTCCGCGACGACGCGCGCGGCCGCGTCGCCACCGACGAGGGGAGGGCCCAGCTCGCCCAGGAGCTCAAGGCCTTCGTGAAGGACCGGCTGAGCAAGCACAAGTACCCGCGCTGGGTCGCCTTCGTCGATGACATCCCGAGGAACGATCGCGGCAAGGCCGATCGCAAGGCGCTCCGGCAGCGCGAGGTCGCCGGCGAGAACCCGGCGGGCCTGTAAACCCATGCAGGCCGCGCCGCGCCTCGCGGAGCTCACGACCGAGGAGCTCGCCGCGCTCCTCTCGGCCGGCGCGCCGTGCGTCGCGCTCGTGCCGGTCGGCTCGGTCGAGCCGCACGGCCCGCACCTCCCGCTCGGTACGGACACGCTCATCGGCGAGGCCGCGGCCGAGCAGGCCGGCCGCCGGCTGTGGGAGCGAGGCGTCGCCGCGCTCGTCGCCCCGCCCGTCGGTTATGGCGTGACCGACTTCGCGGCAGGCTTCGCGGGCGCGATCTCGATCCCGGCGCCCGCGCTCACCGCCTTTCTGCGCGCCGTCGCCGAGGCCTACCTGTCGGCCGGCCTGGCCCATGTCTGCTTCATCAACAACCACCTCGAGCCGGAGCACGACCGCGCCGTGCGCGCCGCCGCCAGCGACCTGCCCCTGGGCCGCGCCTCCGTCGCGTGTCCGCTCGCGCGCCGCTGGGCACGGACGCTCTCCGCGGAGTTCCGGAGCGGCGCCTGCCACGCGGGCCGTTACGAGACCTCGCTCGTCCTCGCCGCGGCCTCCGCGCTCGTCCGGAGAGACATCGCCCATGCGCTGCCCGATCTCGCGCTGAGCCTGTCGGAGGGAATTCAAGCAGGGGTGAAGAGCTTCCGCGCCCTGGGCATGGACGCCGCCTATACCGGCTCTCCGCGCGAGGCATCCGAGGACGAAGGCCGTGCGTTGCTCGATCTGCTCGCGACGATGGTCGTGACCGAGGTCGAGGAGGGGCTCTCCAGGGCTGCCGGTCACGAGCCCATCCCAGGAAAAGGCAGCGGGTAAGCCAAAAGGTGGCCAGGTAGACAAAAGTAGGCGCTTCTGCCCCATCGCCACTGCCTCACGCTCGCCTGAACGGCAGAATCCGCCATCGACTCACGCGCCTCGGCAAGCTGAACAGGTCACTCAGGCCGCCCGCGCCGCGTGCCGCATAGAAGCGCGCAGAACGTAGAACGTGAGCGACATCACAAATGTGCTTCACGGCGCTCGACAATCACCATCGACTTGAGCAATAATGATTATTTTTGTCCTGACATCACAAGCAACATTATCAGATTTTCGACAACAAGCCTCGCTTCCCAATTGACGTATTCAAAGAGAAGCCGTAAAACGGTATCGTTTTCCTCGCGCGCTGTTTGACGCCAGAACGATCCGACGGCTGACCTGATGAAGGTGATGCTTTACGGCGCGCATCCAGATGGTGGTTTTGGCGGGGGCGCTCTCTGGCGTTCCTGCGCGATGGCATCACATGCAGCCTCGCGGGCGGAGCTGGCCCGGCGATGCGGATCGGAGAGCATCATGAGGAATCGAACGATCGTGCGAGGGTCTCGGCATCTGCTCCTGGCCTCTCTTGCCGCCGCCTCCGGCGCGGCGCTCGCCGGGTGCGTTGGCGTACAAGACGAAGGTGGCGAGCTGCTCGGTGAGGCGCAGCAGGCCGTGACGGTCTGTGTGACTCTCCAGCGCACCGGGACGACGGGCGTGGTCAAGGATGCCCTCCTCAATTCGACCTATCCCAACTACACGCCCACCGGGGCCGACATGTACGCCGGCGAGAGCTCCGGTTCCCAGATGCGCGCGCTGATCGCGTTCGATCTCTCGTCGATCCCTGCCAACGCCACCATCGTCTCAGCGGATCTCTCCCTCAACATAGGCGCCGCGCCCCCCCCGGGTGTGATGCGGGCGCACCGGATCACGACGGCTTGGGACGAGAACACGGTGACGTGGAACTCGCACTCGGCCGCCTGGGATCCGACGGTCCTGGGGTACCTCACGGCGGACGCCGGATACAACTACTCTTACCACACGCTCAGCCTCACCGAGCTTGTGCAGAGCTGGGTGAGCGGCGCCGTCCAGAACCACGGCGTGCTCTTCGAGCAAACCACGAGTCGCACCCACATCAGAACGAGCGAGGCATCGCTGGATAGGCGGCCGTCTCTCCGCGTCTGCTACGACAGCGCGACGGGGGGCACGACGGCGACGTCGAGCAGCTCCAGCTCCTCGACGACCTCCTCCACGACCGCGAGCTCCAGCTCCTCCACGACAGCGAGCTCCAGCTCCTCCACGACCTCCTCCACGACAGCGAGCTCCACCTCCTCGACGACCTCCTCCACGACGGCGAGCTCCAGCAGCGCGGGCGGCGCCGGGGGCGCGGGCGGTGCGGGCGGCGCCGGAGGCGCGGGGGGTGGCGGCGGGGGCGGCGTGCCTGGCCTGCCGATCAGCTGCAACAGCAGCACCCCGGGCGCAGGTGCCAATTGCGGCGTCGAGGGGGGCGATAACTGCTGCTCTACCCTCCCGGTCCCGGGCGGCACGTTCAACCGGCTCAACAATGCGGGCCTGCCGGCGACGGTCAGCAGCTTCTACCTCGACAAGTACTCGGTCACGGTGGGGCGGTTCCGCCAGTACCTCGAGCAGACCGGCGGCCCGACCCAGGCCAACCCGCCGGCCGCCGGCGCGGGCGCACACCCGAAGATCGCGAACAGCGGCTGGGACCCGGCGTGGAACACTTACCTCACGGCCAACACGAGCGCGCTCAAGACGGCGCTCATCTGCGATCCCTATGGATGGCCGTCCTGGAGCGACACGCCGGCAGGCAAGGAGAAGAAGCCGATCGTCTGCGCGACGTGGTACGAGCTGTTCGCGTTCTGCGCGTGGGACGGCGGCCGGCTGCCGACCCAGGCGGAGGTCAACTACGCCTCTGCGGGCGGCAACGAACAGCGCCTCTATCCGTGGGGCGGCTCGAGCGTCTACGATATCACGCTTCAGGACGCGTCCTGGTGCTGCCAGGGCGACGGCTCGGTGGCGGGCGACTGCGTCACGGGGTATCCGTCGCTCTATCCCTGCTCGCAGACGGACCTCACGGACGTCGGCAAGTTCCCCCATGGCGCCGGGCGGTGGGGTCACCTCGACCTGGCCGGCAACGCGTACAAGGCCACCCGCGACGGCTCGGACAACTATTCGCTGCTGACGCCCTGCAACGACTGCTCGCGGCTCGACAACAGCTCGAGCACGCGCTTCATGCACGGCGGCAGCTTCCTGGCCGCGGGCTTCAAGCAGACGACGGACTATCAGGTCTCCTACGCGGGCACCTCGCGGCGCTACTACGTCACAGCGACGTGCGCGCGCGATCTCCCCACGCCGTGACGCCGCTCCAGCCGGCGGCGCGGCGAGGCGGCCGCGCGCCGCGCTGGTGAAGCCGGCGGGCGCGGGTCCGGCCGCGCACCTCGCGCCGAGGCGCCCGCCGGCCCTGCCGGGCCTCCCGGCGCCTCCTGCCGGCGAGCCGCTCGCTCCCGTGCTCTCCCACGCTGCTGAACCCCCTTGAACTTGGCCCTCGTCGGCGCCTCCTGATACGCGCGCTCCATGCGCGTGAGAGGCGTCCTCCTCCTGCCGGCCATAGCGCTCGCGACGCTGAGCGTGAGCTGCCCGCGCCCTGCCTCCGAGCCAGCCGCGACGTCCCCGGCCCCTGCGCCCGCCGCCGCCGTCACCGCGCCGCTCGCCGCGACCGCGCCCGCCGTCGCTGCCCCGGTGCCCTCCACTGCCAGCGTCGAGGACGCCGCGCCGCCCAGCGCGGAGGCCGCCATGGCGCCGGGCGCTCTCGCGATGGCGCCGGGCGCTCTCGCGGCGGCGCCTGGCGGCGACCCGCTCGCGTTGCCGGCGCTGCCGCCGGAGCTCGTCGATGACGGATCCGACAAGCTGCCCGAGCTCGATCCTCCCCCGGCCACCTCGCCGACGGCGGCCGAGGAGGAGGTCCACGAGCTCGCGAGCATCGCCAGGGAGACCTGGGTCTTCGCCGAGCCGCGCTGGACCAGCCGGCGGATCGGGTACCTGCGCGCCGGCGCCGTGGTCGCGCGCAGGCCGCAGCCGTCCGGCAGGACGTCGTGCGCCGAGGGCTGGTACCGCATCGAGCCGAACGGCTACGTCTGCATCGGCGCCAGCGCGACGCTCAACATTCACGACCTCGCGGTCGAGGCATCGTCTCGTCGCCCGGTTCGCCGGTTCGCTTCGCCCGCCTTGCCGGTCGTTCGTGGCGAGGCCGCGCCTGCCACAACACAGCCGGGCGAGACCCCAGTTGCCGCGGCGCAGACGGGCGAGACCCCAGTTGCCGCGGCGCAGACGGGCGAGACCACAATTGCCGCTGCGCAGCCGGGCGAGGCCACACTCGCTGCAACGCAGCCGGGCGAGACCGCACTTGCCGCAACACAGCCGGGCGAGACCGCGCTTGCCATAACGCAGGCCGGCGCAAGTGCACTTGCCGCAACGCAGGCCGGCGCAAGCGCACTTGCCGCAATGCGGGCAGGCGACGCGACAACCCTGCTCGGCGGCCTGCCCTACACGTACGTGATGTCTCGCTCCCCCACCCCGCTGCTCTATGCGCGCCTGCCCGACGAGGACGAGCAGCGCGGCGCCGAGCCCGACCTCGCCGCGCACCTGCTCCGCGCCGCGACCGCCGCGCGCGCGCCGGACTTCGTCGCGCCTCCGCCTCCGGACGTCACCCCCTCGGTCCTGCTCTATGGGCGGCCGGCGCCCGGGCTCGCCGGCGATCGCCGCTCGCCCGGCGCGCTCGTCCTGGGCCGCGCCCGCACGCGCTCCGGCTTCGCCCTGCTCTCGACCTTCGACCACGACGGGCGCCGCTTCGGCCTGACGACCGACCTCGCCGTCCTGCCGCTCGACCGCACCCGCGTCATCCGGCCGAGCGCCTTCGCCGGGCTGGCGCTCCCGGAGGGCGTCACCTTGCCCGTGGCCTTCGCCAGGCGCCGCCACGCCGCGCGCCTCGTCCCAGGCGAGCGCGGCGTCACCCGCGCCCCGCTCCGCTTTCGCGAGGCGATCCCGCTGTCCGGCGCATCGCGGCGTGTCGGCGGCATCGACTACCTCGAGGCGCGGGACGGCTCGCTCGTCCGCGCCGACGAGGTCGTGCGCGTCGACCCGCTTCCCAGGACCCCCGCGTGGGCGGTGCGCGGGCGGAAGTGGATCGACGTCTCGATCGAGAAGCAGAGCCTCGTCGCCTACGAGGGCGCTCGCCCGGTCTACGTGACCCTTGTCTCGACGGGGGCGGACGGCCTCGGCGACCCCAAGACGACGCGCTCGACCATCCAGGGGCTGTTCCGCATCCACACGAAGCACGTCACGGTCACGATGGACGGCGACGAGGAGGAAGAGGATCCGTTCGACTTCCGCGACGTGCCTTTCGTCCAGTACTTCACGGAGGGCTTCGCGTTCCACGCCGCCTACTGGCACGACGATTTCGGCACCCCGCGCAGCCACGGTTGCGTGAACCTCTCTCCGCTCGACGCCGCCTGGCTGTTCGAGTGGACGACCCCCGAGGTGCCGGCCGAATGGCACGGCGCGCTCTCGCTACGGAAGGGCACGCTCGTCTCCATCCGCCCCTGAGCCGCCGGCCCGCCGGCGCTGCCCCTTCCGCGCCGCGCGAAGCCACGCTACACGCTCGCTCCATGGCCACCCAGGAGCCCCTCTCGCTCGATCAGCTCATGGCGATCGATCCGCTGCTCTCCGAGGAAGAGCGCATGATCCGCGATGCCGTCCGTCGCTTCGTGCGCGAGCGGTACCTCCCGCGCGCCGCGGACCTGTTCGCGCGCGAGGAGTTCGCGACCGACCTGATCCCCCAGATCGCCGCGCTCGGCCTGCTCGGGGGCTCGCTGACCGGCTACGGCTGCGCCGGCATGAACTCGGTCGCCTACGGCCTCGCGCTGCAGGAGCTCGAGTATGGCGACAGCGGCCTGCGCAGCTTCGTGAGCGTCCAGGGCTCGCTGGCGATGTATCCGATCTGGAAGTACGGCTCCGAGGCGCAGAAGCAGCGCTGGCTGCCGAAGATGGCCGCCGCCGAGCTGATCGGCTGCTTCGGCCTGACGGAGCCCGACAGCGGGTCGGATCCGAGCTCGATGAAGACCCGCGCCCGGAAGGACGGGAGCTCGTACGTGCTGACGGGCACGAAGATGTGGATCACGAGCGCGCCCATCGCGGACCTCTGCGTGGTGTGGGCCAAGGTCGACGACGGAGGGGCCGAGTCCATCCGCGGCTTCGTGGTGGAGCGCGGGATGAAGGGCCTGGAGACCCCGCTCATCCACGGCAAGATGAGCCTGCGCGCGAGCCCGACAGGCGAGATCGTCCTGAACGAGGTGCGCGTACCGGAGGAGAACGTGCTCCCTGGCGTGGTCGGCCTGAAGGGCCCGCTCGGCTGCCTGACCCAGGCGCGCTTCGGGATCGCATGGGGCGCGCTGGGCGCCGCGCGTGCCTGCTACGAGACGGCGGTCTCCTATGCGCGCGAGCGCACCCAGTTCGGCCAGCCGATCGCGTCGCGGCAGCTCATCCAGTCCGAGCTCGTCGAGATGGCGACGGAGATCGCGAAGGGGCAGCTCATGGCGCTTCACTTCGGCCGGCTGAAGGACACGACCGGCATCAGCCCGGTGCAGGTCTCGCTGTGCAAGCGGAACAACGTCGGCTGGGCGCTCAAGATCGCCCGGACCGCGCGGAGCGTGCTCGGCGCGAACGGCATCCTGCTCGATTACCCCGTCATCCGTCACATGCTCAACCTGGAGAGCGTGTACACGTACGAGGGCACCGACGAGGTGCATTGCCTGATCCTCGGCAACGCGATCACGGGGCACAACGCGTTCTGATGGCAACCGCCCGGATTCTGCGCTGCCTCGGTCCCGAATCACCGTGATAGATGCCCCCGAAAGGGACCATCGCATCTCGAGATTGACACCAACGCGGGGATGGATCGCTGTCCGAGCGGGTATGATCCACGACAGCGGTAGGCCCCCGGAGAGGGTGTTCGTGGGGCGGCGCGGGGGACGGACCGTTGTCCCAGTGGGTATGATCCACGACAGCGGTAGGCCCCCGGAGAGGGTGTTCGTGGGGCGGCGCGGGGGACGGACCGTTGTTTGAGCCCAATTGACGTTCTATCTCCGGCGTGCTGTGCACGCCGGAGATAGAACGTCAATTGGGCGAGTTCGGTGGGGCCCCCGCGCCGCCCCACGAACACCCTCTCCGGGGGCCGGGCAGTGCGCCAAGACCTCTCCGCTCCCCTACCCCGTCTTCCCCGCCGCCTTCCGCTTCAGCCCCACCAGGAAGATCTCCACGCTGTTCGCCCGCGTCCCCTCGGGCCGGATGCTCCGGACCTCCTCGCAGAGGTTCCTCAGCGCGTCCCGGGCCTTCACGAAGTCCTCGCTCATGAAGATCTTCCCGACGAACGCCCCACCCGGCGCGAGCAGCGCCTCGGCCACGGCCACGGCGCGCATGAACAGCTCGTAGCTCCGGGCCTGATCGGCGATCTTGCTCCCGCTCGTCGCAGGCGCCATGTCCGACAGCACCACGTCGTACGGCGCGAACTGCGCGAGCGCCTCGTTCGTCAGCGACAGCGCGTCCCCCTGCACCACCGTCGCCTGCGGGCCGAACGCCGCCGTGATAGGCGACAGATCGACCGCGAGCAGCTTGCCCCCCGCGCCGATCCGCTGCGCCGCGTACATCGACCACGAGCCGGGCGCTGCGCCCAGGTCGAGCACCCGCTGGCCAGGGCGGAGCAGCCGCACCCGGCGATCGATCTCCTCGAGCTTGAAGACGCTGCGCGCAGGATAGCCCTGCGCCTTCGCCGCCTTCGTGAAGGCGTCAGGCCGCTTGTACGGGTTCTTCGGCTTCTGCGACACGGAGGGACACTCGGCAGGCACGACCGGCGGGGCGCTCGCTCACGGGAGCGCCACCGCCGTCGGCCGGGATCAGCCGCCCTTCTTCTTGGTCGGCTGCTGCACCGGCACGATCCCCTTGCCGCCGCGCTTCTTCACGGCGCCGCGGATCGTCACCACCTGGTTCTTCGGGCCGGGGACCGGACCCTCGATGAGGATCAGGTTGTCCTCGGGGAGGAGCTTCGCGATCTTGAGGTTGAGCGCGCTCACCGTCTCGTCGCCGTAGTGACCGGGCATCTTCAGGCCGGGCAGCGTGCGGCCGGGGGTCATGTTCGTACCGATCGACCCGCCGTGGCGGAAGTACTCGTGCGTACCGTGCGAGCTGACCGCGCCGGCGAAGCTCCACCGGCGGATGACGCCGCTGAAGCCGCGACCGCGCGAGCGGCCCTGCGCGTCCACCCGCTGGCCCACCTCGAAGATCTCGTCGACCTTGAGCGTGCTGCCGAGCTCGTACTTCGCCGCGTGCTCCGGGCTGCAGCGCAGCTCGCGCACGATCCGCTTCGGCGTCTGCCCCGACTTCTTGTACGCGCCGGCGACCGGCTTCGTCGTGTGCTTCTCCGCCCGCTCGCCCAGGCCGAGGATGAGGGCGCTGTAGCCGTCCTTCTCGAGCGTGCGCTTGCCGATGACGACGCAGCCCGCCTGCACGACCGTGCAGCGCAGGACCTCGCCCGTCTCGTTGAAGATCTGCGTCATGCCGATCTTCTTGCCGATGATGCCGGGATGCTGATTCATGATGGGGTTGCCTTGCTCGCTCCGTCTGGGGTGGCTGGGACTGGCTCCGCGCGGCGCGCCGCGAGAGCGATCCCCTCGGTGCGCCTCGTCACGAGCCGGTTCGGAGCGAAGAACCGGGGCGGCTTCCCGCCGGGCACGTTGGGGGGCGCAGAGCTTACCCACGGAGCCCCCAAAGGGAAGCGAAAACCACCGCCACAACGGTAATCCGCACCACATCTCTTCAAGACGCATCGCGTCACGATCGCCCTGACATTGTCCTTCTGGGCGGACATTTCCTGTCTCTCCCTGGCATCGAAGTTCCGAGGAGCGGGCCTCACATTGCCTCATTGGAGGTCACGGATGACAGACATCATCGCTCACGGTGAGCCGGACGACGTCGAGCGCCTCATGGATCGTTACTGGTTCCTCCTGAGAGGCGAATCGCACGGCGCCGCGGAAAACAGCGCGGGCGCGGCCCGGACCCGGGTGGTCCGCGACGGCGAGTTCGTCGTGGTGAGCATCGAGGCGTCGGCGCTCGGGTGGCCCGAGGGGACGCTGCTCTTCAGGTTCCGATCGGAGGTGGCCCCCTGCGCCGAGTGCATCGAGCGCGCCGCCGCGATCGCGCGCCACCGGACGCGCGGCATGCTCGGCTCGGGCGACGTGCGCGAGATGCTCCGCTTCGCCGTCGCCCGCTGCGCCGCGGCCGGAATCGACGTGGCCCACGCCGGCGCGCCCGCTCGAGGCGACGGGGCGCGCCGGGACGACGCGCCGGGCAGCGCGGGGGAGCCCGCCTCCGGGAGGCGCCGCGCGGCGCAGGACACGGGCGGCGGCGCGAAGCGCTACGACGCCGAGCTCTGGCTCATGCTCTGACAGCGCGCGCGCCTCGCGACGGGCGCGGCCGCGTCACGAGCCGACCACGTTGATGGTCGCCTTGACCATCGCCATCCAGCACTGAAGCACCATCTTCCCCTCCTTCTGCGGGGTGACGGCCACCTCGACCTGCGTGTTCAGCGGCAGGTCCTTCTCGATCTTCAGATCGGGAATCGCGATCGCCTTCAGACACTCGCTCTTCGTCGTCCGCGTGAAGCGCAGCACCACGGGCTCTCCCTTCTTCAGCTCGATCGTCGACGGGGAGAAGCCGCTGTCGTTCACCGCGATGTCGATGCGCTTGACGTTCGCCGGCGCGGCGAGCTCGGCGGCCGCCACCACCGGCGCCTCCTCGGCGGGCTTGCTGCAGGCGAGGGAGGACAGGGAGAGGGCAAACGCGGCGACGAGGAGCTGCAGGCTCATGGTCAGCGCGTTCTTACTCGGCCCAAATCGCGCGTCAAGCCGCCCTCCGGCCGTCCGCCCCGGGCAAGAGACCCGAGGGCGGTCAGGCGCGGGAGCGCGCGCGCCGTGGACGCGGCCGGTTCAGCCCGTCAACCGCGGCCCGAGAGGATCTGCAGAATCGACGAGAAGAGGTTGATGAAGTTGAGGTAGAGATCGAGCGCGCCGCCGACGGGGTCCTCTTCGTTCGAGTGGAGCAGACGCGACGTGTTGTAGAGGACGTATCCCCCGAACACGAGGACGGACACGCTGGCGATCGCGAGGCCGAGGAGCGTGCTCCCGAGCAGGGCGTTCAGCAGCATCGCGCCGAGGACGACCATGGCGCCCATCACCAGCCCGCTGGCCATGAACGACAGGTCCTCCCTCGAGAGGAAGACACCCAGCGTGAGGCTCCCGAACGTGAGGACGGTCAGGATGAAGGTGTCCCGCACCGGGGCCGACGACAGCGTGCCGCCGAGGCCCGCCGCCGCCTGGGCCATGTAGAGCGCAGGCGCCGTGGTGACCCCCAGGACGGCCGCCATCCCGAAGAGCGCGAGGACGTTGACGCCGGGGATCTTGCGCACCGCGCGCGCGCCGAACATCACGCCGAACACGACGCCCATCGAGAGGATCGGGTGTTGCGCGAACAGCTCGACAACCGGCGGCATCGCGCGCCCCAGAGCCCCCTCCTCCACGTCCGGCGCCCCGATGTACAGCGCGCACATGGCGCCCAGGGAGGAGACGACAAGGCTCGCCGTGAAGAGCCCGTAGACCTTCTTGAGAAAGTCGATCCGCAGCGCCAGCTTCGGGCTGGCCGATACGCTCGCCCCGAGGGGACTCGCCTGGCGTGAGTTCATCTGCTGCGCTCCTCCTTCAGGGCATTTCGCCGCGGCTGCACGAGCGCCTAGTCGTGCACCATTCACCATGGACATGCAACACCGGCACGGCGCAGCCGTCGGCCATCTGCTGCCCGCAAAAAATCACGTTCCAGCGGCATCGCGCGCACATGGAGGGGCCGGCGCGGCGTGAACGGCGCGCTGACATCGTGCTCGCTTCTAACTAAAATCGGCCCGGGTCCAGAGAAAAATCTTTCACATCCGGCTAAAATCGGCCCAAATCCAGAGAAAAAGCTCTCACATCCGGCAAACAACAGCGCGGATCCAGAGAAAAATCTCTCGATTACGACCAAATCAAGCCAAGATCCAGAGAAAAACCTCTCGCTTCCGGCGAAGAGAAGCGCGGATCCAGAAAAACCTCTCACTTCCGACGACAACCCGCTCGGCTGCAACGCCGGCGCCGGGCGACAGCGCCGTCGACCTGGCTGCGCGCGCCGTGGGAAGGATCCGAGAAAGGTCCAGAGCTCTTCTCGCCGCTGCGGAACAACGACCGCACACGCTCCCCAGCGGACCCGGAGCACGACCGATCACGACGATCGACAATCGATGCCTCGGAACAAGCACCTTGCCAGGCCCAAGCGCTCACGCCGGACAGCAGGAGCGCGCCGCGCCCGGGCGCGCTCCTCTCCACGTCGCGCAGCCGCGATGGGCGCCTGCACGCGGCCCGTTGTCGCGCGCCGCACGCTCGTGTACGAAGGACAGCGAGGGATCACGAGCGCGCCGCGCAGCCCGGGGAGGACGAGGTTTCATGAACGTCACGACGATCGCCGTTGCCGACGTCGAGCCCGCAACGGCGCCGTTGCCGGGATTCGATAGCGAAGCTGCGGTGCAGAGCCTGCTCGTCTCCCAGATCGAGGCCTCCTACCGCCACCGCCTGCCCCTCGTGGGACGCACGGACCTCCACCCGCTCGTCCAGGCCGCCTATACCGCCTTCACCCAGCGCTATCCCCTCGTGCTCTCGCCCGACGTGGTCTGGCTCTGCCTGGCGCGCGGCTTCACCTTCCACCTCGCCGCGAACGACGAGCATCGACGCCGCTTCCTCCCCGACGATCGCGAGTTCGCGCTCGTCGTCGATCGCCCGGACTTCACCCTCGGCGAGGTGAACCCGTGGCCGGCTTTGTTTCCGGACTTTTCCAGGCAGATTTCGTCCCGTGTCGGCTCGCTGCGGGACCTCGTGACATCCAATTTCTCCACCACGGGGCCTGTCGAGCGGGTGTCGTCGGAGCTCACGGTCGCCACCCCGCTCGCGCCGCACCACGCGTGGGAGCCGCCGTTCCCGGGCGACATGGAGTTCCCGCAGCGCGGGATCCCGCGCGTGTACCTGCTCGGCACGTCCGACGACTGGCGCTGGGTGCGCCAGCGCGTGGCGATGCTCGGCTCCGTCGGGCAAGATCGCTGGACCCGCGCGCTCCTGCCCGTGCTCGACCAGATCGCCGCCTCGGCGGAGGGGCGCGCCGACACGATGTTCTGGCGCGCGTTCTTCAGGTACGAGAGCTCGGCCGACGAGCTGACCGGGTGGATCCACGTGCTGTTTCCCTACCTGCGCGCCTGGCCCAACGACTACTTCGCCCCGAACCCCTATATCGAGACATGGCACGAGCGATGGCGGACGGCGGAGGCCCGGAGCGACGCGCTCGGGGGCCTCGGGAACCCGCAGGGACCAGGGCTCTCCGAGGTGCCGCCCGGCCTGACCAGCGCCCAGCTGCGCTTCATCGACGGGGGCAGGCGCGAGCACCCCATGGAGTTCATCAGCGGCCTCATCGGCGTCACGCAGGACCCGCACTCCCTCGCGCTGCTCCCGGAGTTCGTCTGGGCCATCGCGCACCAAGCCCCCGAGTCGGCAGCGCAGCGCCCCGCCGAGGCCTCATGAGCCACGCGGCCCCGTGAGCCGCGCGCTCTACGGCGATTTCCGCCCACCTCTGCCACGTGCAGAGCGGCGGTCACCCGCACAGGAGACGGGCCCAGATCGGCGTTTTCGGCGCGCAAGCGCACTCCGGTGCGCTGAGCACCGAAAGCGCCGAGGTGGGCCCGTATCCGAAGCGGGCGACCGTCGCTCTAGTTCGGCGTGGACGGGCGGCCCACCCTGACATAGGATTGTGCGGTCCGCGACACGGCGACGCCATGCGTCGTCCATCACGCTCGGAGGCTCCAGTGTCCGGAGGCAAGTTCGCGCTCCTCGAAGTACCGGATCTGAACGGCGGGGAACCGTCCTACCTCCGCCTCGGGGCCGCAGCGCCCCTCGGCGAGAGCGCGGGGGACGATCTCGCCGAGCGGATTCAGACGTTCACCGACGACGACCGCAAGCGGGACGGGTCGCCCGATTTCGTGCCCGTGGGCGAGCGGAAGGCCGAGACCGCGAAGCTGCACACGAAGGGCGGCTGGCGCGATCACACCGACGGCAACCGCATCTCGACCACCAAGGGCGACAAGGTCGAGGTGATCGGAGGGAACTACCGCCTGCTCATCCTTGGCCGCGGGGAGCACCAGGCGGGCTGGGACGTGTCGGGAGGGCACGTCACCGAGGTCAGCGAGACCTTCGGCGGCGGCACCACGATCGAGTGGGTGCAGAACTACGGCGGGACGTGGAAGGTGGTCGAGACGACCATCAAGGGCGAGGTGCACACCGTCTACCACGGCGACGTCTTCGACTATTACTTCGGGAAGGTCAAGGAGAGCCAGACCGGCACAGACACGTTCCCCACGCTGAACGTCACCGATGATTTCATCGATGACAAGAACCCGCCCTCGCCCCAGGCGATCCCGACGGAGAACCCCACGATCGTCGACAGGACGTGGGCCAAGAGCATCTCGTCCTATACCGGCTCGGAGAAGCTGCCGGTGCCGTCGATCACGGACGAGACCTGGGCGGAAGTGATGGTGACGAAGACGAACGCCACCTCGATGACCGACGAGACGACCGTCAAGGGGGAGTCGAAATCCACCATGCACGCCGCGTCGATCACGTCCTCCACCAAGGTCGACGGGACCATGGATGACCACACCGAGGCCGACACCATCAAGAGCTACACGAAGGCGAGCAAGATCATCTCCGAGACCCACGCCGACACCGAGGACAAGATGTACGGCGACGCGGACTCCTACACGCAGGGCAACAGCAAGACCGTCGTCGATGGGATCGAGACGACGATCAACCTCGGCATGGTCAACGAGGTCGTCCTGGGGGGGATGATCGAGGCGACGCTCGGCGCGGAGGTGACCTTCACGGCCGGCGGCATCGTCGACGTGACCGTCGGGCTCAAGGCGGATTTCAGCTTGACCGGGAGCATCGACGTCTCCGCCGGCCCCACGCTCGAGATCAGCCCGGCGGGCGTGGAGCTCCACATGAGCAAGACGGAGATCGCGCTCGCGAACAAGATCGTCTCTGCGTTCAACCTCTTCGTTTGAGGGCGCGAGCACCACGCTCCACGCGCCACTGGATACGGAGCTCCCATGGCCGGCGATGGCAAGTACGGTATCCTCCATGTGCCTGATTTCGGCGACGGCATGTCGTCGTACCTGCGCATCGGCGCGGCCGAGGGCGACGAGTACTCCTGGCGAGATCACACCGACGGCAACCGGGTCATCACCACGCGGGGCGACAAGGTCGAGGTCATCGGGGGCACCTACAAGATGACCGTCCTCGGGCGCCGCGAGTTCGAGAGCGGCTGGAAGGCGGAGGACGGGCAGATCAACGAGAAGAGCATCACCTTCCACGGGTCGGGCGAGTTCGACTTCATCCAGGGCCCCCGCGGCGAGAAGCGCCTGCGCGAGAAGACAGTGAAGGGCGAGGTGCACACCACCTACCACGGCGATGCCTTCGAGTTCCATTACGGCAGCAAGCTGGAGAGCGTCACCGGACACGACAGCCCGCCGCGCGACCTGGACGCGCTCACGGCGCCCTGGGGCCTCCCTCCGTCAGGCGTCCTCGGGGAGAACCCCACGATCGTCGACAGGACGTGGGCCAAGCGCATCTCGTCCTATACCGGCTCGGCGAAGCTGCGGGTGCCCTCGATCTCCAACGAGACCTGGGCGGACACGATGGTGTCGAAGACCCACGCCACGTCGATGACCGACGAGACGACCATCGATGGACCGTCGAAGTCGACGATGAAGGCGGGGTCGATCACGACCTCGACCACGGTCACCGGGACCATCGATGATCACACCGAGGCCGACACCATCAAGAACTATACGAAGGCGAACAAGATCATCTCCGAGACCCACGCCGACACCGAGGACAAGATGTACGGCGACGCGGACTCCTACACGCAGGGCAACAGCAAGACCGTCGTCGACGGGATCGAGACGACGATCAACCTCGGCATGGTCAACGAGGTCGTCCTGGGGGGGATGATCGAGGCGACGCTCGGCGCGGAGGTGAGCTTCACGGGCGGCATCTCGGCCAGCGCCACGATCGGCCTGGAGGCGTCCGTCACCGTCGCCGCGTCGCTCGATGCCAGCATCGGGCCCACGCTCTCGATGGGGACGGAGAAGTTGAAGGTCACCCTGGACCGGGGCAAGGTCGCGCCCGTCCGCACGAACATCGCGGCAGTCCACCTCATGACGTGACGCGCAAGCGCGGCGACCCTCACGGATGGCGAACAAGAATCTCACCCCGTTCCTCTTCGGCAGCAAGGTCACCTCGCGGAGGCCGCCCCAGCCGGAGGTGACCCTGATCGTCCGGGCGAAGTTCACCCTCAAGCCCGGAGCGCCGCTCTCCCTGCCCGAGGGCCACCCGGCGCTCGCGCAGGAGACGCTGCGCGGCGACGTGTTCCACGACGACGATCACGAGCAGACCGGCGAGTGCCTCTACCCGAGCGATCTGGTGGACTTCAAGCCCCACGCCGACGTGCTCCTGATCGGCACGTGCCACACGCCGGGCAAGGCGCGCATGACCGAGTGTCCTGTGCGGTTCGGCGTCGGGTCCTGGTCGAAGATCCTGCGCGTGCTCGGCGAGCGCGTGTGGATGGATGGGCTGCTCGGGCCCGCCATGAGCGATCCCGTGCCGTTCGACCGGATGCCCCTCGGCGATCGACGCAGCTTCGGAGGGCCGGGGCACCCGCTCAACCCGGTGGGCAGAGGCCACGGGACGCGCGAGCTGCCCAACGTCGAGGGCGCTGACGATCTGCTGCTGTCGCGCTCGGATCGGCCGGCGCCCGCGGGGTTCGGGCCGCTGTCGCCGAACCGGCCCGATCGGCGCGCCCGGGTCGGGAAGAACTACGGCAAGGCGTACCGCGAGAAGCGAGCGCCGTACTACGCCGACGACTTCGACTGGACGTACTTCAACTCGGCCCGGCCCGACCAGTGGCTCCCGTACCTGCGCGGCGACGAAGATCTCCTGTTCCAGAACCTCCACCCGGACGCGGAGGTCTTCCGGTCGCGGCTGCCGGGCCTCCGGATCCGCGTCTTCGCGAACGACGCGGAGCGCGGGTTCCGGGAGGTGCCGATGCACCTCGACACGCTGCTCGCCAACCTGGACGAGGGGGCCCTGTTCCTCACGTGGCGCGGCCTCACGGAGGTGACCGACGACGACCTCTCGCGCGTCACCACGCTGGTCGCCTCCGAGCCGCTCGACGGGCCGGCGCTGCCCGAGGAGCATTACCGGGAGATCCTCGCGCGCTTCGAGGCCGACCCGCTCGAGATCGAGGAGCAGCTCGCGCCGGAGCTCAAGGAGGAATGGGGGGCGCTCCAGGCGCTGCAGAAGAAGGGCGACGGCGCGGCGCCGCGCGACGGCGGCGGCGCGGCGGGGCTCGACCCGCTGTCGGCGCTGCTCAAGGCGCGGCTCGGTGACGTCGCGAAGCCGCAGCAGGAGAGGATCGGCCGGGCGATGGCGGGGCTCGCGGGCGTCGCGTTGCCAGGGGGGAAGGTCCTCGGCAGCGTCATCGCGGAGGCGCTGCGCAACCTGCCGAAGGCCTCGCAGGCGCTGCCGCCGATGAGCTCCGCCGCGTCGCCCATGCTGATGGACGCGGCGCTCCGGACGGCCTTCCGGCGCGTCGCGCGGGCGGTGGAGGAGGCGAAGGGGCTGGCGGCCGCGCGCGGGACGCAGGTCCCGGCGCTCGCGGCGTGGGACAAGCTCGCCGGCGATCCGAAGCTCGCGTCGATGGGCCTCTCCACGGCCCCGCCTCGGCCGCCCGGGCAGATCGGGCCAGGGAGCGACCTGCGCGACCAGGACCTCAGCGAGCAGGACCTGAGCGGCCGCGACCTGACCGGCGCGAACCTCACGGGCGCCATCCTGACGGGCGCCGACCTCCGGGGCGCCAGGCTCACGCGCGCCATCCTCAGGCAAGCCGTGCTGTTCGACGCCGACATGAGGGAGGCGGATTTCACGGGCGCGGACCTGACCCTCGCCACCCTCCAGAGCGCCTGGGCAGAGCGCGCCGTCTTCCGCGGCGCCACACTGGAGGGCACCACGTTCGACGGCGCGCGGCTCATGGAGGCCGATCTCTCGGGCACGCAAGGGTCGCAGCTCGTCTTCTCGAGGGCGGACATGACGGGGGCCGTCGCGCGCGGGGCGGCGTGGGCCGTGGCCTTCCTGGAGGACACCGTGCTCGAGCGCGCGGACCTGTCGCAGGCCTCGCTCACGCGGTGCTTCGTGTCGAAGGTCAAGGGCGCCTCCGCCACGTTCGCGGGCGCCACCCTCACCGGATCGAGCTTCTCCGGGTCCGACCTGACCGGCGCGAGCTTCACGGGCGCGCGGGGCGACGGGAGCGTGTGGATGGCCACGACCCTCACCGGCGCGGATCTCAGCCTCGCCGTGCTGACGGGCGCCCTCTTCAGCGAGGCCACGGCCGACGGCGCGAGCTTCTTCGGGGCCAACGTGCGGGGCGCCCGGTTCGACAGGGCAAACCTCACGCGCGCCGACTTCACGCGGGCGAACCTCTTCGAGGCGGACCTGCTCAAGGCGCGGGTCCCGGAGGCGAAGTTCGTCGACGCGAACCTCTACGATGCAAAATTCTACGAGACCTCGGGATCCGGCTGTGATTTCAGGGGGGCGAACCTGAAGAAGTCGACGCTGGAGCGAGATCGATGACCCCGGACGAGCTGAGGGCGCTGCTCCAGGCGGGCGAGGCGCTCGAGGGCAGGACGCTCGGCGACATGGATCTGCGGGGGGCCGATCTCCGCAAGGCGCGGCTGCGCGGCGTGAAGCTCGGGCGGGTGCAGCTGGAGGGCGCGGACCTCTCGGGGGCCGATCTCCGCGGCATCAAGATGGCCTGGTGCGCGCTCCGCGGCGCGGACCTGTCGGGCGCCGATCTCCAGGGAGCGGCCATCGCCCAGAGCGACCTCTCGGGCGCGAACCTCGCCGGGGCGAACCTCACGGGGGCGAGCCTGGTCCGCGGGCAGCTGACCGGGGCGAACCTGCGCGGCGCGCGGCTCCAGGAGGCGAACCTGGCCGAGTCGAAGCTCGCGGGGGCGGAGCTGTCCGGGGCGACCCTGAAGGGCACGCGGCTCGACCTGGCCGACCTGTCGGGCGCGGCGCTCGACGGCGCGACCGTCTCGCAGTCGTCGTTCACGCGGGCGGATCTCTCGGGCGCCTCGCTGTCGCAGGCGCGGATCGAGAGCTCGTCGTTCGCCGAGGCGAACCTGACGCGGGCCGATATGTCGGGCGCAGAGCTCGATACGGTGGTGTTCCTGAAGGCCGATCTCCGGGAGGCCGTGCTCCCGAAGAAGCTCACGAAGGCGGTGTTCGACGGCGCGCGCCTCGGCCGGCTCGACCTCTCCGGGGCGGACCTCGCGGGCGCGGCGCTGGAGGGGATGGACTTCTCCGGGGTGAGCTTCGAGAACGCGAACCTCACGCTGTCCTCGCTCCAGGGCACGGACCTTCGGGGCGCGAGCTTCCGGGGCGCGACGCTCGACCAGACGGTGCTCGCGGGCTGCGACCTCACCGGCGCGGACTTCCGGGGCGCGACGGTGAGGTCGTGCATGCTGTACCGGGCGCGGCTGCCGGGCGTGGATCTCTCGGGCAAGGACCTCGAGATGGTGGTCTTCAAGGAGGCCGATCTCTCGGGCGCGAACCTGTCCGGGTCGCGGCTCGTGCGCTGCGTGCTGGAGGGCGCCAACCTGACGGGCGCGAACCTGACGCGCGCGCTCGTCTCGCAGACCACGCTGCGGACGGCGGTCGTGGAGGGCATCACCTTCGAGAAGGCGATCTTCGACTGCGTGGACTTCTCCGGCGTGGACCTGACGCGGGTGTCGCTCTCCGGGCTGACCATCTCGCGGTGCTTCTTCGCGCTCGGGAACCTCTCGGGGATGGACCTCTCCGGGTGCAACCTGTCGAACTGCGACTTCACCTCGTGCAACCTGGAGCGGACGCGCCTCGACGGCGCCATCCTGGCGAACGCGAACTTCAAGGGGGCGAACCTGCGGCAGGCCTCGCTGGCGGGCGCGATGGCGAAGGCCGCCTTCTTCGGCGAGGGCGTGCTCGCCGGCGCCGGGCTGACGCAGGCGATGCTCCGCAATGCGATCTTCGTGAAGGCCGATCTCTCGGGGGCGAACCTCGCGGGGGCCGACATCCGGGAGACGGTGATGCACGAGGTCCGCGCGGCCGACGCGCTGTTTGTGGGGGTCAAGGCGCACCACGCCGATCTCTCCCACGCGGACATCTCGGGCGCCGACTTCACCGGCGCGGACCTGCACTGGGCGAACCTGCACCACGTCCGCGACGAGAAGACACGTTATCTCGACGCCAACCTCGCCACGGCGAGGCGCACGGACGTGGATCGCCTGGAGGCCGAAGCATGGATGCCGCCCGAGCGGCGCTCGCAATGAAGGAGGAGCGATGTCGATGGGAGCCATGAAGGAGAGCGATCGCGCGGCGGCCGTGCGGGTGGATGCGCCGGCGGGCGAGGAGCATGCGCCTCGGGCGCACGGCGCGCACGGCCCGCGCGGCGCGGACGTGCTGCGGATCGGCCTCCCGCGGGACGGGGCCTCGGCGGCTGACGGCGCCGGGCAGGAGGGCGCCGCGGCGCTCCCGAGGGAGTACCTGGGCCCGGGCCGGGTCACGGCGGCGGAGGGGGGCGCGATCGCGGTGGAGCTGCCGGGCGGCCAGCCGGTCGCCGTCGAGATGGCGCTCGCGCTGCCCTACGAGCCCGCCGTGGGCGACACGCTGCTCGTCATCGGCAGGGAGGAGCGCTACTACGCCATCGGCGTGCTCCACGGCGCGGGTCGGACGGTGCTGTCGCTCCAGGGGGACGTGGCGGTGCACGCGAGGGACGGAGAGCTCTCGCTGTCCGGGGACAAGGGCGTCTCGATCCGAGGGCCGGAGCTCGAGGTGCAGGCGGGCAAGATCCGGATGGTGGCCGACGCCGTGGTCCAGAGGTTCACCTCGATGGTCCAGCGGGTGAGCGCGCTGCTGAGCGTTCAAGCGAGCGAGTCGCACACGGTCGTGGAGAAGACGGCGTTCACGAAGGCGAAGAACGCGACGATCCTGACCGAGGAGACGGTCACGGTGAACGGCAAGCAGATCCTCTTGGGATAGGAGGCCGGCGCGATGCTCCCTGCAAACAACAAGTGTACCGGCATGAGCGCCGGCTACCCCGACGTGTGCCTGTCGCCTGCGTTCGGCCCGTTCCCGTTCCCCAATTTCGACCCGAACGCGGTGAAATTCCCGTTCTCGTTCAACGTGTGGTTCTCGATGGGGCCTGCGCTGAGCCTCCTGGCGCGCGCGATCCTCACGATGGGCGACTGGCTGGGCACGCTGCACTGGACCTTCATGGGAACAGGCCAGTACACGTTCGGCAACGTGCGGGTCTTCGTCAACTATGCCCCCGCCACATCGCTGCTCTCTCCGAGGTCCGGCAACAATTACAACTGCTTCATCGGCGTCCAGGTGTTGCCGAGCGTGACCAACGTCTTCATCACGTACAACGCGGGCACCGCCGGGGGCGAGCGGCCCGCCGGCGCCCCGATGCTGGCCGATCTGGACGCGCTGGTCGCGTCGCTCCACCCGTGCGGCGGCGCGTCGCCCGTCGAGAGCGTCCAGCTCGAGCCGGGGGTCGGGTACGTGAAGATCCGCACCTTCTCGCTGGACGTGCCCGCCCGGGTCCACACGGCGGTGAGGGCGCTCGAGGCCGAAGGGCTGGAGACGCTCGTGCTGGATCTGCGGGACAACCCCGGTGGGGAGCTGACGGCCTTTCTCGAGCTCGCGGGCGACTTCCTGGAGCCGGGGAGCGTCCTCGGGAGGGCGATCGACGCGGACGGCGACGAGATCGCGTACCGGTCGAGCCACCGCGATCCGTGCCGTGTGCCGCTGTGGATCCTGGTGAATGGCGGGACGGCGTCGGCGGCGGAGCTCTTCGCCGGCTGCCTCCAGTGGCACGGGAGGGCGGTGGTGGCGGGCGAGCGCACGTACGGAAAGGGGACGGCGCTGAAGGTCGCGGCGGATCCGGAGGATCGCGCGCCGGTGCTCGCGCCGGCCGCGAGGATGGTCCTGCCGGGCGGAGAGCCGATCCACGGGACGGGGATCCGGCCGGACGTCGAGCTGGGGGGGAATGAAGGGCCCGATCGAGGCGGGGAGCGGCGATCGCTGATGGACTTGATCGCCGGCGCGAAGGCCTGAGGGCGAGGCGCCGCTCGGCTCAGGGGCGTACCGCGAGGTACACGGTGCTCCAGAGCTGCACCGCATTCGACTCGTCGTGGTGCAATCGCTCCGCGCCGAAGGGCACCAGCTTGTAACAGCCGCCCTCGAAGGCCCAGCTCCAGAGCTCCCGGGTGCTCGCCTCGCGCGTCGCCGCGATGACCTCCCAGAGCGCGCTCCGCGCCCGCTCCAGCGCGCCCCGCGCGCGGGCCGGCAGATCGCCGCGGCCGAGCTGCCGCTCGAGGCCCGCGGCGAGCATCGCCTGCTGCCACGACCAGGTGACCGTCCCGTGGTAGTGGGCCGCGGTGAACTCCCTCCAGAGCGCCGGATCCTGCGCGAACGCGGGGTTCGCGACGAGGATCCCCACCGGCGTCCGCAGGCCGGCCGGGAACGGGCGGATCAGGCGGCCCGCGATCTCCTCCAGCGCAGCGGGCGGCGGGTCCGTGAACAGCATGACGAAGCTGTCGTCGGAGTGCATGATGGGGATCGGCTTGCCCTCGCCGTCGAGCGCGACGGCAGGAAACGAGAGCGGCCCCGAGAGCGACGCGAGCGCCGGCGCCGCGTCCAGGCCCAGCGACTCCGCATAGGACGACACGCGGCGCCTGGCCTCGTCCTCCGGCAGCTCCACATGGAAGAACACGCCGGCGTCCTTCCACGCGCGCGCGAGCCGCTCCGCCCGGCCGGCGCGCTCCGCGTCCGCGCCGAGCAGCGGGCTCGCGAGCAGCCGCGCCGACGCGCGGAGCGCGGCCGGAACCAGCGCGGCGTTCACGTCGTAGGGGATCCGGCCGCCCGCGAGGCCTTGCTCGCTGTCACGCCACTCGCCGACCTTCGTGCCCGCCTTGAGCCCGACCAGCTTCATCGGATCCCGTGTCTCGGCGAACGGGGCGGCGAGGTGGAGCACGAGCGACACGTTCCGCGCGAGCGCCTCCGCGTACGTGTCGCCCCGCGGCGTCCTGCGCGACAGGAACTCCGCCGCGCGCTCCCGGCCGGCCGCGGTGCCGAGGAGGTACTCGGCGGCGACCGGCGCGAGGAGGAAGTCGCCGTCGATCATCTTGTAATCGTAGATGGGCTCGCGCAGCGGCCCGGGGATGCGCGAATCGAGGTGCATGAGCGCGGCGTACTCGCCGATCGCCTCCTCGTGCGCGACCTCGCCGGCCAGGCTCAGCCGATCGAGGACCGAGCCGATGCCCGCCTCGACCACCGCCGGCTCGAGGACGGGCAGGAGCATCCTCACCGCGAGCAACGTGTCCCGGCCGAAGTACGTGAGGAAACGCCAGGACCCGGCCAGCAGCTTCTCCCGGTACGCGAGGAAGCCGAGCGCCTGGCGGTGGCGCAGATCGTCGCTGGCGCGCTCCGTCACGAGCTCCTCGAGGGGCACCGGCGTGAGCGGCGCCTCGTCCGAGAGCGCCGTCACCCGGACACGGAGGCCGCTCGGCCCCGCCGTCAGCTCGATCCGGCCGTCGTCCCCGAGCGCGGCCGTCGTGCCGTCCTGCGGCTCGATGAGCAATTCGAGGTGGTGCTCGCCGTCCAGCGTGGTGCGCCGCACGGCGATCGCCGCGCCCCGCGGCGAGGCGAACGCCTCGACGTCGTTCCGTAGCCAGGCCGGAACCTCGGCGTCACGCCCCACGTCGCGGAGCGTACGGACGCTCCCGAGGAGCACCCGATGGACACGCAGCGCCGGCGCCGCGCTCGCGAGGAGCGCCGACACGCCGCGCATGACGCCGGGCCGCTCCACGCGATCCACGCGCTCTACGCGCTCCACGCCAGCGACGTCCCCCTCCACCGAGAGATCGACCGGCGCGGGCAGAGAATCGAACCACACAGCGATTCCCATGTTGCCCGCCGGAAAAGCGACGATGAGCCGCGGCGAACCACCCGAGGTCGTCAAGAGATGGGCGGCGATATGACCACGACGGAAGAAGTGGTTGTCTATCAGGCCTTCTCGCAAATCGAAGGCCAGGAGCTCGGCGGGTGGCGGCGCGGAGGGCGCCTCGCCGTGCGGTGCGCCGGAGACGCAGGAGGCGGCAAGCAGCGTGGACAAGGTGGTTCCCCTCAGAAATCGCTCGATCTTCGTGGGCCTCGTGGGCACCGCGGGACCGTACCCAGCCGCGGCGCGCCTGCCAAGGACCAAGGATCTTCCGGTGGCCGCCAGCTTACGTCTCCGACGCGCTGGCCATTTATCGCGTGTTTTCGGCGAATTTACCGAGGCAGAGCGGATTCGGCAGGACGCCTGGAAGGCCGTCGCCACGGCCTCACGCCGCGCGGCACGTCTGGCTCCGGGAACGGACGCAAGAGGCAACGGACGCAACGGACGCAACCAACCAGAGCGCCAGAGGGCGCGATCGCGATGACGGGGTGACAAAGAAAGAGTTCACGCCATTGTTGCGCTGTGATAACCCATCCGAGAACTCGGTTGTTGATAGTGGGTTCGCAGCAGGCGAATGGCCTGCGAGCCATTTTGAGGAAGGGGGTTCGAGATGAACGAGAGCATCTCCGGCCAGGCCGCGTCCGGCAGCAATGGTTCTGATCGCGCGAAGCTCAGCATTCCGCAAGAGGGCCTGATCTACACCTGGGTTGATGGCAGCCTGGGCGTCGTCGAGGAGATCGTGCGCGCGGGGTTCGGCTTCCTCGAGGACGTGCGCGTCGAGACGCAGGAGCGGCTCGGCGCCACGCTCGACCTGATCGAGGGGGTCGATCGCAGCGTGTTCCGGGTCGCGCGCAAGGCGCTGGTCCGCATGGACGGAATCAGCGAGCGCGCCCTTTCGAGCAGCCAGATCGGCTGGCTCGCGCTGCTCGGCACGATCCGCCGCACGTCGCAGGGCGCGGCGGGGTTCGCCTCCGAGACGGTGGTCGCCGTCGTGGGCGAGCGCAGGGCGACGCAGCAGCTCATCATCCAGCAGTCATCCTGAGTTCGACGAGCCCAAAACGCTGCTCGGCCCGCCGGCGATAGAACCTCTTCACAATCAGAGCGGGGTGCAGATTCGTGGGATACGGACTCAGCCGCCAGGCAGGCGAGTGAGGCGTACGCCGGTCAGCGCCCCTCGGCCCCCCGCCCTGGCTTCCCACGGCGGTAGAGCCCGATGGCCAGCGCGAGCACGGCGGCGCCCAGCGCGGCGGCGGCGATGAGCCGCGCCGTCGTGCTCCACCGGCCGAGCGGCCAGGGGCTGGCCTGTCCCGCGCCGTCTGCCTCGCCGCCCGCGCGGGGGAGCGGGACGAGCGCGCGGCGCGCCGCCGCCGCCTCGGCGAGCGCGCGGCGGGCGCCGGCGGCGTCGAGCGAGGCGCCGGCCGGGATCAAGGCGCGCAGCGCGGAGCGCGCCCTGAAGAAGGGGGCGCCGTCGGCGCTCCACGCGGCGGGGGCGCTGTCGAGCGCCTCGTCGAGCGCGGCCGGGATCACCTCCTTGACGATCGCGTCCACCGCGCCGGGCGACGCCGACCTCGCGAGCGCGATGTAGCCGGCGTCCTGGATCCCGCGGCGAAGGCTCTTCAGGCGCATCGAGGGGAGCACGCCGGGAAAGCCGACGGATCGGGAGGAGAACGCGCCCCGCTGCGTCCCGGGATAGAGCAGCATGCCGTCGCCGAGGCACGCGTCGCCGTCGCGGTTGTGGAAGTTCTCGGCGACCGTGAACGGGTCGATGGGCCCTCGGCCGCCGCGGTTGCCGTCGTGCCAGAACGCCGTCTCCCACAGGAACCAGCGGTCCACCTCGTGGGAGGCCGCGATCCAGCCGTCGGCCATGAGCCCGGTGAGCGGCGCGTCGATCATGAACGTGCCGGTCCGCGGCAGCGCGCCGTTGTACACCCAGAGCCGCTTGCCCGCCTCGCGCGCGGCCCGCGCCCACGTGGAGTCGAAGCGGTTCGCCGGCGTGAGCACGAGGTCGACGTCCTGCTCCACCGGAGGGACCTCGCCGCACGAGTGCCCCACGAGGACGCGCGACGACAGGCGCGAGCCGCGGATCAGCCTGCGCCAGCCGGGCCCGCGGGGGCTCTCGCACTGCTCGTCGATCGCGTAGAGCATCACGTCGTCCACCGCCGGCGGGAGGAGATCCGCGACCGCCTCGACGCGGTGGAGGGCCGCTTCACCGGGATCGCCGAAGCCGCCATAGGCGCCGAGCGCCACCGCCGCGGGCGGCACGCCCGCGCCCGGCCCCCGGTAGCCGTGGGCCTCCGTGAAGAGCGAGCCGTCGATCGCCGCGCGCAGCCGCTCGACCTCGGCGGGGCTCTGGACCGACGCGAAGCCGTCGACGTGGTGCTCGTGCAGCAGCTGCCAGAGCTGCTGCTCGACGGCGGGCCCGTCGCCGACCCGCGCGGCGACCTCGTCGACGTCGTAGAACGCGATGAAGTCGACCGCGCCGTACGGCAGCGTCGCCGGGGCGACGTCGAGCCTCAGATCGAGCGACGCGAGCTCGCCGTGCGACGCCGATCCGACCACCACCCTCCCCTCGTAAGCGCCGGGGATGGCGCCCTCCGGGACGTGGAGATCGATCCAGACCGCCCGGGTCTCGCGCGCGCCGACCTCGAACGGGTACGGCGCCCAGGGGGGCGCGAGCTCGACCGGGATGAGCGCGTCGGGGAGGAACCCGAGGTGCAGGTCGTCGGGCGGCCGCGCCGCGGGGCTCCACCCGAGCGACTCCCGGGGGCGCTGCTCGTTGCGCGAGCGCCGGGTGATCTCGACGTAGTGCTCGACGAAGCGGCGGATCGAGATCGCCCCCGCGGGCGCCGTTCCCTGCCCCTGCGCGGGCTGCTGCAGCGCCTGCGGCGCCTTGGCCGGCGCGCCCGGGCCGGCCGCGGGGCCGAGCGCGGAGAGCTCGACCGTGACGCCGCGCACGGGCTCGGCGCCGGCCTCGACGACGATCTGGAAGGCGACGACCTCCGCGCGGAGCGCGCCGAGCCGGATCGGCTCGCCGGGCCGGAAGACCGCGTTTCCTTCGCCGCGCGAGAGCGGCAGGCCGACGTCCTCCCGGCGGACGCGCGTGCCGTCGTCGGCCACCCAGACGCGCGCGCGCTCGGGCTGCCCCTCGCCGGCGGCCGCTGGAGCGAGCGCGCCGCACGCCATGGCGGAGAGCAGCGCGGCGGGGAGGTGCGGGAAGGATCGCGGCATGTCGCTCGGCTCTTCGAGGAGGAGCGACCGCCGGTGTCGGCCGCGACGCCATCCTAGGGGCGCCGCGCCCGCCCGCTCAAGCGCGGCGCGGCCGGCGGCGCGCAGGCGGCGGCGCGGCGGTTGACAGGCCGGCGGGGCTCGGGCGATCTCGCGCCGTGGATCTGACCAGAGCGGCACTCCTCGCCGGCGGCGCCGCCGTGGCCGGCGCCATCAACGCGGTGGCCGGGGGCGGCACGCTTGTGTCGTTCCCCGCTGCGATCGCGGCGGGGCTGCCCCCGCTCGCCGCGAACGCGACGAACGCCGTGGCGCTCACGCCGGCGTCGCTCGCGTCGGCGTGGGCGTACCGCCGGGAGCTCTCCCGGGACTACCGGGTCCTCGGCGTCCTGTTCCTGCCGTCGCTGCTCGGCGGCGTCGTGGGCTCGGCGCTCCTGCTCGTGACCCCGCAGCGCGTGTTCGACGCCGCGGTGCCGGGCCTCGTGCTCGTCGCGACGCTGCTCCTGCTCTGGCAGAACCTGCGCCCGGCGAAGCCCTCCGCGAAGGACGGCGCGGACCCCGGCGCGGAGCGCTTCGCGCTGCCCTCCCGGCCGTGGGTCGTGTTCCTGCTCCAGTTCCTCGTGAGCGTCTACGGCGGCTACTTCGGCGCGGGCATCGGCATCATGATGCTGGCGCTGCTCTCCTCGTTCGCGGGCGACGTGGACATCCACCGGCTGAACGGGATCAAGACGGTGCTCGCGAGCCTGATCAACGGCGTGGCGGCGCTCGCGTTCCTGCTCGCGGGCGCGGTCGACGCGGTCGCCACGCCGATCATGATGGCGGCGGCGGTGATCGGCTCGCTCGCCGGCGCCGTGGTCGCCCGCCGCATCGAGCCAAGGAAGGTGCGGTGGTTCGTCGTCGCGCTCGGCCTCACGCTCACGGTCAAGCTCGCGTGGGACCGGTTCGGCGCGTAGCCCAGGCGCTACGCGACCCGCGGCGAGCTTCAAGTTCCGATCAAGTCCCGATCACGCCTCAGCCGGCGAGGTCGAGGATCACGAAGCGCGAATTCTGATAGACGACCTTGCCGGGCAGATCCCTCTGCCGGCCGCGGCCCACCACCACGTAATCGAACTTGTATTTCTTCTGCAGCGGGTCGAGCCGGGCGGCGTCGAGATCCCCGTAGCCGTCGGCCAGGTCGTCCGAGCGCCGGAAGCCCTTGCGCCCGGAGACGTCCTCCAGCCGCCGGTACCATTCCACCAGCTCGCTGGGCACGTAGGCGCTGCCCTTCCAGTCGACCACGATGGCGCGCTCGCCGAGGAGCCGGAAGCGCTCCAGCTGCGGCGGCGTGAGGAACACCGCGTCCTTCGGGGTGTTGGCGCGGATCCAGGCGTACATATCGGCCTCGGGCCCGCGCATGCCCTTGATCACGTTGGACCGCTCCTCGTAGCCCCTCACCTTGGGCACGCCGAAGCGGAGGCAGGCGAACGCCGCGTAGGCGACGAGCGCATAAGCGCCGAAGCGCAACAGAAATGCGCGCGCCGGGGCGAGACCGACGCCCCGGCGCTCGAGCAGCGACGCCGCCGCGCCGACGAGGGCGCCCGCGGCGCCGGGCGCGAGGGCCAGCAGGAGCGGCGGCGCCAGATCCCCCTCCTTGTCGAACATGGCCAGGGCGACGAAGCCGCCCAGCGTCAGCGCGAGGCCCGCGGACGGGATGCGCCGGAAGAGGGAGGGGCGGGCCGCGATGCTCGCCGAGGCCGCGCAGGCGAGCAGCTGCATGAGGAGGTCGAGGAACGGCGCGAAGCGCCACACGAAGAGCTGCGCGACGCGCGGGATCTGCACCCAGGTGGTGAGCAGCGTCCCGGTCCAGATGACGATCGCCATCGCGAGCACCACCGCGCCGAGGCGGCGCCCGCGCCCCTCCCGGCCGCGCAAGAGCCACCCGCCGGCGCCGAGGCCGAACATCTGCCACGCCGCCACCGGGAAGAAATTACCCTTGTAAGTCCTGGGCGCGTAGTGGTGCGGCGAGCGGATGTTGAAGAGGATCTCCTGCGCGAACGCCGCGTCCGGCGAGCGCACCGAGCGGAGGATGAGCGGGGAGAGGAGCAGGAACACCGCGATGGCCGGCCCGACCTGCATGGCGATGCGCCGCGCCAGACCCTTCCAGCCGTCCCTCCAGCCGAGCAGGAGCTGGGCGAGGCCGAAGGTGCCGATCCCGAGGACGAGGTAATTGGCGTGGAACAGCCCGCTCAGACCGAGGAACACGCCCGAGAGCAGGGTGCGACCTGCCACGAGGGGAGGCAGCGCCGCGAGGAGGAAGAGGCTGCCCAGGGTGGAGGGCTGCAGGATGAAATCGAAGATGTAGCTGGACGCGACGCTGTCGGTGCGGGTGACGAAGGCGATCGCCATCACCAGCAGGAAGGTGGCCAGCGCGAGGCGCCGGTCCTTCAGCAGCTCGGCCGCGAGCCAGTACACGCACAGGGCGCCGAGCGTCGCGGTGACCACGAGGCCCCAGCCCACCGCCGCGCCGCCGCGGTCGATGGCGAGCAGCAGCCAGCCCACGTAGGAGAAGGCCGGGTGGTAGTTGGCCGGGCCGGTCGCGTACCAGTCCTTCGTGAGCACGCTGGGGTCGAGCAGCCGGAGGGCGCCCAGCATGTACGCCGTCTGGTTGCTGGCGCCGTAATTGACGCCGTAGCTCAGCCCGAAGCAGACGGAGATGACGAGCGCGATGAGCGCGGCCGGCAGCTCGGGGAGGAGCGGCGCGAGCCTCTGCCGCGGCGAGGGCCGCGCCGGCCCGGCCGCGGGCGCGGCGGCCTCGGGCCCGGCGGCGCGCGGGGAGCTCTCCCCGCCGTCTGCGCCCTCCGCGCCGGAGCTCTCCCCGCCGTCTGCGCCGGCGGTGATCTCGTCATCCCCGGCCATGTCGGCCTCGGGTGCACCGGGCCCGGTCCCCATCTTGGTCCCCATCTCGCGGCGCGAGCCCTAGCACAGGTGACACGAGGCGTGCGTGATGTCTTGACAGCGCGCGGCGGGTTCGGCCAAGTTCCGGCCGTGATCGCGGAGCTGCTCCGAAGCCGCCGTTCCTTCGGATCCTCTGGGTCCGTGGAGGCGCCCACCTGCCCCATTCCCTCCTTCTCGGGCGTGCGGGCGCGAGTCTTCCTCGACGTGCAGGCCGAGGAGGGCGTGGAGTCGTCGTGGGGCGTGCGCACCAGCGAGGCGCGCATCTTCGAGTGCCCCGCCTCGGGCCTGCGCTTCCGGCTGCCGGCGCCGCGCGAGAAGATCGCGGCGTTCTACCGCTCCGAGTACCACGAGCGGATGGGCGGCGAGGAGGACACGCGGCGCGCCGAGGCGTACCGCAAGGAGAACCAGGAGCGCGTCGGCGTGCTGAAGCGCTACGCCCCGTCGGGCCGGGTGCTCGACGTGGGCTGCTCCACCGGCCAGTTCGCGGCCCAGCTCCGCGAGGCGGGCTACGACGCGCTCGGCTGCGACATCTCCGAGGACGCCTGCCGGAAGGCCGCGGCGCTGCTCGGCGAGGACCGGGCGCTGTGCGGGCCGGTGGAGTCGCTCCTCGACAGGCTGCGCGGCTCGCTCGACGCCATCACGATGATGGACGTCATCGAGCATTTCGACGACGTGGTGTCGCCGCTCCGGGCGATGCGCGAGATGCTCCGGCCAGGCGGGACCCTCTTCCTGCGCACGCCCACGCTCCGCTCGCCGTTCTACAAGGTGGCCGACCTCAGCTACCAGCTGAGCGGCGGCCGCTACAAGGACGCGGTGCTCAAGATCTACCACGCCGAGCATTTCTTTTTCTTCACCGAGCGGGCCATGCGCGCGCTGCTCGAGGACACCGGCTACGAGGTGCTGGCGATCGATCCCGACCCGCTGCTCTGGGAGAATTTCCGCTCGGCGGAGATGCGGCAGGGTCCGCTGGTGAACTCGGTGCTGGCGGCTGTGTACTTCGCCGGCCGCCTCGCCGATCGCGGCCACGGCATGAAGGTCGTCGCGCGGCGGCCGGGCTAGCCGGCGGAGGGCGCGGCGGTGAGCGTGGACATCTCGGTCGTCATCCCCGTCTACAACGAGGAGCCGGCCATCGAGCACAGCCTCGAGGTGGTGCGCGGGCACCTCGACAAGATCGGCCGGAGCTACGAGCTCGTCTGCGTGGACGACGGCTCCCGCGACCGCACCCTGGAGCGGCTCCTGGCCGCGGCCGCGGCGGATCCGCGGGTGCGCCCGGTGCCGCTCGCGCGCAACTTCGGCAAGGAGGCGGCGATGGCCGCCGGCCTGAGCGAGGCCCGGGGCCGCGCGCTCATCTTCATGGACGCCGACCTGCAGCACCCGCCCTCGCTCATCGCGCGCATGGTCGAGCTCTGGGCCGAGGGCTACGACGTGGTGAGCGCCGTCAAGGAGACGCGGGCGCGCGAGAGCCTCGTCTACCGGATGATGACCTGGGTGTTCAACGCGCTCATGGCCGGCGCGGCGCGGGGCGACTTCCGGGGCGCCTCCGATTTCAAGCTGATCGACCGCCAGGTGGTCGACGCGCTCATGCAATGCGCGGAGCGCAACCGCTTCTTCCGGGGCCTCGTGACCTGGGTGGGCTTCCGGACCACCGAGATCCCCTTCACCGTGGCCGAGCGCCTGCACGGCACCACCAAATGGTCGCTGGTCGGCCTCATCCGCTACTCCATCCGCAACCTCATCGCCTTCTCGGCGCTGCCGCTGAAGATGGTCACGGCCATGGGCTTCGGCACCCTGGTGTTCGCGGCCGGGCTCGGCGCGCAGACCCTGTGGCGCTACCTGGACGGCGAGGCGCTCAGCGGGTTCACCACGGTGATCCTGCTCCAGCTCATCCTCGGCGGGCTCCTGCTCACCAGCGTCGGGGTCATCGCGCTCTACGTGGCGGTGATCTATGACGAGGTGAAGCACCGGCCGATGTTCCTTGTGCGGCGCCCGCGGCCCGGGGAGCAAGGCGGCGCGCACGAGGACCGCGGCGCCCCGGCCCGGGCCGACGCGGACCGCGCGGGCAGCGGCGCCGATGGCTGAGCCGGCCCCGGTCCACGAGGGCGACGCGCGCGCCCCGCGCGCCACACCGGCAGCCGGCAACCTCGCCCGGCGCCGCGCGCTCGGGCTCCTCGGATCGCTCGTCGTCGCGGGCTGCTTCGTCTGGCTGATGCGCGCCGGCACCCTGCCTGTCGTGCCGGCGGCCGAGCACCTCGCGCGCGTGCCCGCGTGGGTCCCCGTGGCCTACGGCGCGGTGTGGCTGCTCGTGCTGACCCTGCGCGCGATGCGCTGGTACTGGCTGCTCCGGCCGCTGCGCCCGGTGTCGATGCGGCGGGTGCTCACCGTCTCGTTCATCGGCTACGGCGCGCTCCTGCTCCTGCCCTTCCGCATGGGCGAGCTGGTGCGCCCCGCGCTCATCCGCCAGCAGGGCGGCATCTCGGGCTGGGCGGCCACGGGCAGCGTGGGCGCCGAGCGGGTGCTCGACGGCCTCTACCTGAGCGCGCTGCTCTTCGCCGCGCTGCAGATCGCGAGGCCCCTCGACCCCCTGCCGGACCGCATCGGCGAGCTGCAGGTCTCGGCGGCGGTGGTCCCCGGCGCCGCGTACACCGCGCTCGCCGTCTTCTTCGCCGGCTTCGTGACCATGGGGGTGTTCTACTGGCGGCGCGCCTGGGCCCGCCGCACCACCGAGCGGGTCGTCGGGCTTGTCTCGCCGCGGCTCGGCGTCTGGCTGGCCGACCGCGTGGAGCACGTGGCCGACGGCCTGCGCTTCCTGCCCCGCTTCCGCTACACCGGCCCGTTCCTGGCGGTCACGGTGGTGTACTGGGCCGTCAATGCGGCCGGCATCTGGATGGTGTGCCGGGGCGCGGGCGTCACCGGGCTCACCTTCGGCCAGGCGTGCGTGGTGATGGGCGTGCTCGCGCTCGGGGTGCTCGTGCCCAACGCGCCCGGGTTCTTCGGCGCGTTCCAGATCTCGGTCTACGCCGGGCTGTCGATGTACATCTCCCCGCGCGACGTGGTCGGCCCCGGATCCGCCGCGGTGTTCTGGCTGTACGTGCTGCAGGTCGGGGTGACGTTCCTGGGCGCGGGAGCGGCGCTGCTCATCGAGCGGATCTCGCCGAAGGACGCGCTGGCCGCCGCCGGGGATCGGCAGGCCGAGGCCGGGGAGCCGGGCGCAGGGCCGGCCTGATCCCCGCCGTCGGCGTCCTCCCCTCTCTCGGTCGCCTCAGATGACCGGCGGCGACGTGACGACGGCCCGGCTCGGCCTCGGGCCCACGAGCACCGGATAGAGGACGCCCGCGAGCATGCCGCCGGCGAGCGGGGCGAGCCAGAACAGCCACAGCTGAGACAGCGCCCCTCCGCCGACGAACAGGGCAGGACCGGTGGAGCGCGCCGGGTTGACCGACGTGTTCGTGACCGGGATCCCGATGAGGTGAACCACCGTGAGCGCGAGCCCGATGGCGATCGGCGCGAACCCGCGCGGCGCGCCGTGCTCGGTCGCGCCGAGGACCACCATCACGAAGCCGAACGTGAGGACGATCTCGGCCAGGAGGCTCGCGAAGAGCGAGTATCCGCCGGGCGAGCGCCCGCCATAGCCGTTCGACGCGAACCCTGCGTGCACGGTGAACCCGGCGGCGCCGCTGGCGATCGCATAGAGGATCCCGGCGGCGACGATGGCGCCGGCGATCTGGGCGAGGACGTACGGCAGGAGGTCTCGCGCGGGAAAGCGCCCGCCGGCGATCAGGCCGAGCGTGACGGCGGGGTTGAAGTGCGCGCCCGAGATGTGGCCCACCGCGTAGGCCATCGTCAGGAAGGAGAGCCCGAACGCGATCGCCACGCCCAGGAAGCCGATCCCCAGCCTGGGATACGCGGCCGAGAGCACGGCGCTCCCGCAGCCGCCGAGCACGAGCCAGAACGTTCCGAGAAACTCTGCGGCCGTACGCCTGGACAACGACATCTCCATCTCTTCATCTCCCCCTGCGGCAGGCCCCCTCGGCGCGGATCGGGGCGCGGCGGGGGCCGCGCCCGACCGTGGAGCCATCCCGACGGCTGGCGCAGGCCGCACGGTCGACCGGCGGGCACCCCGCCGAGGCGACGCTCCACCGGCCCTTCGTCGACATTGGATGAGCTCCGGCCCGCCGCGTTGCGGTCGGACCGTTTCGAGCGGGCTCTCCTGGTCGAGCGCGCCTCCTCGGAGGCGGCCGGACGGGCCGCGCGGCCAGAGGAAACGAGGCTCCCGCCGGCGGCGCCTTCGGGAGCCTCGCGCCGCGGACCATCGCCGCAGCGACCTCGCGGGATCGGGGCGTCTTACAGACCGACGAGCTGCGGCGGGCAGCTGTACGCGTTGCCCATGTGGGTGACGTCGGTCTGCTGGCCGGAGATGTTGCCTCGGTCGCCGGAGATGGTGGTCCCGGCGTTCGTGTTCTCCAGGACCACGTAGTTGCCGCCCAGGCCATGGGCCTTGTTCTTCATGTCGTTGACCGCGCCCTCCTGCAGGTTCGCATTGCTGGTGAACGCTCCAGACAGGGAGCCGCCCTGCTCTCCGATCACCGTCCCCAGGAACCGGCACCCCTGCGGGGCCGGCTGCTTGGTGACGATGACCCGCTCGGCGCCCGGGCTGAGCTCGACGGCGGCACAGGCAGGCAGGGTCAGACAACTCAGGAGGAGAGCGAACGCACCGTGGATCGATGTCTTCATGGCAAGCACCTTGTGTCGATTGCTACGTGTACAAGCGAGCGATTCTTCCTCGCTGAACCTCCAGGACGGCGGGATTCCAACAGGCCTCCTCCACGGTCGGCCTCGCGTCGATCTCCCTCGTGACGTCGCGGTTCGAGCGCCCTTCACCGCTGCTCGATCTTCCGCAGCCGGTACGCCCGCGCGTCCCACAGCGAGAACACCCGCTCGCCGCTCGTGAGGACGTCGAACCCGTGGCGGGCCGCGAGCCGCGCGACGTCGGCCGCGTCGCGCGCCGGGTCGCCGCGGTACGAGTAGCCCAGGACGACGAGCTCCCCGCCCGGCCGCAGCGCCCGGCGCGCCTCCGCGACGAGCCGATCCACGACCTCCGGGCCCGCGGCGACGATGTACGGGAACGAGTCGACCGCGTACACGAGATCGAAGCGTGCCGACGGCGCGTCGCCCAGATCGACGCCCGACGAGACCGCGAGCACGACGTTCGAGCGCCCCGCGCAGCGGCGGCGCGCGGCCTCGATCATGCGCGGCGAGACGTCGAGCCCCCACGCCTCGCGCACCCTCGGCGCGAGCGCCGCCTCGAAGCGGCCGATCCCGCAGCCGATCTGCAGGATCGCGCGGTCCTCCCCGATCGCGCCCCACCGCTCGAGGAGCTCGACCACCTCCCGCGTCGCCCGCTCGAGGAGCTCCGGATCGCCGAGCGAGTACGCAGCGACGCTCGCCTCCTCCGAGCGCTCGCAGAGCTCGTCGAACAGCCGCGCGGTGGAGTGACAGGCTCCCCGCGCGTCCCCCCCGGCGACGCGCGCGCCCCGGTGCGCGCCCAGCATCGCCGCCACGGTCGCGCACCCGGCGCGCCGCTCGTCCAGGCAGCGGCGCAGCGCCTCGAGGCGCGCCGCCCGCTCCCCCTCTTCTGCCGCCAGCCGCGCGGCGTCGATCGCGCCCGCGGCGGCCTCGAGGTCCCCCGCGGCGCCGAGAAGCCGCACCAGGCCGACCTCCGGCGACGCCTCGCCGGACATGACGGCCTGCACCGCGCCCTCGCCCTGTCCGACCTCCCGCCCCGCCCCGCGCCCGCCCCGGCGCCGCAGCCGCCGGCGGAACGTCCAGCGGTCGACGGCGCCCCAGTCGTACTTGTACGGCTCGCGGCCGCGGAGGAAGTCCACGGTCCGCGCGCCCTCGCGCGCCGCGTGCTCGATCGCGCTGGCGAGCATCACGAGCCCCGGGCTGTACCACGCGAGCTCCGGATCGAAGCCGGTGATGTACGACGCGAGCCCGCCGCGCTCGGCGAACCCGTAGAGCGACGCGATGATCCGCCCGTCGAGCCGCAGGCCGAAGAGCCGCAGCGCGCCCGGCGCGCACAGCGCGCGCGCGGCCTCGCGGTGGAACGGCCGGAGCGCCTCGTCGAGCACGCCCCCCTCGCCGCGCGAGCGCCAGCGCGCCTTGTGGTTGGCGAACAGCGCCTCGAGCAGCTCGTCCACGCTCGCCGCGTCGGCCACGTCGAGGCGCAGGTCGCCGGCCCGCGCGAGCCGCTTCCGCGCGCGGGCGACGCGCGCGCGCATCCCGGGCGGAAACAGCTCGTCCGGCCCGGTGCCCTCGGGGATCGTCACCGCCGGACACGCCTCGTGCTTCTCGACCTCGTCCGACCAGCCGGGAGGCGCCTCGGCCAGGAGCAGCGGCGACGACGCGCGCAGGTCGTGGAGATCGGCGACGTCCCACGCGTCGGCGCGCTCTTCGAGGCAAGCGAGCGCCGCGTCCGCGACCGCGCGCTCGTACCCGGACGCGGCCAGGACATCGTTGTAATCGGAGATCCCGGCGCCGAGCAGCGCGACGACGCGCTCGCCGCCGATGCGGTGAACCGCGAGGGGCGCGAGGCCGACGAGCCCCTCGTCCGACCGGAAGACCAGGGCGAGCACCTCCTCGGGCCCGAGCGCGCGGCACCACGGGATCAGCCACTCCGGCCGCTGGAACGCCGTCGCCGCCGGGCAGCGCTGCCACAGCGCGCTCCACGGCTCCCGCAGCGCCTCGAGCTCCTCGCGGCGGCTCAGCACCTCAACGTCGAGTCGTTCGCTCACCTGCCCTCCGAGCGGCAGGCTCAGCGCTCCTCGGCGCCCCCTCGGTCCTCGTCGAGCGCGCGCGGGCGCTCACCGGGCTCCCCACCCCTGCCGGCGCCGTATCCTCGCAGACGCGCGCGGCCAGGCAACCGACGCGCGCCACCTCGGAGGGGGTTCTGGAAAGCTCGCGCCGGCCCGCCCGTCGCCCCTGGCCGCTGGTTGCCGAGCTTGCCAGCCCCCGCCGGGTCAGGCGAGGACGGCGCGTCCCGGCCGGTGTATCCTCTCGCGGGAGATCCTCGGACCATGCGAAATTTTGACCGGATCACCGCGCACCCTGGCCGAATGAACGGGCAGCCGTGCATCAGGGACCTTCGCCTGACGGTGAAGCGGGTGCTGGAAGTGCTGGCGACCTATCCGGACCGCGAAGAGCTGCGACGCGACTACCCGGAGCTGGACGACGAGGACATCCGGCAGGCCCTGGCCTTCGCCGCCGCCATGATCGGGGATGAGGTCATCGACCTGCCCCGGAGCGCATGACGCCGACCTTTCGATTGCTCCTGGATCAAGGGCTTCCGCGCTCGGCGGCAGCGCGGTTACGCGCGGCCGGCGTCGACGCGATCCATGTAGCCGAGATCGGGATGTGGGCCGCGCTCGATGAGGAGATCCTCGAACAGGCCCGGCAATCGAAGCAGGTGGTCGTGACGCTCGATGCAGATTTTCACACACTGCTCGCACTTGCTGACGCGAACGCCCCTTCTGTGTTGAGGCTGCGGGTAGAACGACTGAACGGAGAGGCATGTGCCAGGATGATCCTGGATGTGCTCGCGGTGTGCGGCTCAGAGCTCCTTGCGGGCGCGGCGGCGACAGCGGACCTTACCCGCGTCAGGCTCCGGCGATTGCCGCTGACCGATCCAGGACGATAGACCGAGGCCTGAGCGCGCTCAGCTGTGGCCGAGCACCGGGTGCGGCCGGTCAGCCGTCGGCGCGCGCCACGGCGAAGATCAGATGACGTTCCAGCCGGATCCCCTCCGGCGCGCGGCGGCGCTCGAGCTCGGCCGCGAGCGCTGCCTTGACCCGCGCGGCTTCCGCTGGATCTAGGTCGGACAGGAAGTTGCCAAACGAGCTGGCCAGGTAGAACGCGACCACGTCGTCCGTGTCCGCGAAATGGTCGGTGAAGGACCGGATCTGGAGCCTCGGATCCTCGAAGCCGGCGAGCAGGAGTGTGCTCGTCAGGTCGTCCGAGGTCACCTTGTAGGTCGTGTTGCCGAGCGTCTCCGCGGTGCCGGTCAGGCCGAGAGACGACAGCACCCCCTCGATCACCCGCTCGAACTCGTGCGGGCGCTCCCTGGCGGCCGAGCTGATGCCGAGGCGCCCTCCCCGCCTGAGCACCCGGCGCGCCTCGCGCAGCGGGCCGAGCTTCTCGGGCAGCCAGTGGAGCACGCTGTTCAGGAACACGACATCGAAGCTCCCGGCGGCGAACTGCGAGAGATCTTCGGCCTGGCCGACGCTGGCGCGGAAGTTCGGCCGGCGCTTCCCGTTCGCCAGCTCGACCCGGAGCGGCAGCGGATCGACGCCGGCCACCGAGCCGGAGGGGCCGACCTGATCGGCGACATACGCCCCGAGCCGGCCCGTCCCACACCCGACGTCGAGGACGCGCTCGCCCGGGGAAACCTGGAGATCTTCGATGAGCAGCTTCCCGTGGTTGAACTGCCGATCGCTGACGCGATCGTAGGTCTCGGCCAGGACAGCTGAATCGAGCGAAAGGCTGACCATCGTGGCTCCTTGTGAGAGGAGGTGGAGATCGGCGAAAGACGGCTCCGCATGGAATGTCTCTCCGAGCACCACGTCTGTTATCGAGGACAATAGTCCGCCATAACGGACCGAGCAAGCGCGATCTCGACGGCTGCGCGCGATGGCGGCGATGCGCCCGAGGCGCGCGGTCCGGGGTGCGCGCCGGCCGTGACGCCGCGGGCGATAGAGGCGTTGTTGTCCAGGTTTCGCCGTCGCGGGCGGGCGTGGTAGCGTCCGCGCCTGATCTCGAACAACGAGGAGTCGCTCATGAGCTGGATCGACCAGTACCGCGCCTTGGCTCGCTACAACCGGTGGATGAACGACAAGCTCTTTGCGCTGGTCGGCGAGCTCGACGACGTGGAGCGCAAGCGCGATCGCGGGGCCTTCTTCCGGTCGATCCACGGCACGTTGAACCATATCCTGCTCGCCGACCGCACCTGGATGGGGCGCTTCACCGGCGACGCGGAGCGGTTCGTCTCCCGCGATCCGAGCGGGAAGGCCATCGAGATCACCGCGCTCTCGCAGGAGCTCTATGCGGACTTCGGCGATCTCTCCCGCGAGCGGGCCACGACGGACGCGGACATCCTCGCCTGGGTGCACGAGATCGATGAGCGGGCGCTCGCGGGCGACCTAACGTACACGCGGAGCGGGACGGTCTATACCTCTCCGCTCTGGTGGTCCGTCGGGCACCTCTTCAATCATCAGACCCATCACCGCGGTCAGGTGACCACCCTGCTCACACAGATGGGAATCGACCCCGGCTCGACCGATCTGATCGCGATGCTGCGGGACGAGAGGCGCGGGCCGTGACAGGTGCTTCGCCCCGCGGTGAGCGCGGCTGTCCGATGGTCCGATAGCACCTGGGGCAGGCGGGCGAGGCCAGCCCTGGATCACCGGGCTGCGCGCCGCCGGCTGACCTGTCGCGCCTGGCTCGCCGCCCTGACCTCGACGAGCGGATTGCGCGCCTCGGCGGCGCGCAGCCGCTCGAAGCGCTCGATCCGCGCGCGGTTGCCGCTCTGCCGCAGCGTCCGCGCGAGCACCACGCTCTTGGCGAGCCGGATGAACCGCAGGCGGTGGGCCGAGTCCACGTCCTCGACGTCTCTCCTGCCCACCCCGGGCCCGAACTCGCGATGGTAGGCGGCCCGGAGCCGGTGCTCTCCATGGAGGCCCAGCGCGTCCGAGAGCCCCTCGAGGGCGGCCCGCTCCGCCGGGGTCGACCACGAGAGGACCCTGGAATAGGGGGTCGCCATGGTCTCGTGATCGGGCTTGTTGACGTAGCGACGCAGGAACACATCGGACGTCGCGACCGGCACATCGCCCGTCTCCTGGTGGAGGAGGGCGTACGCGAACGCCTCGTTCATCCCCACGAGCTGGTTCCGGTCGTAATCGGCGCCGTCGACGCGCTTCCCGAGGCGATCGACGCCCGAGAGGGCGGCGAAGAAGAAGCTGCTGAAATCGGTGTAGTCCGCCTCGTCGATCTCGGGTGTGCAGCCCGACGCGGGGCGGTCCCGGGTCGCCGCGAAGAACCCGACGACGTCGCGCTCGACCAGCTCGCCGTCGGGTCGGCCGCCCTCGAAGAGGAGGTTCGCGAAAGAGCCGGAGTAGCACTGGGCCATGACGAGGACGACGGGGGTGCCGGCGGGCAGCTCCTTCATGCGGGCAGCGAGGTCGCGCACGGACAGCGCTCCGCCGCCCCAGAGGTCGAAACCGTTGTTGTCGAGGTCGTGCCCTGGATCCGGGCTCCCGTGGCCGGCGAAATAGAGCAGCAGCGGGTCGGCGGGGCGCGCGTGGACGAACCTGCGCCAGATCGCGTCGAACCCGGGGCGGGTGGTCGCCCCGTCGATGCGCGGCAGCCTGGGCGCGCGATAGCGCGTCTGCTCGCCGTCGAGGAACTGCACGCTCCGCGTGCCGCGGCGCCCGTCGGCGAAGAGGACGCGCCGCTCCGCCGTGGCCGGAAGCAACGACTGGAAGTACCGGATGTGGCCTTCGATGGCCACCTGGTTCATGGGCGGCCTCGGGCCGCCGCCCACGACGAGCGCGCGCCAGGCGGCGGGCTCGGGAGAAGCCGGGGCAGGCAAGGCCGGAGAGGCGGGCGAAGCCGGGGGCGCCTGCGGGGCGGCCGGCGCAGGCAACAGGGCCTGCGGGGCGGCCGGCGCAGGGCGCGGCGGGCGCCCTGGCGAGGGGGGCGGCGCGGGGCGTGGCGGGCGCCCTGGCGAGGGGGCTGCCGCGGGACGCGGCGGGTGGGCCAGCGAGGCCGTCGGCGCGGGGCGTGGCGGGCGCGCGCCCGCGGTCGCGGCGGTCGCCGTGGCAACGACGATCACAGCGACCCGGAGGAGCAGATGGTGCGCGGCGGTCACGTCCTCGGCCTCGGCAGCGCGCATCGCGGCGCTCGATTCTAGGTAGCACGACCGGCTCACCCGCGTCGACATGCGCTCCCTCGATCTCTCGGCCGCCGCCCACCCGGGTTGGCCCAGCCCACGTGGTTGCGTCGAGCGCGAGCTACAATGGGGACGCCTGGTTCCGTGGCGAGCGCGCCATCGAGAGAGATGCCCTCGCAGCGTACGCGTGTGCCTCCGCGAGGGTGCCGTGCGTCCCCTGTCGGGCTGTTTCAGTCAGCCAGGCAGTCTGTCTGTCAGCCGTCAAGCAGCCTGTCTGCCTGCCTGTCTGCTTCAATCCGGGCCAGGACAACGCCCTCGCTTTCGAGCGAGAACCTGCGCCGACCGGCAGTATTTCGCCGCAGGCGGGGCAGATTGCATCGCCGAGCCCATCCTCGGCCACTGCAGAGCTCCCCTCCTTTCACCACGGTCTCGCCCGGTGATCGCGGCGCGTTGCCTGCGCGACGGCACGGCTCGCGGCGGGAGGGATCGGCGGCGCGCCACGCTCGCTCCAGGGAGCCACCGCATGGCCGAGGTCGGTCATCGCCTGCGCGGATCTTCTCATCGGCCTCTGGCACGCAGATTGCCGTTTTCCGCGCCATCGAATGCACGAACACAGGAGGGAAGATCATGTCGGCCAGCTCATCAAAGACGACCATCGTTCATGACGAGATCCGCCAGTGGGCCGAATCGCGCGGAGGCCGCCCGGCGACGGTGAAGAGCACCGAGGAGGGCGGTGAGCCTGGCATCCTCCGCATCGATTTCCCCGGCTACAGCGGGGAAGACACCCTGGAGGAGATCTCGTGGGAGGACTTCTTCGACAAGTTCGAGGAGTCGAACCTCGCCTTCGTGTACCAGGAGAAGACAGCGGACGGGCAGCCGAGCAATTTCTCCAAGCTGGTGAGCCGCCCGGACGACATGGTCCAGAAGGGCAAGCCGACGTCGCGCGCGGCGAAGGGCAGCACGGAGAAGGCGAGCAGCGCCAGGAGCACGAAAGAGAAGCGCGAGAAGGCCGAGCTCGACGTCGAGGTGGAGGTCCAAATCGACCTCGACGAGGAGCCCGGCGGCGCCGAGCAGCGTCCTCGCGGGAAGCAGGCCCGCCCGAGGGGCGCCGAGGGCGATCATGCGTCCCACATGACCATCGACCACGACGAGATCCGCGCGTGGGTCGAGGCGCGCGGCGGCCACCCGTCGACGGTGGCGCGGACCGAGAAAGAGGGGGAGCCCGGCGTCCTCCGGATCGATTTCCCAGGGTACAGCGGGGAAGACACCCTGGAGGAGATCTCGTGGGATGATTTCTTCGACAAGTTCGAGGCGTCGAACCTGGCCTTCGTGTACCAGGAGGCCAAGGCGAGCGGCGAGCCGAGCTACTTCTCGAAGCTGGTGAGCCGCCCGGACGACATCGGCGGCAAGAAGGCGAAGCAGAGCAAGCAGAAGTCGAGAAAGGCGGCCTGAGCCAGGGAACGAGGACCCGATAAGGAGCCCGGTGGGCGACAGGAAGAGCGATGCTGAGGCTCAGCGCCGGCGCGCGGGCGCCGTCGGGGCGGCATCCGGCGCGCCTGACACGTCCGAAGCGCCCGATACGCCCGGTGCGCCCGACGCATGGTTTCTCTGCCACGCCGAGGCGTTCGTGAGCAGCGCGTCCCGGAGCTCCGCGGCAGCGCCCTGGAGCTCGCCGCCGCGCCTGCGGACGAGATGGAAGACCTTGCGCGGCAGCTCGGGCAGCGGGCGCGCGACGAGGCCCCGGGGGAGGCGGCAGCAGGCGTTCACCACCGCGATGCCGACGCCGAGCTGGACGAAGTGGACCATCAGCTCCCAGCCGTTCGCCTCGACCGCCGGCTCCCAGCGGACACCTGCCGAGAGCAGCGCCTGAGCGAGCAGGGCCCGGTGGGGCCGCGACGGGCCGGGGACGACGAGCCGCGCCCCCTCGAGGTCGCGCAGCCGGACCTGGCGCTTCCGGGCGAGCGCGTGGCCGTCGGGGACGACGAGGACCTGCGCCACCTCGGTGAGGCGATCCGCGGCGAGCCCGTCCGGCGCCCCCTCGAGCGGCGCGACGCCGAGGTGCGCCTCGCCCGCCGCGACGGCCTCGAGCGTGCCCTCGCGGTCGCGCGTGAGCAGCCGGAGCGGGGCCGCGGCGCGCGCGGTGAAGGCGCGGATGCCCTCGCCGAGCAGGTAGAGGTACGAGCCCTCCCCGGCGCAGAGCACCACCGGCTCCCGGCTCTCGCCGTGGCGGAGCACGTCGAGGAACGAGCGCGTCCGATCGCCGACCTCGCGCCCGAACGCCGCGACGCGCTTGCCGTCGGCCGTGAGCTCCAGCCGCTGCCCGCGCCGCTGGTAGAGCGTGACGCCGAGCGCCTCGCCCAGCTTGCCGATCTGGGCGTGGAGCGCCGGCTGGGAGACGTGGAGCGCCCGCGCCGCGCGCGTGAAGTTCAGGTGCTCGGTGAAGACCACGAAGGCGCCGAGCCAGTCGAGGTTGAGCATGGCGGGAAGCTATCGCAAAACGCGATAGCGACTCCAGAAATACTTCTTCCGGATGATAGCCGGGCGTCTATTCTTTCTCTCGCCGATTCCCTTCACGGTTTCGGTCCCGGTCCCGACCAGGGACCTTCCGGAGGCCTCTGCCTGCCCGCGCGGATCGCGGGCCGCGGCTCCGGTTCACGAGACGAGAATGGAGCTTGAGATGGGCCGCGATCGCTTGACCGACACGAGCAAGAAGCTCTCCTGGCTGCTCCGCCACGCGGCGCCCGCGCAGGGCGTCGCCATGGACGACGCCGGCTGGGTGGCCGTGGACGACGTCCTCAAGGCGCTCCGGATCTCCCGGCCTGTGCTCGACGAGGTGGTGGAGAACAACACGAAGAACCGCCTCGAGATCCGCGGCGACCGGATTCGCGCCTCGCAAGGGCACTCGCGCGACGGGATGCCTGTGACGCTCGCGGGCCTCGAGGCGTCGTGGGAGGAGGTCCACGGCGACGCGTCGATCTGGCACGGCACGAGCGTGGACGCCGTGAGCGGCATCGCGCGCGAGGGGATCCGGCCGGCGGCGCGCACGCACGTCCACTGCACCGACGCGCTGGGAAGCGCGGTGGGCAAGCGCGCGAAGGTCGACGTGATGCTCGAGATCAGCCCCGCGAAGCTCCGGGCGCGCGGCGTGCGCGTCTTCCGCAGCCAGAACGGGGTGATCCTGGTGCGGGAGGTGCCGGTCGAGTGCCTCGTGGGGCTCTTGCCGATCGTCGCGCGGGCGCAGCGGGAGGCCGAGGCGCTGCGAGCCCTGATCGTCCGGGGGTGAGGGCGGCGCCCGCCTGCGCGCTCCTCCCGCAGCTCAGCGCCCCCCTGTCCGCCTCGCTGGCTCCTCGGCCCCGCACTTGCTGCTGACGCCGAGCAGCTCGCAATACCTGTCGCCTATCCACCGCTTCTCTTTGTCCTCGCAATTGCATAGCGAGAGGGTGGGCACAAAACTGAAGTCTTGCTCCTGCACCGCACGGTGGCAGCCCAGGCAGCTGGACCGCTTCCCTTCAGGTTCGATGTCGCAGGGCCCCCGCGAGGCGGCCCCGCCCGGCGCGCTCGATCCCACGATATAGGTCTCGATCACCGAATTCCTCAGCGTCGCCGGCTCCGGCTTCGACCCGCTGTGCGGCTTGTACTGCACGCCGATGAGCTGATAATGCTGGAGCACTGTATCGTTCGACTTCAACCAATCGCGCGCCTGCGCGTTGAGCTTCTGCACTTCCGGGGGTATGGGGTCGACCCGCGTGATCTGTGTTCTGCACATCGTCGAGCCGTTCACATGCACCTGCTTGCTCGTGTTGGGACGGCACGTCGACGCGTCACACCTGGGATCGTTGAACGAGGGCCCGCTGGGCGCCTCGGCAGGCGTCAGGTTGTCCACATGTTCGAACGTGGACCAGATCCAGTCCCCGTAGGGCTTGGATTTTTGCATGATGTGAAATCCGATCAGGCCCAGGCGGATCTTGCCGTCCCCGGCCCCCGGGCCGGACGGCCGCGGCGAGGCGAGCCTCTGGAGGAACCGACCGCTCTTGCTCTCCGCTTCGGACAGCCTCTTCCACGCGAGCTTGATCGCCATGGTGCCGACGAAATCGAAGGTGTCCGCTCCGGAGTCCGGGCCTCGGGCCTTGCACTGGCCCGTCCTGAAGTCGATATAAGCGGCATTCGCAGTAGGCTGAGCTGACGCCTCGGCCTCCACCGCATTCATGAGCGTCTCGTGCCACCTGTCGTCCAGCCTGACTTCGTAGAGCACCGTTTGCCCGTTCTGATCGTACACGACCCGGTGCGGCTCGGAGGCCTCGCCCGCGCCCCGTCGGAGCGAGTCCGTCAGGCAATCGCCATGGCAACTCCATCCCAGCGGGTCGTCCAGCTCCGGCGAGTCGTCGTCGGGATCATCGTTCAGACTCCTGTAAATCTGCTCTGGCGTGTACCAGCTATTCCAGCGGGGATAGACGCCCCGAGCGTTCAGCCGGTGGAGCTCGCGCTCGGCCGTCCAGCCGCCGGGATAGGGGACCCGTCCAGGCCAGTTGAGCGCGATGAACAGGCGCCAGGCGAAGAGCTCCATGCCTCGACGCTCCTGGCCGGGATCCTCGCTCCACGGCGAGACGCAGTACCATGTGGCGGGCAGGTTGATGAGCTCGTAGCCGCTCACGAAGGGGAACCGTGGTGCTCCTCCCACGGTCGCCCCGGGGCCCTTGACGCCGGGGGTGAGGCTGCCCCCACCTCCGCTCACCGTCAGGCACGCGCTCCCGGCGAGCAGGGTGAACAGTGCACCTACGATCGCGATCGTGCGCATGTAAAACCTCTGTCTCTGGGCCTATCGTCAGAACACCGAAAGAACCGGCGCGAAGCCAAGATACCCCTTGGCGCCGAGGCCTTGCCCCGCATGAAGCGTGATCTTGACGTCGAGCCAGCGATGAATACGGGCCTCGGTCGAGACCGAAGGGCTCGACTCGCGGGCGCTCCCCAGCCAGGCCTGCAGCGCACGCCGCTTGTCGGGGGCACAGAGCCCTTGCTCCTCGAGCAGCTCCAGCAGCGCGCGTCGCTCGGGGTCCAGGCGCGCCGGGTGATCCAGCTGAAGCTGCGAGAAGGCGACAGCGACGTAGGGCAGGAGCGCGTGATCGAGCGCGAGATCGAAGTAGACGGTGTCGTCGGCCGTCTCCTGGGTCGAGAAGGTGCTCACGAGCTGCTCCAACGAGTCGAGCGGACCGGGCCAGCCGAGATCCTTCAAATAACCCACCAGCTGCGCCCTCGGGACGGCGCCGTAGAGCTTGATCGCCGCCGGCTCTCTGGCCAGCATGAACGATACGTGGATGATGCGACCAGAGAGCGGGAGGCCCCGGAAGCAAGCCTTCATCACGCTCCGGTTGCTCGCGGACAGCACCCCCTCGAAGGCTCGGGGGAGCGCAGGCGCCAGGAGATCCAGGCAGCTCTCGTAGGAATCCTGAGGGTCCCAGGCAGCCGAAGAGGGCTCCGTGCTCAGGTACCCAGGGTCGACGCAGACGCAGAGCGACGGGGACTGCCGCACCGCCGGGCGCGTATTCACGTGGTCGAACTCGAGCCACAGGAAGGGCATCCTGCTGGGCCCTCCGTGGGCGAGCGTCGACCAGCGACGGATGACGTCCCAGGTGAATTGCCAGGCGGGGTCGCGCGTGAGCTCGTCCGGCGGCTGGTCGGCCACGGCACGGATGCTCCGCAGGGCGTCGTCGTCGCGGGAAGGGGCCACGCAGGCCAGGAAATCGACCTGTTCCTGCCCCGCTGGGAGGCGGCACTCGATGTAGTACGAAGAGAACAGGTCGGGGAGCCGCGCCGTGAGCGCGCCAATGCTGGACTTCACGGCGTGGTCGACACACGCGCTGGGGATCCTCGGCGCGACCAGCTCGCTGATGTCATGACTGGACCACATATTGTCTCCGAATCCGTCCCATGGTGAGGTGTCACGGCGCTCCAGAGACCCACGCTGCGGCGAGGGTCACCAGATCGGCGGGGTCGGCGATACGAGCTCCTCGACCAGGAGCTTCTGGCAGAGCGCCTTGAGCGCACGCTCGTAATCCGCGGGGCTCGTGCTCACCTTGGCGACCTTCACCACCTCGGTGGCCACGGCGCTCCCCCTCGGGATACCGAACTGGCTCTCCATCGTGGCCAGCATGTCCTCGTGGAAACGCGCGCGTATCCTGGCGTCGTTCTTCACCCAGTACATCAGGGAGAGCAGCCCTTTCGGCTTCTTGCCAGCGCCGGCCATCATCTCTTCGCGCCTGGCATCACCATGATTCGAATCGCTCACGATAGACCTCCATCCTGTCAGAATCATTCCATCGGAGAGACGAGCTCTCCGGAGAGCTCATCGAGCGTCGCCTTGGCCGACCTCATGTGCGAGGTGTCGAACCCCTCCGTGAACCAGCTGTAAGGTTCGACCAACAGCTGTCGAGCGGCCGCGCCTCTCCCCTGACGATGCCAGAGGCGCGCCAGGCTGAGCGCGGCGCGCAGCTCGAGCGATCTGGAGTGATGGCGGCGAGCGCCCTCGACGGCCTTGAGCAGGGACTCCTCGGCCCGGTCCGCGCCCGCCGCGGTCGGGTCGGCGCGCAGGCCTAGGTCGCCACGGAGGCGATGAAGCTCGGCTTCGTAGAGGAGGCCCTGGGTCTTGACCGCTTGATCGAGGGCGTCGTCGACGGTCGCCAGCGCTTCTTCGACCTGGCCGAGCTCCCCGAGGGCCTCGGCGAGCCCTACCGCGAACTCGGGGTAGCCGCAGCGCTCGCCCGTATCCCGTATCCTCTGGAGCCCAGCGCGGATGTCCTCGACGCCACGGGCCGGCTGCCCCTCCAGGCAGAGGGCCCGGCCTCGGAGGAAGATGCTCGCGGCGTGCCACAGAGGAAACCCTTTCTCCTCGGTGATCGCGAGGAGCGACGGGATCTCCTCGAGCACCGCGCCGCCTTCGCCGCGCAGCGCGGCGATCTGGAGGGCGCGAAACAGGCTATGTACATAGCTGTGCACGTGCCCCCGCGCTTTGGTCCGGGCGACCGCGGTGCGCGCCTTCTGGATCGCCTGATCCGGATAACCCAGAAACCAGAGGGTCATGGCCAGGTACGCCATGCTCGCCGTCCCGGGATCATAGGAGTAGATGGCCGTCAGGGGGCCGTGCGCCGCGGCGTCGTAGAACGACATGGCTCGCTCCAGGTGCTCCTGCGCGGTCTGGAGCTCGCCCCGCCACATGTGATTGCCTCCGTGCAGCAGGTGGGCGGGCACGAGGAGCGCCGGATCACGCTCCTTCTCGGCGACGCTCAGGGCGCGCACCGAGAGCTGGACGGCGGTCTCAAGCTGCGCCCGTACGCAGTTGAACGCGCTGAGCCCCCAGATGACCGGGAAGTTTTGCCTGGAGTCGCCGAGCTCGTCGCACAGCTCACGCGCCCTCTCGTACGCCGCGCCCACCGCCGGCGCGCCATAACCATGGGCCCCCATGAGGGCCACCGACAAGGAGAGCCGCAGTCCGAGCTCCCTGGCGGCGCGGGCCGGCGTATCCGGCTGGGTCGCGAGCAGCTCGAGAGCGCGCTCGAAATGCCGGATCGGCTCCAGGCTGGCGGATTGCTGGAGGGCCTTCTGCCCTGCTTGGCTCCAGTACGGGATCGCTTGCTCGACGAGCTCGGCCTCGGTGTAGTGATGAGCGACCAGCTCCGGATGGTCGGTCGCCCACTGGGGATGGCTCGACTCCAGCACCCCCGCGATCCGCGCGTGGACCTCCCTCCGCATCTCCCGCGGCAGCGACTCGTACGCCGCGTCCCGGACGAGGGCATGCTTGAAGGCCCACCCCGAGGTCTTCATCCGGCGCCTGCGTATCAGAAGCCCGACGTCGACCAGCTGGTCCAGGTGCTCCTGCAGCGCGGCCGCGTCGAACGGGCTTATCGCCGAGAGCACCTCCACGCTGAACTCCCGCCCCAACGCCGCGGCGAGCTGCGCGGTCTTCTTGGCGCGACCCAGCCGGTCCAGACGCGCCATCAGGAGATTTCGCAGCGTGCTCGGGATCTCCTCCCGCGCGAGCGGGCGCGCCAGCTCGTACCCTTCGTCCCGCTCGATCAGCACGCCCGACTCGACGAGCATCTCGGTCAGCTCCTCCACGAACAGCGGCACCCCGTCCGTTCGGGTCACGACCTGATCGATCACCTCGGAGGGCAGCGACTTTCCGCCGAGGAGCGCCGTGACCATCTCCGCCACCTGCGCACGCTCGAGGCGGGCCAAGGGGACCTGTTGAACGCCGGAGGTCGAGAACGGGGGTGAGAATTCAGGTCGTGCGGTCATGAACACTGACACCGGGGCTGAAGGGGCCTCGTGGACGAGATGCGTGAGCTGCTCGAGGGTCGTTGTATCGGACCAGTGCAAGTCCTCTGCCACCAGCATCAGCGGGCGCTCCTCGGACATACCGAAGAGCAGCAGCAGCACGGCGTTCAGGGTCAGCTCCTTCAGCCGCTGGGGAGAGACGTCGAGCGGGGCGTAGGGAGGCGCCATGGGCAGGGAGAAGAGCGGCAGGAAGAGCGGCATCGCGTCTGCCAGCGTGAAGCCGTGGCCCGAGAGGAGCCCTTCGAGCCGCGCGATCCGCCCCTCGGGCGAGGCCTGCTGATCGAGGCCCAGCGCGCGCCCGAGCATCTCGACGACGGGGAGGAGCACGCTGTTCTGCGTGTCCGGCGCGCAGCGGAGCTCCAGGAAGGTGTGGGGATCGTTCGCCAGCCTGGCGCGCAGCTCGCGCGCAAGGCGGCTCTTGCCGATGCCGGGCTCCCCCGTGATCAGGGTGCATTGCCCGGCGCCTGCGCGCGTCCGGCCCCAGCGCTCGAGCAGGATCGCCATCTCCTGCTCCCTGCCGAGGAGGGGCGCCCCGCGGCGCTCTTCGTCCGGCGTCGGCCGAGCGCCTCGCTCCGATCCCAGCAGGAACATCTCGCGGGGCGCGCCGTCCCCGCCCGCGCGCCGTGGCCCCTCGCCGTCGAACGTGAAGGCGCTCCGCAGCAGCCGATGGGCCTCTGCAGAGACGGCCACGCCGCCTGGCGGCGCGAGCGCCGCGATGCGCGCGGCCGTGCTCGGCGTCGCGCCCACGTTGAGCCCGGCGTCGCGGAGATCCCGGGCGACGAGGACGCCGGTGTGAACCCCGAGCCTCGCGTCGAGCCGCACGCCCGGCCGGCGAGCCGCGCGCGCTCGGCCTGCGCCTCGGCCGCGATCTCCAGCGCCGCGCGGGCGGCGCGCCGCGCGTCGTCCTCCTCGGCTCGCGGGTAGCCGAAATAGATCAGCAGCTGATCGCCGAGCGTGGCGGCCACGTGCCCCCGGTAGCGGCACGCGATCTCGGCGCAGCGCGCGAGCTGCGCGCGCAGCAGCTCGTCGGCCCGCTCCACGTCGAGCGCCTGGGGCGCGTCGGCGAGCACCCCGATCGTGCAGCACACCGCCGTGAGCTGCCGCCGCTCCCCGTCGGGCGCGGGCCTGGGCGGAGAGCTGGAGCGGGCCACGACGGTGGCCTCGAAGAGGGCGTGCGCCCGCCGCGGGCCCCCGGGGAGGCTGCCACGGAGGGGCGCGCCGCCGCCGACCATCATCTCCCGCGACAGATCGTCGAGCTCGCAGGCTTCGAGCGCGGGGACGAGCGCCGAGGCGCGCGCGTCGCGCGCGTCCACGTTCTTGTCGGTCACGTGGCGGAGCAACCCGCCCAGCCAGTGCCCAGCGAGGGCAGGCGGGATCGGCACGGGGTCCGGGCTGAACTGCGCGTACAGGATGTCGGCCGGTGAATTCCCGGTGAACACGGGCTTTCCGGTCAGGCACTCCAGGAACACGAGCCCCCACGAGAACAGGTCCATGCGAGGCGTCGGGTCCAGGCCGCGGAGCTGCTCGGGCGCGGCATAACCCACCGTGCCCAGCGCCTCGCCCGTGCCGGTCAGCTGGACCATGTGCTCGGCATCGGAGCCGACGAGCGCGCCGATGCCGAAGTCGAGCACCACCGCGTTGCGGCGCGCGCCCGAGGGGAGCACCATGATATTGCGCGGCTTGAGATCGCGGTGGATGACGCCTCTCGCGTGGGCGCACGCGAGCGCGTCGAGCACCTGCAGCATCAGGTGCCGCGCCTCCCGCGGCGCGAGCGCGCCCTCCCGGGCGAGCACGTCCGCCAGCGTGTCTCCGGGCACGAAGGAGAACACCGTGTAGAGCAGCTGCTCCCCGACCTGCCCGAAGTCGACGAGCTGGACGATGTTGGGGTGGTGGAGCTGCGCGCAGAGCCGCATCTCCCGGATGAACCGCGCGATCCGCCGCTCGATCTGGCCTGCTCCGTCCTGCTCGGGCAGCCGCATGATCTTGAGCGCCACCTCCTGCCCCGTGGTGAGCTGACGCGCCTTGTACACCGCGCCGAAGCCGCCCACCCCGAGCTCCGACAGCAGCTCGTACCGATCGGCAAACGCAGCTCCGCCCGCGAGCAACGAGTTGCTTGGATGCATGCCCGCCCCTTCCGTGGTTTGTCGTCCGCGATTCCCGCGCGACGCGACACGGCGCGCAGCGCATCCGCCAACGCCTCACATCGATGAAACCGCCGCGCCTCCTCGGGTGTCAAGGAGCGTCGCGCTCGGCGCGCTGGCCTTTCCTCCCCTCCCGTCCAGCGCGGCGGCGCGTGGTCAGCGCCCCTCCGCCGGCGTTTCGACCTCCTCGTTGAGCAGCGCGGCGAGATCGGGATCGATCTCGTATCCCAGCTTGTCGGCGAGCTCCCGGACCCTGTCGAGCTCCCGCCGCAGCGCCCGGTGATGATTGCGGTTCTTGATGAGCTGCTGCTGGCCGAACAGGGTGAATGCCTCCTCGCGGCTCCCCGTCCGCCGCACCGCCGCGCCCAGCACGAGCCCTCGGAACACCTCGACGAGCTCGAGCGACAGCGGCGCGCCTTCGCGCGCGCGCCGCTCCGCCTCCTGCACGAAGGCGTGCGCCGCGCGCCAGAGCTGCGTGAGCAGCGCGCCCTCGTCCGGCGCGCCCTCGTAGGCGAGCGCGCGCTCCACGTGGCCCCGCTGGAGCACGAGCTCGCCGCCCGGGCCGCCCCGCTCGGCCAGCGCGAGCGCGTAGGCGCGGCGCACGATGTTGTCGAGCTGCCGCAAGTTGCCTGGCCAGGGGACGTCGAGCAAGAGCTTCACCGCCTCGGGCCCGATGCGCGCGACGCCCTGGCCGCCCCCTTCGCGGTGGCGCCGGCTCAGCATGTAGTCGGCCCAGAGCGGCACCTCGTCGAGCCGCTCGGTCAGGGGCGGGAGCCGCACGGGCAGCACGTTGATCCGGTAGTAGAGATCCTCGCGGAAACGGCCCGCGCGCGCGGCCGCGCGCAGGTCGGTGTTGGTGCCGATGAGGAAGCGCACGTCCGCGCGGCGCTCGCTCCCCTCGTCGCCGAGCGGCCGGTAGCGCCGCTCCTCGAGCACGTGGAGCAGGCCCGCCTGGGCCTTCAGCGACAGCTTGTCCACCTCGTCGATGAAGAGCGTCCCCTGCGCGGCGCGCGCGATCGCGCCCGGGTTGTCGCGGATCGCGCCGGTGAACGCGCCGCGCTTCCAGCCGAAGAGCTCGGCCATCTGCAGGTCCTCGGGCACGCTGAGCAGGTCGAGCGTCTCGAACCGCTGCCCGCGGCGCGCCGACTGCTCGTGGCACCAGCGCGCCAGCCGGGACTTGCCGGCGCCGGTCGGACCGCTGATGAGGATTGTCTCCTCCTGCCGCGCGAAGACGCGGAGCAGGTCGATGAGGCTCGCGGTGGTGGGGCCGACGACCGGCAGGAACTCGTCCGCGCGCGCCGGGGTGGCCGGCCGAGGCGGCAGCGCGCGCAGGTAGGGCGCCGCAGCGCTCGCGAGGAGCTCGTAGCACCCGCGCCAGACGAGCTCCCCTCCGATCGCCTGCTTGCAGCTGACCTCCAGCGCGATCATCCCCTCGACCGCGCCGCCCGGCGCGCGCAGCGGCACCACGTGGACGTGCGTGGCGTCGCGCCCGAGCATCCGCTCGCGCGTCTCGCTGCCGGGCAGGCCAGCCCCCTCGCGCCGCTCGACGTGCGCGGGCGCGCCGTCCGCCAGCCAGGGGCGCAGCACGCCGAGCTGGACGTCGATGGAGACCGAGCAGCGGTGCTCGACGAGCCAGCGCCAGACGCTGCCCGACGTGAGATACCCGGTGCCCTCGACGCGCGCTCCGCTCCGGTGCTCGAGGCCGAAGAGGCGCTGATAGCCGCCCTCGGGGCGAAGGTGCACGACCCCGCGGAGCACGCGCCCCTGCCCCATGAGCGAGCTCGCTGCCAGCGCCGCTTCGACGCCGGTGAGCATGTCCTTCAGCACCGTGGTCGCGGCGTCCTCGAAGCAGCCGGCCCCCATGAGACTCGTGATCAGCTCAGGGAGCAGGTCATGGAGCATGAAGACGTAGGCCAGGGTACACGCACTCTACCTGGCTCGGACGAAAAATTCATGGCGGTCCTCTGGCACCCGGGCTGGCGCATTCGGCAAGCCGGAGAGCGCGTCCGGAGCCGCCGGCGTCTTGAGGAGACGCTTGCGCGTCCCGCCGGGACACATGCACTTGCCCGGGCAGCTCGCGCGTCGCGAGCCGTGTCGACCCCGGATCGCCCTCGGGGAGGAGCGTGAGGCTCAGGGCGGTCGATGCCATCGCGTCCCCACGGGACACGCTGCCTCCTGCGGAGACGCGGCCCAATGTCATCTGGCCAGCAGATCAGTCCGCACCGCCCGGGGCGAAGGTCAGGTGAAAGGCGCCTCGCGCCTATCCCAGCTCCGGCATCGGCTTTGCTTATGTTCGTGGAACGATCGAGATCGTTGCCAAAGAACCCCACCACCTCGCGGAGCGGAGACTCGGTTGCGCTCCCGCGAGGCGGCTTCAGGGCTCGCGATCGGAACCATCGTTCCGATCGTGTTCCCTATCCCTTGACCGTGACGAGCGGCCACAACCGCGCCACGCGCCGCGCGATCCCTGCCTCCTCGACGGAGCGCACGACCGGCGTGATGGGTTTGTAGGCATAGGGCGCCTCCTCCTTCATCCGCTGGTGGTACTTCGCGAGGATGTCGCGCCGCCGCCGCACGTGGGGCGCGTCGGGGTCGAGCGGCGTCACGACATGCAGCTTCTCGACCGCGCGCCGGTAGAGGTCCTCGTCCGCGTGCGCGGAGCGCCCGCGGGTGAGGCTGCGGCCCGCGCCGTGGCACGCGCTCGCGAGCAGCGCCGCGTGCCCTGCGCCCGCGAGCACCCAGCTCGAATCGCCCATCGACCCGGGGATGATCACCGGGTCACCCGTGTACGAGAACGCTCCACCCTCACCATCCGGTCCCCCTGCAGGCGTCGCGCCCTTGCGGTGCAGGTAGCGCGGCTCGGCCCCGTCGGGCTCCCAGATGAGGTTGTGCGGCGCATCGTACACGAGCGTGCTCGCGACCTCGCGGCCAAGCACCTCCCGCATCGCGCGCACCACCATGAGGCCCAGGAAGAGGCGGTTCGCGAACGCGAAGTTCGCGGCGTTCCGCATCGCGTCGAGGTAGACCGACGCCTCGTGGGCGTGGGGGCCCACCGCCGGCAGCACATAGAAGCCGTGCGCCGGATGGGGCACCCCCGCGGGGTACAGCGCGCGGGCGCGCTCGTTGAAATAGCCGCCGACCGCGTGTCCGAGCCCGACGGAGCCCGCATGGGCCATGATCGTGACGGCGTTCTTCGAGAGCCCGAACGAGCGCGCCGTCGCGCCGTCGACCAGCTCGTCGACGGTCTGTATCTCGACGAAATGGTTGCCGCCGCCGACCGTGCCGATCTGGATGTCACGCCCGTCCGCCCGGCCCGACGCCTGGATGTACGCGTCGAACGCGAACGTCCCGCGCGCGGAGAGCCCGCCGTGGAAGTGCACGCGATCGAGATCCTGGCGCTGCGCGCGAGGATCGTAATGCGCCCACAGGCCGGTGCGGGCGTTGTCCGCCGCCGTCTCGTGCAGCCCGGACAGGCCGTCACGGAGCATGGCCGCGCGCTGCCGCGGCGACATGGGGATATCGCGCTGCCCCTGGAAGAAGATCGCGCGGAGCCGCTGCTTCAGGGCGCCGATGTGCGGCGCGAGCTCGTCCCGATCCACGTCGGTCGCGAGCAGGCGCATGCCGCAACAGACGTCGTTGCCGACGGCCTGCGGCACCACGAACCCGCGGGCATCCACGACGGTGCCCACGGGGATGCCCGCGCCCTTGTGAAAGTCGGGCGTGAGCACGATCGAGCGGATCTCGCCGGCCGTGCCGCCCCAGAACGGGGCGATCCTGCCGGCCTTCTCCCATGTCCGAAGATCGCGGAGCGTGCCTTCAAGCGAGGCGAACCGGAGGAGCTCCTCGATGCCGTCGGCCTCGACGACGACATCCTCCCTGGCCACGAGGGTGATCGGGATCCCAAACGGATTGTCGATGCGGGCCGTCGCGCCATCCAGGCGACGCACCACCGCATCGAGATGCAATTTGCCAACCATGCTGCTGTCCAATCCACGAAGACGCACGCGGCCGACGCGTTCACGCGACGGGGCCGCGGCTCACTCTCCCCCGATCTGGACCCGGTGCGCGCACGAGGGAAGCGCACACCGCAGCAGCGGCGCTCACTATAAACGAGGAACGCCGATCGTCAAGCGGCGCCGGCCGGTTCTACCTGCCCGGCTGGCGCGGGGCCGGGGCGGTGCGTTCGGTCGCCGCGGGCCCCGCGCTCATCGCGATTCAGTGGACGCTCAGCAGCGGCAGCCGCAACACCTGGAAGGGTGGGATTCCGACGCGGAACGAACACGACTGGTTCGCGAGGCTCGCGAGAGCCTGCTTGCGGTTGTCCATCTCCGCGAACGAATGGCTGACCCCACGGTTGTCCGTCACCGTCAGCGGACCTTGCAGGAAGGCCGAGATGCTGGGGACGCCGCCGGGCCCCGCGGGGCGGATGTGGTAGAAGAGCGTGTCCGTCTCGCCCGTGTGGCAGCCGCTGCACGTGTTGGACGAGAACCGAAAGCGCGCCTCGAGCTCCGCCGACGTCTTCAGGTCCGGGTGATCCCAGAACGTCCCGGCGTTGTAGGTCGACGCGCCGCCCATGAAGGGCACGCCCCCGGGGGCTTCGGGCATCGTGTAGCCGGGGCTCATGGAGGCCAGGATCTCCGTGAGCAGCGCGTCGCTGCCATTCAGATCGATCGGCGCCGGGGTCGTGCCCGGAACCGACGTGAAGCTCGCCTGGTGCTCGCGGGGGTTGTTCTTGGTGGTGGTCTGTTGCAAAGGTCCGCTCCCGGGGCGGATCACGAACTCGCGCATCTGCCAGATCCCCGTGAGATCGATCTCGTTCGTGCGCAGCTGGTTGAGCGCGTTCTGGTTGGGGTTGCCCGGCGCGGCGCCGCTCCTCACCACCTGCTCGGTCAACGCCTCGAGCGCCGCGCCGTAGGCGGGGTCACCGGGGAGCAAGGCGCTCAGGTTGACCCACTTGTTCGCCCAGTCCTTGATGTCGACGCAGCTCGTGATGGGCACTCCGTACTCGAAGATCGCCGCGGCCTCGATCGGCTGGCAGGTGTCCACGCTGTCTCTGGCGTCGCCGTCCCGATTGCCGTCGCGAACCTCCATCAGGCCGAACACGAAGCGGAGCTCGCCTCCGTTGTTGCCGGCAGCCCCGCCGAGGTAGGGCGAGCTCTGCGCGAGGTCGGGGCGATACAGGATGGCCTGCAGCCGAAACGGCGCGATGCTGAGGTTCAACGCGCCCCCGCCGCTCCTCTGGCGCCAGGGGTTGATGATCATGCTGTCCACGTTCGCCGCGGCGGCCGCGCTCGTAGCATCGAGGACCAGGCTGCCCGAGCTCGCGTTGACGATCTGCTGGGTGCGCCAGGAAGCCAGCCACTGCTCGACGAACTGGCTCGCGGTGAGCCCGGACCCGATGGCCATCTGTTCCATCAGGTAGCCGAAGGTCCACTTCTTGAGCGGGGCGTTCGCGGCGCTCGAGTCGCACGGGTTCATGGTACGCGCCGGGTCCTCGATCACCGGCAGTGAACGGATCAACAGCGATTTCTGCGGGTTGATGGCGGCCGTGGTCACGCCGCCGAGCGTGCGCAAGGGGCCGAGCTCCGCGAGGTTGGGCAAACGGATGGTCGCTCCCTTTTTCAGCGCCTCGATATCGATAGCGTTCGTTTGCGAGATCTCGATGGCCTTGGAGGCGATACGCGACCCCGGCTCGAACGTCTGGAGCGTGCGGGTCTTGAGCTTCGAGATCTCGCTGTTGATCTGGCTCAGCCGTTCCAGATCGATGGGGATCGAGGCGGAGAACAAGCCGTCTCCCGCCTTGAGATCCGGCTTGATTCCCGAGTCGTTGAAGGTGACCGCCTTCTCGCGCGCATCGAGGCTCATCTGGAACGCCGCGCCTTTGTTCTCTTCGATCACACGCTTGCGGTCGCCCGGCGCGAGCTCGAGCGAGAGCACCCCGACGCCATCCGACGTGAGCCGCAGGTGCAGTTGTTCGACCTTGGGCGCCCGCTTGGAGGGCGCCACGATGAGCGAGTCGCTGTTCGATGCGGCGAGCTCCGGCTCTTCCGGCTCGGTGCCGCAGGCGGTCAACAGCAGGGCGCAGGTCAACGCCGCGCCTATCGATCGATTCTTCATGGAATTCTCCATCGCTGGTCGTTGGTGCGCGCGGCGCGAAAGGCTCCCGCGCGTGACGAGAAGCTCCAGACGTCTGCAATCCTCACGCAGAGCTGGACGTATCCCCTGCCCCTGGCCGCAGATCCCGGGCCGAGTGATGGCTATCCGGGCGTCTGACCGCCCGGTCGGGGAGACGCTTGCCGGCATTGCACCGCCGGTGCCAACCGGACGGATGATCGCGTGTGGCCAGAGCTGGCCCTTCAAGCGCGTGCCAAATACCGACGCCCGCGCCTCGACGGGGTGATGCCGAACGGCTGGACGTGCCGTTCCATGACGGCGCATCGTTCATGGCTTCACGCCGGAACCGACCGCCGGCCCGGCGCATCGGTACTGTCGCCCTCCTGTGACACCCCCTGGCTCCGCGCCGCGCGGTGCAACAGCAGGGCGCCCGACCTGTTACGGGGACACGTGCTCGGCGCGTTTTTCCGCAGCGCAACACGGTGTATCACCGGCGTAACACCCCGTGTTATCGCGGGCGCCGGGCGCGCCACGCCGGGCTCACCGCGCCGGCGCTCGGCGCTCGGCGCTGCCTCGATGGGACGGCGAACGTGCCGCCCGCGGTCAGAACCAGGCATCCAGCCACGCTGGTGAGCAACGGCGCGCAGCGCACACCGTGGCACGAAAGATGCCTCGGCGGCGGCAATAGCCATTCAGCATCGATGCGGCCAGCTGGCCAACCGCTGCGCGTCCGTGCCAGGATGCGCGCCCACGAGGGGCGCTCACCTCGCGACTCGAGTTCAGGAGAAGGAGAATACCTGTGGCCATAGGCCGTTTGTACATGGCGCTAGCCTGCATCGGCGTGGGTTCTTTCCTGGGGTGCGGCGGGTGCGTCATCGTGACGACTCCCGGCGGGCCTGTGACGCCGGCGCAATCGGCTGGGCCAGCAGAGCCAGTCGCTCCCCCGGGGCAGCTGCCTCACAACGGCATGCCCAAGAACGGCATCAGCGTGGAGGCGCTCCGCGCGAACAGTGAATTGCTCGAACGCCTCAAGGTGAGCAAGCTGAACAGCCTGAAGCTCGACGATGTCAAGCCTTTCAGCACGCAGGACCCGACGCTGGAGCCTCGCGCCGTTCAGCTGATGCACTACATCGTATCTTTTGCGCTGAAGGAAGGCCAGAAGGTGTCGGTCCGCGTGGGGAACAAGCGCTACGAGTGGAATGGGCAGATCGGGGCATGCGCCAGCGGGGGACCCTTGGGGGACTGGTTCAACGACCTTCCATCCCCGGAATGCCTGCAAGCGGTCTCCGCAGGCGTGCTCGCCCGGGTGAACGCGCTCAACAAGGTGGTCGTGGTATCCATGCGCGGCCCAGGGGGTCTCGTCGCGCTCCATGACAAGGTCCCCGCCGAGACAAGGTCTCGAGAGAGGAACACCAGCACAGGCGAGGCCACGCAGATCGAGAGCTTCGCCGCTTGCAACCCTCCCGGCGGACCGCGTCGGGCGACGAGCGACTGCGGGTGGACGGCGCGTTACGTCGGGCAATGCCTGGCGCAGAGGTCAGGCGATAGTGGGCCGAGGACGGTCAGGCTCAAGCTCGACTCGGCCCACGCCAGCTCATCTCCGGTGTTCGTGCGTGTATGCGCGGGTAACCATGGATGCAACCACGTGGACTACGACGCGGCAGATCCTCGGAGCAGGTACATCAAGCACATCAAGAGCGATGTGCTCGACGGTCCTGGCGACACGGTCGACTTCACATGCCCCGCGAATGGCCCTGCTGGCACAGGCATTGTCGACGAGGCGAGCTCCACCCCCGAACAGGTCGGGTACTTCAGCGTGATGCTGTCGGAGCGAAATTTCGCGGTCGACGTGAAGTTCGAGAGCTCCGATGGGGTGAGGTATCCGGCGAAGGAGGTGGAGCTGTTCAGGTACCGCGAGGGCGGGTTCTACGGGAACATCTTCGATTCGAACCCCGGGGGGGCTCGGCCCGACGGGGTGCTCTTCGACAAGCAGTACGCGTGTTATGGCGAGGACTGGAATCAAGGCATGGCGAACCTCGCCGACAGGCTCTGCGCCCTCCCTGCGTCCGATGCGGCAGCGCAGTGCTTCGTCCACGAACCGAAGCCATGCTCTCCTTTCAACGGGAATCCGGGCGCTTGCGTTCGGTCTGCCGGTGCCAGGCGATCCATCTACACCCCGTGCGATGAGGCGGGCGCGCAGTGGAAATACCCCGTCACGGTCTACTTGAACCATCCATGCGATCTCAGGAGCGACTCCGGGTGCTCTTCGTTCAAGCCCTGGTTGATCGACCGTTCACTCAAGTAGCCTCGCCGCGAGCCGCCTCATCGATTCGACCGCCGGGACAGGGGCGTCCACCACCGACCACGCCTTGATCACCTGCTGGGCCAGCCCGAGGGCCCTCTGCCTGTCCCCGCGCCTCGCCGCGCGCTCCGCCTGGCGCACCGTCTTCAGGCTCGCGCCGTTCAGGGCCTCGCTGTCGTCCCGGCTCGCCCGCTCCAGCCGGTCAACGAGCTCGTGCTCCCCCTCGCGCTCATAGGTCGCGACCATGGCGTCGCCGAGCACCTCGACGAACGGCTCAGGCTCCTGCAGCAGCGGGCGCCACGCCAGCGCGGCGCCCCGCTGGTCTCCGCTGGCATAACGCTCGGCTCCCGTGATGAAGCTCTCGGTGTTCGGCAGCTCGCCTTCCGGGAACCTGACCCGGAGCTTGCGAAGCCGCTCGAAGCAACGCCGCGACACCGCCCGACTGGCACGGGCGCAGACGGCTCCCATGCGCAGCGGGACGCTGATGTGGGTGCCCTCGAGGAGGGGTGGCTCCGGGTCGAGGAAGCGGGCGACGATGAGGTCGGCTATCTCGCGCTCACGCCCGAGGACGAGCGCGAGCTCCAGCGCGCGCCAGGCGATCTGGAGGCGCTGGACGCGAACGAACCCGGAATCACCGGGGGAAATGGCCATCGCGCGCCTCGCCCGCTCGAGGGCGGCGCCGATGCCGGCCTCGCTCGCCTCGACGCGGATGAGGAGGAGCTCGCTGCCGACCTTGTGCAGCACCTGGCTTCCCTGGCCCACCGCGAGCGCTATCCCGCGCGCCTCCTGGCGCGCTCCATCCTGGAGGAGCCGATCGACCAGCGTGTCGGCCACGTTCATGTCCAGGGGCGAGAGGACATAGGCACGCCGCGCGAACCCGACGGCGCGCGTGCGAGCATGCTGCGGGGGAGCCTCTGCCGCTCCAGGGTCGGAGTCCTCGAACAGCCACCCATACGCCTCCCACGGCATCCAGGCCCGCATGCCCTGCAACGCGCTCGCCGCGCTCGGGGTCCCGTGGGTCACCGTCGCCAGCTGCACCCAGGGCGCGCACCACTCCCCGATCGGGTTCTTCGGCTCGGCCTGCACCGCGCTGAACGCCATGTCCTTGGCGAGCGTCGTCCTCTCCGTGGCGCGCTCCTCATCGGGCGACGGCAGCAGGCAGGATATCGTCGCTGCGAGGGTCGAGCGTCCCCAGGCCGACGCCTCGCGATCATAAAGGCGCTGGAGCTCCGCCACCGCCGTCGGATCGACAGCACGCCGCATCATGAGATCGACGCGGGCGCGCGCGGCGAGCTCACCCGGTGAGGGATTGGCGCCGGCCGGCGGGAGCGTGACCACGGGAGCGGGCTCGCCGAGCGTGTAGGCGCAGCGGAAGCGCTCGCCTGGTCCCATCTCCGCGAGGCCGCCGCCGCGCGCCTCGAACCGGGCGCACTCCTGTCGGAGCCCGCCGGCGTTGTGGGTCATGGCCAGCGTCAGGTCGAGCAGATCCAGCGCCCCGTCGACCGTGCGCGCCCTCGAGAAATCGGCCACGGCGTCGTCGAGGCGTGAGGCCTTTGGCAACACCCCTGCATCGACCCAGGGATCCATGGCGTTCCTCACGGCTTCATAAAGCGCGCTCGCCCTGCCGACCGAGGACGCGAGCTCCCTACCGTCGGCGGCTCGCAGCGTGACCGTGAGCTGAAAGGCGCGGGACGGCTCGAGGACGATCGCCCCGTCCACATAGGCCGCTCCCCTCCTGCGCGCCGCGTCCAGCGATTGGGCGCGAGCCTCCGGCCCGGCATAGGGATCGATAGGAACCGTGTCCGCGTGCGGCCGTGGGAGCGAGAGCAGCTCCGCAGGGACCAACGTGCGCGCCGCGCGGCCTCCGAGGAGGACCCGAGCCCGCTCGCACAGCGTCGCCGCGGCGGCCGCTCCCAGCCATCCGGCCGGCGCCTCGACCCCGGTGGCCTCCAGGATCGGGCAAGCGAGCACCGTGTTGTCGGGCTCCAGCGGAGATCGCATGACCGTGGGTGGAGGACCAGGCGCTGGCCGGTGAGGGAACGCCCACCGGACGGCGCCCAGACCCAGGGCGGCCAGCGTGACGCTCGAGGCCGCGATCCAGCGCCACCGGCGCGACCGATGCACGATGGCCTGCGGCTGCCGAGGGGGGCTCGGGTCCGTTGCGTCGCTCTCGGGCTCGAAGCGAGGCGGCGCGGGGCCGGGCCCCCCTGCGCCGGCCACCGAGTCCGTGCGTCCCACTCCCTCGCTTCCACCCAGATGCCCGTCGGACTGGAACGTGTCGGTCCACGTCGATTGCTCGTCGACGGGCGGCGTCCCCTCACGCGCTTCGGCCCCGGCGGGCTGCTGTGCTGGCAGCTCGTAGCCTGGCACGCCGAGCGCCCGCGCGAGCGCCCCCACGGCGGCGCCCGCGGTCGGGAAGCGCTGGCCCGGCGCGAGCGCCGTCGCGCGTGTGAACCACGCGTCGAACGCGGGCGGCAACGTCACGCCGTACCGCGCGGCGCGCTCGCACGCAGGCTCCTTGGGGCCCTGCAGCGCGACGAGCGCGAACGCGACGGGGCTGTCGCCGATGCCGACTTCTTCTTCCCAGTAGGGTCTGCCGACGAGGAGCGTGTACGCGATCAACCCGAGCGCGTAGATATCGGCGGAAGGTGTGATCCTGCCGCTCTGGAACTGCTCCGGCGCCATGTAGATCGGCGTCCCGGCCGCGCCGGTCGAGCCGCGGGTCGCGCCCTCGTGCAGCACCTTCGCCACGCCGAAATCGAGGATCTTGATGCGCGGGGCGTCGTGCTCTCGCTGCTCCAGGAACAGGTTGCTCGGCTTCAGGTCGCGGTGGACGATGCCGAGCTGGTGCATCTTGTCGATGGCCGGCGCGGCTTGACCGAGATAGGCGAGCACCTCGGCCGGCGCGTGGCCGCCCACGCGCGCGAGCCGCTCGCTCAAGGTCTCCCCCCGGAGCAGCTCCATCACGAGGAACGGAGTCCCCGTGGCGTCATCGACGCCCGCGTCGACGACGTCGACGAGCGCGGGGCTGTCGACCTGGCCGGACACGCGGGCCTCCAGCGCGAATCGCTCCCTCAGGTCGGCGCGCTCGACCGTATGAGCGTGCATCACCTTGAGCGCCCGTCGGCGCTCCGTCTGGAGGTCGATCACCTCGTAGACAGCGCCCATCGCGCCCGCGGCCAGGCGACGCAGGACGCGGTAGCGAGACGCGACGACCGTGTCCGGCGTCATGCCCGCCTCATCCCACGGCCGCGACGCAGCACCTCAGTGGCGGAAATCATCCGGGTCGATCTCGTAGCGCTTCAACCAGCGATGGATCTGCATCCTGGCTTTGCCCATGGCGCGCGCCACGCCGGCGATGTTGCCGCTGTGCGCGCGCAGGAGCGCCTTGAGCTCCTCGGGCCGGGTAGGATCGTCTCCTTGCTCCGTCGCGTCGGCGGCGTTGCGCCTCAGCGCGCTGTTCAGGTGATCGAGCTCGATGGTACCCCGCTGCGCCAGCACCACCGCGGTCGTGATGCACTGCTCGAGCTCGCGCACGTTGAGCGGCCAGCCGTACGTGACGAGGGCGCGCGCCGCGCGAGGGTGCAGCTGGATGTGCTCGGCGCGCTCTCCGTCGACGCGCCGCAGGATCGCGCCGAGGATGAGGCCGAGGTCCTCCCGGCGAGCCCGGAGCGGCGCGAGCTCGATGGCGTGGCCGGAGAGCCGCGCGAGCAGGTCGGAGCGGAAGTCGCCCGACGTCGCCATACGCTCGATCGGCCGGTGTGTGGCCGCCACGACGCGGAGGTCCACGGGGATCGAGCGCGTGCCGCCCACGGGGCGCACCTCGCGCTCCTGGAGCACGCGGAGCAAGGCCACCTGGGCGGACAGGGGCAGATCGCCGATCTCGTCGAGGAAGAGCGTCCCGCGATCGGCGCTGCGCACGAGCCCGGGGCGATCCTCGGTGGCCCCGGAGAAGGCGCCCTTCCTGTGCCCAAAGAGCTCGCCTTCGACCAGATCCCGCGGCAGCGCACCGCAGTTGATCGCCACGAACGCGCCCGGCCTGCCCGAGAGCGAATGGATGGCGCGCGCCATGACCTCCTTGCCCGTGCCCGTTTCGCCCTGGATCAGCACGGGGATGGTGGAGGCCGCCACCACCCTGAGCCGCTCGAACATCTCGAGCTGCGACGGGACGAGGGAGAGCAGCCCAGGGACGTGCGCGGCGAGGCTCGACGCTTCCAGCAGAGTGACCTGCTCGGCGCCGCGGGGAATCGCCGCGCGGTAGAGGAAGAACGTGCGGCCCAGCTCGAGCACGTCGCCCTCCCCGAGCTCGGCGTGCTTCCGCGGGGCCCCATTGAGGATGCTGCCGTTCTTGGAGCCGCAATCCTCGAAGCACCACCGGCCGAGGACCCGCATGATCCGCGCATGCCTCGACGAGAGCCAGGGGTCGTCGAGCTGGATCTCGACGCGCCGGCGTGAGCCGCTGTCCGCGACCTCCAGCCTCCGGGCATTGCCGCGGCCGATAACGACCTCCTCGACGTCGTCGAGGGCGATGCGCGCCGACGACGCAAGCGGCCGATGGCTGTCCGCGACCAGAAACAAAAAGCTGCCGTTGCCTGATTTGTCCAGATACCGCTGTCCGCCCGTGGCGGATAGCGTTCGTTGATCAGGTTCACCCGGCACGAACCAGTCGTACCCAGTCGGGCAGACGCGGTCAATATGCCAGGGGCGGCATTCCGAGCGGCAGCCGCGCGGGTTGCTCGTCGTCCACGGGCGTGCGCTGCATCGGGTCGTCGATCGACAAGGAACGCCGCGAGCGCCTTGCGCAGCGCACAGGAGCGCCCGGACGGGGGCACGATCGAGCCATCGTGGGCGCTGCGCGCCTTCGTCGCGAGGGCTCGTTCGGGCATGGCCTGGATGCGGCGAACGGAGCGTATCGCGAGGCGATCGGCTGGCCGATTCGACCAGCTCCCTGGCCGGCACGACCAGGCCGCAGCCGAGGCCAATCGCTACATCTGCCTCACGTCCGGCCGCGGAGGCGCGTGCGTCGCGCCTCGTCGATCCGCGGCGTGGCGTGATCGCCAGGGGCTCGCAGAGGAAAATGTCACCGGCGCCCAGCAGCGGCGTACACCCGTCGGGAGCCCGCACGCTCCCCACCCTTGCCGTGGGCAGGGCGGAGATCGATTGCATTACTCTTCCAGTCGATGTCGTCGCGCTGTACCATTGCACCAGGAAATCGTCACCTTCGAGGGAGGGCCCCATGGCCAAGAGTTTCGCCATCGCGACGTTCAACACCCTGAATCTCCTGCACCCCGGCGTGTTCTTCGCTGGACGCCCGAACGACAAACCGTATTCGACCGAAGTATACGACGACAAGGTCGAATGGATCGCCCGCGTCCTCAAGGAGGGCAATGTCAGCCTGGCGGGGCTTCAAGAGCTCTTCAGCGCCACGGCGCTCAACAAGGTCACGACGCTCGCCGGGTTTGACCACGCCTATGCTCCCGACATCAAAGACGGAAAGAACATCACGAGCGACGCAAACGATCGAAAGGAAGCAGCGGGCCCCTTCGTGGGGCTGATCTCCAAATATCCGATCATCGCCGCGCGAACAGTCGTCGAGTTCCCCGACGAGGTCAAGGGAATCGAGATTCAGGGCGGAGAGGCGGCCACCGACCTCAAACGGCTTCCCGTCACCCGCTTTCAGCGCCCTGTGATCCAGGCCGACGTCCAGCTACGGGACGACGTCACGGCCACGGTCTTCGTCGCCCACCTGAAATCGAAGCGCCCGCTGCTCCTCGAGCGCGAGATAGCCGACGAGAAGAACCCGATCGTGACCGCCGCGGGCAGCGCTCGCTCCCTCATCGTTCGTGCCGCGGAATCCATCGCGCTCCGAAAGCTGATCGTGGACGCCACCCAGAACAACCAGAAGCCGGTGATCTTGTTCGGCGACCTCAACGACGACCTCTCGGCCGTCACAACGCAGATCATCGCCGGCGAGGAGCCCTTCCGCTTCGCGCGCCTCGAGGAGAAGAAGGTCGAGTGGGACCGTCTTCTCTACAGCGTTCACGATCTCGAGGAGCAGGAGAGCTATCGCGACGTCAGCTACACTCACATCTTCAACGGCCGTTACGAGCTCCTCGATCACATATTCGTCAGCCAGGAGTTCTTCCATCGCAATCCCGATCGCATCGCCACCGTGCGCAATACCCGCATCTTCAACGACCACCTCCAGGATGAACGCCGTGCGGTCAACCCGGGACGCGGACCTTCCCGGCGGAGCGATCACGGCATTCCGGTCACCGAGATCGAGTGGCAAAGGTAGCCGACTGCCACGACGCAGACCCATGACTCACACGACCGACTCACCGCAGCACGACCACGCCGTCGGCGTCCGGTTTCCCCTGGGGCGGCTGGGAGCAGGCGAAGGACAGGGCGGTCGTTTGCCGGGATAATTCGCACGCACGTCCGACTACACCTTAGGAACCGTCGCTGAGACGCTCGGCCCCGCGCTTGCGGGCGCGGCCTTCTCTTCGCGGTCTCCCGACCTGCGCTGGGTCGCCGCAGCACGACGTTGTAGCGTCGACGTCGCAGAGAATGTCCGAGAAGAACCGAAGCGCGTACGTCCTCCTGCGGGAAGAGGGGCTCAGCGTCGCCGAGGCGGCGAGCGTACTCGGTACGACCGGCGACGTCGTCAAGCAGCGCGCCCATCGCGCCTACGAGCAGATCAGAACTGCGCTACGCCACGCAGGGTGGGACGAAGGCAAGCCATGATCGAGAAGGATTTTGCACACGAGATCCCCCGTCGCTTCGAATCGGCGCCGGGTCCGCCGGATGAGCTCCACGCCCGCCTGGCCACGGCGATCGCGGAGACGCCGACGCCACAATGGCCGCTCCGACATCGCCTGGCGCTGGTCGCCTGCGCGCTTCCGGGCGCCCTTGCCATCACGCTGCTCGGGCGCCACGCGCTGTTCGGCCGATCCGTGCTGCGCGCGGATCTCCCCTCTCTCCCACCCGAGCAGCTGGCGCTCGAGCTCGCCCTGATCGCGCTCCTCACCGCTGGCACCACGGCGGTCGCCGTCCGTCCTGGCCCGGCCGGATTTGGATCCGCCGCGCGACTGCTCGGCGCGACCAGCCTCGCGACAGCGCCCACATTTCTCGTGTTCGCCCTCCTCTTTCCGCTGCAATCCGCCGATCCCGAGGCCGTTCTTGCGTCCGCGCGGCTGCATCCCTTCGGGCTGCCGTGCATGGCCGTCGCCGCGATCGTCGGCGCCTTCGCGCTCGGAGCGCTCTCCTGGGCGCTGCGCCATGCCGTCCCCGTGTCGGCGCGGCTCCGCGGAGCCGCGCTGGGGGCCGCGAGCGGCGCGTGGGCGGGCCTCGCCCTGGTCATCCACTGCCCCGCCTCGGCGCTGCTGCACGTCCTGGCCAGTCACGTCGCCCCCATCGCGGTGTTCACCGTCCTCGGGGTGCTCGTGGCGCCCGCCTTCGTGCGGCCTTGAGAGGCTGCATCGCGGGCCCTGGGATCCCGAAGGCGAGGCAAGGAGCTCACGCGAGCGTCGGGCTGGTCTGAACATCCGGCCGAACCGAGCTCCTGAAAGCCTCCCGCCCTTCCAATCCCTCATCGCCAGCGCGTCGTCTCGAGTCCGCTCGTCTGCCCTGCTCGAGCCATGCCCGCCGCTCAGAGCCCGCTCTCGGCCTGGATGCGCCCGCTCTTCACCGCGGCCGCCAGCGCCTGGTGGTCGCGCTCGCTCTGATCGGCGTAGGCGATCGCGAACGCGGCGATCGCCTTGTCGAAGGTGTCCGCCTTCCCGAGGTAAGCCGCGATCGCGATCCGATCGCCGGAGCGCGCGTGCGCGCGCGCCAGGGTCCAGCCGCAGAGGCCGCCGTACGTCGTCAACAGGACCCGATCGAGCGCGGCGATGTCCACCGAGAACTTCCAGTCGCGGAGCTGGCGCACGTAGAAGTCGCGCTCGATTTCGTCGGCGCCCTTCACGCGCTGCCAGCCGAGGAAGATGTCGCTCGCGGCCTGCATCAGCCGCTGGCCCGCCACCACGCGCTGGCCGCTGTTGGGGTACGCGCTCTTGCCGAGGAACCGCTCGAGGACCGACGCTTGCGCCTCTTTCGCCTGCAGAAAGAGCGGGTCCTGGTCGTCACGGCCGAACAGCAGGATGATCCAGGCGCGCAAACCGACGCTCCCGACCCCGACGACCTTGTGGGCCATGTCCGCGAAGTTGTACCCCTCCAGCACGTGCCGCCGATCGGCCTGAAGGGTGCTGCGATAGCCGCGCAGGATCTCGCGCACCTGCTGCTCGAGCTGCTCGCGGTCCACGCCGTGCACGAAATCCTCCATCGGGACGATCAGGGGAGGATCGCTGATGATTCGCCGCCGGCCGCCCACCTCGCGGGTCAGCTTCTCGTAGGCCTGAAGGCTGTCCTTCGCCCGGGCCTTCGCGAGGTTGCGCTCGGTGACGTTCAGACGATCGCGACCCACCTGCGAGCGGAACCGGTCGAGGATCTGCTGGATGTCGAGGCTCGCGTACCAGACGTCGAGGTTGCGGAGCGCCGCGAAGCTCCGCATTGCCTCTCGGTACGCGCGCACGGTCGTCAGGACGATGTCGGACCGCGCCGCCTTCGAGAAGCCGTTGTCGCGCCCGGCCAGCTCCAAGCTGGCGGCCAGCCGCTTCACGTCCCAGTCCCACGGTCCCGGGAGCGTCTCGTCGAAGTCGTTGATGTCGAATACCATGCGGCGCTCGGGAGATCCGAACACCCCGAAGTTCGAGAGGTGCGCGTCGCCGCAGAGCTGCACCCTCAGGCCCGAGCGCGTCGTCGCGGCCAGATCGGAGGCCATCACGCACGCTGCGCCCCGGTAGAACGTGAACGGGGAGACCAGCATCCGGCCGTAGCGGATCGGCACGAGCTCTGGCACGCGGGTCTTCGCTTGTTCCTCCAGAAGCGCGATCGGATCGGGCCGGTAGGGCAGCGCCTCCCAGTTCGCGTGCGCGGCACGTGGGATCTCCGCGCGCTCCGCCTTCCCGCGAGCCGCGTGCTCCTCGGCGGTGAGGTGCGGCATCGCCCACTCCCCCGCGACCGTCGATGATCCGTCTGATGCTCCGTCTACGGTGGCCATCTCCGTCTTCCGTCCCTCCCTCGGCGCTCATCGCCCCACGACCGTGTGAGATATGCTGCTCGGATCCTCGCCGGTCCGCCTGACGCGCTCGGGAGGCTCACTCGCCCATCGTGCGCCGCAGCTCGATCATCGCCTCCTGGCTCACCTTCAGAGCCCCCTCCTGCGGGCGGTCGAGGTCGGCGGTCAACAGCATGACGACCGAGAGGCTCATGACCAGCGTCGCGACCGCAGGGGACCGGCGCGTCTTGACCAGACCGGCGTGATAACCGACGGCCATCAGGTTCAGGATCGCGACCGCGAAGAGCGCCGCCCACAGGACCCCTGGAATACCGCTGCGGACGGCCACCCTGACGCGCATCGTGTGGAGTTCGATCGTCCGGTTCAGCGACTCGATGAAGAGCGCCACGACGGGCGAGCTGGGGTGATCTCGTCCGGCGACCTCCGCCTCTTTCCAGAGCTCCCGGTGCAGCTCCTCCGAGCGCCGCACCGCCTGCTCGAAGTTGTCGGGCCTCGCCCCCTCCAGACGCGACGCCACGTAGTCACGCAGCAGCTCGCGGACCTTGGCGCCGCGGTCGCCGGGGAGCAGGCCGGCGCGCAGGTAGGTCGTCTCGATGGCGTTGGCCTCGTCGACAACCATATGTTTCCTCGCCTCGAAGCGGGTCGCCGCAAAGCCGAACGTGAACGCCAGGACGAGTGCCAGCAGGCCCATCGTGGTTGTGACCAGGGCGAGCACGTGGGTCCCGCCTTCCCCCTCGGCGCGGCGCAGCCGGTACCCTCCCAGCCGGTAGCCGCCCTCGACGGCGAGCACCAGGACCACGATCGTGATCCCCAGGAGCAACCAGAGCGGAATTCGATCGAGCGGTCCAGGCACGGGCATCGACGCACCTCGCTTCAATCACGGTTCTTCGCCGTCGCGGAGACGGAGCATGTCGCCGACCTGAACGGTCGCTTTCAGTCCGACAGTCCGGCTGGCGCTGGCTTCAGGGTCGCGATTCCTGGCGGAAGGTCAACCAACCCGCCATCGTTCTGTCAAGCGCTTTCAATGCGAACACAGGTCTGCAAGATCCGGAGTTTCTCCGATCGCCCTGAGGGCAGCCTGATCCTGAGCGCGGCTCGCCGGACAGAGAACCTACACCGCCCGCCACCGGGTATTCCGCATTTTCTCCTCGGGCGCTCGCGCAGGCGGCGGAGCTGCAGATAGCGTGGAAGGATGAAGAACCATCTGCAATTTCCCCTGATGATCGCGATGTTCCTCGCCGCCTGCGACTCCACGTCGGGCTCCGGCGGCGACGGCGGCGCAGGGCTGGACGCGCCCTCGCCGCACGCCGGCGGCGGCGGCGGCGGCGGCGGGACGAGCCATGGCGGCGGGGGCGGCGGAACGAACGATGGCGGCGGGGGCGGCGGCGACACGTCGCCGTCCGGCACGCTGAGCGAGCGCTACCCGGGCGACGTGGGGATCGCTGATGACCCCGCCGTGCTCTTCCACGACGACTTCGAGCAAGGCTGGGGGCGCTGGGACGGGCCCACCGCCGACACGCGCTATCTGCACATCGAGGCCGACGCGGCGACCGCCCACGCCGGGCAGGGCTACCTCCGCTCGACCGTGACGACCGCCGATCTGGCGGAGGAGACGTACATCTCGTCGTCCACGTGGGTCACCCACGAGCGCGTCGACGAGATCTACTGGCGCTTCCACGTGCGCTTCCCCGAGCTCGCCCCGAACCCGCACCACTGGGTGCGCATGGCGGCGGGCAACGAGAGCTGGGACAGCAGCGGCCTCGCGAACACGGTGCCGCCCGGAGACGGGGGCTTCTGGTTCGACTTCGACACGAACACAGACGACGTCTTCAATTTCTACGTCTACTGGTACAAGATGCGCTCCGGTCGCTGCAACGACGGGACCGCGACGCCCGGCTGCGCGGGGGATCAAGGCACGACGTACCACTACGGAAACGGCTTCAAGCCCCCGGGGCAGGCGCCTTTCCCGCGGGACCGCTGGTTCTGCGTCGAGATGCACGCGCGCGCCAACACGGTCGGCCAGAGCGACGGCGCGCTGGCGTTCTGGATCGACGGCGTGCCGATCGGCGACTACCGCCCCGGTTACCCCGACGGCACCTGGCTCCGCGACCAGTTCCACACGGGAGGGTGCGACTTCAGCGCGTGCACGCCCCCCGAGCCGTTCGGTGGCTTCGACTTCCGATCGAGCGATGACGTGCGCTTCAAGAGCTTCATGCTCGACGCCTATTACGAGCGCGACTCCAACGCTCGCCGGCGGGCGGAGATGGAAGAGCTCGGCATGACCGTCTCCGACACGCACACCATCCTCTACGACGACGTCGTCGTGGCGACCGAGCGCATCGGCTGCCGTCGCTGAAGAGCGCGCCTCGCGCCCTCCCCGTGGTACTCTCCCGCGCATGGGTACCGCGAACGCCCCCGCTCCCCGACGGCGCTCGGCCCTGCGCTGCGCCGCGTGCGCGGCCCTCCTGCTGGCCGGGTGCGGCCCCGCGCCGACGCTGGCCGAGCCGCGCGCGCCGGAGCCGCCGCCCGCCGCCGAGACGATCTACATCGTCCTCCAGGATCCGCCCCCGGCGCCGGCGACAACGGCGGCCGACGGCTGGGTGCCGGACGAATTCCCCGGTGACAACCCGTTCGAGCGGACGCGGACCTGGATCGGCGATTACGACTGCCCGCAAGGCACGACCGAGATGACGTTCCGGATCCTGGAGGTCAAGGGCGACAGGATCAAGGCCGTGTTCGGCTTTCATCATGCCGAGTCCGGCGCCGCCGGCAAATACCTCATGAGCGGCCGCTACGACGCCGAGACGCGGACCGCATCGTTCTCGCCCGGCGCCTGGCTCGAGCGCCCGCCCAACTACGTCACCGTGGGCATGAAGGGCGACCTCGCGTTCGACGGCTCGCTCTTCGCCGGGCGCATCGAGCACCCCGACTGCGGCGCGTTCCGGCTCCGGCCGGCGGGGTAGCGTCGCCCCTCGCGCAGCTCGTCGCCAGGCCGCCCCGAGCGACGAGCTGCGTAGCGATGACGTGGCCAGCCGCGCGAGCGAGGGGCGCGGCGCGACCCTCAGGGCGTGCTCGACGGGTCTGCCGGGTCGCTGCCCTCGTCTTCCTCGTCGCCGTCGCGGAATCCGTCGCCGTCGCGATCCAGCCCGATCCGCTCCCCCGAGCCAGGCGGCGCGCACGTGTACGTCAGCTCGCCCCGATTGCGAGAGGCCCGGTGCCGCAGCGCCGCGTCGCGGATCGGCGCGTCGCAGAGCCGGTCGCCGATGAACAGGCCCGCGCCGACGTAGAGGAATCCCGCCGTCTCGTGGTCGTCCGATCCCTTGACCACGAGATCGCACTCCCCTGCATCGGCCCGCGCGCGGAGCAGATCGATCCTCGGCCCAACCACGGCCGCGTTGTTCCGGGTGAGCGTCACCTGCTGCCCGACGATCGGCGCCAGGTTGCTGTCGAACGCGAGCAGGAACTGCTCCACCTGGCGCCGCATCACGTCGCCCTCCGGCCCCGGCGGGAACCCGCCCGGGGTGAGCGGCGACTGGTTGAACCCCATGTCGGGGGTCGCCGAGCTCACGAAGCGGAAGAGCGTCGGGACGCCCCCTTCGTTGTTGAAGCCGAACCCGCGGACCTGATCGCCCAGGAACGCGTCGCTGCCCGGGAAGAGATCGTTGTTCGCCATCCCGAACATGCCGACCTTCTGGTACAGATTGCGGAAGTGCGGCGACTTGAAGGCCTCGGTCTCCAGGTCGAACGTGTACCGGCCATCCCCGCCGAAGAAGCCCGGCGCATCGACGCCGAACTCCTCGTTCGCGTGGCGGTCGAGCACATGGCACGAGACGCAGGTGCCCTCCTCGCTGAAATCGGACACGTTGTTGAAGAAGAAGCTGCGCCCAGCCTGCTGCGCCGGCGTGAGCGAGTTGTCCAGCGCCCGGATCGGGTTGGGCGGATAGGTGACCTGCAGGATGAAATCGGCGAACGCCTGCATGTCGGCCTCGGGGATGAACTCGCTCCTTCCCACGAGATCCGTGAACCCCGCCTGGAACTCAAGGAACGCCGCCACCTCGTCGAACGTCCCGCTGTCCGGATGCGCGCTCGGCTCGTCGCGGCCCCCGGTGCGATCGCCGCGCCAGTGCATCGGCCCGTGGTTCGCCATGCCGCGGAGGCTCTGCGTCGTCATCGGCCCCTTCATCGGGTGGTGGGTGTCGAGTATCCCGAAGTCCAGCGGGTGGGACTCGAACGGCCCCGGGATGTCCAGGACCACCTCGTCCGGATTCCCGAGGTCCCACGCCAGGCTGTCGAAGTCGCCGTAAACATGGCAGCTCGCGCACGACGAGTCGCCGTGGCTCGACGCGAACGACGCGTCGTAGAGGAACCGGCGGCCGGCGACCACGCTCGGCGGCTCCGGGTTGTGCATCGGCACGTGCGCGATCTCTGCCCTGGTCGTCGTGCTGAGGATCGAGATCGCATTGTCGAAGCGCGTGATCGTGTACAGGCGCCGCCGCGCCTCGTCGAGCAGGAGCCCCGTCGGGCCGCCGCCGGGCACCGGGATCTGCTTGGAGGTGCTCGGCGTGAAGGTGTTGTTCTCCAGGGCAGCGGTGCTGAACACCCCGATCTTGGACGACCCGATCGTCGCCACGTACAGCGTCTTGCCGTCGCCCGTGACGGCCATCTGCTGCGGGAGCGCGAGGCTCTTCTGGTTCTCGACGTTCGGCACCGGGGCGCAGCAGGCGTCGTAATCGATGTGTTTGTTGAGGTGCCTCGGCGTGACGCTGCCCGCCGGGCCGAGGACGGTGATCCTGCTCTCGTGCAGGTGGCCTCGTATCGTGTGGCCGGCGAAGATCCCGGGCCCCTCGAAGCGCTTCTCGTTCCCCGCCTCGGTGTTCGACACGTACACCTTCCCGCTGACCGGGTTGACCGCCATGTTGTAGAGGATGGTGCCGACGCCGGTGTAGAACCCCGCGGCGCCGGGCAGCTGCCTCGGCGGGCTCGCGTTCGCGTCGATGACGAACACGTCCTTGTCGGGCAGCGAGAGCCGGACGGAGCTGTCCCAGACGCGGTTCAGCTCATCGACCCAGTGGACACCATTGAACTTGAGGATGAGCCCCGTCTCCGGGTGCGGGATCCCCTCCGCGTTGGTGGCCGGCCCGGGCACGCCCCCCGCCGCCTCTCCGCCGTTCGGGATCAAGCCCTCGTGGAGCGAGGTGGTGCGGTTCCCGGAGTGGAAGGCCGCCGCATACACCTTGCTGCCGTCCGGCGTCACCGCCAGCGCCCGCGGGGTATCGCTGAACAGCGTGACGATCGTGAGCGGCGCGCCGGCGAGCGTCGTGCCGAGGCGGTCGGCGTCGAAGACCCAGACGTCCGCCCGGCCCACGCCGGGGCTGGTGAGCTGGGGGTCGAACGGGATGTTCTGTCCGCGATGCGCCGTCGTGATGAACGCGCGGCGCTTTCCTGGGCCTGCGAACACGATATCCCGCGGCTCGTCGCCCACGAGCAGCGTCCGCACGACCCGGCCCGAGCGCGCCCCCTGGGACAGCTCGACGACGCTCACGCTGTCCGACAGGTGGTTGACGACCCAGACCTCGGTATCGCTCCGCGCCGCCACCGCCACCGGCTCGAGGCCGACGGGGATGGAGGCGCGGTGCTCGATACCCTGATCCTTGACCCGATACACCTCGAGGTGGTTGTCGGGTGTGTTCACGGCGAATAGCAGCTTTCCGTCGGGGGAGAGCGCGAGCGGACGCACATGGCCGCTCTCGAAGAGGGTGAAAGACGACGCCGCCTCGGCGGATCGGCCGGCCGCGAGGCCCACGAGCAGCGCCGACGCCGCGACGAGACGGGAGAGGACGTCGCGCACGACAAAGTACGAGGCCATGAGTCACCTCCGATGAGTGGGGTTCTCCTCACATGATTTCGAATGGCAAGCAGACGATAAGGCGCGAAGGTTATTGAAAGGTAGTCGTGGCCGGCTCGCATTGCAATATCGCAATGGTTTTGCTTCAGCAATCGATGCCTTCGGCACACCTGCGCCGAGCAACCTACCGAGGGGCCGCGGCGGTGCGAGGCAGTCCTCTCGGGCAGACGGCGTCGGCGCTCCTCGAGACAGCCCCGGGATCGCCGTGATCCGGTCGCCGGGCATCGCGGCGCCGCGTCGGTTCATGGTAGGCTGCGCAACATGCAGGGGGGCCTCGCAGTCGGGCCGTCGTCTCGGCGCCGGGATCACGGCGCGCGGCGGGAGCCCGTCGCGCGCCCGTTCGACACGCGCTCTGCACGCCCCGGGAAGGAGCCCCGACCATGAAGACATCGGCTGTGCGACGCACCCTCGGATGGCTCACGGTCACCGCGCTGTCCGTCCTCGCCTCGGCGTGCCAGCCGGATCCGTCGCCCGGCGATCGGGGCAAGGAGGCGCGGCCGCCGCTCCGCTTCAGCCACGGCTACTGGCTCGGGTACTTCCCGCTGTCGATCGCCGAGGAGAAGGGCTTCTTCGACCAGCAGGGCGTCGACGTGGAGCTCGTCTTCAACCCGGATCTCTACGGCATGATCTCCGATTTCACGGCGGGCAAGGTCGACGGCTTGCCGTGGACCATGGAGGTCGTCGTGCGCATCCTCGCGAGGGAGCCCGATGCGCGGGTCGTCCTCTACTCCGGCCAGACGGCGGGCGCCGACGTCATCATGGCGCGGCCGGAGATCCAGACGATCTCCGATCTCAAGGGGAAGAAGATCGCGGCCAAGACCGGCGCCATGGGCGAAATGCTCGTCAGCGAGATGCTGGAGAGGAACGGCCTCGCCATCGACGACGTGACGCTGGTCAACGTGAGCGAGACGGACGTCGCTCCGTTCCTGGCGAACAATACAATCCAGGCTGGGCACACCTGGGAGCCCTATGTCACGCAGGCGGCAAAATCCGGCGCCAAGCCGGTCTTCTCGAGCAAGGAGACGCCCGGGCTGTTCGCCGACTTCACGCTCTTCCGCAGCACGGTGCTGCGCGACCGGCCCGACGATGTCCGCGCCTTCATCCGGGCCTGGTTTCAGGCCGTCGAGTTCTGGAAGGCCCACCCGCAGGAGGGCAACGAGATCATCGCGAAGGCGCTCAAGATCCCGGCCTCGGACATCAGCACGGACGGATACGAGCTCTTCTCGCTGGAGGAGGTCCGACGGAGGTTCGCCCCGAACAACGACCCCACGTCGCTGGCCCCCCTCGTCAACAAGCACATCGATTTCCTTGTCCAGGACGGGCAGCTGGGGCGCCGCCCGGACCTCGACAACATCTTCGATTCGTCGTTCCTGCCGCCCGCCACGAACCGGGAGTGATCGCCGCGGCCCGCGGAGCACCTGGACAGCATCGCCACGGAGGTTCGACGAACGCCATGAGTCGCGCAATGCAGCAGCAGGCCCCGCTCATCACCCTCCGCATGAAGCTGATCGTGGCGCTCTTGACGGTCGCGCTCGCGCCGCTCTCGATCCTCACGCTCCTGAACAAGCGGACCAACGAGGCGGTGCTGACCGAGAGCGCCAACCAGGCGCTCGCCGCGGCCGCGTCGCAGGCCGCGACCAGCGTCGACGATTTCGTCGAGAGCAACCTGGACGCGGTCCGCGTCGAGGCCCGCCTGCCTGGCCTGACCAGCTACCTGAGCCTCGACGACGAGGACCGGCGGAGCGGGAGCGAGGCGCATGCGTTCGCGTCGAGGACGCTGCACGGGCTCATCCGGAAGGACACGATCAACATCCTCTCCTATGCGCTGCTCGACCAGCGCGGGCACAACGTCCTCGACACGGTGCAGACGCCCGCGGAGAGGGACGAATCCAGGAGGGACTACTTCGTCCGCGCGATGGAGACGGGCCTGCCCTACGCGTCGTCGGTCGTGTTCGCCGGCGAGGTGCCCCAGCTCGTCTTCAGCAGCCCAGTCCGCGACGCGCTGAACAAGAAGAAGACGATCGGCGTGCTCCGGTGCACCTACAACCTGTCCGCCGTCCAGCGGATCATCCTCTCCCAGACGCAGCTCCTGAAGGCGTCGGACGCGTTCGCGATCCTCCTCGACGAGCACCACGTCCGCCTGGCGCACGGCCGCGCTCCGGAGCTCGTGTTCAAGTCGCTCGTACCGCTCGGCCCGGACCTCGAAGGCCGGCTCAAGGCGGAGCGGCGGCTGCCGGACAAGCCGCCCGCGGAGCTGTCGACCGACGTGCAGGCCTTCGACGAGGGGCTGCGCCGGTTCGAGCTCGAGCAGGACCCGACCTCGGCGGCGAGCCGCTTCCTGCGGGCTCGCATGGCCGCGAGGGACGTCCCCATGAGCGCGGTGGCCCTCGCGCGCGTGAGCGCCTTCGACGGCATGAAGAAGCCGCCGTGGACGGTGGCGTTCGTGCGGCCGGAGGCGGCGTTCCTCGAGCCCATCGAGGAGAAGACGACGCGCGACGCGCTGCTGCTCGCCTCGCTGATCGCCGCGATCGTCACGGCGGTCGCCGTCCTGATGGCGCAGGTCCTGACGAGGCCGATCACCCGCCTCGCCCAGGCGGCGTCGCAGCTGGCGAGCGGGAGGCTCGACACTGCGGTCGAGGTGCGATCCCACGACGAGATGGGCACGCTGGCGGAGGCCTTCAACCAGATGGCGCGCCAGATCCAGGGGTCATTCGAGGAGCTCGAGCACCGCGTCGAGCAGCGCACGGCCGAGCTGAAGGAGGCGAAGATCGCCGCGGACTCCGCCAACAAGGCGAAGAGCGACTTCCTCGCCAACATGAGCCACGAGCTCAGGACGCCGCTCAACGGCATCCTCGGCTACGCGCAGATCCTCCGGCGCTCGCGCGGGCTGGGCGAGCAGGACCTGCGCGGCATCGACATCATCCATCGCTCCGGCGCCCACCTGCTCACGCTGATCAACGACGTCCTCGATCTGGCGAAGATCGAGGCGCAGGCGATGGAGGCCCACGCGAACGATTTCCACCTGCCCTCGTTCCTGCGATCGACGGCCGAGATCTGCCGCATCCGCGCCGAGGAGAAGGGCATCGCGCTCGTGTATACGCCCGATCCCGAGCTCCCCACCGACGTGGTCGCCGACGAGCGGCGGCTGCGGCAGGTGCTGATCAACCTGCTCGGCAACGCCGTGAAGTTCACCGAGAAGGGCCGCGTCTCCTTCACGATCAAGCGGCTGGGCGACGGGCCGCGCCCGCCGCACGCCTCCGCGCCGGACTCCGCCGCGATCCAGAGCGCGCCGCGCAGGACGCACCGGGTGCGCTTCGAGATCGAGGACACAGGGACGGGCATCAGCCCGGATCAGCTCGACCAGATCTTCCTGCCGTTCAAGCAAGCCAGCGACGGCAAGCGCCGCGTCGACGGGACGGGGCTCGGGCTCGCGATCAGCCAGCGGATCATGAAGCTGCTCGGCAGCTCCATCGAGGTGAGGAGCGAGCCCGGCAAGGGGAGCGTGTTCTGGATGGACGTGATCCTCGCCGAGTCGCCCCGGCGAACCCAGCCCACGGCGCTCCGGCCCGCGTCGGCGATCGTCGATTACGAGGGCAGGCGGCGGCAGGTCCTCGTGGTCGACGACAAGCCCGAGAACCGCGCGGTGCTCGTGAAGATGCTGCAGTCCGTCGGGTTCGAGACGTCCGAGGCCACGGACGGCAAGGAGGGCCTCGCGGCGGCGTCCGAGCGCGAGTTCGACCTGGTGGTCACGGACCTCGCGATGCCGGAGCTCGACGGCTGGGAGATGATCCGGCTGCTCCGGAAGGCGCCGGATCGAGCAGGATTGAAGATCTTCGCGTCGTCCGCGAGCGTCTTCCTTTCCGATCAGGACAAGAGCCTGGCCGCGGGCGCCGACGATTTCCTCCCGAAGCCGCTGCAGCTGGAGGAGCTCTTCGACAAGATCCAGCGGCACCTCGGGGTCTCGTGGATCTACGAGCAGCAGGGCGATCCCGGCGCAATGGGCGAGGCGCCCGCCGACGCCCACCGCGACCCGAGCGCACCCGAGCTCGCCGGCGGCGCAGATCCGCAGGTGACCGCCCCCGCCGCCGAGGATCTGCGGAGCCTCTTCGATCTCGCGCACAGAGGGCTCTTCAACCAGCTCCAGAAGCACCTCGACAGGCTCGATCGCGCCGATCCGAAGCTCGCGCCGTTTTGCAGGCACCTGCGCCGCCTGATGCAGGATTTCAAGATGGAAGCCGTTGAAGATTTCATCAAGATGCACCTACGCGATTGACGTTGCTTGGACGGCGCGCGCCTTGGTTGTGGCGATGGGAGCGCGCGCTTCCTGTTCCTGGAGGGTAGAACGATGGATGCCAGTGACGCCGGGACGATACTCATCGTGGACGACAACCCGAGGAACCTCGGTCTCTTGTCCGATACCCTGACGGGCTCAGGCTTCGAGGTCGCGGTGGCGGTGGACGGCGCGCGCGCCCTGCGGCTCGCGCGGGAGGGGATGCCGGATCTCATCCTGCTCGACGTGAAGATGGATGGGATGGATGGATTCGAGACGTGCCGCCAGCTGAAGGGCGACCCGGCCACGGCCGCGATCCCCGTCATCTTCATGACGGCGAGCACGGACCTGTCCGCGGACCGGGTGAAGGGCCTGAACCTCGGGGCCGTCGATTACCTCGCCAAGCCGTTCCTGGACGAGGAGCTGCTCGCGCGCGTCCGGGTGCACACGAAGCTCAGGAGGCTGACGATGCACCTGGCCGCGCAGGTGGACGAGCGGATCGCGGCGGAGGCGGCCCTCCAGCGGCTCACGCAGGAGCTGGAGAGGCGCGTGGGAGAGCGCACGGTCGCGCTGGAGAGCGCGCTCGCGGGGCTCACGCAGGCGCAGGCGCAGATGGCGACGGTCATCCGCGCGGCGCAGGCGGTCTCGGGCGAGATCGTCCTCGACGACGTGCTCGACCGGCTGATGCGGCTCACGCTGGAGCACGCCGGCGCGCGGAAGGGCGTCCTCGTCCTCTCGCGCGAGTCCGGGCTGGTGATCGAGGCGTCGATCACGAGCGATCCGGACACGGTGGTGCTCGGGCTCTCGACGCCGGTGGGCCCGGGGGTCGATCTCGCTGTGTCGCTCGTGGAGGAGGTCGCGAGGGCCCGGCAATCGATCTTCGTCTGGGACACGAGCCGCGACGCTCGCCCGGCGGACGCGCGGTACCTCGCGGAGAAGGGGCCGAGGTCGATCCTCTGTCTGGCCATGATGTGCCAGGGAGAGCTGATCGGCGTCCTCTACATCGAGGGCGACGCGGCGCCGGAGCCGCTGCTCGCGGCGCAGCTGGAGACGCTCGGGCTCCTGGCCTCCCAGGCGGCGGTGGCCGTGAAGAACGCCCTGCTTTATGGGCACCTGGCGGAGATGACGTCCGAGCTCCGCCGCTCGAACGAGCGCCTGGAGACCGAGGTCGCGCGCCAGACGGAGGAGCTCCGCCAGACGAACGAGCGCCTGCAGCTGGAGCTCGTCGAGCGCGCCCGGGCCGAGGGGGAGCGCGCCCGGGCCGAGGAGGAGCGCGCCGCGCTTCAGGCGGAGGTCATCGAGGCGCAGAGCGCCCGGCTTGCGGAGCTCTCGACGCCGCTCATCCCGATCACCGATCACATCATGGTGATGCCGCTCATCGGGACGATCGACTCCACGCGAGCGCAGCAGGCGCTCGAGGTGGCGCTGAACGGCGTCCAGGCGAACCGGGCGAAGGTCGTCATCCTCGACGTCACCGGGGTGACGGTGCTCGACTCGGCGGTCGCGAGCACGCTGATGAGCACGGCGACGGCGCTGCGGCTGCTCGGGTCGAAGACGGTGATCACCGGCATCCGCGCGGAGCTGGCGCAGACGCTCATCGATCTGGGCGTCGATCTCGGCGCCGTGGTGACCAAGGGGACGCTCCAGAGCGGCATCGGCTATGCGCTCCAGCAAGCCGGCGACGGCAGGGCGGGCCTGCACGTCAACGGCACGCACGCCCGCAACGGCGCCGCGCCCGGGCGCAGACACGGCCATTAGAGCGACGGTCACCCGCACAGGAGACGGGCCCAGATCGGCGTTTTCGGCGCGCAAGCGCACTCCGGTGCGCTGAGCACCGAAAACGCCGAGGTGGGCCCGTATCCGAAGCGGGTGACCGTCGCTCTAGCGACCGGCAGATTGCTGCCGTTCGCTCGCCGCGCCGGGGAGCGCCGCCCGGTACCCCAGGTAGCGCCCGAACGCGCGCATGGCCTGGTTCCAGTGCTTGGGCTCCTTGACCAGCATCTCCTTCACGCCGACGTCGGCCAGCGCGTCGCCCACCTCGATCCACCGCGGATCGCGCGTCAGCGCGTAGGCGGCGCCGAACACGGGCACGATCAGCAGGTTGAGGTCGGCGGTCCCGCTGTCGTCGTACGCGTCGGTCTCGCAGCCCCACAGGTACCGGAACGCGCGCCCGTCCGAGGTGATGGCGCGCTCGGCGAGCCAATCCGCCGCGCGCGCGACCACGTCGCGGACCCGCGGGTCGCCGGTGAGCGCGTGGTAGTCCATGAGCGCGTCGACGAGCAGCGCGGTCATGAACGGGGAGCCGCCGCGCGGGCCGCGCTCGCACTCCGACGGGTCGGCGCGGGTCAGGTCGTGCTCGAACGCGCCCGACGCGCCCTGCTGCTGCCACGCGACCGTGCGATCCGCGAGCCCCCGCAGCGCCGACAGGAGCTCCGGCCGCGGGTCGAGCGCGTAGTAGCTCGACAGGGTCATCATCACCCAGGCCATGTTGCGCTCGGTCACGCGCAGCACGTCTTCCCTTCCGCCCGTGAGCGCGGCCTGGTTCTGCCGGAGGGCCTCGCCCATGGCGAGGACGGCCTCCCTGGCCGCCGGATCGCCGGTGAGCAGGTAGTCGTCGACCATGCCCTGGCCGAGCATGCGCCGGAGGACTTGCCAGGAGAGGGGCGCCGCCGGGGTCCAGTCCTCCCGCTCGCAGACGTGGACCGCGAGGCGGCGATCGGGCGAGAACCTGAGCTCGTGCTGCCGGTACCAGACGGCCTCGGCGCGCGCGCGGCGGTAGCGGGCGGCGTCGCCGTTGCGGAGGAAGCGCTGGTAGAGCGCGTGCGGGCCGTCGTAGTACGTGCGGTACGGGGCCGAGCAGGTGACGCCGTACGCGTCGTACGCGGGCGTCATGCGGGCGAGCGCGCCCTCGATGCCGGCCTCGAACCCGGGGAAGCGGCGATCGTCCATCGCCGGCAGCTGCGGCCCGGACACCAGGCTCGCCGCGTACCACGACGGCGGCAGCACGGCCGCGATGGGCCCGTCCGGGTTCGGCAGGAGCGCCTCGTCGAGCACGGCCGCCGGAGGGACCTGGAAGGGCTGCGGGACCTGGGTGAGCCGGGGGGCCGGGGGCGCCTGGGTGGGTGGGCGGTCGGCGCGCTGCGAGGGGGATGATGGCGAAGGGGCGCCGAAATCCAGGGTGTAGATCGCTCGTTCTCCGGGCGCGAGCGCGGCGCCGAAGACGAGGAGCGCGCTGCGGATCGAGCCGCCCCTGGGCCAGACCGCGAGCGGCTTCGCGCGGAGCGGGACCGCCGCGCCGCGCGCGTCGCGCAGCCGGATGAACCGGACGTCGCGCAGCGCGCCCGGCGCGAACGGCACGGCCGCCGACACGACGGCCTCCGGCGCCGGCGGCGCCGCTCCCGGCGGGCGCTTCGCGGGCGCGGGCGCGGGCGCGGCGTCGGCGACGAGCAGCAGCGGGACCGATTCCGCGGCCGGCGGCGCCGGGAGCGCAGGCGCGCCGCGCGCCTCCAGGACGGCCCGCACGCGCGGCTCCACCCGGCGGGCGGCGGGCGCCCGGCCGCAGCTCGCCAGGAGGAGCAGCGCTGCGAGGAGCAGCGCCGCGAGCGGGCGGCGGGCGGCGGGCCTCGCCTTTGCGCGCTGCGCATCCATGCCGCATCCGATGCTCTGCGCCCGCCGCGCATCGCGGCACAGCCATCGAGCGCGCGGCCGCAACGAGGCGGGCTGCTCGGCGCGGCGCGCTCGCCCGGTCGCGCTCGCCGGCGCCGCGGGAGCGAGGGCAAACAGCGCGTCGAGCTCGCTCGGTAGGCCGTGGGCTCGAACGCCTCGGCCCCTCGCCGGCATCGAAGGGGAACCTGCTGCGATGCTGTGGGCTGTCCTGAGCGTGTTCGTCGGAGCGCTGCTGGCGCCGGCCCTCTATCGCGGGCTCGGGCGCCCGGCCGGCTGGCTCTTCGCGGCGCTCCCGCTCCAGGTGCTCGTGTTCGCGACTGCGTTCGTCGCCGAGGCCCATCCCACGTCGCTGCCGTGGATCCCGTCGCTCGGCGTGGAGCTCGCGGTGAGGCTGGATGGGCTCTCGCTCGTGTTCCTCGGGCTCATCTGCGGCATCGGGGCGCTGATCTTCGTGTACGCGAGCGGATACCTGCGCTCGCACCCGCGGCTCGGGCGGTTTTACGCCTACCTGCTCCTGTTCACAGGGTCCATGGCGGGCCTCGTGCTCGCCGACGACGTCATTCTCCTCTTCGTGTGCTGGGAGCTCACGAGCGTGAGCTCGTATCTCCTCATCGGGTGGGACCACGAGCGGCCGGAGGCGCGCAAAGCCGCCTTGACGGCGCTCCTCGTGACGGGCGGCGGCGGGCTCGCCATGCTCGCGGGCCTCGTCCTCCTCGTCGTGGTCACGGGAGAGACGCAGATCTCGCGGTTCTCGGGGGACGTCGTCCGCGGAGGCCCCCTCTACCTGCCGATCCTGCTCCTCGTGCTCGCGGGAGCGTTCACGAAATCAGCGCAGGTGCCCTTTCATTTCTGGCTCCCTCGGGCGATGGAGGCGCCCACGCCGGTCAGCGCCTACCTGCATTCTGCCACGATGGTGAAGGCCGGCGTCTATCTGCTCGCGCGCCTGCATCCCACGCTGGGCGCGACGCGCGAATGGTACCTCGTCGTGACGGGCTTCGGCGCCGCCACGATGGTGGTTGGCGCGGTGCTCGCGGTCACGCAGGAGGATCTCAAGCGGATCCTCGCCTATTCGACCGTGAGCGTGCTCGGCCTCCTCACGATGCTCCTCGGCATCGGGACCCGGGCGGCCGTCTCCGCGGCGGTTGTCTATCTGGTCGCGCATTCGCTGTACAAGGGCGCGCTCTTCATGACCGCGGGGACCCTGGACCACGAGACCGGGACCCGCGACGTCACCCGTCTGCGGGGCCTCGCGCGGCGGATGCCGATCACCGCGACGGCGGCCGTGCTGGCGGCGATCTCGAGCGCGGGGGCGCCGCCCCTCCTCGGTTTCCTGTCGAAAGAGCTCTTCTACGAGGCCGTCCTCTCGCCGCCCTCGCTGACGGCGGTCCTCGCCGGGGCCGCGGTCCTGGCGAGCGCCCTCCTGGTCGTGGTGAGCCTGGTCGTCGCTTATCGCCCCTTCTTCGGCGGCTCCCCGGCGGCGCCCACGCTCCCCCACGAAGCGCCGCCGTCCTTGTGGCTCGGGCCTGCCACGCTCGCGGCGGCGAGCCTCGTCTTCGGGGTGGCGCCGCGGCTCCTCGGCGACCTCCCGAGCGCGGCGGCGACCGCGATCCTCGGCCGGCCTGCGCCGCTCGAATTGCACCTGTGGCACGGCCTGACCCCCGTGCTCGGGCTCAGCGCCGCGACCCTCGTCGCCGGCCTCGGGCTCTTCCGCGTCCTCTCCGGCCGCGAAGGGCGCCTCTTCGACGCCGCCGCGCGCCTCGGAGCCTGGGGCCCTGCGCGCGTGTACGACGCTGCCTTCGAGGGGCTCCTCCGGTTCGCGGAGTGGCTGACCGGGCGGCTCCAGACGGGGCATCTGCGCCGTTATCTGCTCGTCACGGTCCTGACGACGGTCGTGCTCGTCGGGACGCCCCTGCTCCGGAGCCTCCCTTTCACGATCCCGTCGCTCACGGTGGCGCTCCCGGAGCTCGTGCTCGCGGCCGTGATCCTCGCGTCCGCGGCCATGGCGACGCGCACGCAATCGCGCCTCGCCGTCGTCGCCGCGCTCGGCGCGATCGGCCTCTGCGTCATGCTCGTCTACGTGATCTTCAGCGCGCTCGATCTCGCGCTCACGCAGATCATGGTCGAGGTGCTGACGGTCGTCATCTTCGTCCTCGTCCTGCACCACCTGCCGCGCTTCGTGCCCCGATCTTCCGCGCGCGTGTGGATCCCGGACGCGATCGTCTCCGCGATCTTCGGGGTCACGGTGACCCTATTGATCCTCATGTCGTCGACGCTCTCCCCCGAGCCGATCCTGCGCGAGTTCTTCGTGGCGAAGGGATACCCGGAGGCCCACGGGCGGGACATCGTCAACGTGATCCTCGTGGATTTCCGGGCGATGGACACGCTGGGCGAGTCCACGGTCCTCTGCGTGGCCGGGATCGGGGTCTATGCGCTGCTCGCGACCCGCACGCGGAAGGGGGCCTGAGCCATGCCCTCCGTCATCCTGCGCGCCGCCACGCCGGTCTTGATGGTGCTCCTGATCATCGTCTCGATCTACGCGCTCCTCCGCGGCCACGACGAGCCCGGGGGCGGGTTCCTCGGCGGGCTCATCATTGCATCGGCGTTCTCGCTCCACATCCTCGCGTACGACGTCCCCTCGACGCGGCAGCTGCTCCGCGTCGCGCCCCAGACGCTCATGGGGCTCGGACTCTCGACGATCCTGCTCTCGGGCGTCGTCGGGCTCGTCGCCGGCGGCTCCTTCCTGCAAGGCGTGTGGGCGACCGTCCCCGTGCCGGGGCTCGGCGACGTCGCGGTGGGGACGCCGGTGCTGTTCGACGTCGGCGTGTATGCCGCCGTGATGGGCATGGTGCTCATGATCCTCCTCATGGCCGCGGAGATGAGCTCATGACGGTCCTCCTCGCGATCGTCGTCGGCGGGCTCTATGCGTCGGGGCTGTTCCTCATGCTCCGGCGCAGCATCGTGAAGCTCGCCTTCGGCCTCGTGCTGCTCGGGCACGGCACGAACCTCCTCATCCTCACGGCAGCCGGCGTCGTCCGCGGCCGTCCCCCGCTGATCCCCAAGGGGGAAGGGGCCTTCCACGCGCCGCCGGCCGATCCCGTGGCCCAGGCGCTGATCCTGACGGCGATCGTCATCAGCTTCGCTGTCGTCGCGTTCGCCGTCGTCCTCCTTCATCGCGTTCATCGGACGATGGGCAGCGACGATATCGACTCTCTCGAATCGACCCGCCCATGAAGGTGCTCCTCGTCCTGCCCGTCCTCGTCCCCCTGACCACGGCGGCCCTCTCGCTCCTCTCCTTCCGGCGCGCGGCGAGGCAGCGCGCGCTCGGGCTCATCGGGAGCGTCCTTCAGCTCGCCGTCGGTGTCGCCTTGCTCCGCGCCGTGCACCGGGGAGGCATTCAATCGACCCAGCTCGGAGGCTGGCCCGCGCCGTACGGCATCACCTTCGTGGTCGACCTCTTCTCGGCGCTGATGGTCCTGCTCTCGGGCGTCATCGCCGTCGCCACGTCGCTCTACTCCCTGTCGGACATCGACCGCGAACGACGGGAGCACGGGTTCTACCCGCTCATGCACGCGCTCCTCATGGGGACGAACGGGGTCTTCGTCACCGGCGACCTCTTCAATCTGTACGTCTGGTTCGAGGTGACGCTGATCGCGTCCTTCGTGCTCCTCGTGCTCGGCAACGAGCGGCCGCAGATGCAGGGCGCGATCAAGTACGTCGCGATGAACCTGATCTCGAGCGCCCTCTTCCTCACCGGCCTCGGCGTCCTCTACGGATCCGTGCACGCCCTCAACATGGCCGATCTCTCGCTCAAGCTGCCGAGCCTCGCGCCGCCGATCCGGTTCACCCTCGCGATGATCTTCCTCGTCGCGTTCGGCATCAAGGCGGCTGTCTTCCCCCTCTTCTTCTGGCTGCCGGACTCGTATCACACGCCTCCCGTGACGGTCACCGCGCTGTTCGCGGGGCTCTTGACGAAGGTGGGTGTCTACGCCCTGGTGCGTAGCTTCACCCTCCTTTTCGTGAGCGACGGGGAAGCCACCCACGCGCTCCTCCTCGGGATCGCGGCCTTCACCATGGCCGTCGGCGTGCTCGGCGCGGTGTCCCACCGGGAGGTCCGGCGGATCCTCGCGTTCCACAGCGTGAGCCAGGTCGGCTACATGGTCATGGGCCTCGGCCTGTTCACGCTGTCGTCCCTCTCGGGGGCGATCTTCTTCGTCCTGCACCACGCCATCATCAAGTCGAACCTCTTCCTCATCAGCGGGATCATGCGATCCGGGGGGAAAGACGCCCGCCTCGACCTCCAGGGCGGGCTCCTCGCGCGGAGCCCCGGGCTCTCCGCCTGCTTCCTCGTCACGGCCCTCTCCCTCGCCGGCATGCCGCCGTTGTCGGGGTTCTGGGCCAAGCTCATCCTGGTGCGATCGGGGCTCGACGTCGGCTCGCGAGGGGCCGCGGCCGTCGTCGCCACGAGCCTCGCCGTCGGCCTCGTCACCCTCATTTCGATGACGAAGATATGGAACGAGGCCTTCTGGAAGCCCGCGCCCGCCGGGGCCGACCTCGCCCCGCGCGAGAGCGGGGCGCGGCGTAGCGCGCTCCTGTACCTGCCGGTCGTCCTGTTGACCGCGCTGGGCGTCACGCTCGGGATGGCGCCCGAGCCGCTCCTCGCCGTCGTCCGGCGGGCCGCCGCGCAGCTCGCCGATCCGACCGACTACGTGCGCGCCGTGCTGGGGGAGGGTCGCCCATGAGAGCCCTCGTTCTCAATCTGTTCCTGGCGATCGTCTGGGTGGGCCTGACCGGCCGCGCCACCGCGGGGGGCCTCGTCTTCGGCTTCCTCCTCGGGTACCTCTTGCTCCTCTGGCTCCGGCGCCTGATCGGCCCCACGACCTATTTCGAGAAGCTGCCAGGGGTGCTGTCGTTCATGCTCTTTTATGCGAGAGAGATGGTGCGGGCGAACCTCAGGGTCGCCCGCGACGTCATTTCGATCAGGCGAAAGAGCCGCCCCGGCATCGTCGCGGTCCCCCTGGATCTGACGACCGATCTCGAGATCACCGTGCTGACGATCCTCCTCGCCCTGACGCCCGGCACCTTTGGCCTCGACGTCTCGGGCGACCGCACGGTCCTCTTCGTCCATGCGATGTTCGTGGACAGCGCCGACGCGCTGCGCGCGACCATCAAGAGCGACCTCGAGCGCCGCGTGAAGGAGCTCTTCCGGTGACCCCGCTCTTGCTCGTCGCGATCGCCGTCGTCACGGTGGCGTTCGTCGTCGCGTTCATCCGCCTCCTGATCGGGCCGAGCCTCCCCGACCGCGTTGTCGCCATGGACCTCATGGCGACGGTCGGCAGCGGGGGCATCGCCCTCTACGCGATGGTGACCGACCGCGGCGTCCTCCTCGATGCGGTGATGGTGCTGTCGCTCATCTTTTTCCTCGGCACCATCGCGTTCGCGTACTACCTCGAGCGACAGGGGGAGACGTCGTGATCCTCGAGTTCGTCGAGGGCGCGCTCCTCGTCATCGGATGCGTCTTCATGCTGCTCGCGGCCGTGGGCATCCTGCGCATGCCGGACCTGTTCACGCGCCTCCAGGTGACATCGAAGGCCTCGGTGTTGGGGATGACGTGCATCATCTCGGCCTCCGCCCTTCACTTTTACGACCCGGCCGTCACCACCCGGGCCATCGTCATCATCGCGTTCGTGGCGCTGACGATGCCCGTGGCGACGCACTTGCTCGCTCGCGCCGGTTACACGACGAGCACGCCCCTCTCGCCGGAGACCGTGGTGAACGAGCTCGCGGCGCATTACGATCCGACGACCCACACCCTCGCCGGCACAGAGCCGAGGACCCGCACGTTCGAGCTCGTGCCCGGGGCCGCCGTCGTCGGCAAGCGTATCGCCGAGCTCGGCCTGCCTGCCGGCGTGCTCATTCGCGCCGTTCACCGGGAGGGCGGGACGGTCGTGCCCCGGGGCCAGACGATCCTCGAGGCCGGCGACAGGCTCGAAGTGCTCGTGGAGCCGGCAGAGCTCGGCCGCGTGCGTGAAATCTTCGAGGCTTAGAATACCGATCACGTTGCTCAAGCGAGCAATTAACCGCCAAGGCGCCCAAAGACGCCATAAGAACAATAAAATACCTTGGCGTCTTTTGGCGTCTTGGCGGTCAAAATTTCGCGCTTTCAGGCAGCTTCAACCCGTTTGTCGCTCCAGGAGAGGCGTCGCCGATCGACTACCCCGGCGCTCGGCGGGCAGGCGTGTTTGCCAGGCTCGTCATCCTATCCTATCCTATGCGGTTCGTCCGCTTGCGCCGCTTCCATGCGGCGAGCCGGGACGAAGGGGGGTTGTAATGAACAGAATGATGCTGGTCGCTGGGTCGCTCCTCGCGCTCACGGGGTGTGCCGGGAACGTGGACGCTCCCGGCGCAGGCGGAGCCGACGACCCAGACGAGCTCGAGACAGCGCCCGGTCCGCTCCGGGCGGGTGACGTCATCGCGTACGCGGCCGAGACGTCCCACCCGTACGCGGGTGGCTGGAAACAGGCGATCACCTCGCCGGGCGCCACGTTCGTGCGCGTGCACTTCGACGACTTCTCGCTCGCGAAGGGTGATTACGTCACCGTCTCGAGCCCCGACGGCACGCAGTCGTTTCGGTACGAAGACCGCGGCCCGAACGGGGACGGCGACGTCTGGGCGTTCGCCGTCGACGGCGAGACGGCGATCGTCGAGCTGCACAGCACCAGCGGCGGTGGCCACGGGTTCTCGATAGCGGACATCGGCCACGGGACGATCGCGCTCGCTCCGGCTTCTTTGACATCGGGCGACGCGACGCCGGGCAGCGCATCCCTCGCGAGGAGGCCCGGCGGAGGCACGCCGGACATCGTGTGTGCCACGGAGGGTCGCGAGGACATCGCGTGTCACCCGGAGCTCGACCTCCAGCAGAGGCCTGTGGCGCGGCTGCTCTTCGCCCGCGGCACCGGCATGTACCTGTGCACGGGGTGGCTGGTCGCAACCGGGGACGACCGCAACACCACGCTCATCACCAACAACCATTGCATCAGCACCCAGGACGAGGCAACCACGCTCGAGACCCGCTTTGGTTACCAGAACACGGCCTGCGGAGGCCCGACGGTGGCGGCAGGCGAGAGCGTCATGGGCGGCTCCCTCCTCAAGACGAACAGCCGGACCCGCACCCGTTCCAGAGGCGGCCTCGACTACACGCTGATAAGGCTGCCGGGCAACCCTCAGACGACCTGGGGCGTGCTCACACCGACAACGAAGGCACCCAGCGTCGGCAACCCCATCAACTTCATTCAGCACCCGGGTGGGCGCCCGAAAGAGATCGGCTTCTGGAGGGATGACGCACATACCCTCCGCTGCCAGATCGACGCGATCGATCAGACCTACTCCGGCACGGTCTCTGGATCGCAGATCGGCTACTCGTGCGACAGCGAAGGGGGATCGAGCGGGTCGCCGATCATCGACGCCGGCACGGGCAGGGCGTTCGGCCTCCACCACCTCGCCGACGTCGCTTGGCTCTCCTGCAGGAACGGGGGAACAGAGATGTCCGCGATCTGCGCGGATGCCGGCGGCCTCATCCGCTGTGCCACCGATTGAGTCGGACGACGTCGTGTCGCGTCCCTGTCGCTCCAGGCCAAGGGCGCCGGCGTCGAGCGCCTTGAGGCCGCCCGCCCCTCGCGCCGCCCTCGAGCGACGGCGGCGATCGTGCGCGCCAGGCGCCGTGTTAAGCGTCGCCGCACCATGCAGGCGCCCGACACCGATCCCCCCGTGCCCTCGGAGCCGCTCGAGGACAGCGCCCCCCCGATCCCCGAATCCCCCACGCTCGCCAGCCGCGGCGCTGGCTCGCCGCGCCCGCCCACGCGCCGCTGGGCCGTCGGGCTGCTCAGCGCCCTGCACGCCCCCATCTTCGCCTGGGCCGCGCTCTCCCTCCCCTTCCGGCCGTGGACGCTCTTCGCCGTGGTCACCGCCGCGCTCGCCCTGCTCCACGCCGCGACCGCCGTCCTCTCGCTCCTCGCCCACCCGCTCGCGCCGCGCGCCTTCCGGGCGGCGTCCTTCTGCTCGCTCGGCTACCTCGCCTTCCTGAGCTTCGAGCTCCTGTCCTCCGCCGTCTACGTCGCCTCGCTGAACCGCGGCCTCGGCACCGGCATCGCGGCGGCGCTGCTCGCGGTCTGGGCGGTCGTCGCGCTCCTCACGCTGCCGTTCGCGTGCTGGGGCGTCGCCTCGACCGGCGGCCTCCGCCTGCTGCGCCCGAAGCGCCGGCCCTCGCCCGCGCTCGCCGCGCTCGCCGCGCTGATGGTCCTGGCCGCGCTCTCGCTGCTCTTCCGTCACCGGGTCGCCAAGGCCGACGTCGTGCCCGTGCCGGGCGGCGCGCCGTCGCGCACCGGGGCGGCGCTGCGCGAGGCGCTCACATCCTTCGACGCGCTCCCTCCGCCGCCGCCGCCGGCCAAGGCGCCCTCGCTCTTGACCACGGCGCCGGCCGCGTGCGCCGCGCCCCCGGAGCCCGGCCGCCCCACCCTCGTCGTCACCCACCTCGCCCCCGGCCGCGACCCCGAGCGCGCCGCCGTCGCGACCCGCTGCCTCCAGCCCGCACCAGGCGAGGACGCCGCGGCGGCGCTGCGCGGCGCGCTCGCCGAGGCCCTGCGCGGCCCGCTCAAGATCGACGTGGTCTCGGCCGCGCAGCCGCTCGCCTCCCCCGGGCCGGGCCTCGACGGGCTGTCGCTGCGCCCCGGGCTGGACGGCCTCTGCCTCGCGGAGCGGTGCCTCATGCCGTGGCAGCTCATCGCGCTCGACGCGTTCAACACGAACGCGCCGCTGGCCGGCGTCCCCGACTTCCGCTTCGGCGTGGATCTCGCGGTCCTGCGCCGCGCCCTCGGCGAGCCCGAGCCGCCCGGCGGCCACAGCCCCGGCGGCGCCGCGCCGCGGGACGGCCTCGTGCGGATCGAGACGCTCAGCTACGCCGTCGACGACGAGGGCGCGCTCCACCTCCTGTCGCGGCTCGGAGAGCCGTCGGTCCCGCTCACCGAGGCGACCGCGCAGCAGGCGGCGGCCGCTGCCCAGCGCTACATCCTCGGGGCGCAGCGGAAGGACGGCATGTTCCGCTATATCGTCGACCCGTTCACCGGGCGCGCCTCGTTCGACGGGTTCTCGATCGCGCGGCAGGCCGGCACGACGCTCGCCCTGTGCGAGCTCGGGGTCGGCGCCGAGGACCCGACAGCGACGCCGGAGCTCGGGAAGGTGGTGCAGCGCTCGCTCGGGCTGCTCGCGAAGCTCGAGCGCAAGGCCGGCGAAGGCAACTCCGTCGGCGCGCTCTTTTACCCCGCGGACAGCCCCGGGACGATCGCGGGCCTCAACCCCACGGCGCTGACCCTCGTCACGTTCCTCACGTGCCGCGACGGCATCCACAACGCGCGCGCGCACGACGCGCTCATCGGGCGGCTCGCCCGCATGGTGCTCGCGACGCAGCGGGACGACGGCGGGTTCGCGCCGCAGCTCGACCTCGCGCGCGTCGCGCCCGTCCTCGGCCCGACGCAGCTCTACGAGGGCGGCCAGTCGGTGCTCGCGCTGACGCTGCTCGAGGCGCTCGCCGCCCGCGAGCCGAGCCCCGAGCTCCCGCCCGCGGCCGCCGTGCGCGCGGCCGTCGATCGCGCCATGGACTACTACGCGAACCGCTACTGGGATCATTTCGCCAGTGATTTCGTGTACATGGAGGAGAACTGGCACTGCCTCGCGGCGCGCGCGGCGCTCGGGCACCACCGCCGCGACGACTACGAGCGGTTCTGCCTCGATTACGTGGCGTTCAAGTCGCGGCTCGTGCTCGACGAGGACAGCGGGGTGACGCCCGATCTCGTGGGCGGGTACGGGTTCGGCAACGTGCTGCCGCCGCACAACACGGCGACGGCGGGGTTCGGCGAGGCGCTGGCCGCGGCGATGGCGGTCAAGGAGGCGCGCGGCGAGGACCTCGCGAAGGACCGGGCGTCGATGCGACGGGTGCTCGAGTTCCTCGTGCGGCAGCAGTGGTCGCCTGCGACCTGCTTCGCGTGCAGCCGCGACGTGATCATCGAGGGGGGCTTCAGCGAGAGCATGGCGTCTCCCCGGATCCGCATCGATTACGTGCAGCACGCCTGGGCCGCGCTCGGCCACGGGGGCCGGGTGCTCGGGCTCGTGCCAGGGCGAAGCGCGCCGGCGGCGGGGCCTCTGTGAGCGCGGGCGGCGAGGGAGCGGCCGTCGTGAGCGCCGGCGCCGACGGTGGACCGAGCCCGCAGGGCGGCGCCGTGAGCGCCGGCGCCGGCGGTGGACCGAGCCCGCAGGGCGACGCCGTGAGCGCCGGTGCGGGCCGTGGACCGAGCCCGCGCGCGGGGCCGCTCGCTTCAGCGAGCGCCGGGCATACGCGTACGGCGTGACCGCCGCGCTTCTGCTCCTCATGCTCGCCCCGCTGTTCCGCCGCCCTCCGGTGGACAGCTTTCCGCTGTCGACCTACCCGATGTTCTCGTGGGGCCGCCACGACGCACAGACCGCCGTGGAGCGCGCCGTGGGCGTTGATTCCCGGGGCGGGCGGCGGCCGATCCCGCCGCGCCTCGTGGGCAGCGAGGAGGTGCTGCAGGCCAAGGCCACGCTGGCGCAGAGCATCCGGCAGGGCGGCCGCGCGGCCCGCGCGCTCTGCCGCGGCATCGCGTCGCGCGTCGCGGCGCAGGACGGCTACGCGGATCTCGTCGCGGTCGAGATCCGGACCGACACCTTCGATGCCGTCGCGTTCTTCGAAGGGCAGGAGGCCCCTGTCGACTCGAAGCTCCACGCGACGTGCAAGGTGGGCGCGCGATGAGGCGGCTCTTTGCGCGGTTCGACCGCGCCTTCTTCGCGGAGGCGCCCGCCGAGCGGCTCGCGCTCTTGCGGCTCCTGGTCGGCGGCTTCGCCCTCGTGTACCTCTGCGTCCGCGCGGTGCACTTCCAGCGGGTGGGCCACCTGCCAGCGGAGAGCTTCAGGCCGGTCGGCGTGGTCTCGGTGCTGTCCGCGCCGCTCCCCCTCTGGGCGGTGCGCAGCCTGCTCGGCGCGGCGATCGCCGCCGGCGCGGCGTTCGTGGCGGGCTACCGGTTCCGCGTCGCCGGGCCGGTCTTCGGCGCGCTCCTGCTGTGGGTGCTGAGCTACCGGAACTCCTGGGGCATGGTGTTCCACACCGAGAACCTCCTCGCGCTCCACGTCATCGCGCTCGGCCTCGGGGCCGCGGCGGACGCACACTCGCTCGACGCGCGCGCCGCGCTTCGCGCCGGCGCCCCCGCGCCGGCGCCGGACGGCCGCTATGGCTGGCCGATCCGGCTGCTCTGCGCGATCACGGTGATGTCGTATTTCATCGCCGGGATCACGAAGCTCCGGAACAGCGGCCTCGAGTGGGCGACGAGCGACATCCTCCGCAACTACATCGCTTACGACAACGTCCGGAAGATCGCGCTCGGCGACACGCACTCTCCGCTCGGCGGCGCGCTCGTCCGCTACCGGTTCCTGTTCCCGCCCCTCGCGCTCGCCAGCCTGGCGATGGAGCTCGGCGCGCCGCTCGCCCTGTTCAGCCGGCGCGTCGCGCTCGTCTTCTGCAGCGCCGCCTGGCTCTTCCACCTCGGCGTGCTGCTCACGATGGCGATCCTGTTCCCGTACCCGCTGCTCGGCGTGGCGTTCGCGGGGTTCTTCGAGCTGGAGAAGCTGCGCGATCTGAGGCGCCCGCGCCGCGCGAGCGCAGCCATCGGGGTCGGGAGATCGTGAGAGGCGCTCCCGGGCGCGAGCGCCACGCGGGGGCGTCGCGCTCGCCCGGCCGCGATCACCTCTTGCCGAAGGCCTCGGGCATCAGCTCGCCGTAGCGCTGCCCGAGCGTGCGCTGGCCCGCGAGGTCGACGTGGTACTGCTCGAGTGCCACCTATCGCAGCGCCGCCCAGGCCGGACGCTCTCCGGGTTCACGTGCCGTTACGCGGGCTCGATCGCCTCCTCGTCGAACGGCTCGCACACGAGATAGACCTTCTTCCCGCTCGGATGGATCGCGAGCGTCGCGTAGCGCGGACAGGCGAAGCACTCCCGCGCGTCCACCGTCGCCGCCCACCGGGGGCAGCGCACCCTCCGTGGCTCGGTGCCGCCCCCCTCGATTTCGATCCACACCAGCTTGTCCGATTCATCCAGATGACAGGCCATGGTGACCTCCTCCCGCGGCCATCTGCCGATGAAGGGCGCTTTGCAATCGCCGAGCCGGAAGATGTCGAACCGCGGCGCCGCCGCGGCGAGCCACCAGGACCGCACCCGCATCGCGCCTGTTGCGGCCGACTCCACCTCTTCTTCACGGCTCACGTTCACGGCTCACGGCTCTTCACACCACAGCGGCGGAGCGGGCTGCTGCTCCGCTCCCCGGGTTCCTGGGCGCACGCCCTGCGCCGAGAGGCGCGCCGAATGCATCTGCGATGAAACGAGGCGTGGGCCCTGCCGCGCCGGCTGGGCCCACGCCTCGGCGCAGCGCCTGGCGCACCCCTTGCTGCGTCGTCTGTGCTGCGGTGGACGCCGCAGCGCTCTTCACAGGGGGTCGCGATGGCAGACTGGCTCGTCGTGCTGCTGGTGGCTGCGGGCGGCGTCGTGGTGTTGATCGTCGGGGCGAGAAGCCTGCTTGCCCGGCGGCATTACCACACCTCGGAGGCCACCCTGGTCTGTCCACGGACCGGGGCTCCCGTGCGGTGTCGGCTTGTCGTCGACGGCCGCTCCGAGGAGCCCGTCGAGGTCGCACACTGCTCGCTTCTCCCCGGCGGGCGGCCCACGTGCGAGCAGGACTGTGTGAAGCTCATGAACCTGGGCATCCGGCTCGCGCCCGTCGAGCCAGCGCGCCCGCCGCGAACGCACGAGCGCCCTGACGCGGGCGAGCCCGGCGCCGGCGAGGAGCCCGGCCCGCCCTCGCCCTGACGCGACCGACGGATCGTGGCGCGCAAGGTGTGCGCCGCCCCGCACTCCCTGCATCGCGCAGCGCGACGGCCGGCCCGCCGCCGCCCGGGAGCCGCAATGGCACAACGCGTGCTGTCATGGCCGGAACCATGGCTTTCCAGATACCGAAGATGACGACCCGCTCCTCGGCCAATCTGCCGATCGCGCTGGTCCTCCTGGGGACTGGCTCCCTGCTGTGGATCCGCGCCGCGCTGCGCGCGCCGGGCGCGCTGGACATGACCCCCAGCGTCGACGGCGGCCTCACGGTGGGGATCGTCGGCGTGCTGCTCGCACTGCTGCACGGCGTCGCCTACCCGACAGCGCTCCTGGCGGTGGCGGCGCCGCTCGCCCTCGTCCAGCTCCTCGCCGCGGGGCTCTCGGGACCCACGTTCCTGCCCGTGCTCGGGATCGAGCTCACCGTGCTCGGCCTCTTCGGCCTGCCGCTCTCCCGGCTGCCTCGCCGCCGCCCTGCTGTGGCGGCGCCGGCCCACTCGCTGAGCGCGGCGCACCCGTCGCCCTCGTGAGCAGCCAGCCCGTGGGTTGATCGGCGCGCCGCGGTGTCGCGGCGGCGAGGTTCGACAGGCGTCGCTCCGGCCCCGCGCGAGCGGGGCCTTCGCTTTCGCCGCGGATCAGAACTCGAACTTGTCGAACGAGTTCAGGTCCTTGCACGCATCGACGAGGCGCGCCGCCACGCCCTTCTCGCCGAGGTGGAGCCAGCCGCGCGGGTCGATGTACTTCTTGTTGGGCTTGTCCTCACCCTCGGGGTTGCCGAGCTGCGACTTCAGGTAGGCGCCCTTGTCGTCCATGTACTTCTTGATGGGCTGCGTGAAGGCCCACTGCGTGTCCGTGTCGATGTTCATCTTGATGACGCCGTAGGACACCGCCTCGCGGATCTCCTCGCGCGACGAGCCGGAGCCGCCGTGGAACACGAAGTCGACCGGCTTCGCGCCCGTCTTGCGCTCCTTCTGGATCGCGTCCTGGGAGTTCTTCAGGATGGGCGGCCGGAGCTGCACGTTGCCCGGCTTGTAGACGCCGTGCGTGTTGCCGAACGACGCGGCGACCGTGAAATTGCCGATCGGCTTCAGCGCGTCGTACGCGGCGAGCACCTCCGCGGGCTGGGTGTACAGCTTCGAGTTGTCGATGCCGCTGTTGTCGACGCCGTCCTCCTCGCCGCCCGTGACGCCGAGCTCGATCTCGAGCGTCATGTTGAGCGCCGCCATCTGCCGCAGGTACTTCTGGCAGATCTCGAGGTTCTCGTGGAGCGGCTCCTCGGACAGATCGAGCATGTGAGAGGAGAACAGGGGCTCTCCGTTCTTCTCGAAGAACTTCTTGCCGTGCTCCAGCAGGCCGTCGATCCACGGCAGGAGCTTCTTCGCGGCGTGATCGGTGTGCAGGATGACCGGCACGCCGTAGGCCTCGGCCAGGTTCCGCACGTAGTGCGCGCCCGCGACGGCGCCCGCGATGGCGGCCTTCTCACCCTTGTTGTCCAGGAACTTGCCGCCGAAGAAGTGGGCGCCGCCGTTCGAGAACTGGATGATGATGGGGCACTTGGCCTCTCGAGCCGCCTGGAGCGCGGCGGTCGTGCTGTGCGAGCCGATCACGTTCACGGCCGGCAGCGCACACTCGACGCTCTTCATGTACTCGAACAGCTCCTGAAGAGCGGAGCCAGTGATCACGCCGGGCTTGAGCTTCATCTTGGACATGGCACCTTGAATCCTTGTTCCTTGCTCGGGTCTCGCCCGAGCATGCAACGCGGCGAAGGAAAGCGGAAGGGTGGATCGGATCCGCAGGGCGGGCGCGGTCCCGGTACCATCGCCAAAGCCCAGGGAGCAAGCGGATTCTCCGCTGGCTTCTCGGTGGAATGATCACCCCACGGCGAGCCCGCGCTCGCCGAGCAGCCGCCCGGAGATCCACATGCAGGCCTCATCCATCTCGCCCGAAGAGCTCCTCGCATCCCTCGCGGAGGCCGCGCAGGGCCTGCTGTTCCCCAGCGAGTCCGATCACGAGCTGCGCCCGTTCCGGTCGCGCGGCGACGCGTCCTCGCCGGCCGCGCTGCTCGCGGCCGAGGGCCTCGGCGCGGCGACGCCGGTCGAGGTCACGACGGCGGGCGACCTCTTCGCACCGGTGATCGACCTGCCGGGGGACGCCGGCGACGCGGCGCTGGCCGAGGCGGGGCGATACCGGCGGCTCATGGACCTGCTCGAGCGCCACCTCACCGACGTTCGGGTCTACCGCGTCGGGCGCGTCGCGATCGACGTCTACGTCGTCGGCCGCCATCCGTCGGGCGCGTGGCTCGGCCTCGTGACGAAGGTCGTCGAGACCTGAGCGCGCGCCGCTCAGCGGGCGCCGGCGGGCCCGTCGTCGACGCGCGCCTCCAGCGTCCGCTGCACGGCCTCGGGGAGGGCGGTCATGAGGTCGTAGCCCGCGCGCCGCTCGATCTCGTCCACCGTCGTCCGGTACTGCCCCCAGCCCTGATCGAGGATGCCCGCCTCGTTCGGCATCACCACCGCGATGACCCGCGTCGCCGGGCCGATGTCGTCGGGCCCCTGCCCCGGCTCGAGGACCACGGCGACCTTGAAGAACGCGTCGGGCACGGCGACGTCCTTGCCGATGGTGGCCGCCGGGCGCTCGCGCTCGTCGAAGAGGCCGCCGGCGATCAGGAACAGCACCCGCCGCTCCTTCTGCGCGAGCTCCTGGCACGCCTCCTCGAGCCTCAGCCACGGACCGGCGTTGAGCTCGTGCCGCTGCGGCAGGATGTTCGTGAGGAGGAACGTCGCCTTGTTGTCGTCGGGGGTCCGCGTCCGCTCCTCGGAGCGGACCATGTGGCCTCGATCGAAGCCGGAGCCTGTGTAGTCGTCGTGCTGCACGCGGTACCAGCCGTCCGGCAGCGCGGCGTCGGCCAGGAACTTGCCCCGATGGCGGGGCGCGTCCCCGAACGAGGCGGCGTCGAGCCTCCAGCTGACCCAGTTCGCCACGTTCCTGGAGCGGTTGTAGGAGAGGGCGTACTGGGGCTTGATCATCAGGTGATCGTCGGACGCGTCGGTCCGCGCGGCGCGCGCTCCCGTGCGGGCCGGGACGCCGAGCTCGAGGTGGGGGCTCGGCGCGGGCGGGCGCGAGGACGGCGCGTCCTTCGGCGGGGAGCCCTTCGGCGGAGCGGCCTTCGGCGGCGAGGCGCTGCCGGATCGGCCGGGCGTCGGCGACGGCCTGGAGGTGCGGCCGCCGCCGAGGTCGAGGCCGAGCCCGTCGAGCCCGCGCTCGAGGCCACACTTGACCCCCACCGCGCTGAGCCCGGTCACGAGGAGCGCGACGAGCACGCGCAACCCCGAGGACTTCTGTTGTCGCTTCCTGTTCGAGCCCACGTCAGCGCTGCCAGCTATCTACGGCAGGGACGGCGCGGGCGTCCAGCGCGACCTCGGCGAGGCGCGTGGCGCTCGGCCCGCCAGTCGCGCCGGTAGGTTTTGCTTGACGAGCGCTCGCTCCTGCGCGGATGCGAGCCGGAGACGCTCGGACCCATCATCATACCGTACCGAGCATCGGCGCCGAAGCGACCTTCTGAGCGGCATTGACGTCACAGCCCCGCGGGCAGCGCTCACCAGGAGCGCCGCGGCTGCGCGCCCGCGCCGCGCCGAGGGCCGAGGATCGCCGGGAATCGTCCGCGGGGGATCCATCACCCGTGGACCCGTGAGCACAATGCAGCGGAGCCATAAAAATCGCACACCATTTCATCAAACGATGTCCGTACCGCGATGGCGTCTTCTGGCCATGACGTCCGGCAGGAGCCGTAAAGCCTGGGGAGATTTGTTCGCCAGCACAGAAGCCATCATGATGAGGCATTCCCTGGCACATGTGCCGGCACCGGCAGCCGGCGTCACCCACCCACCCGTGCAAATCATTGCGGTATCACGCAAAGACCCGTGCAGCGTCCACTCCTCACGACGGACCGCGAGGCTCCGGCGAGCCCGCGGGCGTCGCGCTGGAGACCAACAACGCTCCGAAATGCTGCCGAGCGGCGGCGCGGGCGGAGATCGTGCGCTATCCTGTTGACAGAGGTGCTTTCTGGTCCAATGTTTGCGAACACGGCGTGGCGGCGCTGGAGCTGAGAGACCACGGGATATCGCACCGCGATAGACGTTGCCTCACCTCCAATCACCTGCCGCAACCATGAGGGTCAATTCATGAACTTGTACTATCGCGCACTCAGCACGGCACTCTTCTCGGCGGCGCTCGCGGTCGCCGGGCTCTCTTCGGGCAATGCCGAGGCGTCGTCGTCGAGGCAGCCCACCAAGGTGGAGCGCCTCGTGTTCCCGGTGACCCTCTCCGACGGCAACACCTACGACGTCGTCGGCTACCTCTACTATCAGGGTCACGCCAAGTACCGCCCCCTCCAGGTGCTCGTCCACGGCCTGACCTACACGCACGAGTACTGGGATCTCCCGTCGTTCGGCGGACACGATTACTCCTATGCCCAGCACATGGCGAAGGAGGGATACGCCGTCCTGGCGCTCGACATGCTCGGGGCCGGAGAGAGCAGCCGGCCCGACGGCGACTTCGTCGACCTGGCCGAGACCGCCGACAGCGTCCATCAGATCATCACCGAGATGCGCACGCCGGGCGGCGTCTACAAAACGCCTTTCACGCGCGTCGCGCTCGTCGGTCACTCGAACGGCGCCATCATCAACACGTTCGTTCAGAGCACCTACAATGACGCGGACGTCCTCGTGAACACCGGCCTGGCCTTCACGCCGCACCCGATCCCGGTCCCGTCGGAGGCGATCTCCGCGCTGCTGCAGACGCCCTATATCGCGATCCCACCGGAGATGCGCACCGCCATCTTCTACGACACCACGAACGCGAACCCGGCGCTCATCGATTTCGACAACACCACCATCGCCGACACGTTCACGCGCGGGCAGTTCCTGAGCCTCCTCGCCGTCTCCGAGGACCCGACGCTCGCCGGCATCGACGAGGTGACGAGCCCGGTGCTGATCCAGTTCGGGGAGACGGACGCGCTGCAGCCGGCGTCGTACGTGGACTCCGACGCGGCGCTCTATGCCAGCGCCGAGTTCGTCACGACCGCGATCGTCCCCGACACGGGCCATATCCTGAACGGCCATCGCAAGGCGCGGGTCGGCTGGGAGCAGATCGACTGCTGGGTTCACCATAACATGGGCTGGTAGGGCTCGATCGGAGCCTCCGGCCAAGCCGCCTGCCCGGAGCGCCACGGCCGGCAGCCGCCGCCCGCCGTCGCCCGGGCAGCGGATCGCCGGCTTGGCGGCCGCTGCCCGGGATCTATGCTGCCCCCATGCGCGAACAGCTCGCCAAGACGCTCGGGGAGGTCTTCTGGACCGATCTCCGCGCCCACACAGTGCGCGATGCGGTCATCGTCGTCGCCGCCGATCTCGATCTCCTGGACGTCGGCGAGGCCATGGCCGCGAACGACACGGCCGCGGTGGAGGCCTGGATCGCGGCAGGCAAGCTGACCAAGCCGACGGCCGCCGATCTGGTGCGCTGGCCGCAGCAGCACGATCTGCGCTTCCTGTCGCTCGTTGTCGCGCCGTTCGTGCTGGTCCGCCAGCCGGCCTCGCCGCTGCCGTCGTGAGGCGCGCCGCCGGCGCGGCGTGATATCGTCGCCCGCATGCGCCGGTTCGAGTTCGTGCAGGGGACGAGCGCCAAGTTCTGGATGGCCGACGTGGACGACACGACGTTCATCGTCGTCTACGGGCGGCTGGGGACCGCCGGGCAACGCAAGGAGAAGGCGTTCCCCACGGCGGAGGCCGCGCAGCGCGAGTGCGACAAGAAGGTCGCGGAGAAGCTCAGGGAGGGCTACCAGGAAGTGGCCGCCGCCGGGGGCGGCGCGCCCGCCGGCGGCGCCCCCGCTGCCACCGCCGGAGCGGCCGCGCCCCCGCCGCCGCCGAAGCTCGATCTGCCGCCGCGCGTCCAGCCCGGCGAGGCCACCGAGGCGCGGCGCAAGGCCGCCATCCACGCGCTCGCCGCGGTCTCGGCCGCGCGCGGCCGGCGGAGCTGGGTGCTCGGGCGCGCCGTCCGACGCGCCCGCCGCGCGCTCGAGTCGCTCGGCGGGCTCGATCCCGCGACCGACGGGGCGCTGTCCGCCGCGCTGGACGCGCTCCTGGCCCGCGTGGTCGCGCCGAGCGCGCGCGATCGCCTGCCGCTCGTGCGCGCGATCGAGCTGCTCTCGGAGCTCGACGCAGCGGCGTTCGCGCGCGCGGTGCGCGACACCTGGAAGGCCCCGCCAGCGACCTCGCCGGCCGCCGGAGCGCTCACCCTCCTGAAGCGGCAGCTCGAGGAGCTCGACGATCCCGAGCTCGGCCTCCGGCTCGGCGCCCTGCTCGTCGATCGGCCGCACCACGGCGCGATGAGCGCCGAGGCGGGGTGGGCGCGGCGCTGGAAGGCGCTCTCGCCGCACCTCGAGGCGCACCTCGCCCACCGCGGGCGCTCGCTGAAGGAGCTCCTCGCCGGCATCGACGCGGGCGGCGACCCGCACGTCGAGGAGCGGGTCGCGCGGATGCGCGCGGCGTGAGCTGCGCGGCCTGAGCTGCACAGCGTGAGCTGCGCGCCCGGCGCGCGCCTCGAGGCGATGCGCCGGACGGCTCCGGGCCCCGCGGGGCACCCCGGCATCCGCGAACACGCCCCACCCACAAGCGCACACCACGCGGAGGCGATGACGCTTCCGTCAACGTCAGATCGACTCTGGCTTGACCTGCACCACGGGGCTCGCGATTCTCCCAGGCCATCCCGCAAGGGGAGGGCGCCTTGACGAGCTCACCGAACCCGATCGACATCGCGAACGTCAAGCAGCTCGCCACGAGCGGCTCGCCCACCCTGGCCGAGGTCGTCGAGGCGTACCTCGGGCAGCCGGATCCCAAACCGGACGCGCCGCCGCGCGAGGGGGCGCTCACCTTCACGGCGTTCCTGCAGGCGCTCTCGCGCGCGCAGGGCATGCGCTCCCCCGAGCAGCGGCGAGAGCAGTCGACCGACGCATGGAAGCGCTTCCTCGCCCAGGTCGACGCCGCGCCGCCGCCGCGGCTCGAGCTCGCGGACCTGCTCGTGCGCATCTACGAGGAGGGCACGGACGCAGGGCGCGGCGCGCTGCGCGACATCGCCACGAGCGCGCCGCTGGTCTTCGGCGCGTGGGGCGGGCTCAAGCGCATCTACAAGCTGGCCGAGGCGCGGCTCGACGCGGAGCTCTTCGGCGCGCTCGCCTTCCGCTTCGACGTCGAGCTCTCCCGCACCCGGCGGCGCGAGGTCTCCAAGGGGACGTTGATCTACATGCGCCGCCGCGCGTGGCGCTTCCTGCGCGAGCTCGGCCGGAGCACGCCGGAGCTCTACCCGCAGTTCGCGGTCGAGGTCCTCCGCCACTACGCGCCGGGCACGAGCTTCGGCGACCTCTGGGTCGCGAACCACGTCTGGGCGCACGGCACGGGCAAGTACGACGGGCGCTCGTTCCACGGCAACGTCCCGCCGAACGACATGGTGAAGCACCGCGCCTTCGACGAGGCGTGGAAGCGATCGCCCGATCCGCTGATGCTCCTGCTCTCGACCTGCCAGTCCGATCCGCCGGCCAAGTTCGCGATCCAGGGGCTCAAGAAGGACTTCGCCGACACCCTGCGGAGCGTCACGCCCGCGTGGCTGGCCCGCCTCGCGTACCGGCCGCTGGCGAGCGCGCACGAGTTCCTGATCGAGACGCTGCTCGGCTCGCCGGAGCTCCACCAGAGCAAGCTGCGGGGCCTCGGGCTGCACGACGCGGCGCTCGCGCTGCTCGCCTCCCCGAGCGCGAAGGCGCGCACGTTCGCGATCGAGTACGCCCGCGCGCACGCGACGGACCTCGACCCGGAGCGCCTCGCCGCGCTGCTCGACTCCGAGCACAAGGACACGCGCGCCTTCGCGGCGTCGGCGCTGCAGGGCAAGAGCCCGCGCGCGCTCGGCCACGCGTTCCTGGGGCGGCTGCTCACGCACAGCGAGACCGAGGCGTGGGCCGGCAAGGCGCTGAGCGAGAGCTTCGACCGCGCCGAGCTGCCCGAGGGCTTCCTCGTCGACATGCTCTACGGCGAGTCCGAGCAGAAGAAGTGGGCCGCCGCGTACTTCAAGGCCAAGTACCGGCCGGGCGAGCCCGGGGCGGGCTTCTGGGTGCGCGTGCTCGACGACCCGCGCCACGAGGACGACTACCAGGCGACGAGGTCCGCGCTCGACGCGCTCGGCAAGTACCCGATCGCGGCGATCGGGACGCCGTGGCTGCTCGGCTCGCTCACGCGCAAGCGCATCGGGTCCACGGTCGCGACCTGGCTCCAGAAGGCCGACGCGCTGCCCGATCTGACCGCCGAGGGCGTCGAGCGCCTGAAGGGGCTCGTCTTCAGCGCCGAGACGCGCGCGGTCGCGCTGGAGGTGCTCGGCAACCCGAAGATCGTGTCGCCGCGGCAGCTCACGCTGCCCTGGCTGCTCGCGCTCGCGCGGCGCGCCGATCCGACGCTGAACGGCTTCGCGCGCCGCTACCTCCTGTCGCACATGAAGCCGCAGGACTTCGACGCGGGGCAGGACGCGAGCGGCCGCGGCGACCGCGAGGCGGGCACCGCGAGGCTGTTCGCGCTCGCGCTCGGCGAGAAGGAGCCCGAGCCGATGCGCGCGTTCGCGCAGACGTACCTGCGCTGCCACCACCCCGTCCTCGGGCCCGAGCAGAGCGAGGCCAAGGAGCTCGAGCTGAAGCCGGCGCTCAAGCGAGGCGCGTTCACCGCCGAGCGGATCTGGCCCGCGCTCTCCGACAAGCGGGACGACGTCCGGCGCTTCGCCGCGCTCATCACGCGCGCCGAGCTCCGGGCGTGGGGCTACCAGACCCGCGTCTACGAGCTCGCGCACAGCGACGCGAAGGAGGTGCGCAACATCGCCTTCGACGCGCTCCGCAAGGTCGGCGATCCGTCGGCCGATCCGGCGATCGCGCTCACGCCGGAGGAGCTCGATCCGGCGCAGGTCTTCGCGCTCACGGAGAGCCTGAAGAAGAGCGCGCGCGAGCTCGGCCTCTCGCTCATCCTGAAGCACTATGCGCGGCTCGGCGGCCCCGAGCGCCTCGGCTGGCTGATGCAGAGCGCCGACCGCGAGGTGCGCCTCTTCGCCGTGCGGATGCTCTGGGAGAAGCACCGGCCGCGCGATCTGCCGCCGGGCTGGCGGCCGCGCGGGGCGCGGGGAGACGACGCCCGCCCCGCGGCGGAGCTGCCCGAGGACGCGGGGCGGTTCGCGGACGTCGAGGCGCTCCGGCGCTTCCTGCGGTACGTGCTGTCCGGGATCCCCGCAGGGAGGTCGCCGGAGCCGGGTGACGACGCGGGCTCGCGCAGGCGCCTCTCGGCGAGCGAGGCCAAGCGGCACGTGATCGAGGTCGTGCGCGATCTCGCGGTCGAGGACGCGGCGTTCGCTGCGCTCGTCGCCCCCGTCATCGCCGAGTTCACCGGGTCGATCGCGAAGGGCGAGTGGCAGGCCTGCCTGGCGGCGCTCCTGCGGCTCAAGCACGCGCACCCGGGGCTCGAGATCGAAGGCCTCGAAGCGGTCGGCGATGGCCGGGCGCCCCCGAGCGTCGGACAAGCGGCCGGCGATGGCCGGGCGCTCCCCAGCGTCGGACAGGAGAGCGCATGAGCCACGCGATCGGCCATTACGAGAAGGTCCGCGCGCTCGCGATCGGCCCGCGGCTCCTCGCGGTCGGCGGCGTGCGCGCGCCGGCGCCGAGCGATGCGGGCGGGACGCGCGAGACGCGCGAGACGCAGACCACGCGATCCCCCGCCGGCGCGAGCCAGGTGACGCTGTTCGATCACGTGGCGAACAAGCCGGTTCGCTCGATCGACGTGCCCGCGCACGTGCTGGGCCTCGCGTTCGCGGGCGACCTGCTCGCGGCGGCGTGCTCCGACGGCGCGCTGCGCCTCCTCGCGGGCGGCGGGGCCGACGGGCGGGCGATCGACGCGCACCCGGGCGGCGCCACGGCGATCGCCGCGGGCGTGTCGCTCAACGCCGGCGCGCGCCTCGCGACCGTGGGGGTCGACGGCGCGCTGCGGGTGTTCCGTGTCGGCGAGGGCGCCGGATCCCCTGCCCCGCAGCCCGGCGCCGCGGTCGAGATCTCGTCGTTCGCGCTCTCGGCGGCGCCGCTCCGCGCCGTCGCCTTCGATCCTGCCGGGGAGCTCTGCGCCGCGGCAGGCGACGACGGCGTCGTCCGCGTGGTCACGCTGTCGACGGGCGCCGTCCGCAACATGCCCGGCCACGACGGACCGGTCACGGCGCTCGCGTTCACGCCGCGCGACGGGCGGCTGGCCTCGGGCGGCGACGACGGCACCGTGCGCCTCTGGTACCTCGTCGGCGACGTCGAGTGCGAGGTGCGCGGCGCGGACGGGAGCGGCCACGCGGGCGGCGTCCGCGCGCTCCTGTGCCTGCCCACCCCGCCGCCGCAGGAAGACGGCAAGGAGAGCGGCGACCGCCTGCTGTCCGCAGGCGCGGACGGCGCGATCCGCATCCACCGGCTCGAGGACAAGCGCAAGCCGCGCACGCTGGAGACGAGCGCGCTGCCGCTGCACGCGCTCGCGCTCGCGCCGGCCGCCGCGCGCAAAGGCGCGCGCGGGCAGGCCGCCCGCGGCGGGGCGGACGCGAAGGACGGGCTCGGCGCCGTCTTCGCCGCAGGGGACCGGCGCACGGTATGGCGCTTCCCGATCGACGCCGCCGGCGTGCCCGCGGACGGCACCGCAGAGCTCGCGCACGGCTTCGATGTCCTCGCCCAGGCGCTCTCGGGCGCGCGACCGGCCCGCGAGAGCGCCGTCAAGACGCTCGCCTCGCTCGACGAGCCCGAGGCGCTCGAGGCCGCGCTCCCCGTGCTCCGGTCGGACCGCGATGCCGAGGTGCGCGCGCTCGCCGCCCGCGAGCTCGGGGAGAGAGGGCGCCGCGGCGCGCGCGCGAAGCTGCGCGAGGCGCTCGACGACGAGAGCCCGAACGTCCGCATGGCCGCGCTCGAGGCGCTCCGCGCGATCGAGCGCGACACGCCGCTCGCCCCGCTCCGGGCAGCGCTCGGCGCCCGCGCCGCGGACGTCCAGCGCCGGGCGCTCCTCGAGCTCGGGAGGCTCTACGGCAGCTCGCCGCTCATCCCGGGGCTCATCGCCGAGAAGCTCGCTGGCCGCGACGCGTCGGTGCGGCTCACGGCGCTCGACCAGCTCCAGAAGATCCACCCGGACGGCCCGCAGCCGCTCCGCGCCGCCTTCGAGCGCGGCCCGGCCGACCTCCGGGTCGAGGCGCTCATCCGGGCCGCGCTCGCCGGCTGGCTCTCGGCGCCGGAGTTCGCGCCGATCGCGGCGCGCGCGCTCGACGACGAGGACGCCGAGGTGCGCCGCATCGCGTTCGCGGCGAAGGTGATCGAGCGTCGGGCGCTCGCCCACGCGCTCGAGGCGCGCGACGAGGATCTAGGCCGCGCGGCGATCGACATCGCGCGGCGCGCGGCCGAGGTCCTGCGGCGCGCCGGCGCGGGCGGCGCGGAGAAGCCCGCGGCGAACGCGAAGGATGGGGCGAAGGACGGCGCGAAGGCCGCGGACGAGGCGGCCATCAAGGCGGCGCGCGCCCGGATCCCCGGCGTGGGGAGCCCGGGGGCCGAGCCCGCCGAGGCCGACCTCGAGCCGCTGCTCACCGCGATGGCCTGCCGCACGCCGGACACGGCGGTGCGGGGCGCGCGCGGCCTCGCGCAGCTCGGCGACACGCGCGCCCTCGGCGCGCTGCTGCAGCTCACGCGCGAGCAGGACCCGTCGCTGCGAAGGCAGGCGGCGACCGCGCTTGCCGAGCTCCGGGACACCCGCGCCGAGAAGCGGCTCATCTGGATGCTCGACGACGCGGACGGCGCGGTGCGCGCCGCGGCGCTCGACGCCTACGCGCGGCTGGAGTCGTCGGCCCCGCTCGTCGTGGCCGAGGCGTCGCTGCGCTCGTCGCAGGAGGACATCCGCGTCCGCGGGCTCGACCGGCTCGTGGCGCTCGCCGGCGAGGGCAAGGGGCCGAGGCCGCCCGAGGCCGAGGCGCTGCTCGCCGACGCGATCGAGGACGAGTCGCCCAAGGTCCGCCGCGAGGCGTTCCGGACGCTCTGGTCGTGGCACACCTCGGATCCGCAGACGGCGCTCGACCGCGCGCAGCTCGCGCGCTTCCCCGACCTGCGCCTGCGCGCCGTCGAGGAGCTCAAGGCGCACGGCGAGCAGCCGTGGGCCGCGGAGCGGCTGCACGCGGCCATCGGCGACCGCGACGCGAGCGTGGCCCAGGCCGCGTACGACGCGGTCGTCAAGCTGCGCGGCAAGGAGGCCGCGGAGCCGCACCTCGCCGCCATGGCGTCGATCCACCCCTCGGTCCGGGAGAGCGGCGCGCGCGGGGCCGCGCACATGCCGGCGGGCGACGACGCGCGCAACGCCCTGCTCCGGCTGCTCGCCACGCGCGTGCCGGTGGGCGAGGCCGCGCGCAGCGCCCTGAGCAAGCTGCTCGAGGACGAGCACGCGGGGCCGCGCATCGCGGCGATCGAGGCGCTCGACAAGCTGCTGCCAGGCGAGGCGGGGCCGCTCCACGTCGGCCTCCAGTCGAGCCACCTCGACCTCCGGGTGCGCGCGGCCGAGCTCTGCGCCGTCCGGCGCGACGAGCAGCTGCTCAACCCGATGCGGGCGCTCCTCGCCGATCAATCCCTCTTCAAGCAGCTGCCGATCCAGGTCCTCGGCCCGCTGCGCGCCCGCGCCGCGACCGCGCTGGCGACGCTCGGCTCGCCGCGCCTCGTCAAGTACTTCGCCACCGAGCTCCTCAAGGACGAGTACCCCGACGTGCGCGAGCAGGCCGCGCGCGGGCTCGCGATGGCCGCCCGCCGCGGCGAGGAGGGCTACCTGCTCGACGCCATGGGCCACGCCGACGTCGCGGTGCGGTCGTGGGCCGCCGACGGGCTCGCGCGGCTCGGCGACGTGCGGGCGCTGCCGGTGCTCACGGGCACGCTGCGCCACGATCACCCGCCCATCCGCGTCGCGACGATCATGTCGTTCGCGGCGCTCGGGCCCGAGGGCTACGGCGGCATGCTGCAGGGCCTCGAGGACAGCTCGCGCGAGGTCCAGGAGATCGTCTTCGCGATCGTGCTCGCGCGCGACCTCAGGGCGTTCCGCCGCGGCGACCCGCCGGACCTCCTGACGAGCGCGCTCTCGTCGCAGCGCTCCGACGTGCGCTTCGCCGCGGCGCGCGCGCTGGAGCTCCGCACCGATCCGGAGGCGTACCTCGCCCACCTCATCGAGGCGCTGATGCCCCCGCGCCCCGACGCGGCGGAGCAGGGCCGCGCGGCCGACGGAGAGAAGCCCGCCGGCATGAAGGACTGGCCGCCCGAGGTCGCGCGCGGGCGCATCCTCGTCGGCCTCGCCGAGGCGCTCGCCAGCGACGACCCGCAGCAGCGCTACGCAGCCGCGCAGGTGCTCCGCATCCGGCGCAAGCCGGTCGACTACTTCCGCGAGGCGAAGCGCGTGGCCGCGCTGCGCCCCGCGGGCGCCCACGTCGTGGCGGACACGACCCCGCGCGCCGCGGAGGAGAGCGACACGAAGCCCGCGAAGGGGTGGCTCCGCCGCCTCTTCGCGCAGCCCGAGCCGACCGGGCAGAGCGGCCAGAAGCAGGGCGACAAGCCGGCCGGCGACGCGGTCCCGGAGGGCGAGCAGCGGCGGCTGCGCTGGCTCGCGTTCGGCGCGTACATGGGCCTCCTCCGGCAGGTCTCGGCGGGCGACGACGAGGCGCACCGCACGCGCCGCGACGCCATCGACCGCATCGTCGACGTCTGCGCCAAGGGGCACGTCAGCAGCACGGCGGCGGTCCCGCCGCTCGTCCGGGCGCTCGACGACCCGCACCACCTCGTGCGCAAGGCGGCGTTCGCCGGGCTCAAGGCGCTCTTCCCTGCGGGGGCGGGCGAGCCGCTCGCGCTCGGGCTGGCGTCGGCGTCGGCCGACGTGGCGCGGACCGCGCTCGACGAGATCGCCGCGCGGGGCGGCGACGCCCGCCCCGAGATCGTGCGCGCGCTGAGCTCCGCGCTGCCCGACGTGCGCCGCTACGCCTTCGAGCTCCTGGAGCGGCTCTCGCCGAAGGGCAGCCTCGATCCGCTCCTCGCGGCGCTCGGCAGCGAGCACGCCGACCTGCGCCTCGGCGTGCTCGAGCGCCTCGCGTCGTCGAGCGATCCTCGCATCGTGCCCGCCCTGTGCCGCGCGATGGAGAGCGATCACGACGACCTGCGCCTGCGCGCTGCGGAGCTCCTCGCCCGCAGCCGCGACGATCGTGCGGTCGACGTGCTCTCGGCGTTCCTGCGCGAGAGCGCGACCGCGTCGGCGGCGCGCGCGCGCAAGGCGCTCGTCGCGCTCGCGAGCGACGCGGCGGTGCAGGCGCTCGCGGCGCGCATGGATGAGGCCGCCACGCCGGCGGACCGCGCCGCGCTGGCGGGCGCGCTCGGGAGCACGCGGAACCCCGCGGCCACCGGCCCGCTCGCGGCGCGCTTCGACGACGAGGCGGCCGAGGTCCGGAGCGCCGCGCTCAAGGCGTGCCTCGAGATCGTCGACAAGGGGCGCGAGCGCGAGAAGCGCGAGACGGCGCTCGCGCTCGCGTTCCTCGCCGCCGCCACGCGCGCGAAGGACCCGGCGCTCCGCCTCGCCGCGGCGCGCGAGCTCGATCTCGGCGACGATCCCGCGCAGAACGACCTCCTGGTCGCGCTCTTCGCGGATCGCGATCTCCCCACGCGCGTCGCGGCCGTGACGTCGTACGCGAAGCGCGTCAAGGACAAGGGCGCGCCCTCCGGGCCGCTCGAGGCCGTGCTTCGCGCGGGCGCGCGCGAGCTCGTGCTGCCCGCCGCGGAGGGGGTGGCCGAGCGGGGCCTCGCGTCAGCGCTCCGGCCGCTCCTCCTCGTCGTGCGCGCGGGCGAGCCCGGGGAGCGCGAGCGCGCGCTGCTCGCGCTCGGCACGCTCGGCGACGCCCGCGCGCTGGAGGAGCTCGAGGCGGTGGCCGCCGGCGGCACAAAAGAAGCGCCCATCGAGCCGAGCATGCAGGCCGCCGCCACGGAGGCGCTCGGCCGCATCGCCCAGAAGCTGGGGAGCGCCGAGCTCCGCAAGCGCGCCTCGGAGCGCGTCGAGCAGGCGCTCCACGCGGACTCCGTCGATCTCCGTGAGTCGGCGGCGAAGGGCGTGCGCTGGCTCGGCGGCGAGCGCGTCCGGGTGCTTCTCGAAGAGCTGGTGCGCGCCGGCGACACGCCCGACAGGCTCCGCGTCGTCGCGGTGAACGAGCTCGGCCTGCTCGGCGACGGCGCGGCCGAGCCCGCGCTCGCCCGCGCGCTCGACGCGCGGAACAGCGAGGTCCGCAAGAACGCGCGCAAGGCGCTGGAGAAGCTCTTCCCTGGCGAGCGGACGCGCGTCGAGCTCCTCGCGGTCGGGAGCCAGCACGACGACATCGCCGGCCCGGCGGCGAGCTACCTCGCCGCGGAGGCCGACCCGGCCGAGCTCTTGCCCCGGCTCGCGGCGCTCAAGGACGGGAACCTGCGGCAGCGCCTCGCCATGGGCCTGCTCCGCCGCGGCGCGCTGCCGGTGGCCGCGCTCCTGCGCATGCTCGAGGACGAGCGCGCCCCGGCGCGGCAGGAGGCCGCGCGGCTCATCGCCGCCGGCACCGTGGCCGGCGATCGCGGGGCCCTCGCGGGCGCGCTCGCCGCCGCGGCGCAGCGCACCGCGGAGCGCTGGTCGGCCGCGCACGGCGACGAGCGCAGCGCCGAGGCCGCGGCGTGGCGCGAGCTCCTCTGGGCCGCGGGGCGCGCCGGCGCGACCGCGATGGCGCCCGCGCTGCGCGCGCTCCTCTCGAACGACGGCGCTCCCGGCGAGGTCCGCCGCGAGGCCGCGCGCGCCCTCGGCGCGCTCGAGTCGGCCGCGAGGTCCGCAGGGGCCGCGCCGCCCGCGGGCGCCGTGGAGGCGCTCACGGCGGCCCTCAAGGACATGGACGCCGGCGTCCGGGCCTCGGCGTCCGCCGCGCTCGCCGCGCTCGCGCCGGACGGCTCGGCCGCGATCGCTGCGGCGGTGAAGCCGTTCGACCCGGTCGCCTTCGGACCGACCGCGCGCGTCGCCTCGCCCGAGGCGCTCGCGGCGCTCGCCGCGACCGAGCCGGGCCGGCGCCTCGCGCTGCCGGCGATGCTCGCGCGCCGCGACGTCGCCGCGCTCGCCCCGCTGATCTCGCTCGCGCAGGGCAGCGGCGGGGACGCCTCCGCGCGCCTCGACGCGATCGCGGCGCTCGGCCGCGCCGGCGGCGAGCGCGCGCTCGAGGCGCTGGCCGCGCTCGCGTTCGGCAAGGAGAAGGCCAAGGAGAAGGCCGACGTCGCCGTCCGCAAGGCCGCGTACCGAGCGTACCGCCGCGCGAAGCGCAAGGCAGCGGATCCTCGCGCGGCGCGGCTCGCGTCCGCGCGCTCCTCCAGAGAGCCCGAGACCCCCGAAGGAGTCAACGCATGACGGCCGCACTCGCCCGCCCGATCCTCCTCCGGTACGCCGCGCCGAGCGAGCTCGCCGCCTCCCCGCTCCACTCGAGCGTGCGCCTCTCGCTCGACGGCGCCCGCGGCCCGGTCGGCGTGCGCGGCACCGTCCGCGACGCGGCGCTCTTCCGCGACGCGATGGCCGCGCTGGCGACCATCCTGGAGAGCGATCTCCGGTACAAGGGCCGGGATCGGACCGCGTACCTCGCCTACCTGATGAAGCAGGGCAAGAAGGCGACGGCGGCCATCTGGGAGGCCCAGAAGGCGTTCCTGGAGGGCGCCTTCCCCGACGACGCGGCGGGCCAGGGCGACGGCGCCGCCGCGAAGCCGAGGGTCTCCGGCGCGCTCGATCCCGTGCTCACGGTGCACCCGGACGAGGTCTCGATCGAGGTCTTCTCCCGCGACGAGAGCGCCTACGCCCGGCTCGCCTTCTCCAGCGACCTCTTCGAGGGCCGCGAAGCGGCCCACGGCACCGCCTTCGTCGATCTCTCGCCGCGCATCGTCGAGCAGATCGATCGCCTCCGCGCCTACGCGAAGGTGGAGCTCGACGCGGGCGCTTCGCGCGGAGACGCCGCGGCGGGCGCCACGCCGATCGAGCGCTCGCTGGAGGTCCCGACGACCTGGCTCCGCGGCTTCCTGCAGGTGCAGTCGGCGGCGACGCTCCCCGCCGTCTCGTGCGAGCTCGCGCCGATCGATCTCTACAACGCGCTGTTCGTGCTCCGCACCCGCAAGGCGAAGAAGCCGCCCCGCGGCCTGCGCTTCGAGCTCGTCCCCGGCAAGCCGCCGCGCCTCATCCTGGAGCCCTGGGAGATCTTGATCGAGGGCCACGGCCCTCCGTACGAGGGTCCGCCGCGCGTGGTCCGGACCTTCGGCCGGCAGCGGCTGCTCGCGCTGTCGCGGCTCCTGCCGCACGTGCAGCGCGTGCGCGCCGAGCTCCGAGGCCCCGGGCTGCCTGTCTTCTGGGTGCTCGATCTGGGCCGCGCGACGCTGACGATCGCGCTCACGGGCTGGACCGACAGCAGCTGGGCCAGCGCCGCCTCGTTCGACGCCCTGATGCCTCGCGAGGGGAAAGGCGGCGACAAGGCGCGCGCGGCGCTCGACGCGCTCGCGGGCAGGCAGCTCGCCCTCCTCCGCGAGCGGGGGCCGCTCCCGCTCGCCTCGCTCGCGGCCGGCGGAGGCGCCGAGGACGCCCGCGCGGCGCTCCAGCTCGAGTGCCTGCGCGGCCGGGTGCTCTACGACGTCGCGCGCCGCGTCTACCGCCCGCGCGAGCTGTTCGCCGATCCGGTGGACGAGCGCGACATCCGCTACAGCTCGCCCCGCGAGGCCGCGGCCCACCGCCTGCTCGGCGCGCCCGGCGCGGTGAGGCCGACCAAGGTGCACGAGATCGCCGGCGAGGGCACCGAGATCCACGGGGAGGTCGCGGACCGGGAGGCGCACCGCGACTTCGCGCCGCGGTTCACGATGGATCTCGAGGGCCGCGTCTCCGACGCGTGGTGCAGCTGCCCCACGTTCCGCCGGAGCGGCCTCCGCGAAGGTCCGTGCGAGCACATGATCGCGCTCCGCGTCGCCTACGCCCGCGAGCGCGCCGAGCGGGACGCCTTGCGCCAGACGGCCGAGGGGCGGTCGCTCATCCGCGCGGAGACGCGCACGTACGTGCGCCGCGAGGCCTCGGGCGCGGAGGTCGTCTACCGTGTCTCCCTGGACGAGCGCGTAGTACACCTGTCGTGGGGGGCGCGCGCCGAAGCGCCTCGACACCAGCGCATTTGGTTTGACACGGACGGCGAAGCGCGCGACGCGTATTTCAAGAGATTGGATGCGTTGACGTCCTCTGGGTTCGTGGACGCCGACGCGTCGTCAGCATGAGAATGGGAAGGAGGGCAAGAAAAAGAGACTGTTCGTGTTGCCAGGAGAGGTTCTGAACGCACCAGCCTCCGCGCCTCGAGCGCAGGAGCGGCGTCGCGCCGCTCTGGAGGAACCGCCAGTCACTCTCCGCAAGGTAGCCTGTTCTTGGTTCTCTTCGGCTAGACGAGCCCTACGGCGTCGGGAGAGCTGAGACAACCTCGCAAACGCCGTTTCTCCCGACGCCGTAGGGCTCGTCTAGCCGGAGAACCGGTGAGGCTACCGTGCACCAAGCGATGAAGGTGATGCGCTTGGAACCTCTCTTGGCGACATGAGACAGCGATCGACGGTCCGGCGTCCTCGGGACCGAATCGCTCCCATCGTGACTCACCACCACGCTCCCGTAGAGACATGACCGCGAAGATCGACGCGACCGTTCAAGCCCGAGCCCCCGTCGTTCTCCCCATCACGACGCCGCCTGCCCCCGGCGGCGCGGCGGCGCGCTTTCAAGCCGCCGGCGGCGTGGAAGCGCGCCGGCTCGCCCACGAGGAGCGCGTCGCCCGCTGGAAGGCGATCGACGAGGCGGGCGGGATCGACGCGTGGGTGAGCGCGGAGCTCACGGCGAAGGGCGCCGTCGCGACCGGCGATCCCAAGGCGATGTCCGACCGGGAGCGCGCGCAGTGGAAGGAGCGCAAGAAGGTCGAGGCCAGGGAGCGCCGCTCGCTGCGCCGCCTGGCCTGGGAGGCCTACGTCGCCACGCACGTCAACCACCTTGGCGCGGGCGTGCACTGGAGCGACCGCGTCGGGCCGGACAGGCTCGACGTGCCTGGGCTGAGCGAGCGCGCGCGGGCGCACGGCCTCCCCGACCTGCCGGGCGCGGCCGAGCTCGCGACCGCGCTGGGGCTGTCGATCCCGCGGCTCCGCTGGCTCGCGTATCACCGCGAGGTCGACACGGGCACCCATTACCGGCGGTGGCACATCCCGAAGCGCGACGGCAGCGCGCGCACCATCTCGTCGCCCAAGCGGGATCTCAAGCGCGCGCAGCGCTGGGCGCTCCGCAACCTGTTCGAGAAGCTGCCGGTCCACGCCGCGGCGCACGGCTTCCTGGCGAGCCGATCCATCGTCACGAACGCCGCCGCGCACGCCGGCGCCGACACGATCGTCAAGGTGGATATCAAGGACTTCTTCCCGACGATCACGTGGCGGCGCGTGCGCGGCCTGCTCCGCAAGGCGGGTGTGGCCGAGGGTCCCGCGACGCTCGTGGCGCTCCTCTCGACGGAGGCGCCGCGGGACGTCGTGCAGTTCCGAGGGCAGACGCTCTATGTGGCCACGGGCCCGCGCGTGCTCCCGCAGGGCGCGCCCACCTCCCCGGCGATCACGAACGCGATCTGCCTGCGGCTCGATCGGCGCGCGTCCGGCCTCGCGCGCAAGCTGGGGCTTCGTTACACGCGGTATGCCGACGATCTCACGTTCTCCTTCCGCGCGCCCGAGGCGCCCGCCCTCGCCGGCGCCGCGCGGCCGCGCGCGCCGGTGGGCGCGCTGCTCCGCGGGCTCCGGGAGATCCTGAGCTCGGAGGGCTTCCGGCTGCATCCGAGCAAGACCGTCGTGATGCGCAAGGGCAGCCGGCAGAAGGTGACAGGCCTCGTCGTCAACCAGGCGGACGAGGCGGCGCCGGCGGCGCGCGTCCCGCGCGAGCGGGTGCGCGCGCTGCGCGCGGCGATCCGCAACCGGGAGCTCGGGAGGCCAGGCAAGGGCGAGACGCTCGCGCAGCTCAAGGGGCTCGCGGCGTTCGTGTACATGACGGATCCGGTCAAAGGGCGCGCGTTCCTCGGGCGCATCGAGGCGCTGGAGCGCAACCAGCCGGCGCCTGCCGGCGAGGCGGGCCCCCACGACGCCCGCCCCGCGCTCACGTAGCGCGAGGGCACTGGTCGCTCGCGCTGTAGCCGTCCGCTCGGTGGTCCACCTCTCCGTGCGGCCGGCAGCAAGGCCCGCCCATGTCCGACATGCCTGCCCGCCTGCTCGGCGAGGCCCCTGCCCGGTAGCCGTACCACGGGTTGTCCGAGCCTCCGTGCTCTCGCAACTCCAGCGCGATGGCGTGGTGGTGACGCGAGAATGCCTCGACTTGCTGCGCCACCACGATCGCCGTCCGTGACCATCCCGGGATCATGACCAGGGGCCTGCCTCTGCCAGCTTCGAGGTACCGCAGGGTCACGCCGTCGTGGTGGTAAAGCACCCGGCGTCGACGTTGCGGCCTGCCGCCTCGGTGTCGCGCAACATCGGATAAGCGACGGCTGAGGCGCCGATCACATCGATCCACAGAGAAACAAACCGCCAAGCGCGCCAAGGACGCCAAGAAGATGACAAGATCTCGGCGATCTTGGCAGTCAAAATTCTGCCCTATCCAGGAGTTTTCAATCCGTCCGTCGGGCAAAAAGCGCGAGCCCTGTCTCGATGCTGGGCGAAGGAAGGAGCGCATGCCGCCGGCGTATACGCTCCATGGCCCGATCCCGACAAGGGAGTGGCGAATCGACCCATCACGACCGTTGCGCGACGAGACAACAGCGCTCCCACGCTGCACGAGGACACTCCCAACAGCGTCGAGCGGGCGGCCCCGGCTTGCGTGAACCACGCGTGAAGCCATGCCGCGGTAAAGCTGCTTTCTCCGCGAGGCGCCTGGACATTGCAAGTGTGGAATGGATAGGATGGTCGGCTATGCGAAAGCCATCTGCTCGTCTCCTTGCGCTTCCGGCCGTCCTGCTCTTCGGCGCTCTGCTCTCGGGCTGCCCCAACCCGAACTCCTACGGAACCCCGCGGACCGTGGCGCCCGGCAAGATCGCGCATTCGGTGTCGCTCGAAAGCTTCGGCTACATCGGCGAGACCGCCGAGCTCGTGGAGAATCCGGACACCGGACAGGCGGAGCCGAGGACGAGGACGATCAGCGGGTTCCTGCCGACGCTGCCCTCGTATCAGCTCCGAGCCGGTTTGACGGACATCCTCGACCTCGGGGCCCACGTCCATAACCTCAGCTCGTTCGGCGTCGATCTCAAGGTGAACCCGGTTCGCGGCGTCTTCGATCTCGCCGTCGATCCGGGGGTGCAGTACTTCTACCTCTCGTCCAACGACGCATCGGTACACATCGTCTACCTTCACGCGCCGGTGATGCTCGGCGTGAACCCCACGGACTGGTTCTCGATCGTGGTGACCCCCGGCGTCACCTACGGCCTCGCCTCGGGTGATATCACGGACGATAACGAGGCCGCTTCGACCGCGGATGGCCTCCTCCTCCGAGGCAGCCTCGGGTTCCAGTTCCGGACCTCCGAGAGCTTCGCTATCCACCCGGAGCTCACGATGATGAAGAGCCTCGAGGGGCCCGGGGTCGTCTACAACTTCGGCATCGGGTTCAACTTCGGCGCGCTGCCGAGCTACAAGGACCTTCAAGAGCCGATGTGACGCGCCCGCCGAGCTAGCGGGCTGGGCCGGTCGTCGAGAAGAGGCGGATCGCGTCCTTCGGGGTGCGCATCGTGACCATGCTCGAAAGATCGATGCCGAGCGAGGTCATCGTGTGCGCGACCGCCGGCTGGATCCCCGTGATCGCGCGTGCTCCCCGCGAGCGGACGACGCTCTACGAGGTAACGTCGATGTCCGATGTGTCTCTTCGTGTCGCCGCGAGGTCACCCTCGATTCGAGTGCTGCCCAGCAGAGGACGCGGACGGGATCCGCCCGACCGCGAGCCCGTGATGCCTCATGCAGAAGAGCAGCCCCTCACGCAGGTTCCCCAGCGTGATGAACGACGATAGATCGACGCCGATGGACACGACGGTGCGCGCCACCTCGGGCCGGATCCCCACCAAGATGCCCTTCGATCCGACGAGCTGCACCGCGCGGATGAGCCTGATGAGATGGTCGGCCGTGCTCGCGTCGACCTTATCGACGCCGGTCAGATCGATGATGACATAGCGGCAGGACGTGCGGACGACGGCGTTGAGGAGGACATCCATCATCTGCTCGGCGCGGTGCGTGTCGATCGAGCCGAATACAGGCATCGACAGCACGCCCTCCCATACCTCGATGATAGGCGTCGACAGTTGCTGAATGGCGGCCTGCTGGTCCTGGATGATGGCCAGCTTCTCCGCCAGCGTCGCCTCGGTCTCTTTGCGCTCCGTGACGTCGAAGAGGAAGCCGCCGAGCGCCATCTTGCCATCCTCGCCCGCCGTCGAGCTCACGACGTTGTGCAGCCATACGACCCGCCCGTCCGCCGCTCGCAAGCGGAACTCGAAATCGTCGTCAGCGCCGACCGCGTCCCTCTGGAGGAAGCGGGGAAGGACCCGCTCGCGATCCTCCGGATGTACGTGCTCGCCCAGGAAGCCGGCGTCATACCACGTGTCCTGTGGGTACCCGAACATCTTCACGACCTGCGGGCCGACGTAGGTGAACCGTGCGGCCGTGCGATCGGCCTCCCAGGGGATGACGCTCGCCGTCTCGACCAGCCTCCGAAGGCGATCCTCGCTTTGCCGCAGCGTCGCCTGGGCCAGCTTTCGATCTGCGTTCTCCTGGGCGAACTCCGCGTGTAGCGTCGCGTTCTCGATCGACACCGACGCCATGAACTCGAGCAACACGAGCCGTCGAGGCGTGAACACCCCCGCGGCGAGCCTGTTCTCCAGGTAGAGGAGGCCGGCCAGCGCGCCCCGCCGGAAGATCGGCATGCAGAGCAGCGAGCGCGGCCTCGCGCGGACGATGTACTCATCGGACGAGAACGCGCTGTCCTTCGCTGCGTCGTCCAGGGTGACCTTCTCCCGGCTGCGCTTCACGTAGTTGAGCACCGACGCCGGGAAATCGGATACGCTGACGCTCGCGTCCTCCTCGCGCCCGACCACCCGGACGTTGGTCTCACGATGATCCACTCGGGCCTCTGCCACGAGCGCGAAGCCCTCTCCCTCGGGCGTGAACAGGCACGCCTTCTGCGCGCCTGCGTGCTCGATGACGATGCGCATGAGCGTCGCCAGGAGCTTGTCGGGCCCCATTTCGCTCGAGAGCGCCTGGGATACCTTCACCGCCGCGAGCGTGTCGAGCTGCTCCGAGCTCGTGTCCGCGCTGCCATGGGCCGCCGGGGAGATCGGCGCGTCCTTATGCGCGAAATGCGGGGCGTACATCCGGCCGAGCTGAAGCACCTTGCCTTGGGCGCCCCAGCGCGTGAAGCAGGCCTCGGCCCCCGCGAGGTACATGGACGGGAGAAGATCGAATTCTCGGTCGATATAGTACCGCGCCGCGAGCTCGGAGCTCACGCCTTCGTTCTGCGCAAAGCCGCCCTCGCGGAAGGCGCGGATGGACTTGTCATAGAGCTTCGCCGCGTCTCCGTCTCTGCCCTCGATACGCGCGATCTCCGCGGAGACCAGGGCGTGCGTGCCGAGGAAGTTCGCGGGGCAGCTCTCGGCCCACACACGCAGCCTCGCCTCGCTCGCGGCGAGGCGCTCGCGGAGCTCCTTCTGCTTCTCGATCGTGGCGTGTTTGTAGAGGGCCGCCGCGCAGAGGGCCGCATAGTAATAATACTCGTGGACCAGGATGGTCTCCGCGGTGGCCGTCCAGAGGAGCCCCTTCGCCGCCTCGCCCGCGGCCTCCGCCTCCTCGTATTCGCCCGCGATGAACCGCGCCTGGAGCTTGTTCACCTGGTAGAAGAAATGGACGAGCGGGATGTTCTCGGCGGCGAGGTGCTTCTCATAATCTGCCTCGACGAAATCGCCGCCGCTGAACGTCCCGAGGCGGTCCGTCAGCCCGCGCATGGCCAGCGTCAAGCGCTGGACGCTTATCATGACGTCGGCCGCGAAGGTCATCTTCGCGTTGATGATGAAGTCGGCGCTGCTCACGGCCGCGGCGTGCACGGACTCCAGCGAGTCTCCGCGGACGAGCATTCCAAAGACGTATTGCAGGAGGTTGAAGCAGGCGTACGCCGAGTTCCCGAGCTCGCGGCCCGTCACGAAGCCAATATGAGCGTATTCGACCTGCATACGCACGTGCTGGGTCCAGATGCAGATCAGACAGGCGTGCGTCTGGAAGACCTCCGGCTTGAACGCGATGAACCCGTGCCTCTCCGTGAGGTCGCACGCGAGCTTGCCAAACTCGTAGCCCTCCTGGTACGCGGCGAACTTTGCGCAGAGCGCCGCCCCGAACGACGCGTACCCCATGGTCGACGCCGGAGCGTTGCCGTGCAGCACGCTGAGCCTCACCATCGTGCCCACCACGAGATCCGTGAAGCTCGGATCGACGTAGAACGCCGAAGGGTAGATCCACGCCAGCGTGCTCATCGTGGAGGCCATCTCCGGATCCGTCATCACGGGCAGATCGAGCAGATCCTCGATACGGCGGCCCTTGACGAGGTCGCGCACCTTCTGAAGCTCTGCGAGCACCACCTCCTTCTCAGGCTTCGTGCGGAGCTCGACGCCAAAGAGCCCCACACACTCGATACAGAGGCCGATGCCTTTGTCGTTCTCCCCCCGCGCGAGGCAGATCTGCATTCGAAGCCGATAGAAGGTCGCCTTGTCGAGCTTGGTCCGGGCACGATCGACGTTTGCGCACTCCCGCTCCGCATCGTCCAGGTTGCCGCTCAGGAACAAGCACTCCGCGAGCTCCGTGTGGAGCTCGCGCGTGAGCGCGTAGTGGGTGTCCCAGCTCTCCTCCGAGAGGAGCGAGGACGCGGCGGACAGGTAATTCACTGCCGAGCGGTACGCCGAGGACGCCTTGGCCCTCTTTCCCGCCATCAGATTGAGCTCAGCGAAGCGAGTCTTCTCCTCGACGCCGCCGATGAGCGAGGCGCCGAGGTTTATCTGGTTGACAATATCGAAGATCTTCTCCGCGAGCTCCTCCTTCTTTGCCCTCTCGAGGAGCAGCCGCCCGATCTTGAGGTGCACCTCGCCGCGCGTCTCCTCGGGGATGAGCGTATAAGCGGCCTGTTGAACGCGGTCATGCAGGAACTTGTAGCCGTCCCGCCTGCTCAGCAGGAACCCTTCGCTGACGGCGGGCTCGAGGTCGGCGCGCGTCTCCTCCAGCGACTTGCCGCAGATCATCGCGAGGACGTCGTCGCTGAGCTCGTTGCCGATGCACGCCGCGAGCTTCATCGAGGCCTGCGTCTGCTCGGGCAGGCGCAAGAGCTTGCCCACGAGGAGCTCGACGACGTTCTCCGTGTAGTTCTTCGCGCTGATCGCGTCGACATCCCAGATCCACCCGACCACCGGGCCCCGGAAGCCGACGAGCCCCTCGCGGTAGAGCTCGCCCAGAAACTGCGTCGCGAAGAACGGATTGCCGGCGGTCTTCCGGTTCAGGAGCTCCGCGAGCTGCGCGGCGCGGGCAGGAGAACAGCGGAAGGTGTCGGCGACAAGCTCGGTCAAGCTCGCGAGCGACAGGGGTCCGAGCGAGAACTCGGTGACGCGTGCCTTCGCGCTCCGGATCGCGTCCACCGTCGTCGTCAGGGCATGCGACGGGCCGACCTCGTTATCGCGGTACGCGACGATAACAAGGAGATGCCGCGTCTCAGGGTGAGTGATGACGTGCTCGAGGAGCTTGAGGCTCGCGAAGTCCGCCCATTGAAGATCATCGAGGAAGAGCGCCAGCGGGTGCTCGCGCTGGGCGAAGACGCCGATGAAGCTCCGGAACACTGCATGGAAGCGGTTCTGCGCCTCCGTGCTCGGCAGCGGCGCGACGTCGGGCTGCTTGCCGATGAGGAGCTCCACCTGCGGGATGATATCGACGATCAGCTTTGCGTTCGCGCCGAGCGCATCGAGGAGCTGCCGCTTCCACGCGCCGAGCTGCGCCTCGTTCGCGCTCAGAATCTGACGGGTCAGCTCCCGGAACGCCTGGCTGATCGTGAAATAGGGGACGTCCCGCTTGTACTGGTCGAATTTGCCCTGGAGGAAGAAGCCCCGCTCGCGGACGATAGGCCGGTGAACCTCGTGAACCAGCGACGATTTCCCGATCCCCGAGTACCCGGAGACGAGCGCGAGCGCGGCCACGCCGTCCGCGACCACTCGCTCGAAGGCCGCCAGGAGTCGCGCACAGTCCGCCTCTCTGCCATACAGCTTCGCCGGGAAGCGCAGCTCGTCCCACACATCCTTCGCCCCGAGGCGAAAGGGCTCGATGGTCGCCTTGGCCTCGAGCTCGGCCAGACAGTGCTCGAGATCGAGCGCGAGCCCCCGCGCGCTCTGGTAGCGATCGTCCGCCTCCTTGGCCAGGAGCTTCATCACGATGGCGGCGATCACCGGCGGCACGCCCGGGGCCGCCTCGGTGAGAGGGCGCGGAGCCCTGGCGACGTGGCAATGAACCCACTCGAGGACGTCCATGGCGACCAACGGAAGCTCGCCGGACAGCATCTCGTAGAAGGTGACGCCGAGGGAGTAGAGGTCCGCGCGGTGGTCGACCGGCCGGTTCATGCGCCCCGTCTGCTCGGGCGCCATGTACGGGAACATCTCGGCAGAGACGCTGAGCTCGTCGCTTCGGCTTCGAAGACCCTTGCGGCGCGCGCCAGACGTCGGCTCGCGCAGCTTCACCGCTCCGCCCTCGCCGCCTCCGACGATGTTCTGCGGGCAGATGTTCTGGTGAATGATGTTTCTCTCGTGGAGCTCTGCGAGCGCGGACGCAAGCTGAATACCGGTAGTGATGAATTGCTTCGAGTCCACTTGTCCTCACCGGCACAGAACGACAGTCGACTGTGCATCCGCAGATCACGGCTAGAGTTCGACATCGACTAGTAGGCGCAACACGACGCCACTGTCAACAGAGGTTCGCAGCAGCGACGATTTTGTGCGCCGGAGGTGGATCGTCGGCGTCCTCGGCTCCCCGACCGGGGAGCCAACAGGCTTCCACGGTGAACATCGCCGGCATCATCACATTTGGGATGCCTGACCGAGGCACGCCGTGAGACGCTCGGCGAGGGGTGCGACGTGCGGCGCGAAATGCATGGTGATGTGGTTTCCTTCCGCATCGTGGATGTCGACCCCCCCCGAGGTGAGATCGATCCACGCGAGCTCCGGGGTGTTGGGGGTCACCGAGTCGCGCTCGCGAGCACGGAAAAAGGTGATGCGCCCAGGATACGGCCTCGGAGCGTAGGCCCTCAGCGCCTTCACGTTCATCTTGAAGAGGTCCAAGAACGGTCGAAGCTCGTCGACACCGAAGTCCGACGGCAATCGGACAGCCTGACGGCCATGCTCGAGGAAGTAACGCATGCGCTCGTCCGGATCGAGCCGCCTCAGGTCGTCCGGCGAGACCGTGAGCTTCGCACCTGCGCCAAGGAAGTAGGATAGGATGGCCACCTCATCCTCCTCCATATCCGGGGATGGCAAGTGGCCCGGCCCGCCCGCGTCGAGGAGAGCGAGGAGCGCCACATCGCGGCCCAGGCCGCGGAGCACCTGGGCCATTTCGAACGCCACGATGCCGCCGAACGACGAGCCACCCAGATAATACGGCCCCTCGGGGTCGAGCGCCCGGACCGCGTCGACATAGCGCGCCGCCATCTCCTCCACGCTGAAGAGGGGGACCGACGCCCCGTCGAGGCCGGACGCCTGAACGGCGTAGACAGGCTGATCCGGCGGGAGGAGCTGAGCCAGCTCACGATAGATATAGACGTGCCCGCCGGCGGGGTGCACGAGGAAGAGCGGGGGCTTCGTGCCGCCGCGCCGGAGCTCGACGAGGTTCTTGGGGAGCTCGCGCGCTGCGCGGAAGGTCGGCCCGGGCGACGTGCTCGCGTCCTCGAGCGACGCGGAGAGCGACGCAATGGTGGGCGACTTCAGCAAGCTGTGTTGGTCGAGCGGCTTCTGAAGAGATTGGCGCAGCTTCGAGATGAGCTGGACCGCGATGAGCGAGTCGCCGCCGAGCTCGAAGAAGTTATCGTGGACGCCTGCGCGATCGATGCCCAGCGTATGCTGCCAGACCTCGGCCATCGTGCGCTCCATCTCGGTCCGGGGCGCGACGTACGCCGTCTTCAGCGAGCGCCGAGCGACGAGGGCCCCCGCGCCGCCCTGGCCGTCTCGGCCGCTCGGGGTCTCCCCTCGCGCCTCCGCCGGCGCGCCCGCGAGCGCCGCCTCCGCGGGCTTCTGCGCGACGATCAACGAATAATCCGAGGCGCTCCTCCTCTCGCCGCTCCTGGGAAAGGCGTGGACGCCCCGGAAGCCCTGCCGCCGAAAGACGCCTTCCCACCCCGCCCCGTTCAGCATCGGGGAGTGTGGCCTGATGTCCTCATCGGCGAAATACCAGAGCCCCTCCTCGAGCCCCCATATCATCGTATGCCACCGCTCGAGGTGCGAGGCTTCGAGGAGGAGCGCTATACCGCCGGGCGCGAGCAGCTCCTTGATATGCCCGACCGACTCGTCGAGCCTCCTCGTCGCGTGGACGACGTTGAACGCCAGCACGATATCGTAGCTGCCCTGTTCGTACCCCTGCTTCGCCGCGTCGGCCGAGATGTCGAGGACGCCGAAGCGCATGAAGTCGATCCCCAGCTCGACCGCCCGGCGCCTCGCGTTGACGACGAAGTAGTTCCCGATGTCAGTGAACGTGTATTCGATGTCGCGCCCCCGCAGGCAGGGGATGAGCGGCCAGGTCAGGTGCCCGGCGCCGCCTCCTAGCTCGAGGATCTTCAGCCTGCGGCCGCCCGCCCTCTCCAGGACGTGGGCGAGCACCTCCCTCGTCAGAGCCTGGTACATGGGCGCGCGCGAGAACCGGAGCCCATTCTTGATCATCGGCGCGAGGAGATCGGCGCCCCCATCGGGGTGGAGCACCTCGATGGGATTCATGTCGCCCGACAGGGCGCGCCCGTAGCTGCCGACGCAGTAATCAAGGAGCCCGAAATCGCCCCGGAAATCGGGGTACAAACGGCAGAGCTCCTCCGTCAGCGCGGCCGGGGCCGGCACGTCGCGCTCGCTCGCCAGGAACGTGATCGTGTCGCCGTTCACGCCGACGATCCCGTCGTCCGCCAGCGTCTTCACGAAAAACGCGAAGAATTTCTCATACTGCGGCGTGATCCTGAGCCGGGTCAACAGATCCCGCCCGTCGTGCTTGCTGCCGCGGCTCGTATCGACGCCGCCTGCGCGGAGGAAGGCGCAGATATGGCTGGCGCATATCCTGTGCGCCAGGTCTCGTAACCCTGCCGGCAGCGCCTCCGGCTTCGCGTCCTGCTCCAGAAAGGCCTCCAGCCGATCGATCGCGGTGGCCTCCACGTCCATATCGATCGTCGGCCGCGCGAGCGGCGCGGCAGCCGCGCCGCTGCCGCGCCGCTGCGCCGGAGGGTCAACCCAGTAGCGCTGCCGCTCGAAAGCATAGGTCGGCAATGGCACTCGACGGCGCCGCTCGCCGCGGTAAACACCCTCCCAATCCACGAGGACCCCCTGGACCCACAGCGCTCCAAGCGCCTCCATGGTGCACGCCGAGCCCTGCGTGGAGGCGCTCGACGAGCTGAGCGAGCTCTGGACGATCTGCCCCGGGGGCGCGCCTGGATGGCGCCTCGCGAGGTTGCTCAACGTGGCGCCCGGACCCACCTCGAGCAGCGCCCGCGTGGGGTCGCTGAAGAGCCGCGACAGCCCGTCGGCGAAGCGCACCGTGTGGCGGAGGTGTCTTGCCCAGTAGCCCGGATCCGTCGCCTCCCCCGCGGTGATCCACGCGCCCGTGACGCTGGAGAGATAGGGGATCGCGGGCGCCGAGAGCCTCCGCCGCTTCACCTGTTCAAGAAAGGGCGCGAGGACAGGATCCATCATCGACGAGTGAAACGCGTGGGAGGTGCGCAGGCGCCGCGCGCCCACGCCTCGCTCGGAGAGCCTCCTCTCGAGCTCCGCCACGGCGCCCAGGGGCCCCGAGAGGACGGAGAGAGAGGGGCCGTTCGACGCCGCGAGGGACACACCGTCCGTCGCGAGCGCCAGCGCCTCGGCCTCCGGCAGCGCGACCGCGATCATGGCGCCAGGGGGCAGCTCCTGCATCATGCGTCCTCGCGCGGCGGCGAGCGACAGGGCGTCCTCCAGGGTGAGCACGCCGGCGACGCACGCCGCCGCGTATTCACCGATGCTATGGCCGATCATCGCCTGGGGGCGCACCCCCCAGCTCATCCAGAGCCGGGCCAGGGCGATCTCGATCGCCACGAGCGCGGGCTGGGTGATGGCGGTCTGATCGAGCCTCCTCGCCGCGCTCTCCGCCTGCGCTTCGCTGGGATAGAGCACGCTCCGCAGATCGAGGCCGAGCGCTGGGGCGAGGATGTCTGCGCATCGATCGAGCTGCTCGCGGAACGCGCCCTCGTCGCGGTAGAGCTCCGCCGCCATGCTCACGTGCTGCGCGCCCTGCCCAGGGAACATGAAGACGACCGGCCGCGCCGAAGCCGCCTCCCGGCACGAGAAGACACGGGCCGGATCCAGCGTGGATAGGGAGAGCGCCGCGTCGCCCGCCTCCTCGCACAGAATAACCCTCCTGTGCGCGTACGCCCTCCGGCCGACCGCGAGCGTATAGGCGGCGTCGGCCAGATCGAGAGCTGGATCCTGCTTCAGGCGCTCGCCGAGGTTCGCCGTCATCTTCTCGAGCGCGTCGGCCGTCATCGCCGATAACGCGAGCAGCTTCCAGGGCCTGGACACGCCCGACGGCTCCGCGGGAGGGGCCTCCTCGAGGACGACGTGCGCGTTGGTGCCGCCCATGCCGAATGAGCTCACGCCCGCCCTGCGCGGCGCCGGCCCGGCCCTCCAGCTCGAGAGCTTCGCGTTGACATAGAACGGGCTGGCCGCGAAGTCGATCGCCGGGTTCGGTGACTCGAAATGAAGCATCGGCGGGAGCTCCTTGTGCTTGAGCGCCTGTATCGCTTTGATGAGGCCCGCTACTCCGGCCGCCGCGTCCAAATGGCCGACGTTCGGCTTCAAGGAGCCAACGGCGCAGAACCCCTTCCGCTGGGTGCCCGCGCGGAACGCCCTCGTGAGCGCCGCAATTTCAATCGGGTCCCCGAGGGCCGTCCCCGTGCCGTGCGCCTCCACGTAGCCGATGGTCTCCGGGGAGACCTCCGCGGCCTCGATCGCCTGCGCGATGGCCTCGGCCTGGCCCTCCACGCTCGGCGCCGTGTAGCCTACCTTCGAAGATCCATCGTTGTTGATGGCCGAACCCTTGATCACGGCGTGGATGTGATCGCCGGCGTCGATCGCGTCCGAGAGCCGCTTCAACACGACGACCCCCACGCCGCTCCCGCCCACCGTGCCGCGCGCTCTGGCGTCGAACGCGCGGCAGTGCCCGTCGGGGGACAGGATCATCCCCTCCTGATAGAGATACCCCGATCGCTGCGGGACGCTCACCGCGGCTCCTCCGGCGAGCGCCATATCGCATTGATAGGTCAAGAGGCCGTGGCAGGCCATGCAGACGGCGACCAGGGACGTCGAGCACGCGGTCTGGACCGCGACGCTCGGCCCACGGAGGCCCAGTTTGTACGAGACCCGGGTCGCGAGGAAATCGCCGCCGTTCGCGAGGAAGAGCTGGTATTCCGTCACGCGCCTGCGAATTTCCTCGTTCTCATGAATGTTCTTGAGGAAGTACGTGCTGCTCCCTCCGCACCCGGCGTAGACGGCCGTCGCGCCGCCGTACCTCTCCGCGGAGTAGCCCGCGCTCTCCATCGCCTCGAAGGCGTGCTCCAGGAACAGGCGGTGCTGCGGGTCCATCATCTGCGCCTCCGTCGGGCTCACCCCGAAGAGAGCCGCGTCGAAGAGCTCGATGTCCGGGAGGACCCCCTTCGCTTTTACATAGTCCGGATCGCGTAGCGAGGCGGCATCGACCCCCGCCGCGAGGAGCTCCTCGTCCGAAAAGAACGAGATGGACTCCACCCCGTCCCGCGCGTTCCTCCAGAGCTCATCCACGTCTTTCGCGCCGGGGAATCGACCGGACATTCCGATGATGGCGATACCGTCATTCATTGGGCTCTGATCAACGTCTCTACTCATGATCCTTTGCCTCCTTGCGCAGGGGTCGCCGGAGCCGCTTCGCCGCAGCCTTTTGCTGCATGACCCGCTCGCGGAGCGTCGTGAAACAATGTGCCTCGCACGAGGTTTGAGTCAGGTGCCTCGATAGAGCGCTCACGGTGGGGTAGGTGAAGAGATCGACCATTGGAATATCTCGCCCGAGCGAGGTCGCGAGCCTGTCGTGGACCTGCGCTAGCCGCAGAGAGTGGCCTCCGAGATCGAAGAAATTGGCGTGGAGGCCGACCTCGTCGAGGCGGAGGACGTCGCGCCATATCGACGCGACGAGCCGCTCCATCTCGGTCGCCGGTTCAGCGCCGTCCGCCGCCGCGCGCGGCTCGTCGGGATCCGGAGGAGGCAGCGCGCGGCGATCGATCTTGCCGCTCGGGTTGATGGGCAGCGCGCTCATCAGGACGAAGGCCGCCGGTATCATGTGCTCGGGCAGGTACTCTTTGAGGTGGTCTTTGAGCCTTCGCGGGGCGTCATCGCCCTCGCCGTCCGCGAGGACGAGATACGCGACGAGGCGCTTCTCGCGCGGCGTATCCTCGCGGACCGTGACGACGGCCTCCTTCACCGCGCGGTGCTGCCGGAGGAGAGCCTCGATCTCCCCGAGCTCGACGCGGAATCCTCGAATCTTGACCTGAAAGTCGGCGCGGCCGAGGAACTCGATGCTCCCGTCGGGCAGGTACCGCGCGAGGTCGCCCGTTTTGTACAGGCGGCCGCGCGGTTCAATCCATGGAGGGCCCTCGATGAAGCGCTCGGCGGTGAGGTCGGGGCGGTTATGATACCCGCGGGCGAGCCCGTCGCCGGCGATATAGAGCTCGCCGGGGACGCCGACCGGCACCGGGCGCCGCCGGCCATCGAGCAGGAAGACACGCGTGTTATCGATGGGCCTCCCGATCGGCGGCGCCGGCAGCTCGTCCGCGTGCTTCTTCGGAGGGACGAGCGCCGTCGTGGTGTATACGGTGCTCTCCGTCGGTCCGTACGCGTTGATGAACGCGAAGGGCAGCGACGGCGAAGGATGGTCGTGCAGCCTGTCGCCGGCGGTGACCATCGCGCGGAGCGCGCCGCCCGCCGGCCATTCGAGCGGGAGGACGCTCTCGGCGAGCGGCGTGGGCAGGAAGGCGACGGTGATCGAGCTCGCCACGATCCAGTCGCGGAGCGCGGACGGCGCGATGCGCGTGTGCTCGTCGGGGATATGAAGGCTCGCGCCCGCCGCGAGGATGGGCCATATATCCCCTATCGAGACGTCGAACGCGGGCCCCGCGATCTGCGTGCCTCGGTCGGAGCCCGAGAGGGCGAACGTCCGCCGGTACCAGGTGACGAAGCTGATGAGGCCGCGATGAGCCAGCTCGACACCCTTCGGCCGACCCGTCGAGCCGGAGGTGTAGATGACGTAAGCGAGCGCGTCAGGCGCGGTGTCGCCCGGTGGGTCCTCCACGCTATGAGGCTCGAACTCCGCCCAGTCTTCGTCCAGGCAGACGATGTTCGCCGCGTGCTCGCGGAGGGCCCCGGCCAGGCGCCTCTGCGTGAGCACCACCCTGGCGCTCACGTCCTCCAGCGTGAAGGCCGTCCGCTCCCTGGGGAACGACGGATCCAGCGGCACGCACGCGCCGCCCGCCTTCAGGATCCCGAGGAGCCCGACGATGAGCTCGGGGGATCGCTCGGCGCATACCGCGACCGTCACCTCGGGGCCGACGCCCAGGCTTCGCAGGTGGTGGGCGAGCTGGTTGGCGCGGCGGTTCAGCTCGCCGTAGGTGAGCGTCGCCTTCGGCGATCGCGAGCTATACGACACGACCGCGATAGCGTCCGGAGAGCGCGCCGCCTGGATCTCGAACATACGATGAATGCAGACCTCGCGCGAGTAGTCCGCGCGCGTCTCGTTCCACGATACCTGCTGCCGGATCTCCGCCTCGGTCATGATCGGCAGCTCGGACAGGCGCCGATCCGGGTCGGCGACGATGCCCTCGAGCAAGACGTCGAAATGGTCGGCCATGCGAGCGATCGTCGAGGCGTCGAACAGGTCCGTGCGGTACTCGAAGCGGCCGATGAGGCCCTCGGGTCGTTCGTCGAGCTCGAGCGTCAGCTCGAACTTGGCCGTGAGCGTGTCCACCTCGAGCTGGCTGACGCTCCAGCCCGTCGCGAGCGTCGGCATGAGCGGCTCCAGGATGAAAGCCACCTGGAAGAGGGGGTTCTGCCCGGGCGCCCGCGACGGCTGGAGCTCCTCGACCAGGCGCTCGAACGGCACGTCCTGGTTCGAATACGCGCTGAGGCTCGCGTCCGCCACGCGCGCGAGGAGCTCGCGGAAGGTCGGGTCGCCGCGCAGGTTCGTGCGCAAGACGATGGTGTTGAGGAAGAAGCCTATCAGGTTCTCGATCTCCGGCCGGCTGCGGCTCGCCGTCACGGTGCCCACGATGATGTCCTCTTGCCCCGAGGTGCGGCAGAGGAGGATGTTGAACGCCGCGAGCAGCGTCATGAAGAGCGTGGCGCCCTCGCGCTGCCCGAGCGCCTTGAGCGCGCGGGTGCGATCGCTCGAAATGGCGATGAGGTGCCTCGATCCGCGCGACGACTGGACCTTCTGCCGCGGCCGATCCGTGGGCAGCTCGAGCACGGGGAGCTCGCCGCCGAGCTCCCGCTTCCACCACGCGAGCTGCGCTTCAAGCCCGCTTCCGCGCAGCCATTGCCGCTCCCACACGGCGTAGTCGGCAACCTGCACGGGGGGGGCGGGCAGCGTGGGGAGCCTCCCGGTCGAGAACGCCGAGTAGAGCGCCGAGAGCTCGGGGAGGAACACGCTGTACACGGAGACCGCGTCCGCGACGATATGATGTAGCGTGAGGTAGAGCCGGTGCTCGTCATCGCTCATCTTGACGAGCACGCCGCGCACCATGGGGCCGGTAGTGAAATCAAAGCGGCGCAGGGCATCTCGAAGGGCGATCCTCCGCGCCTCGGCCTCTCGTTCGTCCGGAGTGAGGCCGGCAACATCCATCACCGGGAGCTCGATTGCCGCCTCCGGGTGGATGATCTGCACCGGCTCGCCGCCCTCGACGCCGAAGGTCGTCCTCCACGCCTCGTGGCGTCGGATGATCTCGTTCAGGCTTCGCTCGAGCGCCTCCACGTCGAGCGCACCTTGGATGTGGAGCGTGGCAGGCTCGTTATAAACGGGCGAGCTTGGATCGAGCCTCGCGAGGAACCAGAGCCTTCGCTGCGCGGAGGACAGCGGGAAGCTCCGACCACGCGGGACCGGCACCACGGGCGCGGCCCCCCGGCCCGCCTCCTCGCCGCGGCGCGCCTCGATGATCTTGGCCATTTCGGCGATCGTCGGCGCCTCGAACAGGGCCCGGAGCGGGAGGTTCACCTGGAACCGATCCCGCACCCTCGAAAGGATCCGGGTGGCAAGGATGGAGTGCCCGCCGAGCTCGAAGAAGTTATCCGAAGCGCCGACGGCCCGGAGCCCGAGCGCGTCGGCCCACAGCGCCGCGAGCGCCGCTTCCATGGGCGTGCGGGGCGCGACGAAGCCTGGATCGAGGTCGGACCTCGTCCTGTCAGGCGCGGGGAGCGCGCGTCGATCGACCTTGCCGTTCGACGTGACGGGCATCGCATCGAGCAAGACGAAGCTCGACGGCACCATGTAATCCGGGAGGCGGCTCTTCAGGAAGCCGCGCAGCTCCGCGGGGAGTCCGCGCCGAAGCGTCCCCTCGGAGCTCGGCGCGTGAGGGCCGGAGCTGCGATGGTCCACGACATAAGCGACGAGGCTCTTATCACCGTGGGTGTCGCCCAGCGCGATGACGACGGCCTCGCGCACGGAGGGGTGCTGCGCGAGGGCGGCCTCGATCTCGCCGAGCTCGATGCGAAAGCCCCTGATCTTCACCTGATGGTCGATGCGGCCGAGGTATTCGAGTTCGCCGTTGGGCCTCCGGCGCGCGAGGTCGCCTGTTTTGTAGAGGCGAGCGGAGGTGCCCGTACGGAACGGATCAACGATGAACCGCTCACGGGTGAGCTCCGGCCGGTTGAGATAGCCGCGCGAGACGCCGGCGCCTCCGACGTACATCTCACCCGGGACGCCGACAGGCACAGGCTGCATGGCCGCGTCGAGGAGATAGATCGACAAGTCCGGGATCGGAGCGCCGATCACGCTCCCGAGATGATCGAGATCGGCCAGGGACAGCGGGCGGTAGGTGACGTGCACCGTCGTCTCCGTGATGCCGTACATATTGACGAGCGCCGGCCGCGAGTCGCCGTGCCGGTTGAACCAGGGCCGGAGGCTCTGGAGCTCGAGGGCCTCTCCGCCGAAGATGACCAGGCGGAGAGCGAGCTCTCGGGCGCCGCAGTACGCCTCCTCCGCCAGGATGAGCTGGCGGAACGCGGATGGCGTCTGGTTGAGCACGGTCACGCCCTCCGCGGCGAGGAGCTCGTAGAACGCCTCGGGCGAGCGGCTCACGCAGAACGGGACGACCACGAGGCGCCCGCCGTGGAGGAGCGCGCCCCACATCTCCCATACCGAGAAGTCGAAGGCATAGGAGTGGAAGAGCGTCCAGACGTCGCGCTCGTCGAAGCGGAACCACGACCGCGTCGCGCTGAACAACCGCGTCACGTTTGCGTGACTGACGACGACGCCCTTGGGCTTCCCGGTCGAGCCCGACGTGTAGATCACGTAGGCCGCATCGAAGGCGGACGCGCCGCCTTCGAGGTTCTCTTCGTCCACCTCCGGCGCGGCGTCCCAGCCCGCGTCCATGCACAACGCGCGAGCGCCGTGCGGCGGGAGCGAGCCGCGGAGCGCTTCCTGCGTTATCACGACGGGCACCTTCGCGTCGTCGAGCATGAACGCGAGGCGATCCGGCGGATACGCCGGATCGAGCGGCACATAGGCGCCGCCTGCCTTGAGGACGCCGAGGAGAGCGACGACCATATCGAGCGAGCGCTCCAGGCACAGCGCGACGAAGACCTCCGGCCCCACGCCGAGCGCTCGGAGGCGGCGCGCGAGCCTGTTCGCGCGCCGGTTCAGCTCGTCATAGGTCATCTCCGCGCCGTCCCAGCGGAGCGCGACGGCGCCGGGCGAGCGCTCCGCGTGCGCCTCGAAGAGGCGATGGATGCACGGCCCTGCCGCGAGATCCGGCGAAGCGATGGGCCCCGCGAGGAGGTCCCTCCGCTCGACCTCCGTCAAGATCGGCAGCTGCTCTATCTTCCGTTCAGGGGCGGCGGTAATCCCCTCCAGGAGGATCCGATAATGGTCCGCCATCCTCGCGATCGTATCGGCGTCGAAGAGATCGGTGCTGTATTCAAGGAGCCCGACGAGGCCCTCCGGCCGCTCGTCGAGCTCGATGGATAGATCGCAGCGCGACGTCCCGTTATCGATATCCATGCGTGTCATCGTCCACCCCGAGGCCATGGCGGGCATGGGAGGATCAAGGAGGAACATGACCTGGAAGAGGGGGTTCTGCCCGAGGCTCCGCTCCGGCGAGAGCTCCCTCACGAGCTCCTCGAACGGCAACTCCTGGTTGGCGTACGCCTCGAGCGTCACCTCGCGCACCTGGTCGAGGAGTCCCCGGAACGTCGAGCCGCCGGAGACGCTGGTGCGCAAGACGAGCGTGTTGACGAAGCATCCGATCAGCGAGCGAAGATCAGGCCGGCCATGATCCGAGACGACCGTCGCGACGGGGATGTCTTCCTGCCCTGTATAGCGGAAGAGGAGGGCCTTGTAGGCCGCCAGGAGCGTCATGAAGAGCGTCGCGCCCGCGCGGCGTGAGAGGGCCTTCAGCGCCTCGGTCAGCTCCTTTGACAGCGAGAAGTAATGGCGCGCGCCTCGGAACGTGCCGATCGCGGGGCGCGGCCGATCGGAGGGGAGGCTGAGCTTGGCGACGCCCGCCAGCTTTTGCCTCCAGTATTCCGCCTGGCGAACGAGCCCCTCCCCGCGCAGCCATTGCCGCTGCCAGGCGGCGAAGTCGGCGTATTGCAGTGGGAGCGGAGGGAGCGGTGAGACCGCGCCTGCGGTGAACGCGGCATAGAGCACCTGGAGCTCCGCCAAGAATGCGTTATAGAGCGAGACGCCGTCATAGAGGATATGGTGCAGCGCCAGGTAGAGCCTGTGGTCAGCCTCTCCCAGGCGCATCAGGGTCGCGCGGATCAGCGGCCCCTTCGCGAGATCGAACGGACGCCTGAGCTCCTCGGTCGCGAGCGTCCGCGCCTTGGCCTCCTGCTCGCCCTCGGGGAGGCTCCGGAGGTCGATCTGGGAGAGGGTGAACGCCAACTCGTCGTGAATGACCTGAACGGGCCGTCCTTCCTTGAGCGCATACGTGGTCCGCCACGCCTCGTGGCGCCGGACTATCTCGCGGAGGCTCGAGGACAGGGCGGACGTGTCGACATGGCCGGGCATTCGGAGGGTGAACGGGTCATTATAGACGGGCGCGTTCGGCTCGAGCTCGGCCAGGAGCCACATCTGCTGCTGGGGGAAGGAGAGCGGAAGGTCCTCCGCCCGCGACGCGATCGTGACCGGGGGAGGATTTGACCTGCTCTCGCCGGCGGCGCGCGCCTCCACGCGTTTGGCGAACCGGGCGACGGTCGGCTCGTCGAGCAAGGAGCGGAGCGGCAGATCCACCCGAAGCGCGGCGCGCACGCGGGAGATGATCTGAACCGCCAGGAGCGAGTGGCCGCCGAGCTCGAAAAAGTCGTCGTGAATACCCACGCGCGTGAGCCCGAAGACCTCGGCGAAAATGCCGCTCAACACCTCTTCCACGGGCGTGCGTGGCGCGATGAAGCTCTGTGCGAGCGCGGACGAGCTCCGGTTCGGAGGGGGCAGCGCGCGGCGATCGACCTTTCCGTTCGCCGTGAGCGGGAGCGCGTCCATGAGGACGAAATCGGAAGGTACCATGAAGTCGGGCAGCTTCTGCTGCAGGAAGTCGCGGAGCCGCGCGACGAGCTTGCCGGCGATCATCCCCCGGAGCGGACTGTTGCCGTAGGTTCGCCAATGCCTCGAAGGACGCGGCGGCTCGCTCCTGGCCCGCGGGCTCGCCGAGCGCGTCGCCGCGGCGCCCGTGCGCCGGAACACGACGTCGATGAGACCGGGCGCGCCGGGCGTCGTTCGGAGCGTATGGACATCGTAACCGAGCTCTGCCGCGAGCTCCCCTACCTCTTCAGGATCCACGCCGCAGGCCTGCTGGCTCTTGAGAGTGAGGCGGTGCTCTCCGGCCGTCTCGACGCTGCCATCGCCGGCGCTCGCGAGCCATTCCGCCGTCTTCATCGCCGCCGCGACGCGCTGATTTTGCAGCCGGCAAAAGCCCACCGTATCCGGCGCACCGCTGCCCAGCGCCTGGCGCATCTCCGGCAGCGACAGCCCCCGCTCCGACGCGTCCATCCACGTCACGTCCGAGAGGGGGTTCGACGCGCTCCCCACCTCGATGATGACGTCGTAGCGGAACATCGTTATTTCATTGTGGTGGCGCCCGCGTTTATTCAGGATGCGCACGCCGCTCACCTGCGGGAGCCTCGCCTGGATGGCGTCGAAGAGCTCGGGGCTGACGAGCAGCTCCTCTTCCCGCTCCGCGCGCGACCGCACGCGCTCGGCGAGGTCTTTGCGGGAGAGCGCGTCGGGCGCCTGGTGGAGCTGCACGGACGCATGATAGGCAGAGAGGAGCGGCAGGCTCCGCACGTCGCCGATGAAGACGCGGCCGCCCGGCGCCACAGCCGCGACGGCCCCCTCGATGACGCGCATGAAATAGTCGATGCTCGGGAAATACTGAGAGACCGAGTTCAGGATAACAGTGTCCATCGACGCCGGCTCGATGCCGGAAAAATCATCGGCGGCTCTGTGATCGAGAGTCACGTGGGGAAGCGAGAGCGCCCCGCCTCCCGCGTTGAGCCGCTCGCGGAGGCGGGAGAGCACGCTCCGGGAGAAGTCGGTGCCTGTGTAACTGGTGCACGCGGGAGCGAGCCGCAAGAGGAGCAGGCCCGTCCCGCAGCCGATCTCGAGCACGCGCGAGGGCTTCGTTGCGAGGATCCGAGACACCGTCCCGTCGACGAACTCCCTCATCTGTTCCTCGGCTATCGGCAGGCCCGTGTAGCTGCTGTTCCAGCCGACGGTATCGAACGCCGGATCCCGCGGCTCGTGGTCGCCTGTATATGTGTCCTCGTAGAGCGCCTGCCATTGCGACACAACCTCGCCGTCCAGGCCGCGGGGCTCATCGTCCTTCCATGTCTCGTGGTGCAGGTTCTCGACGACGTACGCGACGAGGCGCCTCTGGTCGGGCCCGTCCTCGCGGGCGATGACGACGGCTTCCTTGACGGCGGGGTGCCGCCGGAGGACCGCCTCGACCTCGCCGGGCTCGATCCGGTAGCCGCGGATCTTCACCTGCTGATCGATTCGGCCGAGGAACTCGATGGCGCCGTCCTCCCGGCGGCGCGCCAGATCGCCCGTCCTGTAGAGCATGGCGCCCGGATCATCGCTGAACGGGCTCGGGATGAAACGCGACTCGGTCAGGTCCGGCCTGTTCAGGTATCCTCGCGCGACGCCCGCCCCGCCAGCGTAGAGCTCTCCAGGCGATCCTTCCGGGACCGGAGCGAGGCGCTCGTCCAGCAGATAGACCTGCGTGCCGGCGATCGGATAGCCGATAGGGACGGAGTCCCTCACGCCCGCGAGGTCGCCGATCGTATAGCAGCACGTGAAGGTCGTGTTCTCTGTCGGGCCATAGCCGTTGATGATCCGGCACCCATCGAGCGCCTCGGCGGCGCGTCGGACGTGGGGCACGGAGAGCACATCGCCGCCAGCGAGCAGCTGGCGCAGGCCGCGGAGGTCCTCGAGCCGCTCGTCGACCATCAGATGGAACAGGCCGGCGGTCAGCCATAGGGTTGTCACGCCATGGCGCCGAAGCGCCTGCCCCAGCTCCTCGAGGGAGGGCTGGTGAGGAGGCATGACGACGAGCCGCCCGCCGTTCAAGAGGCAACCCCAGATTTCAAAGGTCGAAGCGTCGAACGAGAGGGGAGCGAGCGCGAGGAACACGTCCTCCGCGGTGAGCGTCACATAGTCGGCACCTCGGCAGAGCCGGACGACCCCTTGATGCAGGACCATGACGCCCTTCGGCTGACCCGTCGATCCCGACGTGTACATCACATAGGCGAGGTCGCCCGGCGAGACGTCGATCCGTGGTCTCTCGGTGCTCTCCCGTGCGATTGCCTCCCACCCTGTGTCCAAACGGACGAGGCGGCCTGGCAGGCGGCCGACGCTCCCTTGGAGGAGGCGCTCTTGGGTCAGGACGATCGACGCCCCCGTGTCCTCCAACAGGAAGGAGAGGCGGTGCTTCGGGTGGCTCGGGTCCAGCGGGACATAGGCGCCCCCGGCCTTGAGCACACCGAGGAGCGCCACGATCATGTCGATGGATCGCTCGAGGCAGACAGCGACCGGGACGTCCGCGCGGACACCCAGGCTCTGCAAGTACCGCGCGAGTTGATTGGCCTTGCGATCCAGGTGACGGTACGTGACGCATTCATTCCCGAAGACCACAGCTACGGCGTCAGGTGTGCGCTCCACCTGGATCTCAAAAACCTCATGGATGCAATGGTGCTTGCGCTCGTCGCTCATACGCCCCTTCATTGATGTCGGCACCAACTGTGAGGGAATCTCGACTGCGGCAGGTGCGTTCTGGGGCGCTCCCCATTGCGCCTGCGTGTCAGCAGGCGTGAACAGCCGCGGCATGAAACCGCGCCATGTTGCGTCGGACACGCTCGCGGCTATCGAGATTGGCCGACGTCGTCACCATACCCTCTGGAGGGCATGATGCTCCGGATGCCAAGTGAAACCCATTCCCGTCCTTGACCGAAGACTTCGTGGAAGCGACCACCACGATACCACAGCGCAGCGGCACAAGGGACGGAGCTTCTTGAAGATTCCGCACACGTGGGTGGATGTGGTGTGGGGTGCTTGTCGCGCCGCGCCGCGGAGACGAGGGGAGCATGTTTGTCCTCGTCATTCAGTGAACAGCGACAAGGTGACGCGGAACACACATCCCGCAGCGAATACGGGCGAAGCTCAGGGGCAGCACGGTCACGCCGCCGTGACCACGGTCCTACGATCGCAGACGTGCTTCAGGGGGCTGTGGCGTGTTGTGAAGCACCGTAGAGGGCCGTGCTCCACCCGGATGACTTCAGGAGACATGCCCCATGCGCCGAAGTCGTGGCAGGCATGACAGGACAGATGCTGAGTCGAGAGCCAGGCCTGAACGTTGGATCGTGAGATCCGTCGCGCCAGCGGGCTGGGTGTGAATGCAGCCCTCTGCGGTTGCGTCGCGACCCTGCGCCGCGCTGGTGTCATCCGGCGGGGGCTCTTGGTGTTCACGCGGGCTTCCGCGCCGAGGTCCGCGCGATCGCGCTCGACTACGCCGACCAGATGGCGCTGGAGTACGCGAGCTTCTGACCCGCGCGCCGGCGGCACCCGCCCGGACTCAGGTGGGCCACCGCCGCCGGGGAGCCTTCTGTACAAGCGGCTCGAGACGGCCGGCGCCGGCGAGCCGGACGATGCTGCGAAAGCGCGGACACTCCATGTGGCTCGGCGCGGAGCACGCCGCCGCGTGGCGCAGGCCGTCGCGCAGGGCGACCAGCCGCTGGATGGTCCGGTCCAGCTCCTCGGCCTTGGCCGTCAGCCGCTCTCGCTCGATGCGCGGCCGGCCGTCGGGCGAGAACATCCGGGCGATCTCGTCCAGCGAAAACCCCGCCACCTGGCCGAGCGCGATCAGCGCCAGGCGCTCCACCACCCCGGGGTCGAACAGCCGCCGCAAGCCCCGCCGGCCGGTGGACGCGATCAGCCCCTTCTCCTGGTAAAACCGCAGGGTCGAGGCGGGCACGCCGGATCGCCGGGCCACCTCCGCGATGTCCAGCTGTTTCATGCTTGACCTCAAGTTGACTTGAACTTGCAGACTACGCCGCATGATTTCCGACATCAAACCGAAGAAGGAGACCCCGATGTCCGAAGCCCATCAGCCGAATCGCGAGCAGATCGCGCTGTGGAACGACCCCGCCGGGCGCACCTGGGTGGAGCTGCAGGAAATGCTGGATGGCATGCTGGCGCCGCTCGAGGCGCCGCTCATCGAAGCGGGCTTCCCCGGCGAGGGCGGGCGCGTCCTCGACGTCGGCTGCGGCGCGGGCGCCACGGCCCTCTCGATGGCGCGGCGCCTCGGGCCAACCGGCCTCTGCCTCGGCGTGGATATCTCCGGGCCGCTCGTGGCGGCCGCCAGGGCGCGCGCCGCCGCCGAGGGCCTGGCTTCCGCCGCCTTCCTCCACGCCGACGCGCAGACCCATGGCTTCGAGCAGGACACGTTCGACGCGGTGATCTCGCGCTTCGGCGTGATGTTCTTCGACGATCCCACGGCGGCGTTCGCCAACATCCGGCGCGCCGCCCGGCGCAGCTCTCGTTCATGGCCTGGCGCAGCCCGGACGAGAACCCGTTCATGACCGAGGCCGCACGCGCCGCGGCCCCGCTCCTGCCCGACTTGCGCGTCCCGCCCCCCGACGCCCCCGGCCCGTTCGCCTTCGCGGACAGAGAGCGCGTGCACCGGATCCTGGACGCGAGCGGCTGGAGCGACGTCGACATTCGCCCGATCGACGCGCCGAGCAGCGTCGCGGAGAAGGACCTGCTCTCCTATGCCACCCGGATGGGACAGGTGGGTCAGGCCCTGCGGGACGCGGACGAGGCGACGCGCGCCCGGACGGCCGAAGCGGTTCGCCCTGCCTTCGACGCGTACGTCCGCGATGGCGCGGCCCGCTTCACCGCGGCCTGCTGGCTCGTGAGCGCGCGCGCCTAGAGATCAGGCGGTCGATGGCTTGCCGGTGTTCACCGCCAGTTGAGCGTCGAAGGCTCGCTTGTAGGCGGGCCGCGCTTCGCCGCGGGCCACATAAGCGGCCAGGTTCGGGTATTCGTCCAGGATGCCCGATGCTCTCAGCCTGAGCAGCACCGACACCATCATCAAGTCGCCGGCGCTGAACGCACCGTCGAGCCAGTCGGCATCGCCCAGGCGAGCGGAGAGCTGGCCGAGCCGAGCCCGGATGCGCGCCTCGACCAGAGGCAGGCGCTCCGCGGTCCAGGGCTTGTCGCCCTCCAGGATCCTGGCGATGACGAGCTCGAGGATCGGTGGCTCTACCGTGTTGACCGCGGCGAACATCCATGTGATCGCGCGCGCCCGAGCATTGGCGTCGTTCGGCAGGAGGCCCGCACGTCGCTCGGCGATGTGAAACACGATCGCCCCCGTCTCGAACAGCGCGAGATCGCCCTCCTCATAGGTCGGGATCTGACCGAAAGGATGAAGCGCCAGGTGCGCGGGCTCCTTCATGGCGCGAAACGAAACGAGGCGAACCTGGTAGGGTTGGCCCACTTCCTCGAGCGCCCAGCGAACGCGCGTATCACGCGCCAGTCCCTTGCCTCCATCGGGTGAGCGTTCAAAGGCGGTAATGGTGATTGTCATCGAGAGGCTCCTCCTCGGCGCGCATCATCGGCTGCGGAGGCAGACCTTTGCAACGGAGGTCGCGAAGCACGCCCGCGTTCCCCCCTCGACGCTGCGGGCTCACTTCGTCCGCTTCAGCGCCGCCTTGAGCACGTGCTCCGCGATGAGGTAGCCGAACCCCTCGCCGTCGATCCGCCGGATCAGCTGGTCGCGCGTGGTCCGGAGCGCCGCCGCGGTGGCGTCCAGGTTCCACCCGTGCGCCGAGAGCTGCTGGAGGAGCCGGGCGCGCCTCACCTGCCCCGCCGCGAGCCGGTACGTCTTCGCGTACTCCAGCGTGCCGTCCTCGCGCACGATCGCCTCGCCGATGTGGTTGTCCAGCGCCGGATCGAGCTCCGTCATGAACCGCTGCAGCGAGAACGGCCCCGCCCGGTACACGCGCTCCGCCGCGATCGGCCGGCCGAGGAGCCCCGCGGCCGTGTCCACGTGCAGCGCGCCGGCCTCCGCCCGCGCCCGGCCGAGCGCGGCCCGCAGGTCGTCGAGCGAGCCGATCCGCGCGGCGTCGAAGGTGTGCTCGAGCGCCTGGCTGTCGCCGTTGTGGCGGGCCGCGTAGAGCAGCGTCTGCTCGTAGAAGTCCTCGATCAGCGTGCGGTGCAGCGCGCGGTAGTCGTCAGGGTGCGACACCACGAACACCGACGCGAGCAGCTCGCCGACGAAGAGCAGGACGCCGCACTGGCCCTCGTGGATCTCGAACACGCGCAGCGCGTCCTCCAGGCTCGGGATCGCGCGGCCGGAGAGCGACATCTCGGTGCGCGGGTCGAGCCCGCGGGAGATCGCCCGCCGCGAGTACTCGGACCAGGCGATCTCGGGGGCGTTGAAGTGCAGCGCGAGGAAGCCCTCCATCGCGAGGTGCAGCGGCAAGAGGCGCAGGCGGTTCCGCTCGGCCGGGTCCTCGCCGCGGACCTCGCGCCGGGCCATGCGGTGGAGCAGCTGGACGCCGCAACCCCACTTGCTGAGCGGGTTTCGGACCTCCGGCCCCGCGAGCGCCGCGCCGTAGGACGCGACAGGCGAGCCGTCGTCGGTCCACCCGATCACGAGCGCGTGCGGCACGTAGGAGCAGTAGGCCCTGCCATCGCCTAGATTGACGATCGACCAGGCGTCGTCGTGCCTGCGGCCGGCGATGCGCAGGTCGTCCCGCGGTGCGTCCCGGAGGAGCGGGACCAGGCGCACGCCCGCGAAGACCTGCGCGTGCGTCGCGGAGAGGCCCCGGAGCGAGAGCGACCGGAGCAGGGCCGGCGCCTTGGCCATCAGGGCACCTCGAGCGCCGCGGCGGGCGCCTCTTCTGCGAGCTCGGCGGCGTCTGCCGGCTCCACTGCGTCCGCCAGCGCCACCGCGTCTGCCAGCGCCACGGCACCTGCCAGCGCCACGGCGCCTGCCGGCCCCGGCTCCACGGCTGGCTCCGCGGCGCCCGGCGTCCGGGCGTGCCGCGAGAGCAGCGCGACCGCGCGCTGCGCGAGGTAGCGCTCGAGCTCCGCGAGCGGCGCCGTGCCCTCGGCAAAGCGTGCGAAACCGAGGACCGTCGGCAGGTCCTCGGCGTCGCGCAGGCCGACCGTCGGGATCGACGGCCCTAGCGCGCGGGGCGCGTAGCGCTCGCTGTCGAACACGGGGTTGATGTGGACGATCGACGTCCGTTGCCCCGGATCGAGCCGCGCCCGAAAGCACCTTGCGACCTCGGCGGCGGCGCCGGGCGGGTCGTTCTCGAAGCCGTCGGAGAGGATGACCACGACGTCGGGTCGCCAGGCGAGCGCGTCGAGCAGCGGCGCCGCGAGATCGGTCTGGCCGTGCGCGCCGACGAGGATCTCGTCGGGCGTGGGCACGGTCCAGAAGGCGCGGTACTCGCGGGCGGCGGCGCGGAGCAGGTAGCTCACGCCGAGCGCGACGGCGAGCGGGCGGCGGCGCTTCTCGCTCGATCCGGACGCCGAGTAGCTCCGGTCGAGCACGGCGGCGACGCGCCCGAGCGCGGCCGGGCTCTTCCTGAGCGCGCGGGCGGCGGCGCGATCGAGCGCCGCGTGGAGCTCGTCGCGGCGCTCGCGCCGCGCCTCCTCGGGCAGCGAGAGCGCGTAGAGGGCGACGCGCGTGAGGGGAGCGCGGCCGAGGTCGACGGCGAGGTCGACGTCCTCCCGCCCGGCGGCGCGCTGGAGCCGGAGGCGCTCGCCCTCGGTCATGCGCGGCGCGGCGCGGCGGAGGAGCTCGTCGCGAGAGACGCCGCGGGCGGCGGCGAGCCCCTCGGCGACGGTCAGCGGCAGGTCGAAGATCGCCTCCTTCGCATAACGCGCCTGCCGCGCGCGCTCGAGGAGCGGCGTCTCGAACGGCGCGCGGCGCCTGGGCTCGAACAGGAACGGCCCGATCTCGCCGGGGAGCTGGAGGTGGGCGTGCACCGCGAGCGCGCGGACGTGGGCGCGGTACTTGACGGCGTCGAACGCCGGGTCCGGCCGGCCGGCGAGGTAGCCGCGGATGACGGCGCGCGCGCGGCGGTTGTTCACGCGGCGATCCCGGAGCTCGCGCAGCGCCCGGAGCGCGCGCTGCGGCGGGAGCTCCCGGAGGGCCGCCGCGATGAGCGAGCCCTCCTCGCGCCGGTCGGCGGCGGGCGTCTCGGCGCCGGTCGCGAGGAGGTTCACGGCGATGCGCGCCTGGTTGAAGTGGTTGATGCCGGCGGCGAGCGTGCGCGCGTAGAGGCGGCGGTAATTGCCGAGGATGTACTCGTGGAGGAACTCGATGGAGACGGCCTGGCCTCCGGAGGTGCCATAGAACTCCGCCTGCCCGGTGCACGCGAAGCAGGCGTTGATGAACATGACGAGGTCCTCGCGCTCGACGCGCTCGGTGTGAAAGCGTGCGGGGGGCGCGGGAGGGGCGGTGGGCATGGCAAAGAGCCGCCCGGGGAATGGTGGGGCGATCAACCTACGACAGTTTCCAGACTGGGATCGGAAATCGCCCCGAAGTCCCACGGGCGGCAACCGGCAGCATACACCCGGGGGGGCACCTCTCGAAGGACAAGATCTCCCTTGACGACAAGGTCATCGCTGGCAGCGCTGAACTCTCCACCCTGCCTGCCATGTCTTCGTCCCCCGCTCCGAACCCAGTTAGGGCAAGGGTGGCGAAAAACGGACAGACATCGACCTCACGAAGCAGGCCCTCGTCGCCTGGGAGGGCACGAAGCCTGTGGTTGCGACCTGGATGTCCCGCGGACTCGTTGTCCCTTGACCGCTTTCCCCGAGGGAGGCAACGCGGCGTGTGGGGCGCGAGCCGCCCCTGGCACGCGTGCCCGCACGGAAAAGTTCCTGGTACAGCGTCACTTTTCCAGGGGGAGCGGGAGGACGCGATGGGGCGGGTTTCAGCGGATTTCGAGGGGGTCGAAGCCGGCGTCGACTCGGCGATCGTGGGCGCTAACCCCGCGATCTCTGGTCGGCCGGACGATTCCGTGACGCTTCCGGCGATGCCCTCAGCGGTTGTGAAGCAGACCGCGCTGACGACCCCTCCCCGACCCGAAGCAGCCCCGATCACGCCCCCGGCGAGCAGCCCGCGCCAGGTGCTCGTCACGACCCTCACGCAGACCATCGCCGCTGCCCACGTAGCGGGCGACCTCGCGACCGCGCAGATCGCCGCTCGCACCCTCTCGGCGCTCCTCAGCGCCCCGCAGCAGCCCAACCACGTTGCGCCTGTCGTCGACCTCGCCAGCGCGCGCCGCGCGCGATCCTGAGCCCATCCTGAACGCCACCGCGGCCGGCTGAACGCCGTCGCCGTCCACCAGGCCGCAAGTCCCACGACGGGGTCTGCCGCCTGGAGGTCGCCGTTCCGCTGATCTACGTCGCCGGTCGGTAGCGGGCGCCGTCTCCCTACGGCGAGGTAGAGGTTCGCGCCATCGTGGACCTGCTCTGGGAGGTGCATCAGTGGGAGCGCTGGGTGTTGATCCTCGTCGGCGGCGGTGAGCAGGTGAGCGAGATCGCCCGGAGCCTCGGGATGCCAATCGGGACCGCCCTCTCGCAGCTCCGCCGAGGGCGCAGCCACCTTGCCGCCATGCTCAAGCAGCGGCGTCGCGTATTCGGTTACCCCGCCTTGCCATCAAACGCAAACTGCCCCTTGTTCCCGTTGAGGGGGCGCAAGCCCTCTGTGCCAACGTCGGGTGAGACAGGCTCCCCCTGGAAATCTGTGGTGAGAGGGCGGAGAATGGACCTGACCCGTGCCGAAGCCTTCCCATCTCCGATCCGTCGATCCTACCCTTGCCCCAGCGGCGCAGGGCGCTGCTCCTCGCGCGAGTGGCGTCGCCGTCGAGACCATGCCGAAGGCGGGCAAGAGGCGGAAGTTCTCGGCGGCGGAGAAGCTGCGCATCGTTCGCGAGGCGGCCGCATGCACCCAGCGCGGCGATATCGAGGCGCTGCTGCGCCGCGAGGGCATCTACAGCTCCCTCCTGACGGCGTGGCGCAAGCAGCTCGCTCTCCACGGCAGCGAGGCTCTCGCGGGCGCAAGCCCGGCCGCAAGCCGAAGCAGGACGCGAAGGACCGGCGCATCGCCGAGCTCGAGAAGCGCTCGGCCCGACTCGAGGAGAAGCTCGCGCTCGCTGAGAAGCTCATCGATCTCCAAAAAAAAGTCTCTGCCATTCTGGTCATCAACCTCACGAGCGACGAAGAGCGCTGATGGACGTTATCGAAGAGCTCGATGACCCGCACGTCCCCATCGCGCAGGCGTGCGCGACACTCGGCGTCAGCCGCGCTACGCTCTACCGGCAGACCCAGCCCGCGAGGCCACCCGCGCTGCGGGGGCCCGTTCCGAGCCCACGCCGTCTCAGTGACCCCGAGCGGCAAACCGTGCTCGATGTGTTGCACAGCGACGAGTTCGTCGACCAGCCCCCGCCGGAGGTCTACGCGACGCTGCTGTCGCGCGGCGTCTACCATGCCTCCATCCGTACGATGTACCGCCTGCTCGCGGCGTCCGGCGAGAGCGGCGAGCGACGCGCGCAGCGTGGGCCGACGAAGCATGCCAAGCCGACGCTCACCGCCACAGCCCCCAACCAGATCTGGACGTGGGATATAACCAAGCTGCGCGGGCCGCTGCCCGGGGTCTTCTACTGCCTGTACGTCGTCCTCGACCTGTTCAGTCGCATGACCGTCGGCTGGCTGCTCGCCGAGCGCGAGAGCGCGGAGCTCGCCGAGCACCTCTTCGCAGAGACGGTCGCCCGCCACGGCGTCGAGCCCGGTTCGCTCACGGTGCACGCCGACCGCGGCTCCGCGATGAGGTCGGAGGGGCTCGCTCAGCTCCTCGGCTCGCTCGGCGTCGTTCGAAGCTTCAGCCGGCCTCACGTCAGCGATGACAACGCCTTCTCCGAGTCGCAGTTCAAGACGCTCAAGTACCAGCCCGACTATCCGGACCGCTTTGCCTCGCTGGCTCATGCGCGGTTCGAGGCGAAGCGCCGTCGGCCGCTCACGGTGGAGCTCGATGGTTTCAACGTCGAGGCGGCGGTGCGCATCGAGGGCTACGACGACGAGGGGCGCGAGCGGCTCGTCCGGTATTGCGCGCGTCCCTGCTTCGCTTTGGAGCGGCTCAGCATCCTCCGCGACGGTCGGGTGGCCTATCAGGTGAAATACCCGCGGCGAAAAGGAACGCATCGGGTGATGACGCCGATTGTGTTTTTCGCGAGGCTCGCCGCGCTGGTGCCGCCGCCGCGCCATCCGCTGGTGCGCTACCACGGTGTGCTCGCGCCGCATGCGAAGCAACGCAGCCTCGTGGTGCCGAAGGCGACGGGGAAGGCGCGTAAGGGCGAGCAGCGCGCCGGAGCTGATAGCGCGGGCAGCGATGACAAGAAGAAGACGACGACGATCACGCCCTTGCCGGCGAGGCAGGCGCCGAAGGGGCCGGCGAGAGGCATGGAGACGCCGTAGCGCAGAGGAGACGAGCGAAGCGAGGCGGCGCCGTCGGCAGTGTCGGAGCGAGGCGCTCGGGACGTGGCGGTTGGGGCGCTGCTGACGATGGTGCATGGCGCGGTCGAGCGCGAGCGGGTGTCGACTGCGCTGGGCGCTGTACTGCCGTGGGCTGATGTTGGATTCGTGTCGGAGGGGATCTCGGTCCAGCATCTTGATCGGCTGCTGGATGGGCTCCTTCTGGCGACGTCGCCTCGCGTCGAATGGGCGAAGCTTTTGCGGCGGACTTACGCAGTAGATGTTCTCGCGTGCCCGCGATGCAGCGGGCGGATGCGACTCATGGCCGCGATCACGGAAGGCGACGGCGAGGAAGATCTTGAGCCACCTCGGTCTGTTCGCCGAGCCGCTGGAGTGCCGCGCGCGGTACCCGGCGGACCCCGCGTGACGAAACTGAAAGGGGAGGGACGCTGCTCGACGACGTGGCCGGGGGGAGGTCTGCCCTGAGGTGCGTGCGCCGGCCATCACGACGCGCCGCGAACCGCGACGGCGGCCGTTTGGACGAGCTCAGTAGTGTACAGCTATACGGTAGGATGCCTTCCGCTTGGTGCCAGTAGTGTACATCTATACGGTAGGATGCCTTCCGCTTGGCGCGACGTCGCGGTAATCGCAGGCGTTTCACGAGTGGAAGGCCTGTCTGATCGCATAAGGCCCGTTCTGTCGATAAACTCGTACAGTCGGACTGCACGAGCCAGGAACGGCTCCGAGAATCTTGACTTTGCGGAACGCGTTTGCTTGTCCTATCCGCACGGAGACAGCTGATGGACCTGGTGGAAGACTTCGCCGAGCCTGGGGTCTCGGTGGTCGCCGCGTGCGCCGCGCTGGGAGTGAGCCGTGCGACGTTGTACCGAGGTACGAGCCCGCCGCGGCCACCGGCGATACGAGAGCGCGTGCCGAGTTAGGATTCTCGTGACCGCTGTCTCATCCGCGTTGACAAATTCCACCTCCGTCGACCGAACGAGAATTCGCCGACGTACTTTGGGTTTCGCAGCATCTCGCGAATGGCGGAGTGCATCCAGCCCGCGCCAGCTCGGCGTCGCCCACGAGCGCCCACGTGCTCACCCGCGGATCGGACCGAGGGAGCGAACAGCGAAGGAATAAATTTCTAGACCGTGACTCCGGTACTTACAAGCGGTAGGTAAACCCGTACGTCCCCTTTATGGAGAGGCCTAATGAACCGCGCTTCCCTCGTCGTCATTCTCAACTCGTTCGCGTGTGCCTCGGCGCTCGTCGGTTGCTCGTCCGATTCGAGCGACACGCAGGGCTCTGGAGGTAGCGCTCCCAATGGTTCCGCAGGCACCGGTGCCGTGGCCACGGGCGGCTCGGCCACGGGCGGCTCGGCCACGGGCGGCTCGGCCACGGGCGGCTCGGCCACGGGCGGCTCGGCCACGGGCGGCTCGGACACGGGCGGCTCGGGCACGGGCGGCTCGGGCACGGGCGGCTCGGACACGGGCGGGGCTGCTGGCTCAGGTGGTAGCGGAGCCGGCGGGGCCGGGTCCGGTGGTGGCGCTGGTGGAGGCTCGGACACGGGTACGTTGTCCGCCGGGTGCGGCAAAACGCCGACCATTGACGCCAGCATGTACAATAACGGCAACCCGATCTCGATTACGGCGGCGAATCGGCAACGTCGATACATCCTGAGCGTGCCGGCCAACTACGACAATAAGAAGCCGTACAGATTGGTCATCGCTTGGCATCAGCTCGATGGAAACGACAAGCAGATGTATCAGCAGAACTACTACTGGCTGAAGGACATCGCCGACGCCGCCAGCAGTACGATCTTCGTGGCTCCCAATGGGGAGAAGAACGGAACGCCGTGCACCGGGACTGGCAACGGGGAAAGCGGCTGCGGGTGGCCCGACTCAAGCGGCTCGAACGTGGCACTCGCGGACGCCGTGGTAGAGCAGGTCGAGCAAAATTTCTGTATCGACAAGAGCAAGATCTTCGCAAACGGCTGGAGTTACGGCGGCAGCATGTCCTACCGGACGGCTTGCTCGCGTCCACTCGATGGAACCGGCACTTGGGGTGTCCGCGCCGTCGCCATCTACAACGGAGCGGCGCAGCTCAGTGCCGGCAACTGCAAGCCGAGCGAAGCGGTCGCCTTCTACGCATCCCATGGCACCAACGACAACGTCCTTCAGTACGGTGGCGGTGTCTCGATGGCGCAGACGTACGCCGGGCTGAACGGTTGCACCTGGAAGGAGCCGACAAGGGCCACCGGAAACCACGTGTGCACCAACTTCATGGGCTGCACGACGGGTTATCCGGTGGAGTTCTGCTCCTTCGTGGGACCGCACACGCCTGATCCGCCGCGAGAGGGTGGTCAACGTTGGCAACCGCAAGAGGTTTGGAAGTTCTTCAGTCAGTTCTAGGCTGCCAAGAGTCGAGCCTAAAACCTCTTGAAAGGTCCAAACGCGACCTCGATGCGACGTGGCCACGCCTCGCCAAACTCGACGCCGGAGATCTGCGTCAGGACATCGATACGTCGCGGCGGCACGCCCATCATGAACCCGATACCCGGCGTAGCGAGCTCCTGCTCCGTCAGCTCCGAGAGCGGCGCCCCGAACCGACGCAGGGCATCCATCACCCGCGCCGCGTTCTCAGGGCTCGCCTCGACCCAGATATCGAGGTCCTTGGTCGCGCGCGGGCGGCCATGCACGCCGACGGCGTAGGCCCCGATCACCAAGAACTTCGCGTCAACGGCGCACAGGGCGGAAATCAGATCGAGGAAGTCTTCGTTCATGGGCGGATCCCGGGAAGGCCAGCTCGAACAGCTCCTGACTTAGCTTCCAGGTGACCTCGGCACGCTGTTGGATGGGGATGGAGCTCCAGAAGAGGGCGTCCGCTTCCGCTTGCGCCTCGTCCTCTCCTGGCCGAAAGACGCGCATCATCCAGCCCGCGCGAGCCAACCGCCGCGCTTCCGCAGCCTCATCACCTGCGCTCATGGCCACACTGTACCATGCCGCTTGGCGGAGCCGATGGACAGGCCAGCGCAGCTGCGACCGCATCGACCTGGCGGACGTCCACAGCGCCGTCCACGCAGCTTCCGCCCGATGGTCACGGCTCTCTTCCGCACAGCAGCCCGGCGCAAGCGCGGCTCACCCCTGGCTCATCCGCTCGATCGCTTCCGCCAGCGCGCCGTCGTCCGCGCCCTCCGCGTCGCCCGAGAGCGCCTCCTCCGCGGCGGCGAGCGCCGCGTCGCGGAGGCGGTAGAGCTCGGGCTCGGGGATGCGCTCGCGCGCTGCGAGGACGCCCGGCGGGACGCCGCGCAGCATCTCCAGGACCAGGCCGAGGCGGCGGCGGGCCTCGGGCGGCGGCGGCGCGCCGAGGCCGAGCCGACGGCGCGTGGCCGGCGGCCCTCCGGCGAGGCGGCGCGCGGCCGCCTCGGCGACCTCCGCGGCGAGCGCGTTGTACGCCGGCGGCGACGGGAGCCGCGCCTCCATCCAGACGAGCAGCCGCACGAACTCGCGCGCCCCCTCGAACGCCCGCCGCCCGTGCAGCATGCGCCGGTTGTCGACGACCAGGATGTCCACCGGGCCGAGCGACAGCTCGATCAGCTCGCGCCGCGCCGCCTCGACGAACCGCGCGAGGCGCGCGGCGATCGCGTCCCCCGGCGGCACGAACGGCGCGTGCGTGAGCGCGAGCGCGCCGCCGCGGAGCGACACGGTGGGCCCGAAGAAGTCGCCGAAGACGAACGGGATGCGCCTGTACACCGTGAAGAGCGCGCGGAAGAGCTCGGGATCGGCGCGCTCGATCGCCGAGAGCAGCGGCCAGCCGTCGAGCAGGAGGCAGCCGCCGCCGCGCTCCGCGGGCCTGACGCAGGCCATGATCTGCACCGCCGGCGGCGCGCCCGCGAAGCACTGGCTGTCGGTGTGGAGCGGCGCCGCCGCGGAGCTCGCGGCGAACGACCTGCCGCCCGGCACGGCCTTGATCGGCTGCCGCTCCACCAGGAGCGGCCTTGCCCCGAGGAGCCGCTCGGCGAAGCTCCACGGCGCCCGCGCGGCCTCCTCGGGCGCCAGCGCCGCGTCGCCGCGGAGCACCGAGAAGCCACGCGCCGCGAGCTCGTCGAAGAGCCTCGCCGGACCGCCCTCCGGCCCAGGCCAGATCCATCGCTCGCTCATGGGCGCGCTCCGCGGGGGCGCTCGAAGGGCAAAATCATCCTATTTATCCAGCACATACGGACCCGAGGATCGCGCCGTCCACCCCGCTCACGCATCGAGGAAGCGGGCCTCCCGGAAGCCGGCCCGGAGCAGATCGCGCGGGATGGGCACGATCCGGAGCAGCGCCGTGCCCTCGGGCACCTCGACCGGCGCCCCGAGCCGGCGCACGTGGAACACCGCCGGGGTCGCGAAGAACGCGTCGGTCGCGACCACGCCGCGCATCACGTCGTAGCCGTCGCCGTTGACGCCGTCGAGAAGGCTCGACCAGCCCGGCGGCGTCCGGGTGAAGGCCCACGGCTTCACGAAGAAGTGCGGCTCGCCCGGCGGATGCGGCGTGAAGTACTTCGTCAGGTACCAGAGCGCCCCGCGGTTCGCGGCGATGAAGTCGTCGCCGAAGGTCTGCGCGAACATGTGCTCCACCGCGGCCGCCGCGTCGGCGAGGCGCGGCGCGTCCGGCGCGACGGCGAGCGTGTGCCCGTCGAACGTCGCGCGGAACGCGACGGCGTTCCTCACCACGATCGACGCGAGCCGCCGAGCACCCCCGCGCCAGGGGACCGGATCCGGCCCGGCCGCGGTCGTGACCTCGGTCACCTCGGTGATCTCCGGCACCGCCGGCCCCGCGACGACCAGCCGCACGCGCGCCGGCCCCGCGCTCCCCTCGCCCGCCTTCTCCTCGCCCGCGCGCCTTTCGCCCGCCTTCTCCTCGCCCGCGCTCCCCTCGCCCGCCTTCTCCTCGCCCGCGCCCGCGTTCCGCCAACCCGCCGTGCCCCCCACGAGCCGCCGGTACTTGCGGGTCACCTGGCCCTTCTTCACCGCGAAGTACTTCGCGTCGTAGAACTCCGCGTGCGCCCGCCCCACCTCGGGCGCTTCCGCGAGCGAGCACGCCTCGATCTGCACGTCGGGGAGCACCGGCGCGATACAGCCGATCTCGCCCTCGATCTGCAGGCTCTGCGGAGCCTCGTCGCGGACGCGCAGCTCGACCACCAGCGGGACGAACGCGCCGTCGTCGGCGAGGTACGCCTCGCTCACCTCGATCAGCGCGTTCCGGCGGTTGGCTGCCCCCGCGACGCGCAGCCACAGGCCCGGGTCCGGGCGCACCAGGAGCCCGGTCCACAGGCGCAGGCGAGGCGGCCCCAGCCCCTTCCGGCACGTCCAGGCGAGGCCGCCGCGCAGCGCCCGGTGCCATGCCCCTTCCGGCGCCAGGAAGCCCTGCGAGACCAGCCGGGGCAGCGCGGCGCGATGGGCGCGGACGAGCGCCTCGCGGTGCTCGCCCGCCGGCTCGGCGCGGAGCGACCCGAGGCGCCGCCGCACCTCGATCGGCCGCGCCAGCGTGATCTGGAGCCCGAACGCGTTGCCCTCGAGCAGCGGCACGCACGCCTTCGCCACCCGGAGCGGCACCGCACCGTCGAGATCGCCGGTGCGCCGGGTGAGCCGGCACAGGCCGAGGGCGTCGAGCACCTCGAAGCGGGCGTCACCCGCCGCAGCCACCACCACCGCCGCAGCCGCCGCCGCCGCCGCAGCCGCCGCCGCCGCCGCAGCTCGACGAGCTGCAGCTCGATCCGCCCGACGAGCCGCCCCCCGTCGAGATCGGCGGGGGCGGGGTCATCGCATAGACCATCGGCCCGAAGAGCGGCGACATCGCGAGCGCCGCCGTGCCGCTCGCGGCGACCGTCAACCCGATGTCCACCGCCTCCCGGCGGCGGCCGCTGGCGACGTCGGAGCGGAGCGAGACCGTCGAGTCGTCGATCCACCTGAGGTAGTCCGACTTCATGGTGCTGTAGGCGCTCGCGGTCCGCGCCACGATCCACGTGGCGACGAGCAGCGCGATCATCTCCACCACCAGGAACGAGTACGGCCGATCGAGCTCCTCCGCCCGGATGGCGCGGATCAGGCCCACGCCGAGCAGGCCGACGCCGACCGCCCACACAACGGCCGAGAGGGCCGTCATCGTCCCCCGCGGGCGCAGCATCCCTGCGGCGGCGAGCTCGGCGCGGAGCTCCGGCTCGAAGCGGGCCGCGATCTGGTCGGCGGAGGCGCGCACCTGATCGAGCGAGAGCGCCACCATCCGATCGCCGTGCGCGCCCCTCGACGAGAGCGAGCTGAAGAACGCCGCGAGCACCCGGTCCGGCGGGGCCGAGCCGACCATGACGTGGAGCGCCTGCGGCGCGTCCTTCGCCTCCCCCGCGGGGACGAGCCAGCCCGCGGCCATCGCGACCGCGATCAGCGTGGCGGCGACGCCCTTGTTCCCGTCGCGGAGGTACGCGATCGCCCAGTACTCGTCCGGCTGAGGGATCCAGCCCGCCGAGAGCCGCTGCCGCGGCGGCGCATGGGCGTAGGCCGGGGTTCGGTAAGGCGCGCCCCCCGGCGCCCCCGCGACCGCCGCGGCGCCGCTCAGCTGCGCGGAGCGATCGAGGGAGGCGCCGACGGCGCTGCGCACCAGGATGGCGACGACGAGGCCGGCGATCGAGAGCGCCAGATAGAAGAGCAGGAACGCCGGCCCCGACCCCATGTTGAACGGGAAGAAGTCGAAGATCTCGTGGATCATCGCGCCGCCTCCTCGTGCTCCAGCCGGTCGACGTCGTCGACCGCGCGCGCGAGCAGCTCTGCCAGCGCCGCGTAGGCCGCGCCCGGCGCCTCGTGGACGCGCTGCAGCGGGGCCACGTCGACGCCGAGGAGCTTGCCCGATCCGGCGAGCACCGTGCCCAGATCGTCGCCGCCCTCGATCCCGTGCAGGCCGAGCAGGGCGTGGAGCGGGCCGCGGATCTGCTTCACCTTGCGGGAGACCGCGCCCTTCAAGGCGTCGTCCGCGCCCATCCCGTCCACCACCGCGCGCCGGAGGCGGATCTGCGCCTCGCGCAGCTCCTGCTCGACGCGCAGGCGGCGGTTCTTGCCGTCGATCACGAGCGCCGAGAACGGGTCGCGGCCGGAGAGGAGCACGTGGCACCGGCGGATGTCGTCGTAGAGCAGCGGGAACACGTCCGCGGCCCGCGGGATCTCGGCGGCGGTCAGGATCATCGCCTCGATGCGGGCCGCGTAGCGCGCGATCCGGAGCGCGTTGGCGATCGCGTCGAGGCTCTGGCGGGAGGCCTCCGCGAGCACCACCATCAGATCGACGTCGCTCTGCCCGTCGCGGTAGCCGCCCCGCGCCGCGCTCCCGTACACGAGCAGGCACGAAAGCTCCTCACCGAGCGTCCGCTCCAGGCCCTCCTTGAGCTCGACGAGCCGCGCCTGCACCGGCGCCGGCAACCTGGAGACGGCGCTCCCCGTGGCGATGGATCCCTCGTTCATGGTCTACCTTCGCGGCTCGATCAGCCGGACCTCGGCGCTCGAGCCCATCCCCTTGATCGCCCAGACTACCCGACCTCCCGGCAGCCGCTCTCGCCGAATGAAGGGCAGGAACCTGGGCTTGACGCCCCCGTCGCCCGCGGGCCCGACGAAGCGGGCGCGGAGCAGCAGGCGGTCGACGATCGCCTCCGGCGCGAGCCGGGCGTCCTCCACCGCCGCCGCGGCGATGCGGAGCGCGTCGGCGACCGCCGTGAGGCTCGGGGCCCGCGGCGACGCCTCGACACACCGGGCCCCTAGGCGCGCGACCGCCTCGCGGTGAGGCGAGAGCCGCGGCAAGAGCGGGAGCGCGTCGTCGACGCGCTTGCGCTGGAGGATCGCGCGCGACCGGGCGACGTCCTCGGCGTCGAACGGAGGCACGGCCTCCGGCGGCGGATCGACGGGTGAGGTGAGCAGCTCGGCCACGCGGGCCTGGACCTCGGCGAGCGCCGACGCCGATGGAGGGGAGGCGTCGGCAGAATTTTTCAGCAAGGCGCGAGAGGCAGGCAACCCCGGTCGGGTCGGCGCCAACGTGGGTTCGGCCAGCGGCAAGGCGGCGCGAGAGGCAGGCAACCCCGGTCGGGTCGGCGCCAACGTGGGTTCGGCCAACGTCGGTCGGGTCAACGTCGGTCGGGACGGCGCGGACCGGGCGATCGCCCTCGCGGTCGCTATCTCGGCCGCGAGCGCGGCGAAGGGCGGGAAGTCGCCGTCGCGCTCGAGGAGGATCGGGAGAGGCCCGGTGCGAGCAACGACCTGGGCCAGCAGGGCGAACACCGGCGCGGGGACCGGATGGGCATGCGTGTCGAAGTAGAAGCCGTGCTCCACGACGCCGCCGGCGATGTGGATCATCGCCACGCGCTCGAGCGGGTAGGAACCGACGAGCTCCCCGGGATCGACGCCGGCGTTGACGGCGTTCGCATAGACATTGCCGACGTCGAGGAGCAGATCGCACCCGGTGCGGTCGACGACCTCGGCGTAGAAGTCCCCCTCCCCGAGGGCGTCGCCGGGGAACCGCAGCGTGCACGCCGCGTTCTCGAGCAACAGGGGGATGTCCGGGAGCGCTCGCCGGGCGGCGGCGACGTTCCGCGCGACAGCGCGCGCCGCCTCGAGCGTGTACGGCAGGGCGGTGAGGTGGCCGATCTCCCGGCCGCCGCCGCGCACGAACGCGACGTGCTCGCTCACGACCGGGGCCGAGAGCTCCCGGCAGAGCGCCCCGAGGCGGCGCGCGCGGTCCATGTCGATGCCCGAGGCGCTGCCGAGCGAGAGCTTCACGCCGTGTGGCACCACCGGCCAGATGCGCGCGATGGCCGAGGCCTCGCGCCGCGCGGCCGGGCTCGCGAAGCAGGCCTCGGCCACGACCTCGACGAAATCCACGGCGCCGGGCGCGGACAGCAAGTCGGCGGCGAGCTCGGGGCGGAATCCGACGCCGACGACGCCGACGCCGGAGAGGGGCGATCTGGGGGCGGGCACGAGCACGCGGGGACCTGCCTCAGTCTGCCCTCGCGGAGGGATCCGGAACAGAGGACATCGGGATCGGCTAGAAGTCGAGCTCACCCGAGATGCGAGAGGCAGCACCCATGCGCGTGGCGATCCTCGACGACTACCAGGGCGTGGCGCTCCGGATGGCCGACTGGCGAAGCCTCCACGGCCAGGCGGTCGAGGACATCCGCGCCTTCCTCGATGGCAAGGTGCTGCGTCCCTTGAACCAGCTCCCGGCCGATCCGGCCCCGCTCGGATAGCGGCCGCCGCCGCGCCCCGCGCGTCAGAGGAACTGGCTGCTCCACTTGCGGAACGTCATGATGCCTTTCTCCCCGGCGCACAGGACGGGCTGAGCGCGGTAGATCTTGTTCTCCCAGATGGGGATGTCCTCCTCGATCTGCCGGCAGACCTCCGCGGCCAGGGCCTGGCCGAGGCGCTGCGCGCCGTCGTTGCGCAGCCAGAAGGCGACGCGGATGTCGACGAGCTCGTCGTCGATCGGGGTGACCGTGTTCACGAAGAGGAGCTCGACGATGCCGGTGAAGCGGATCGTCCCGTACCCCATGCCGTGGCCTTCCCAGGTGATCGTGCCGTCGACCACCTGCCCTCCCGGGCCCTTCTGCTTCACCGCCGACCTGGATCGGATGATATGGCCCTCGATCTCGATCTCGGTCCGGGGCGGCACCAGCATGCCGTGCACCGTCACGAAGTGGGCTGGATCCACGATGTTCTCGAGGTTCTCCTGGATGTGCGTCCGGACCCTCCAGCGCTTGGTCAGCTTCGGGGACCACTCCGTCGAGCGCGCCTCGGCGAGCGGCGGGATCTCGAAGGCGGGGGGCTCGCCGCCGAGCGCGTGGTGGACAAGGATCAGGCCGTCGAGCTCCCGTACCTCCCAGGCGCGGGTCCTCGCTTTCGGCGGGATCGTGTCCGCATAAGGGATGTGCACGCACTTCCCTTCGCCGGAGATCACCCATCCGTGGAACGGGCACCGGATGCCGCCCTGCTCGACGCGGCCGCCCACCCCGAGGTGCGCGCCCATGTGAGGGCAGTGGGCGTCGAGGACCCGGGCCTCGCCGTCCTGCGTCCGGAACAGCACCAGATCCTGCCCGAAGCAGCGGAGCGGAATGGGCCCGCCCGTGGACAGCTCGTCCGAGGTGGCGACCTGGAACCAGCCTCGGGGGAAAGGCTGCAGGGGAATTCGAGCGCTCACGTGGATCTCCTCGGCTCAGCGTCTGTCGGGGTCGCCCGCGCGCTCATGCAGCGCCGGGCGGCGGGGCTTCATCGTGCCGGTGATCGCGGCATGAGAACGTCACTCTACCAGCAAACCTCGCAGGCGTGAGTGCGCCGAGGCACTGGCACGCTCCCTCGCCGCGCGCGGCGCGCCTGGCAAGCAGCCGGGCGGCCGGACGCGAGCTGCTGGGCATCCGGGGCGGGTGGTGGGGTACTTACCCTGCCCTGCCGGAATGATGGAACCGCCAAGGACGCCAGAAGACGCCAGAAGACGCCAGGATTTTATGTTTTTCTTGGCGTCTTCTGGCGACTTGGCGGTTCAAAAGACGCCACCTTCGGCCAAAGTACACCACCCCCCGTGGGCGAGCTACGCTCGCGCCGGAAGGAGCGCAGCACGCTGTGGTCCCCATGCTCGGCGCAGTGTAGGCTCGGCCGCGTGTCAGGACCGCGCTGGGCTCGCCGCGCGAGGAGGGCGACGCAGGCCGTCGTCGCGGCGACGGGGCTCGCGCTGCTCGCGCTGCGCTACGTGATCCCTGCCCTGATGATGCAGGCGCATCCGATCGGGTCGACGGCGTCGCCCTACGGATATGTCGAGTACGTGCCGCCGGAGCCGGGGCCGCGCCCGCTCCTGCTCGTGCTGCACGGCGGGGGCAGCCGCGGTGATGGTACGCACCCGCGCGCCATCATCCACCGCCTGCCCCCGCTGCGTTATCTGGCGCGCGCGCGCCTGTTCGGCATGTCGTCCCCGCTCGTCGACGCCGGCGCGCTGATCGCCGCACCGCAGTCGCCCGGCGAATGGGACCCGGCGAAGATCGACGCTTTCCTCGACCATCTGCTCGCAACGCACGAGATCGATCGCGACCGCATCTATGTCACCGGTCCGAGCATGGGTGGATGCGGAACCTGGCGCTACGCCGCTATCCATCCGGAGCGGCTGGCGGCGGCGCTCCCTATCTGCGGCGCTTGCCCGCAGACGGGTGAGCTAGCGGCGGGCCTGCGCACGCTGCCGGTGCGCGCGTTCCACGCCTTCGACGACGAGATCGTGCCGAACTACATGTCCGCGACCTGGGCGTCCGCCATCGCGGCGCTGCGGGGTGCCCCGACCGGCAATCCGATGCTGAGCTATCCGCCGGGGTCCGATTCGACCGCGGTGTTCGATGGCGGCGAGGTCGTCTGGCGTCCCGGCACCGACGCGTCCGCGGACGAGGCGCTCACGCTCACCGAGTTCGCGCGCGGCGGGCACGCCGTGTTCATCGATGTCTACGCCGAGGATGCGACCTGGCGCTGGCTGTTTGCGCAGCGCCGCGGCGCTCGTGCGCAATGAACGCACGGCGGGTACCGAGCCGTCACTCCCAGCCCGCGCAAACGGCGGCTGAAAACAGCCCGGCATCGGCCACGATTCGCGACGTGCGTCGTCGACGTGCGCGCGCCGCCGCCGTCGAGCCACGCGAAGCTCCCCTCCCGCGCCATGCGCAGCACGACGGGCAGCACCGTCGCATCCCTTGGACCCCAGACGAGGCGCGGGCGAATGGAGACGGTGGTCATGCCGCCGGGTTCGTTCGCCGCGAGCACGCGCCGCTCCGCCTCTGCCTTCGTCTCCGAGTACAGGAAGCGTTGCCTCTCGGGATAGGGGTGCGTCTCGTCGATAGCGATGAGATCATGGCCATCGAAGAGCGCCGCCTCGGTGCCGACGTGGACGAACCGGCGCACACCGGCGGCCCGCGCCGCGTCGAGCACCCGCGCCGTCCCCTCCACGTTGCCCTCCCAGAACTGCGCGCGCGTCCCCCACTCCTCGACATACGCTGCGCAGTGCACCGCGGCCTCGGCGCCTGCGAGGTCCTCACCCTTCAGCGTCCCGAGGTCGGCCGCGACCGGCGTCGCGCCATGACGTCGCACGACGTCGGCGCTCCTTGGCGAGCGCGCCAGCGCGCTCACCTCGTGACCGGCGCGCACGAGCCCCTCGATGAGATGGCCTCCGATGAACCCCGAGCCCCCCGTAACGAAGACCTTCATGGCCGCCACGATGCCCGCTCCCTCACCGGATGTCCAATGGGGCAGCGGCGGCGCCGGGACGGGCGCAGCGGTCGCGTCGGCTCGAACTACGGGGAGGCGTTGATTGGATTGCTGTGCCCGCGGTCAATCGTGTATCTCTCCCGGACCCTCTGTCACAAGGTCTCCCCGCACGACGACCTGGGCTTCTGCCGCGCGCGGCCCGATGTCGTCGGAGCCGCCCGCAGCAAGCGGGTAGAACTGATCAATCTCCAGCTCGCCCCCCACCGACGTTTCGGAAACGCCGCAGTAACCACACCGTCCACCGAAGGCGGCCCGCACGATTGCGCGCGCTTCAGTCGAGACGGCCATTCATGCAGCGGGCAGCGGCTCGCCGGCGACGCGGGCAAGTCCGTCGAGGATGGACGCGCGGCGCCGCTCGAACTCTTCGAGGAATCTGCGCGTGTCGGTCACGAGGGCCTGTTGCTGTGCCATGAGCTGGGCCAGCTGCTCGTTCTCGCCCTCGACGCTGGCCAGCTCGGCCGCCAGGTCGCCAGCCTCGGCTCGCAGCCGAGCCATCTCCGGGGCAAGCATCGCGGCCTCCTCCGCCTCGATCCGCGCCATCAGCGCCGCGAGCTCCTCCTGTTCGGGCTGCGTCAGCGTGCCGGAAAGCTCCCTGTCACGGAGGCGGTCGAGCCTGCTCTGGTCATCCTCGGTCCAGCTCATGGCAGCCACCCTACCCGTACCAGGCTCGGATCGCTGGGGCAACGGCCGGCGCTCGCGACGTGTGGCGACGCGAATCGCACAGCCGCCGCCATCTCCTGTATGGCAGCACGCGCATGCAGGCTGACAGCAGACGCACGTGGACCGCTGTGCCGACTCGTTGGTCGCGAGCCACCTATAGTCGACGGGATCGTCGGAGGGAGTGCTCCGGCGCCAAGACCGGTCCGGTCCTGCCGCCGAGCTGCGCGACCCGAGGGTGGACCAGAGCCGTCCCGCCAGGTTGCACGAATGTACATGTTGGTGTACATCTATTGAATGGCGCATCGCTACTCCGTCGCAGAAGCTCGGGCCAATCTCCCCTCCATCATCGAGCAAGCGGAAGCGGGTGAAGTCGTCGAGCTCACCCGGCGAGGTCGCCCCGTGGCGGTCGTCCTGTCCCGGGAGGAGTTCGAGCGGCTGCGCTCGGATCGACCGAGCTTCGGCGACGTGTACCGCGTGTTCCGAAAGCGGCACGTCCTTGAGGAGGTGGGCCTGGAGCGCGACTTCGCCGCGTCCGTTCGCGACCGTTCACCGGGTCGACAGGTCAAGCTGTGAGCCCGCGCTTCTTGCTCGACACCTCCACGATCTCGGAGCCGATGAAGAAGGTTCCCGACGAGGCGATGCTCGCGAAGATCGAGGCCCACGCGCACGAGAGTGCGCTCGCCGCCCCCGTATGGCACGAGCTGTGGTACGGCTGTCGGCTCCTGCCCTCAGGCAAGCGGCGCACAGCGCTGGAGGCGTACCTGCGCGAGGTCGTCTACGTGTCTTTTCCCATCTTGCCATACGACGCCGCGGCCTCGGCATGGCATGCCGACGAGCGCGCTCGGCTCGATGCGAAGGGAACGCCGGCACCGTTCGTGGACGGGCAGAGCGCCGCCATCGCGAAGAGCAACGACTTGATCTTGGTAACGGCGAACATTCGAGACTTTCAACGATTTCAGGGCCTGCCGATCGAGAGCTGGTCGAGCAGAAAAAAGAAGTAGGCGCCGCGTCATCGTATCGACAGCGAAGCCAGGTATCGCCGCGCAACCCCGCGCGACGGCTGCTCAAGGGCGGTGCAGCTCAGCCGAGGAAGTCGAGGACATCCTCGTTGAACTTCTCGGGGTTCTCGAGCCACATGAAGTGGCTGCCCCCCTCGTCCGCGCCGAAGAGGATGAGCTCGGCGCCGGGGATCTGGTCGGCGACCCACTGCTGGGAGATGGGGTTGAAGATGCTCGCCTCTCCCCCGACGACGAGCGTGGGCACGTCGATCCGCGGGATCACGTCCCTCCAGTCCTGCTCGGCCTGGTCCACGAGCAGCTTGGCGGCGTACTCGCGCGGGAGCTTCAGGTTCTGCTCGACGACCAGGGCGAGCTGATCCGCCGGGTAGCCGGGGGTGAACATGGTGGCCACGAGCCCGTAGGTCGTGGCGATCCCGTCGGGCCCGCGCAGCGCGGCCGCCGTCTCGTGGAGCGACTGCGGGGTGAACAGGGCCCCCGCCTCGACCGCCTCTTCCGCGGACCAGTCGGGCCACGCCGTCATCGCCGGGCCCACGTCGACGAGGATCAGGCGGTCCAGGTCGCAACCCCCGTAGTTGTCCCAGTAGCTGTAGAGCGCGCCGCACCCCATCGAGTGACCGAGCACGGAGAGGTGCTTGAACCTCATCCCGTGGATGAATTCGTAAAGATCCCTGCTGAAGCGGGCCACGCGGTAGCCGCGCTCGGGCTTCTCCGACTCGCCATGTCCGCGCCAGTCGAGCGCGAAGACATGGTGGTGCCGCGAGAAGGCGAGGATCTGCGCCCTGTACAGCGCGGCCGACTGGGACCACCCGTGCAGGAGCAGCAGCGGCCTCCCCCTCCCCGCCTCCAGGTAGTTGAGGGCGACCCCGTCGCTCGTCGTGAACGTCCCGGAGCGGATGCGCGGCGCCGCCGACGCCTCGCCACCGAGCAAGCTCGTGGCGGCGAGCCCCGCGCCGAGGCCCACCGCCTGCTTCAGCACCTGGCGACGGGTAGGGGTCGAGCTGGACGAAGGTGCTCCTTGCTTCTTGTCGGTCATGGCTCTTGATCTCCACTGCCGGCCGCGCGCGAGGCTGCCCCTCGATCACGCGCTGCCACGGCCAAAAGGAAGAGTCTCGACGCGACCGCGGCGATCGCCCGGATTGACGATCATCTCGACCGCGCCGTCGAGCTGATTGTTCACGAACGGACCAAGGCCGCAAGTAAATACTAATTATAAAAGGCGCAAGCAAATCTCCGACGCCGGCGCGTGTCTACACGGGAGACAGGCCGCGCGGCGCCGCCATCGCGACGGCGCGCGCCGTGTCATGCCATGAACCGGACGCAATCAATCGGAGGGAAGTGGCTTGACTCGGCACGCCGCGCGGCCGTGCGTGAAGGTCCTGGAGCGGCGGTCCCCCGGCTGGCGCCGCATGCCTGAGAACGAATTGCGGCAGCGACCCGAGCTGTCCACGAGGCGATCGGTCGACGGCTCAGGCTGCCTTGGCGCCGGAGCCCTCCTCGCGCACGCCCGCACGATCTACCAGCGGTCGCTGCCTCGGCGCGCGGATGTGCAAGCGGCGGTGCGGGTCGAGCGGTCGCGCGCTCCCGCGACACCTGGCTGGCGCGACGCCTGCCTGGCTGGTAGTAGCGTCGAGCTGGTAGCAACCTCGTGAGCCCCCTCCCCTCCACCGCGGCGTCGTGGGAATGCGCATCACGCCGCCTGTCGGCTCGAGCGGAGAGGGGCTATTGCCTTGGAGAGAAGACATGTTGAAGGTGGCGATCATCCTGGGGAGCACGCGGCCGGGCCGCAACGGCGAGGCTGTCGCGAAGTGGGTGCACGACGTGGCGGCGAAGAAGGGCGGCGCCGACTACGAGCTCGTCGATATCAAGGATTTCGACCTGCCGTTGCTCGACGAGCCGGCGCCCCCGTCGATGGGACAGTACACGAAGCCTCACACCAAGGCCTGGGCGGCGAAGATCGATCCGTTCGACGCCTTCGTGTTCGTCACGCCGGAGTACAACCACGGCACCTCGGGCGCGCTCAAGAACGCGATCGATTACCTGTACAAGGAGTGGAACAACAAGGCGGCTGGCTTCGTGAGCTACGGCAGCGCGGGAGGCTCACGCGCCGTCGAGCAGCTCCGGCTCGTGATGGCCGAGCTCCAGATCGCGGACGTGCGCGCGCAGGTCATGCTCTCTCTGTTCGACGACTTCGAAAATTTCAGCGTGTTCAAGCCCCGCCCCCGCCACGAGAAGTCCGTCGGCGCCTTGCTCGATCAGCTGATCGCGTGGGCCGGCGCCATGAAGACGCTGCGCGCCGGGTGAGCAGCGGCTCCAGGACCTTCACGCACGGCCGTGCCACGGCGTACCGAGCGGGCCCATCGAGGCGCGGCACATCGCACCTGCACCGCACAGCTCGCCCGGCCCGCGCGACGGGTTTGCACATCGGCGCGACATCGGCTCTGATGGTCGAAACTCTTCCGAGGTTCTCATGGCCGTGGCACCGCCCCTCGTCCGCGCACGACTCACGATCGATGGACTCAAGACCTCGCTCGAGGTGAAGGAGCTCTCAGGCGCGGAGGCGATGTCGCAGCTCTACGCCTTCGACATCACCGTCGAGTGCGCCGACACCGACCTCGACCTCGACGCGCTCGTCGCCGAGTCGGCCGTGCTGACGCTCGATCACGGCGCCAGCGCCCGCCACCTGCACGGGATCGTCAGCGGGTTCGAGCAGGTCCACACGTCGGAGCACCGCGCCGCCTACCGCGCCACCCTGGTGCCGGAGGTCTGGCTCCTCGACCAGCGGTACGATTGCCGCATCTTCCAGGGCGTCACCACGGCCGAGGTCATCGAGCGGGTGCTCAAGCTCGGCGGCGTCCGGCGTTACGAGATCGTGCTCCAGCGCAGCTACGAGGCGCGCGACGTCTGCGTCCAGTACCGCGAGTCGGACTGGGCGTTCCTCAGCCGCCTCATGGAGGAAGAGGGCATCTTCTATTACTTCGAGCACACCGACGCTGGCGCGACCCTGATGATCTCCGACACGGCGCAGGTCCACTCGCCCATCTCCCCGGAGGAGCTCCGGTATCGGTCGGTGACGGGGGCGCTCCACACGGGAGAAGGCATCGATTCGTTCCGCTTCGCGCAGCGGGTCCGGCCGGGGAAGGTCACGACGCGCGACGTGCCGTTCGAGAACCCCGCCTCGGTCGTGGACACGGCGGCCGAGAAGGGGCGCCACACGGACCTCGCCGTGTTCGCGTACCCGGCCAGCCCCGCGGCGGAGGTCCGCCTCGACGCGCTCCAGGCGACCGCCGCCGTGGGACAGGGCGAGGCCTGCTCCGTGCGGCTCGCGCCCGGCGCGCGGTTCCGGCTCGAGGATCATCCGAGGGAGAGCTTCAACGCGGAGTACCTCGTCACCCGGCTCGAGCACGCGGCCCGGTTCGACAGCAAGGAGGGGTACCGCTGCACGTTCGAGTGCGTCCCTGCCGGCGTCGCCTTCCGGCCCCCGTGCAGGACGCCAAAGCCGCGCATCGCCGGCCCGCAGGCCGCGACCGTCGTCGGGACGCAGGGGGCCGAGATCGAGACGGACGGCGATGGGCGCGTGAGGGTCAGGCTGCACTGGGATCGCAACGGCAGCGCCTCGGAGAACGCGTGCTGGGTCCACGTCGCCCAGATGGCGTCGGGGGCCGGCTACGGGGCGATGCACATCCCGCGCGTCGGGAGCGCGGTGCTCGTCGAGTTCCTCGACGGCGATCCGGACCGGCCCATCGTGACCGGCCGGGTGTACACGGTCGTGAGCCCCTACCCGTACGCGCTCCCCGCCGAGAAGACCAGATCGGCCTTGCGGACGCAGAGCACCCCGGGAGGCGGCGGGTACAACGAGCTCCGCTTCGAGGACCAGTCAGGCCGGGAAGAGGTCTACCTCCGCGCCCAGCGCGACCTCAAGGTCGAGGCCCTGAACGACGCGCGCCGCAACGTCGGCGGCGACGATGCGCTCGCGGTGACGGGCGACCGCACGAAGACCGTCGGCGGCGCGGAGGCGGTGACGGTCGCGGGCGCGCGCACCGTGACCGTGGGCGCGGCCGAGACCAGGACGGTGGCCGCGGATCAGACCACCTCGGTCGGCGCCGACAGCTGGCTCTCGGTCGCGGGCGACCACACGGCGAGCGTCGTCGGGGACCGCCGCGACATCGTCGCCGGGGACCGCAGCGCGTGCGTCGGCGGGGACGAGTCGGTCAAGGTCAGCGGCGATCGGACGGTCGTCGTCACCGGGGCGCACGCGATCTCTTCCCTGGACGACGAGTCGAGGCGTGTCACGGGCAACCTCACCCTCTCGATCGGCGGCACGATGCAGCAGGTCGTCGATGGGCACTGCACGCTCAGCGCGGGCTCGCTCGAGTGGGCGGTGACCGACGGCGCGCTGGAGATGACGTGCGCCGGAGAGGTGCGCGTCGAGTCGGAGCAGGAGGTCCAGATCGGCGGACCCGATCTCGCCCTGTTCGCCGACTCGACGATCCGCATCCGGGCCCAGAAGAAGATCGTCCTCGAGATCGGCAATTCGACCGACGCCGAGGGCAAGTCCGCGAAGATCGAGATCACCTCGGACGGGATCTACGTGACCAACGGGAGCGCCACGGAGAAGCTCGACGGCGGCACCGTGCGCCTGAACTGCTGAGCGCGGCGCCGCGGCGGAGAGGGCTCGATCCGTGAAGCTTCGCAACGAGACAAGGCACCCGGCGCAGCTCCTCAGGACGGCGTCGGCGCGCAGCGACGACCACATGCTGGGCTGCGCGATCGCGCGGCCCACCTTCCGGGTCGCCGGCGGCGCGCTCGTCGCCACGCCCGACGAGCCGTGGCCGATCTCGGGCGAGCCCGTCGCGACGGCGCTCGGCAAGATGCCCGGGGACAAGCCGTTCTACATGGGCGGGATCGACGTGCTGCTCGGCGGGAAGGTGCGCCAGCCCGGCGGCGCGGCGAGGCAGCGCCTCGACGTCGAGCTCGAGGTGGGCCGGACCTTCCGGCGGCGGATCGCCGTCTTCGGCGACCGCTCCTGGGCGCCCGGGGCCGGCGGCGCCCTGGTCCCGAGCGAGCCGGAGTCGTTCGTCTCGATGGAGCTCGACTACGGGCGCGCCTTCGGCGGGACGTGCCCTACCGACTACGGGCTCGACATGCCCTTCACGCCCAACCCGTCGGGGCGAGGGTTCTACCTCGACGCGAAGAGCGCCCTCGGGAAGCCGCTGCCCAACCTCGAGGACCCGAACCGGCTGCTCCGCTCGTTCGGCGACTCCCCCGATCCCGTCGGCCTGGGCTATTACCCCGCCGAGGGCGCGCTCCGCGTGAAGGCCGCGACGAGCGCCGTCGCGCCGGACCCGAGCCGGCTCACGCCTGACAGGGCGCCCGAATTCAAGGTGGGGCACAGGGACATCCTCCCCACGTTCTTCAACATGGGGCACCCGGGCATGATGATCGAGCCAGGCGGCGAGCCGAGGCCGGGCGACGGGATCCGGCTCACGCACGGCCTGCGCGGCGGGGACCTCGCCTTCGCGATGCCCGACCTGCGGATGCACATCCATGTGCAGCTCGAGGAGCGGGAGTATGTGTTTCCCATGCACCTCGATCAGATAGGGATCGTCGCGGGGGAAGGGCGGGTGTTCTTCTCCCTCCGCTGCGTGTTCGAGTACCACGTCCGCAAGGAGGAGCGGCGCACCGCGACGCTGTACGATGGCCCGCTGCCGGCGTTGATCCCGGGGATTTACCGGATCGCGCACGACCCGTGAGGCCGGCGCGCGCTCCCCTGCCGCCTAACCCCGGTCCAGGGCGAGCGGATGTCAACGTGAGATTGACGTTCTCGCGCCGGGGGCCGGGCCCGTTCAGCACGCTGCGCGGTCGCGAGGGGCGCGGGCGCAGGCGCCAGGCCCCCGCTCAGCTCACGGCGGGCCATCGCAGGGTCCGGGGCCGAGGTGCACGGCGATCGCGGACATGGGCCATTTCGCCCCCATGCAACTTCGTTGTTCGCCGGCTGCCTGCGGTCGGCGGCAGGGTCGGCGACGGAAGACGGAACGGCCCGCTTGCGGACGACGATGCACCGGGCTAGGATGCCCTCCTCACGACCGTCCCTGGCCCTCGATAACGACGCTTTCCCTCTTCCCTCACTCGTGAGGGAGATTGCGGCTCGCTCGGACGACTGGACGACGCACCGTGTGATCGCGCGGGAGTTCCGCGCCGCACGTCTCCGTTCGATCCGTCACGGCTTCGTCGGATGGCAGGCGCGAGAGCGCCGCAGAGCGCACCAGAAAGCCGTAAAAGAGCAGGATGGCATGGGAAATCGTCTCTACGTAGGAAATCTTTCGTTCAACACCACCCGCGAGACCCTCGAGTCCGCGTTCGCCGCGGCCGGCGAGGTCCGTGAGATCGCGATGCCGACCGACCGCGAGACGGGGCAGCCGCGCGGCTTCGCGTTCGTGACCATGGGCACGGCTCAGGCCGCGAACAGCGCCATCTCGCAGCTGAACGGCGCCATGCTCGATGGCCGCGCGCTGAAGGTCAACGAAGCGCAGGAGCGTCCGGCGCGCGGCTTCGGCGGCGGCGGCGGTCGCGACCGGTACTGATCACGGGCGCGGCGTGGCGGCGCTCGTGCGCCGCCACGCCTGCGCTCTCAGGACGCACCATGAGGTGCTGAAGAACGCGCCCAGAGGCGCCGAAAGGCCGATTCCGCATGCAGAAGCAGGGAGCATTGAAGCGGCAAAAGGAACGCGAACGGCAAGAGAAGCAGCGCGAGAAAGACGCGAACCGTCTCGCGCGCCGCACGGGAAAGGGCTCCGCCGTCAGCGGGACACCGGGAGAGGATCCGGACATCGCAGGGATCGTCCCGGGGCCTCAGCCCGCGGTCATCGAGTGAAGCGCGCAGCGCCGAGCCAGGGCGCCGAGCGCGCCCCGTCAGAGCCAGCAACCGACCAGGACGGCTCGGCGCAGGCGACCGTGCGGCAACGATTCATCGAGCAGAGCGCCAACGCGCTGGGCCAGGCGTGGGCCAGGCGTTGGCGTCAAGACCTCCATCGAGAAGGCCGCCCCGCCGCCGGCGGATGGCCCGGCACGCTGCGTGAAGCACGAACTCAGGTGGAGATCACCCTTCCCGGGGAGCTGTGCCATCGCAAGATGCCCGCCATCACCGGCGTGGAACGCGAGCTCGCCGCCCGGACCGCCTACTCAAGCGCGCGGAACGAGTGGCGAAGGCACACCGACCCCGAAATCCCCTAGTCGGGTAGCTGAGCCAGCGACGACGCCCTGCGAGGCCGGAAGAGTCCGCGATGGCGGACGACAAGCCCGCTCCGAAACGCAAGCGGGACGGCAATCGCGCCATCGACAAACCGCTCCGAGCAGCTTCGTCGCACGTTGGCCATCGAGGTACCCCTCGTAATAGTGCCGCCGGATGTGCGTGGCCTCGATGCGACCCTGGCGCACATACTCGACGGTCCTGAGCTCGAAGTCGAAGCCGACGATGGGGCTCGAGCGCACCTGGTCGAGCCCGAGATCCAGCCGGATTGAAAGACAAATGCGCCTGAGTAGAGTTTGTTAGGCTGGTCGCATGACTCCGACGAAGAACAGTTGGCCAGTTTTCAGTCTCGTTGCGATCGTCGCGAGCTCGACGTTGGCGTGCACAATCGAGACCGCGTCGTCCACCGGTACATCGGGCACCGGCGCGGGCACGTCCGGCAGCGCGGGCACCTCCGGCAGCGCGGGCACCTCCGGCGGCGGGGGCGCTGGTCCGAGCGGCTCCTCCGGCAGCACCGGCACATCGGGCGGCACGGGCGCTTCCGGCAGCGGTGGCTCGTCCACCGGCGCGGGTGCCCTCCCGGCCGGCACGTTCCTCTACGTGCGCGCAGAGACGGCCGATCACGATCATCTCATCGCGCGAGACTTCGCGACCGGCGCCGAGCGCATCGTCACCGATCTGCGCGGCGACGGCAGTGAAGGTTGGGAGATCTGGGGCCATACCCTCTCGCCCGACCGCACCCGCATCGTCCTCGCCTCGCTCTACGGCCCCACCAAGGAAGACAACGACACCCACCTCGCGACCCGCCGCCTCTGGAGCCTCGCCACCGACGGGACCGACTTCCGCCGCCTCACGCCGGTGTTTCCCAACGACGGCGAGGGCCGTACGAACTTCGAAATCTCGGTGGACGCACCGAGGTTCACGGCCGACGGCACCGGCATTCTCTATGACTTTGGCAACTGGTGGTACGAGGGGACGAGCCTCCAAGGAGGCTCGTTCCCGTGGCGCGTGCCCGCGGGAGGTGGCTTGCCGGAGCCCTTCCCCACGGTGTTGAGCTGCACGGTGATAGAACCTTCGGTCAACCCGGCCACCGGCGAAATCCTCCTCATTCACAGCGTGTGCGTGAATTCGGAGGATCAGGGCATCTTTCTCTATCCGAGAGCGGGCGGCACCAGCCCCACGAAGCTCGTGGATGAGGGCTACGGCGCAGGCCAGGTGCGGCCCTCGCTCACGACGGCGAGCTGGCTCGGCGACGGCAGCGGCTTTGTCTTCGTCGGAACCATCGATGTTCCGGCCAACGACACCACGGTAGAGACAAGCGCCCTCTTGGTCTACGACATGGCCACAGCCATGATATCCCCCCTCGTGCTCGCCGAGCCCGGCACCTACATAGATAGCGCGACGATCGCTCCCGACGCGACGTCCCTCGTCTACTGCCTGCGCCATGACGACGTGACGGATCTCCACGCCATCGACCTCACGCAGGCCGAGCCCGAGGACAGACCGATCACCACCGACGGCAAGAGCTGCTACCCAGCCTTCTGAATTTACTCACGCGCCGGGATGCGGAAGACGAATCCGCTCGTGCTCGGCGACGCGACCCGAGCCGACGTCGACGGAACCGTAGAAGGTGCCGGCGACCCAGAGCGTGCCGCCGGAGGTGAGCTTCAGGAGGAACGGGGACTCGCCATCCACCGCCCGTCTTCTAGCGATCTCCGGCGCTGTGGGTCACGTCGACGCCTCGCAGCGCCTGCTGAGCGATGCTCAGGAAATCGGTCTCGGTGATGATCCCGATGAGCTGCTCCTCGTCGCCGACCACGGGCAGACAGCCGATCTTGTGATCGAGGAGGATCTGGGCTGCGTCGGCGGCCGGGGTCGTCGATCGCACGGTGCGGACACGCCGAGTCATGATCGACTCGATCGGGATGGGCTTGCCGTCGAGGCGGCTCACGTGGCGGAGCAAATCGCGATCCGAGACGATCCCGACGACGTGCCCCTTCGCGTCGACCACGGGAATATGCCGGATCTCCGCGAGCTTCATCTCGAGATTCGCGGCGCTGATCGTGTCGGCCTGCCCAGGTGGAGGGGGGTCGCGGTGCCGCTCGAGGGACGAGAGATCGAAGCTCGTCGTGAGCGCGAGTTGAGCGAGCTGGTCGACGGATTGCGTCTCGCTCGGCGCTGGGCTGGCCGATGGCACGCCTTTCTATACGTTTGACGTTCTAGCCATAGGTCGCGACGCCATTGGCGTAGGTGATCGTCCCTGTTTGCCCGAATTTGCGCCCATGGTTCGCGGCGTAGCCGGCATGATCGTCCGTGATGGTCACCGTGATCGTGCGGCCAGTGGACTCGGTGAGGAAGCGCTTGTGACAATTGTGGTGCCGTTCGCCCGTGCACGGCCAACCGTTCATTTCTACAACAAGGTTTGCTGAACGGCTGACGGAAGCGAGCATGACCTCTTCCGCATGGTAATGACCGTCGCTCTCGTACGTCTTCCCTTTGACTGTCACTGAGATCGGCATGTTACCCCTCCAAGATGCTTTCGCACCCGAAACGATGCCCTCGTTGTGCGCCGTTTCGTGGCAGCGCATAGCATCTCAGGCTGCTTTGCGAGCGTAAAGAGAATTCGAACCCTCGTCTGTGCGGTGCAAGACTCGTGCGCCGAACCCGCCCGGCGCCCACGCGCCGCCCGGGGGCTCCGCCAGCCCGCCTATGCCGCGTCCACGATGCGAAGTCCGGCCGCACTTGGGCGCTGGTTACGGCCCGGTTGGTATTGCCGATCACCGCCGTCGATGCCGACGGCGCACCTGGATCCAGCGCTTTGATGGTGGGGCGGTCGGCTTGCCGCGGAGCGTCATTGTCGACACGGATCGCGCCTTACAGCAATGGTGTCTGGGGCGGAAATTTTCGAGGGTAAGGTGTCTCCTTCCGAGAGACAGGGTGCTCGGCAGCCCCGTGCTCTTCTCCCGAGATCAGAGGAGCGCTGAGCCTCGTTTTCGGCGCTGCTCACAGGCTGCGCCGCCGAGACGATCCTCAGCGCCGGCTTCAACCAGGACACCGCATCCCAGCTGCCGAGCTCGCAGCAAACGGTCGGCACCGTCGCGACGGCGCTCGGCAACGGCAACGGCAACGGCAACGGCAACGTGATGGTGGCCGCTTCGCCGGCCGGCGAGGCCAACGAGCAGTGGGTGCTCATTCAGCACCCGAGCTTCAACGACGTGACATCGATCCAGGGTCGATTCAGCGCCTTCCGCGGAGAGGATGGGCGCCAACTCCACGGGCTCCTTCTACGTGGATGATCTCTCGGCCATCTTCGTGACACCGTAGGCGTGCTGCGAGGGCGGACGCGCAACAGCGGGACGAGGCGGTCAGGCTACCTGGACTCCTGGTGGGTGGAGCTACGCGCCGGACGTGGCGGCGTCGCTCACGATCCAGGCAAACCGGTCGTCCACACCCGCGCTCCCGCCGCTCTCGTCGCTCTGATCGGACCACGAGAATCGCTCGCTCACGCGCGCCTTCGCGCTCGCGCTCGCGTCGCCCCTCCAGGCGAACCGATCGCCAACCACGGTCTTGCTGGTCTCGTCATCCTCGTCGTCGTCGCCCGTGTCCCCCACGGGGTCCCCGAGGTCGTCGTAGACGCCGCTCCTGCTCCCGAGCGCGAACGGCCCGAAGCTGTACCCGTCCGAGGCCGCGTCGAGATCCCCGGGGTCGTGGTACTGCGCGTCGATGGAGCTGGTGAGCTTCCCGCCGATCTTCTTCGAGTATTTGAACCCGTTCGCCAGGGCCGTGTACTTGAGGATGCTGCTCACCTTCCGCGACTTCAGGAGGTTCTCCTCGGTCACCTTCTTCCACGTCTTCACGGCGATGATCGTGTCCTTCGCCGACTTCGCCGCCGCGCCAAGGCTCTTCCCGAGCTTCTTCATGCGATCGGCGGCGCTCTCGCCGAGCTCCGCGGCGCCCTGCTTGAACGACTTCCACACGCTGCCGTCCGCGGCCTCCGCGAGCTCCTCGAGCAGCTCGTCGCTCTGCGATCGCAGCCGGCTGAGCGAGTCCGAGAAGCTCTCCGCCGCCTGCTTGCCCACCTTCGACGCGACGTCGTCGGCCGCCTCCTCGGCGGACTCCTTGAGGATCTTCGCGAGCGTCTCCTCGGCGCTCTCCCGCGCGAGGGCCTTGCCGGCCCGCTTGAAGAACGGCTGCGCGAGGTCCGCGCTCTTGGCGGCGGCCATCTTCGCGCCCTTCATCAGCCCCTTCCCGGCGGCCTTCGCGCCCTTCCACAGCTTGCCCGCGATCTGGCCGCCGAACTTCATCAGGATGTCCATCGCGATCTCGATCGCGATGTCGACGAGGCACGCGATGAAGTCGGTCCAGGTGAAGCCGGCCTTGGCGGTGCCCCAGACGATGGTGAAATCGAGCGGCAGGCTGATCGGGCTGTTGCACGCGAGGTGGAGCGAGAACGGCACGGTCTTGAACGGCGAGCACGCGAGATCGCAGGTCGTCTCGCCGAAGATGGGGTTATCGCACCCGATCGCGACCCCGCTCGTCCCCCAGACCGAGATGGAGCTCCCGAAGAGGATGGTCCAGGGCAGGAGCGGATTCCACCCCTGGACCACGTCCACGTGCGGGACGACGAGGCTCGCGTCGCTCCCCCGCCCTATCCAGTGCACGCCGTCGAGCTGTATCTCGTGCTTCTTCTGCTCCGACCAGAACGAGAAGAGGTGCGTGCCGCTGACAAGCCCTGTCTGGAAATGAGGCCAGTACTTCTGGGGCACGTAGGCCCCGGGCGGCGGCATCGGCCACCAGAACAGGGCCTCGTGCCACGAGAGGCCGAGGAACACGTTCCACCGCGTGACGGTCAGGCAGCCGTAGGACATCGTCCGCGCTCCTTCATCTTCATCGAGCTCATCGGGCCGCCGAGGTCCAGCGCACCTCGCGCCGCAGGTTCGTCATCTGCTCCTCGGTGAGATCCAGCGCCACGGGGGCCCGGGCGCTCCAGACCACGACGACCTCGCCCGGGACCGGCCGCACGACCACCGAGCAGAGGTGGGACTCCACCTCGACGAGCGCCCGACCGGGCGCGAGCTCCAGCATCACCCGGGGCACCTCGCCGGGCAGATGGAAGGAGTAGACCTGCCGGCTCGGGTGCACGTTGTGCAGCTCGAAATACTCGTCCGGCGCGAGGTCGGAGACGCTCATCCCGGGCGACGCGACCTGCGCATACTCCAGCCGGAGCGGGGCGTCCGGAGCCTGATAAAGGGGCGGTATCGAGAGGACATCGCGGGCGGCCCAGCCGCGCTCGACCTCGGCAGGGAGCTTGCCGTCGCTCTGGCAGGTTGGGGCGAGCCCGAGGTAAGCGAGCCGGGGAAACCAGGCCATGGACTGGTAATCCCAGCCCGCCGGCAGCGGCGCGTGGATCCACCGGTACGGCTTGCCCACGGCGAGGCGCTGGGGCGTCAGCGGGTCGAACGGGAACTCGAGGTTGGGGATCGGCCGCCCCGCGAAGCCCTCGGCGTCGAGCTCCATCAAGTACCCGTAACCACATGGATTTCTAGGGTAGTGGTACACCGTGTCGGCGAGCCTGTCGGTGCCGCGCCGGGCCTCCTGGACGAGCTGACCGAGGATGTCGCCGTTCCGGCCGAGCGCCGTCAGATCGACGCCGCCATAGGCATAGTCGTAGCGGATCGGGACCACCTCGATCGGCGCCGGCTCGGAGAAGCGCGGCCGGCCCGCCCTGTCGATCTCGCCCACGCGGTCGCCGTGGACCACGATCTCGCGGTGGTGCTTGCCGAACCGGACGCTCGCGGTGAGCGTGCGGGTGTCGGGCTTGTAGGCGTGGGCGAAGGCCTGGATGACGACGTCGGTCGCGCGCCGGAAAGGGAGCATGTCGTCGACGGCGATCGGCGGCGAGACCCGCGGCGGCTTGCGATCCTCGCTGTACGGGATCTCGTCGTCGTGCAGGACCTCCTGCTGCCCGGGGGCGTCGAGCTCGCAGCGCCCGTTGTGGATCCGGTAGGTGCGCTTCGAGATCCAGGCGATCCACCGCCTCCCGTCGGGCTCGCCCTGCAGGAGCAGCTCGGTCTTGCGGCGCGGTCTGCGCGCCGGGGCGCGCGCGGCGGGCGGCGTCGGGTCGTTGCTCACGGCCGCTGCTCCCCGCTCACTCGGCCTCGTAGATGCGCCAGCGGCCCCGCCAGAAGTTCTTCTCCGGCTCCTCCGCGTCGCCCGGCTGGCGCCGTGTGTCGGTGAGCAGCGGCTCCATCTGATCCCAGAAGCCCTGACCCACCGCGGGGCCGAAGATCGCCATCACCGTGTCGCGCATGAGCTCGTGGCGCTGCGCCTCCGGCAGCACGTGGAAGGGGTCGGTGAGCCGCTTCATGCGGTCATGGTACTTGGCGCGCGCGGGCGGCCACTCTGTATTTTGTTGTTGTGATCTCCCGTCGCCGGCGCGCACCTCTTGTCGAGCTCGGCGGCCAGGTTCCGAAGCGATCCGCGCACCGCCACACACCGACGACGACTCCACTGTACGTCGCGGCCCGCGATCGCCCGCGCTCGCTGGATGAGCCCTTGACCTCGAGAGGCGCGGTTGCGACCGTGCACGACGGGGACATGAGCGAGCCGAAGGGGACACTCCCGGTCGACGACGCGCAGGCCGCGCAGTTCGCGGCGCGCGCCTTGCCGTTCTTGCCAGGCACCGTGGGCGGCGTCGCCTGCGCGTCGCTCACGCCGGCGGCGTCGGCGACGGCGGCGCAGGCGACCATCGACACGGTCCCCTGGCGCCACGAGGGCAAGCTCCGGCTGACGGTCGTCGTGAAGGCCAGCTTCTCGCTCGACGCGTCGCCGATGCGGCCGGCGGAGGTGGCGGCGCCGTTCCAGACGAAGGATGTCCACGACCGCCGCGGCCCCATGACCCACGTGACAGCGGCGAGCGATCGGGTGCCGTACCGCCAGTACGTGGACGTGACCGCCCTCGGGCACGCCGCAGCGCCCGGCGGCCGCCCCGTCGCCGAGATGAGCGCGCGGTTCGCGCTCGTCCAGCGCGAGGCGCCTGGCCTCGACAAGACGGTGCGCGTCGTCGGCCGCCGCAAGGAGGCCGGGGCAGCGCCGGAGCCGTTCGTGCGGATGCCGATCGTGTACGAGCGCGCCGCCGGCGGCGTCGGCGTGCCCGAGAACCCCCTGGGGTGCAGCGAGCGCGATGGCGAGCTGCCGAACGTGCTCGATCCGGTCGATCCGCAGAGGCCCATCGGCTTCGGTCCGCTCGCGGCGGCGTGGCCGGCGCGCAGCCGCCGCCTCCCGGCCGGCGCCCGCGCCAGGCTCGACGCCGAGGTGATGGAGGTGCCGGGCGCCTTCGACTGGTCGTACTTCCAGTGCGCCCCGCGCGACCAGTGGCTCTCCGCGCTGCAGCCGGACACGGTCGTCGTGCTCGAGGGCTTCCACCCGGATCGCCCGCGCATCCAGAGCGCGCTGCCGGACGCGCGCGTCGCCGGCGCGGTGTACGGCCTCGACGACGCCGATCCCGACGCCCCGGCGCGGCTCGTGTTCCACGCCGACGGCCTCCACGTCGACGCGGATCGGCTGCTCTGCACGATCACCTGGCGCGCCCACGTCGAGCTGCGCGACCCGGCGCAGCGGGAGCGCCTGATGGCCGTCGCGGGCGTGGGCGTCGGGAGCGCGCCGGCGGTCCCGCCGCGGCGCCCGCCGGGCCAGCGCGCCGCGGCGGCCGCGCCAGCCGCGCCGTCGCGCTCCAGCGAGCCGCGGCGGCGGGAGGGGTCCGCGGGCGGTACGCTCGCGCTCGACGGGCCCGGCAGCGCGCCGGGGTCGGGCACCTTGCCCGCCACCCCGGCCGAGGCCACGACGCCCGGCCCAGCGGCGGGAGCGCTGCTCGCCGCGCTCGACGTCGACGGAGCCCCATCGCAGCCGCCCGCCCCCGCGGGCGCCGCGCCGCGCGCCCCGGCGCCGTCGTCGCCGGCTCCGCTGAAGGAACCGCCGGCGCCGAGCGCAGCGCGCCCGGAAGAGTCGGTCACGATCGAGCGGTACGCCACCGTCTGCTCGGAGCTCGCCGAGCGGGGCGCGCTGCGCGGCGAGGTGCTCTCCGCGCACGACCTCGACGAGGCCACCTGGCGGAAGGCCGACCGGCGCTGGCGTGACGAGCTCGAGCGAGCGCTGAAGCACGGGGATCGCGCGCTGCGCGAGCGCTTCGACGACGCGTACGTGAGCGCCTGGGAGCGGCGCCACCCGGACCGGTTCGGGGCCGAGCAGTACGCCGGCCTCGTCAGGGCCGAGCGGCGGGGCAAGCTCGCGCTCGAGATCGCGGAGCAGGGGCTCGACGCCCCGCTCGGCATGCGGCTGAAGCGCGTGTGGCAGCGGCGCGTCGCAACGCAGGCCGCGCTGGCGGAGCAGGTCGAGCGCGCGCTCTCGGCCCTCTGACGCGCGATCGACCCGGCGCGCGCCGCCCGCGGCGCGCTGTCGGTGAGCGCGGACGCCGCCCGCCACACGCCGTCCGCGCGGCGCTCAGCAGTTCAGCTTGATCCGCTCGCCGAGCAGCTGCACGTCATCGTTCGCCGCGATCTGCACGTCACCGCGCGTGGCCTCGAGGTTCACCTGACGGGCCTCGGCGCGCAGCTCGCCGCGCGCCCGCGTCGTCACGTCGCCGGCGACGGTCTGCGCGAGGTCGCCGCCGGTCTCGTGCACGATCCCGTGCTCGGCGCGCACATGGAAACGATCGCAGTCGACACGCACCGCGCCCGGCGACTCGAGCTCGAGCTCCGCCGCCCGGATCCGCAGCACCGGCCCGCGCGCGGTGAGGCGCACGTCGAGCTCGATCTCCCCGGAAGCGCTCCGGATCGTCACCCGCTCCTCGTCCCCTGCCGCGGATCGCACCTCGACGACGCGCCCCGACGGCAGCTCCACCTGCCGACCCTCGGCATCGCGCCGCGTCTGCTCCGCGATCCGCTCGATCAGCGCCGGCAGCTGGTCCACCTGCTCGGGCTCCGTCACGATCTCTGGTGCACGAGCTTCGTACGAGGGCTTCATCGCGGCGCGCTCGCGGGAGAGTCTCCCGCTTCCTGGATCGAAGAAGAGCGCACCCCGGCGCGCCGGGCAATCGCAATCTGAACGTCCCGGGTTGCGACCGCGGACACTACGGCGCAGGACTCTTCCACCGCCTTGCGGCTCCCGGCCTGTCAAACATCGACACGCAGCCCATGGAGGATGGCGAAGGGTCGTTCGGTGCGGCGCATGTCCACGAGCTTGAAGAGCCCCTGCTGACGCCACGCTGTCAGCAGGCGCAAACTACATGGGATGCGCGTCAACTCCGCAGCCACGGCTGCGCAAGGAGGCCGTCATGGATTTCGTCTCGATTCGCATCATCACCGACGCGACCCAACGTCTGGTCGCATTCTACGAGCACGTCACGGGCGTCGCGGCGACCTGGTACACCGAAGACTTCGCCGAGCTGACGACGCCTTCGTGCACCCTCGCCATCGCGCACAGGCGCACCATGGAGCTCTTCGCGGCGGGAGCGGCGCACCCCGCCGACAATCACTCCATCATCGTCGAGTTTCGCGTGAGCGACGTCGACGCGGAATATCGAAGGCTGGCTCCTGTCATCGGTAAGGTCGTGCAGGAGCCGACGACCATGCCCTGGGGCAACCGTTCGCTCCTCTTCCGCGACCCGGACGGCAACCTCGTGAACTATTTCACCCCCGTCAGCCCGGAAGCGATCAACAAGTTCGACAGGCAGCGCTGATCGCCCCGGCGCGAGCGCGCGAGGTGGGCCAGCGAAGCGCTCGTCACCCCGACGTCCGGCGGCTCCTTGGCGGTCGGGGTCGCGACGCCTGCGTGGGACACGACGTCGAAGACCAGGTGCCCGTGCCCGCGATGACGGCCCGGACCGCCGCGGCTTCCAATTTGTCCAATACCGCGGCGTGCGCGGGCGACAGAATCGGCGCATGAAGATCATCCTCAAGATCATCCTCATGCTGGTCATCGTCTCACTCGGAGGTTGCATCTCCCACACCACGGAGTCGACTTCGCCCATGGAAAGCCCCAATGCCACCTCGGCCGTCGTCCGCTACCAGGTCACGGACGTCGATCGCGCCGTTCGCTTCTACACAGAGCGGCTCGGCTTCACGCTCGACCTGCAGGCCGGCACCGCGTTCGCAACGGTCTCCCGCGGTGACTTGCGCTTGCTCCTGAGCGGCCCCGGCAGCTCCGGCGCGCGCCCCATGCCCGATGGCCGCGCTCAGGTCGCCGGCGGCTGGAACCGCATCGTCCTCTACGTCGACGACCTCGCCACGATCATCGAGCGACTCCGCGCGGCCGGCACACCCTTCCGGAACGACATCGAAAGCGGCGTGGGGGGCGCGCAGATTCAACTCGAAGATCCCGACGGCAACCCGGTCGAGCTTCACGAGGCGCCGGAGGAATCGACCTCGGCAGCAGGAAACCCCGATGCCACCTCGGCCGTCGTCCGCTACCAGAACACGGACGTCGATCGCGCCGCTCGCTTCTACACCGAGCAACTGGGCTTCACGCTCGACCTGCAGTCCGGCACGGCGTTCGCAACGGTCTCCCGCGGTGACCTGCGCTTGCTCCTGAGCGGCCCCGGCAGCTCAGGCGCGCGCCCGATGCCCGATGGCCGCGCTCAGACCGCGGGCGGCTGGAACCGCATCGTCCTCTACGTCGACGACTTCGCCGCGATCATCGAACGACTCCGCGCGGCCGAAACACCCTTCCGGAACGACATCGAGCGCGGCATGGGGGGCGCGCAGATTCAACTCGAAGATCCCGACGGCAATCCGATCGAGCTCCACGAGGCATCGGCGGGTTAGCCATGCGCCGGCCGCGCCGCGGCGCATCCCGACGCCGCGCTGCTCCTTCGCGGTCATCCAGTCAGGACGCCTCGGGATCGCGCGTGTCGCCGGTCCCTTCCGCGCGCCCCATCCGGCGCGGCGATGGCGATGTGATGCAGCTTCACGCGTTCGCGGGAGGACTGGGCGACGAGCGCGGTCGGCGAATTGCCGGAGAGGGCCACGAACTCGCGGATCAGGTGCGACTGATCGCAGAACCCTGACGTGGCAGCGAGCCGGGCCCAGTCCGGCTCGCGCTCCCTCTCGGCCTGCGAGAGCGCCCGCCGAAAGCGTGTGATCCGGGCGAAGGCCTTCGGCGCGAGGCCGGTCTCGGCGGTGAACACGTCGACAAGCCGGCGGTGGCTGATGCCGAGCATGGCCGCGACGTCCGCGACGCGCCTTTCGCCTCCATCGAGCGCCGCGATCGCGTGCGGCACCAGGGGATGACCGGGGCGCGCATTCGAAAGGCGGTCGAGCAGCGTGCGCTCGAGCAGCGCGAAGCGAGCGCGCGGCTCCGGCGCCGAGCACAGGCGTTCGCGGAGCTCCGCCGCTCGCAGCCCCCAGAGCTCCGCGAGGTCGACGTGCGTGTCGGTCAGCGCGCCGGGCGGCGCGCCGAGGAACGGCCACGCGCCGCCGGGGCGGAAGTGGACCCCGACCATCGACGCGTGCTCGCGTGTGTCGACGCCGAAGCAGGACTGGTACGCGCCCGACACGACGGCACCGGCGTGGCGGCGGATGGTGGGGCCGTCGTAGATGCGAACCTCGTCCTCGTCGAGGTTGACGACCAGCTGGAGGGTACCGGAGGGCAGGATGCGCTCGGCCGCGTGAGGCGGAGCAGCTGAAAGGTACCAGAGCTCGGCGACGTGCGCCGAGAGCGGCGGACCCGGCACGTGGCGGACATACAACACGTGGACACTATGGCCGACGATCACGGCCCCGGCCACATCGCTGCGCGGCGCTCGCGAAGCCCGAGCACTCCCGTCACACCTTCCCCTAGGTTGGCGTGAAGCTCGCGAGGTCGGCAATCCCGAGCGCCACCTCGAGCTCGGCGACCTCGGCCACCGCCTTCTCAAAGCCCTCGTCGCCGAGCATGCGGTGCTCCTTTTCCTCGAACTGCTCGCCGAGGTCGGCATATGCCTTGGCGCCGACGAGCGCCCGGAGCGCGGGAAAGAGCACCGTGTCCTCGCGCGCCGCGTGCGGCCGGTACATCCGATTGAACGCGCGCAGCCTGTCGGCGAGCTTGCGGCGGGCGGCTTGCTCGCGAAGCGGCTCCCTCGCGAGCGTGAGCACGTCGGCGGTCACGAGGCGCCCCGCCTGGTGCTGGCTTCGGAGCACCGCGACGAGATCGGTGTGCTTACCGGCCCTCTCGAAGCGGGGGAACAGGAAGTCTTCTTCGAGCTTCTCGTGATAGTCCTCGATCACCCGGCGCACCACGCCCGCAGCCGAGAGGAGCACGTCGCCCGGGACATCTGCGGGCCCATCCAGGCGCCGGATTGCCTCGTCGTACAGGAACATGACCCGGCGCAGGACCCCGTGCTCTCGCATCAGATCTTCGCCGGGGGTGACCTCGTCGCCTTCCCCGGCGCCGCCTTCCTGCTTCGGTTCGCGGGCCGCCGCGCCGCGCTGACGCGCGCAGGCGCCGAGGACGGCGCTCATGCCGATGCTGCTGGTCGCGAGCACCAGCGTCCGCCGCAACAATCCGTCGTTGTTCATGGGCGATACCTCCCTTCCGCACCGCGCCCCAGCTTGCTACCCGTGCTTCAGCCCCTCCACGCGCGTGGTGCGATCGAGCAGCCCATTCCCCTGGAGGCGCCGGTCACGAGCGCAGCGGCCGGCGCCATCCCGTGACCTGCGATGCGGGCGGTTTGAGCCATGGATCACGATACCAAGGAGCTCCCAGCCGGCCGATGCGGAGGCGCCGGGTTCGATTGTACGACCGAGCCGGAAGGCCACAGGCCGCGTCCGTACGGCAGCGCGTCCAGGTTGACGAGATTCCCGGGATCGTCTACGCGCTTCGAACCATGATCTCGACGGCGCATCGAGAGATCCGGGTGAGCCTCTGGAAGATCCACATCCACACTCCTTCGACGAGGGCTGGAACGAAATGAGGAAACTCCTGCGCAAGATGCTCGATACCGATGCGCCTGCGGCGACGCTCCTTGTCCGCCTCTCGGTCGGGGCCGTCTTCTTGTCCGAAGGGCTCCAGAAGTTCATCTATCCAGCGGAGCTCGGCGCCGGAAGGTTCGCCAAGATCGGCATCCCCTGGCCGGAGGCCATGGGGCCTTTCGTCGGGGTGGTCGAGATCGTCTGCGGGGCGCTCGTGCTCGCGGGGCTCCTGACCCGGCTCGCCGCCGCTCTGCTCGTCATCGACATGGTCGTGGCGCTGGTCTCGACCAAGCTTCCGATCCTGCTCGGCCGAGACATCCTCGGCTTCCACGTGCGCAAGATGCCGCAATACGGCTTCTGGAGCATGGCCCACGAGGCGAGGACGGACTGGGCGATGCTGCTGGGCGCGCTCTTTCTCCTCGTCGTCGGCGCGGGGCGCCTGTCCGTCGACGCGCGCATGGCGCGGCGCCGGAGCGCGCCGTGAATGAATCAGCCACCTCTCCCACGTCGGTCCGGCGCTGGACGGGGGCCGATCTTCGCGAGCTCGCGTGGCTGTTCCTGCGCCTCGGCGTGACGGCGTTCGGGGGGCCTGCCGCGCACGTCGCGATGATGCAGGACGAGGTCGTGCGCCGGCGCAAGTGGCTCTCGGAGGAGCGCTTCCTCGACCTGCTCGGCGCGACGAACCTCATCCCCGGCCCCAACTCGACGGAGATGGCGATCCACATCGGCTACGACCGAGCGCGAGCACCGGGCCTCGCGGTGGCCGGCATCTGCTTCATCCTGCCCGCGATGCTCATCACGGGCGCCCTCGGCTGGGCCTACGTGCGCTTCGAGGCGTTGCCGGCAGCAAACTGGCTGCTCTACGGCGTCAAACCCGTGATGATCGCCGTCGTGGTGCAGGCGATCGGCGCGCTCGCCCCGAAGGCTGCCCGCACCACGTCGCTCAGGCTCCTCGGCGTCGCGGCGGCCGTCCTCGCGTGGCTCGGCGCGAACGAGCTCGCCGTGCTGATTGGCGCGGGCGCTGCGAGCGCGGTGCTCGCTCGCCTCGGGAAGCCTTCGGTCCGCCCTCCGGCGCCGAGCGATGAAGATACAGGCGCCGGCAACAGAGCAGCCGCGCTGGCGCCCTGGCTGCCCGGGTTTGCCGTCGCAGGGTCGGTCACGCTGCCAGGGCTCTTCTGGGTGTTCTTCAAGACCGGCGCGGTCCTCTTCGGCAGCGGCTATGTCTTGCTGGCGTTCCTGCGTGCGGATCTCGTGGAGCGGCTCGGCTGGATGACCGAGGCGCAGCTCCTGGACGCGATCGCGGTCGGGCAAGTCACGCCGGGGCCTGTGTTCACGACCGCGACGTTCGTGGGGTACGTGCTGGCGGGCCCTGCGGGCGCGCTCGTCGCGACCATCGGCATCTTCTTGCCCGCGTTCTTCTTCGTCGCCGTGAGCGGCCCCCTGGTGCCGCGGCTGCGCCGATCGCCGGTCGCGGGGGCGGTCCTTGATGGGGTGAACGTCGCTTCTCTCGCCCTCATGCTCGTCGTGACGGTGCAGCTCGGTCGCGCTTCGCTCATCGATCTCGCCACCGTGCTGCTGGCGGCCGCGAGCGCGCTCTTGCTCTTTCGCTTCAAGGTCAATTCGACCTGGCTCGTCGTCGGCGGCGGCGCGCTGGGCTGGGCCATCCACAGCGCAGGACTCGCGGGGTGAGGTAGGCGTCCGGCGCGCGCGCCACCGGCAACGCCAGCGACGAGCCGCGCGATGCGCCCACGGCCCAGGGCGGCTCGGCGCCCATGGGTGGCCGCGGAGCGGAACGTCCCTGCCTCCAAATTTGGTTGCGTACCGCAACCATCTGTGTTCTCCTCGGGGGGTGACCACGAGAGAGCTCCGCTCGGAGGTCCGCGCCTTCGTTCGCGGCTTCGGTCTCCTGGACGAGGAGCGCACGCCGTGCGGTGTCCGGGTGGCGCCGCGCGAGGCCCACGCCCTGACGGTCCTGGCGGACGCCGAGCGGGCGGGCGAGCATCTCTCCCAGAGCGACCTGCGGCGGGCGCTCGGCATCGACAAGAGCAATGTCACCCGGCTGATACAGCGCCTTCGTGACGATGGCCGGGTGGAGCAGGACGTCAGTGAGGAAGACGGGCGGGTCCGCCGCCTGCGGCTCACCTCGACCGGGCGCCGGATGGCAGGGCGAATCGAGGAGCAAAGTCTGCTGCGGTTCCAGGCGATCGTGGACGCCATCCCCTGCGAGGAGCGCGCCGCCGTGGTGCGCGCGCTGCACGCCCTGAATCATGCGCTCTCGCGCGTGACGCGCGCGACAGAGGAGCAACCCCATGCGAGCGATGCGAGCGACTCTCCATGACGTTCTTCTCAAGCTCCTCGGAGCTCTCCTGATGTCCCCGCTCGCCTCCTGCACGCCTTCCAGCGAGACCGCTGCGGGACCCGCGCCGGGCGCTCCGGCGGCGGTGCAGGTCCGCTCGTTCGGCGCCCTGCGCGCGATCATGCACGAGGGGCAGACGGGGCCCGCCGTGCGCATCGGCGATGTGGTGCCGGGCCCACGCGCGTTCGGGGTCGGGGCGCTCAGCGGATTGCGCGGGGAGGTGACCGTCGTCGACGACGCGATCTGGACCTCCTATGCGCGCGACGACGGGACCCTCGACGTCCGCCCCGCCGGGGCGGAGGAGGAGGCGACGCTCTTCGTGGTGGCGAACGTCGCGCGATGGCAGGAGGCGACGCTCGACGCCGACGTGCCTGACGGGCAAATCGACGCGCGCATCGAGGCATTGCTGCGGGAGCGCGGCCTCGATACGGAGGGCGCCGTCCCGGTCCAGGTGCGCGGCGGCTTCCGCGATCTCCGGTGGCACGTCATCGACGGGAAAAAGCTCACCCCCGGCGGAGGCCACGCCGACCACGTCCGGGCGTCGGTGAGCGGAGCGCTCCCCGCCGTCGAGGGGGTGCTGGTGGGCTTCTTCTCGAAGCACCATCACGGCGTCTTCACGCACATGGGGTCAAACACGCACTTTCACGTCGTCCTGCCGGAGCGACCGCTGATGGGACACGTGGACGGCGTGACGCTCGCTCGCGGCGCGCGGATCCTCCTGCCGGCGCCCTGAGGCTCGTTCCGGCAAAGCAGACGCCCTATCCCCGATGACGGGAGGCGTGCATCGCGACGGCGATCCCGTCCTGGAGCGTGCCCTTCGTGACGACCCCCTGCAGGGGTGCGTCGAGGTGCACGAGCGTCCGGGCCACCTCCGAGCCTATCCCGGTGATCACCGTGCGCGTCCCCAGGAGCCGCAGGCCGCTGGCCGCTGTGAGGAGCATGGTGGCGACGCTCTCGTCCACGCGTTTGAGGCCCGTGATATCCAGAATGACGAACTCCGCGCCTCGGCTGCTGGCGCCGTGGAGCATCGCATGGATGGCCTGCTGAGCCCGGTCGCTGTCCATCGTACCGATGAGCGGCATGACGAGGATGCGATCCGTGATGGGAATGAGCGGCGTGGAGAGCTCGAGCAGCCGGCTGCGCTGCACTGCGATGACCTGCTCGTGCAGCGCGGTTTTCTCCGCGTTCGCGCGGCCCTTCTCGACGAGCTCGCGCTCGAGCCCCTCCTTGGCCTCGCGCAGCTCGTCGGTGCGGGTCATGAGCTCGACGAGGAGCGCCTCGCGCGCGGCCTCGACGGCGACGCGCTGCCGAACCTCCGACTCCAGGCTCGCATTCTTCTCCTGCAGCGCCCGCGTCATGCGCCGGACGGCGATGTGCGGGCGTATCCGCGCAAGGAGCTCCTCGGTATCGAAGGGCTTGCTTATGTAGTCGACGGCGCCCGCCTTCAACCCTTGCAGCCGGTGCTCCCGGTTGTTCAAGGCGGTCATGAAGACGATCTGCGTGTCGGCGGTCTGCGGGTTGGCCTTCAGGCGCTTGCACACCCCGAAGCCGTCGATATCTGGCAACATGACGTCGAGGAGGACGAGATCCGGCTGCTCGCGCTCGATCAAGCTGATCGCCATGTTGCCATCCGTGGCGACGGCGAGGTCCAGATGCTCGCTCGACAATGCGTCGAGGAGCGTGTCGAGGTTGGCGGGATTGTCGTCGACCGCGACCACGAAGCCATTGAATTGCGTCAAGTTCGTCCCCCCGGCGCCTGAAAAACGCAGCTGGACGCTATCAAGGCGCGTGACGACTGTAAAGGGTCAGCATGCAGCGTCGCCCCGGGAGCGCGGTTCCGAAGATCCCTGCGAAGCGCTCACACGACGCATCTGTAACATCCTTCACGTCGAGAACACCAGGACACATCAAACTGTGTGTGTGCCGACGTGTACGACTTTGCGCAACGCTGGTCACGATCTGGAAACGGCGCACGCGGGTGTGCTCCAGCACGTGCGCAGGGTGCGCGAATGTGGCAGTCGCGAAGCGTCTTTCAAATTTGCATTGACTTGTGTTGCCCTGCCCAGGCTAGTTTAGCGCACACTCGGCTATCGGGCCGGGGCACAGATGGATGGGAGGGGCTCGGGCATGGAACTGACTGAGTATGCGCTGGGGGATATCGCGTACGAGGGAAGCGAGACGCGCGTCTGTCGCGCGGTGCATCTCCCCTCGGGCGCGCAGGTGGCGATCAAGTTTCCGCTCGCCGACGTACCCAACCCGCGCGTCATGGGGCGGCTGGTCCACGAGCATCAGGTGCTTCAGCAGCTCGCGGCGGTGCCAGGCGTGGCGCGCGTGCATGCGTTCGAGCAGCGGAACGGCACCGCGGCGCTGGTGCTCGAGAACCCTGGAGCGAGCTCGCTCGATCAGGTGCTCGCCAAGCACGGTCGTTTGCCGGTGGTGGCCGGGCTGCGGTTCGGGCAACGCCTTGCCCAGGTACTCGAGGGCGTGCATGCCGCCGGCGTGATGCACAAGGACGTCAAACCGCAGAACCTGCTGGTGGATGACACGTACGAGCAGATCACCCTGCTCGACTTCGGCATCGCCTCGCTGCTGTCGCAGGAAGCGACCGAGGCGAGCATCCCCGAAGCGCTGGAAGGGACCCTGGCGTACATCTCGCCAGAGCAGACGGGGCGCACGGCGCGCGCGCTGGATACGCGCACGGATCTCTATTCGCTGGGCGTGACGCTCTTCGAGGTGCTCTCGGGGCGGCGGCCCTTCACGGACCGCGATCCGCTCTCGCTGGTGCACGCGCATCTGGCCAAGAGCCCGCCTCCGCTCGACACGATCGCGCCGGAGGTGCCGAGCGGCGTGTCGGCGATCATATCGAAGCTCCTGGCGAAGGATCCCGAGCGGCGGTACCAGACAGCCAGAGGCGCGGCCGAGGATCTGGAGGAGGCGCTCCGCGCGCTCCACCAGCGTGGTACGGCGGCGCCCTTCTCGCTTGGAAAGAAGGACTTCTCACGGAAGCTGCGGTTGCCGCAGGTGCTCGTGGGGCGGGAGCGGGACGTCGAGCGGGTGGGCGAATCGTTCGCCCGCGCCGAGCGAGGCGCGGCGGAGCTCTTGCTCGTCGGCGGACCGTCGGGCATCGGCAAGACGGCCCTGGTGCGCACGGTCTACCACGACATCGCGAAGGCGGGGCGCGGCCTCCTGATCGCGGGCAAGCACGACCAGCTCGCGCGGTCGACGCCGTTCGCCGCGATAGCGCAGGCATTCGGGGGCCTGATGCGCCAATGGATCTCGAGCCCGAAGGCGGTCCTGGAGACCTGGCGGGATCGGATCCGGAACGAGGTCGGGGACAACGCGCGGCTGATCGCAGACGTGGTCCCGGAGCTCGACCTCGTCATGGGCAAGCTGCCGCCGGTGCCGCCGGCGGAGGGCGAGCAGGTGCTCAATCGGCAGAAGCTGACGTGGTTGAACTTCGTTCGAACCGTCACGACGCCGAACCCGCCGCTCGTCATGTTCCTGGACGACATGCAGTGGACGGACAGCGCCACGCTGATCATCCTGCAGACGCTGCTGACGGACGTGGAGCGAAGGTCGCTGCTGGTGATCGCGGCCTACCGTGACAACGAGACGCCGCCCGAGCATCCGCTGTGGAAGCTCGTCGAGGCAGTGGAGGCGAGCGAGGCCAAGGTGTCGAGGCTGACGGTGGGCCCCCTGTCGGAAGAGCAGGTGCAAAAGTGGCTCTCGCGCACGCTCGAGAGCGAGCCGAAGCGCGTCGAGCCGCTCGCGCGTGTGCAGTGGCAAAAGACGCGCGGAAACCCGTTCTTCCTGGAGCAGCTGCTCTTCTCCCTGCACCGGCAGAAGCTCCTGGCGAGGGACGCGGAGAGCGGGGAATGGCGCTGGAATCAAGCGGACCTGGAGCGAGCGCAGATCACCGACAACGTGGTGTCGTTGCTGACGGACAAAGTGCGAGAGATGCCGGACGCGACACAGCAGCTCATGGGGCTCGCGGCGTGCGCGGGGCACACGTTCCACCTCCACGATCTGGAGCGATTGAGCGGGTGGGAGCCCGCCCGGGTGACGGGAGCGTTGTGGCCGGCGCTGCAGGAGGAGCTGGTCGTGCCTGTGGACGGGGCGTATCGCCCCGCGCAGGCGCTCGGGGGGGTGGGCGACGGAGCGCTGGACGCTTCGTACCGGTTCTTGCACGACCGCGTGCAGCAGGCGAGCTACGAGCGGATCTCGCCGGAGCAGCGCGTCCTCGCGCACCTCGAGATCGGCCGGCGGCTCTGGGCGCGGTATCGCGCGGAAGGAGGCACGCCTCAGCAGCTCCTCGAGCTCGCGCGGCACATGAACCAGGGTTCGGCGCGGCTCACGTCCGTGGAGGAGCTCAATGACGTCGCGCGGATGAACCTGGAGGCCGCTCGCGTCGCGAAGGCCGCGAGCTCCCACCGGCTGATGGCCACCCTGCTGGAGAACGCGCAGGCGCTCCTCGGCGAGCGAGCCGCCAAGGAACAGCTGGCGCTGTCGGTGGAGATAGCGCTGGAGCAGCTGGAGGCGGCGTATCTGTTGCGAGATTTCGAGGACGTCGAGCGGCGTGCGCTCGACTTGCTCGCGAGGCCCGTCGGGGCGGCGGCCTGGCTGTCGGCGCAGGAGATCCGCGTCCGCTGCTGCCTGGCGACGGGCCGGTATGCGCGGGGGATCGGGCTTGGTATCGCGGCGCTCGCGGAGCGGGGCTTCGCCTTCCCCGAGACGGACGAAGCGTGCCAGCCGGCGCTCCTCGAGGAGTCCGCCGCGCTGGATCGATGGCTGGAGCAGGACCTCGGCGCGTTCGACCGAATGCCGCCCGAGCAGTCGCCGGAGCACCGGCTCATCGACGCCCTGATGACGCAGACGCAGCTCTGCTCCATCTACGGCGGCCGGCCGATGCTCTACACGCTCATCATCGTTCGCCTGGTCTCCGAGGCGGTGCGACGGGGGGCCCTCACGCCGGCTGCCACCCTCATGCTCTGCAGCTTCGCCAATGTCTGGTCGGTGGCCACGGGCATGTACCGCCGCGTCTTGCGGTGGGTCGAGCCCGGGGTGCGCGCTGCAGTGCGCGTCGGGTCCCCGATGCTCCCCGAGTGCCTGGTGCTTCATGGCATCTACATGGTCTATTCCAGGCCTGTCGACGAGACGGCTGCCCTCTATGAGCAAGGCATGGCGACCGGCCTGAAGCTCGGTTCGTTCCAGGGCACGAGCTGGGGCCTCCTCGCCGATCTGTTCTATTACCGCGTCTGGCGTGGCCTGCCGCTCGTCCAGGTCGACGCGCAGGTCAAGGCTCGCTGGGATCTCGTGCAGCGCGCGGGCGACGCGGTGGGAAGGCACCACTTCGAGGCGATCGCGTCCTATTGTGACGTGCTGATGACCGCCGAAGGCGCCCCGAAGCTCCTGAAGGACGAGCCGCTGTCGCGAGGCTCGCACTCCCTCCTGGCCGACGGGGACGGGTTCACGGGAGGGCTCGCTCGCACCCTGGAAGTCTATCTGTTCGGCGTCACCGGCAGGTGGGAGCGAGCGCTGTCGCGGGCGCGGGAGGCAGACCAGTCTCGCGCCGACATCCTCGGCATGCCGCCGGTCACGGATATCCCGTTCTTCCTCGCCCTCTCGGCGGCGAAGTGCTGGCAGGACGCCGCCGGCGCCGAGGAGCAGGCGCGGCTGCGGGAGCACATCGAGCACGGCCTCGAGCGGCTGCGGTACTTCGCGGAAGGTTGCGCGCCGAACTTCGTCCACAAGCTGCGCCTCGCCGAGGCCGAATACGCCCGCGTCCGCGGCGAGACCGAGGAGGCCATCGCCAGGTACGACGAGGCCATCGAGCTCGCGCGCGAGCACCGCTTCCTCCACATCGAGGCGCTCTCGATCCAGCTCGCCGCCGAGTTCCGGCTGCAAACGGGCAAGAGGCACATCGGCGCGATGTACCTGCGCGAGGCTCGCGACGCCTATGCGCGCTGGGGCGCGGTCAACGTGGTCGCCCATCTGAACGCGAAATACCCTGCCTTGCTCAAGGCGGCCATGCAGGGGGCGCCTGTCGAGCGCGCGATGACGGCGGCGGCGACCACGGCGACAACGGGCGCCTCCACGGGCGCGAGCCTCGACGCGAACACGGCGGTGCGCGCGGCGCAGGCGCTCTCGAGCGAGCTCGACCCGGAGCGCGTCGTGGGCCGGCTGATGGAGCTGCTGCTGGCGAACGCGGGGGCGCAGCGCGGCGCCCTCGTGCTCCGCGAAGGGGAGGCGCTCTCCGTCGTGGCGCGGCTGTCGGTGGAGGGGGCCCGCATCGAGACGGGGCTGTCGGAGCCGCTCGGGCAAAGCCACGACGTTCCGGCGACGATCGTGCAGTACGCGGCCCGCGCGGGTGAGCCGGTGGTGACAGGCGACGCAGCGAGCGACGCGCGCTTCGCCATCGACCCTTACCTCGCGTCGCGGGCGGTGCTCTCGCTGCTGGCCCTGCCCTTGACACACAGGGGCCATCTCGTGGGCGTGCTGTACCTCGAGCACCGCGACGTGCCGTCGGCGTTCCCTCCTGCGCGCGTGGAGTTCCTGTCGGTGCTGGCCTCGCAGGCGGCCATTGCCGTCGAGAATGCCGTCCTGTACCGGGACCTGGAGGCCAAGATCAAGGAGCGCACGGCCGAGCTCCAGATCGCCAAGGAGGCGGCCGATCGGGCGAACCGGGCGAAGAGCGATTTCCTCTCGAGCATGAGCCACGAGCTGCGCACGCCGCTCAACGGCATCCTCGGTTATGCCCAGGTCCTCGCTCGCGCGCCCGAGCTCTCCCCGAAGAGCCGTGACGGGGTGCAAGTCATCAAGAAATCGGGCGAGCATCTCCTTTCCTTGCTGGAAGACGTGCTGGACCTCGCGAAGATCGAGGCCGGCAAGATGGACCTCGTCTCGAAGAAGTTCGATCTGCAGGCCCTGGTGCGCACGGTGGTGGATCTGTGCCGCGTGCGCGCGGACCAGAAGGGCATCGCCTTCACCCATGAGATACGCGGTGGGGCGGCGTCCGCGTTCTACGGCGACGAGAAGCGCCTGACGCAGGTGCTGTTGAACCTCCTGAGCAACGCCATCAAGTTCACCGAGCGAGGGAGCATCGCCCTCGTCATCGACGAGCTGAAGCGCGGCCCCGATGAAGCAAGCACGCTGCGGCTCCGGGTCGAGGACACGGGCCCCGGGATCGCCGCGGAGCACGTCGCGCGCATCTTCGATCCCTTCGAGCAGCTCGGAGATCACAAGGCGAAGAGCGCCGGCACGGGGCTCGGCCTCGCCATCACGAAGAAGATCGTCGACCAGATGGGCGGCACGATCGAGGTCGAGAGCGAGCTCGGCCGAGGGAGCGCCTTCACGGTGACGCTCGCGCTCGCGGCGGGGCCTGCCTCCGCGAGCGCCGACAGGGCCCTCGGATGGCATACGATCACCGGGTATCGCGGAGAGCGCCGCACGATCCTCGTCGTGGACGACAACCCGCACAACCGTGCCTTGATGAGCGATCTGCTGGCCCCGATCGGCTTCGAGGTCGTGGAGGCCGAGGACGGTGAGGCGGCGCTCCGGCTGGCCCTGGAGCGGAGGCCGGCGCTCATCTTGATGGACCTGGTCATGCCGGGCATGGACGGCCGCGAAGCCACGCGCCGCCTGCGGCAGATGCCCGAGCTCGGCGAGGTCGTCATCCTGATCTCGTCGGCGAACGTCTCCGGAGCCGAACGGGAGGAGGGCATCAGCGCCGGTTGGAACGACGCCGTGCACAAGCCGGTGCAAGCGGGCGCGCTCTTCGACAAGATCCACCGCTTCCTCGGCGTGGAATGGATTCATGCGGAGGAGAAGGCCCCTGCCACGGCGGCGCGGCAGAGTGGCCCGCTGGTGCCGCCTTCGGCCGACGAGCTTGCGCTCCTGTCGCGGCTTGTGGCGTCGGGGCGCGTCCGGAACGTGGTGGCGGAGGCGGCGCGGATGGAGGAAGCCGACCCGCAGCTCGGCCCGTGGCTCGAGCAGCTCAGGGGGCTCGTGCGGACGTACCAGATGCGAACGCTGCAAGAGTTCGTCGATGGGTATGCCGCAGGCACGGCGCTGCCGACGAGGAGCGCTAGCACTCCGGCAAATTGACCCCCACCTCCACCGGCACCTCGAGCACGTTGACGGCGAGCCCCCCGCGCGCCGTCTCCTTGTACTTCGACTCCATGTCTGCCCCGGTGTCGCGCATCGTCTTGATCACCTTGTCGAGGCTCACGAAGTGCGCCCCATCGCCGTGCAGCGCCATGCGCGCCGCGCTGATCGCCTTGATCGCGGCCATCGCGTTGCGCTCGATGCACGGCACCTGGACGAGACCGCCCACCGGATCGCACGTCAATCCGAGGTTGTGCTCCATGGCGATCTCGGCCGCGTTCTCCGCCTGCTCCGGCGTGCCGCCCAGCCCCTCGGCGAGCGCGCCCGCGGCCATCGAGCATGCCGAGCCCACCTCGCCCTGACACCCCACCTCCGCGCCGCTGATCGACGCGTTCTCCTTGTAGAGAATGCCTATCGCGCCCGCCGTCAGCAGGAACCGGATGACCCCCTCGTCCGTCGACGTCGGCACGAAGCGCCGGTAATAGTGCAGGACCGCGGGGATGATCCCCGCCGCGCCGTTCGTCGGCGCCGTCACGACACGGCCCCCGGCGGCGTTCTCCTCGCTCACCGCGAGCGCGTAGAGGCTCACCCAGTCCATCGCCGTCAGCGGATCCCGGAGCCCCGCCTCGGGGCTCTCGATGAGCTTGCGGTACAGGGCCGGCGCGCGGCGCACCACCTTGAGGCCGCCGGGCAACACGCCCTCCGCCCGGAAGCCGCGCCGCACGCACTCCTGCATCACCCCCCAGATCCGCAGGAGACCCGCCCGGGTCTCCGCCTCCGGGCGAAAGACCTTCTCGTTCTCCAGCATGACCTGGCTTACCGACAGGCCGCTCGCCGCGCACGCCGCGAGCAGATCCGCGGCGCTGTGAAACGGATACGGGAGCGGCGTCGTGTCCGCTTCGATCGGGTTCTCCCCCTTCGCCGCCGCCTCGTTCACCACGAAGCCGCCGCCCACCGAGTAATACACGCGCGCGCGCAGCGGCGCGCCCGCCTCGTCCAGCGCCGTGAAGCGCATGCCGTTCGGATGGAACGGCAAGCTCCGGTGCAGGAAGGCCAGGTGTCCTTTCACCTGGAAACCGATCTCGTGGCGCGAGAGCAGCGACAGCCGGCCGCTCTGCCGCACGCCCTCGACGATCGCGTCCGCCCGCTCGACGTCCACCCCGTCCGGCGTCTCGCCCATGAGCCCGAGGATCACGGCCTTGTCGCTGCCATGGCCACGGCCGGTGGCGCCGAGCGACCCGAACAGCTCCACCGACACCGCCGCGGTGCGGGCGAGCAGGCCCGCCTCGTCGAGATCCACCGCGAACATGCGCGCCGCGCGCATCGGCCCGACCGTGTGCGAGCTGCTCGGCCCAATACCGATCTTGAAGAGGTCGAAAATGGTGACTGCCATGTGACGTGGAACCCCGTTCAGCAGGATCTCCGGCGCCTTTGCCGGAGCGCGCTCGGCGCTCCACGGTACACCCTACACCGGTGCAGGCCGGCGCGCAGGGCGGCTCGCGCCGCGAACACACAGCGCGTCACCCCGCCGCTCCACCACGCGCGCCTTTTGGTATGCTCGGGGACGTCTTCCCGCCACTTCCCTCACCCTCCAGAGATGGGGATCCCCATGCGCCATGCCTCGGCCGTGCTCCTCGCCGCCTCCCTGCTCGCCCCCGCCGCCGCGCGCGCCGATGGCCCCTCGCCCGCGCCCCGGCCAGCGCAGAGCGCCCCGGCGAGGCCGCCCGCGCTCGAGGTGACGATCGACAGGTCCAAGGTGGACCTCAAGGGCCGCCAGATCGAGGTGAAGCTGTCGCGCGCCGCCGGCAAGGTGCGCATCAAGGTCCTCGGGCAGTCGGGCGCGGTCCTGGCCGAAGAGGAGAAGCCGTTCGGCGGGGCCGCCGCCGGCTCGCCGCTCGCCGTGACCTGGTCGCCCTCGAGCGACGAGCCCGTCGCGCGCATCGAGGTGTACGGCTACGACACCGAGGGGTACTGGGCGGGGATCGCGATCATCCCCTGGAACGTGAGCATCCCCCACGAAGAGGTGCAGTTCGAGACCAACTCCGACGTCATCCGCGCCCCCGAGGTGCCCAAGCTGGAGGCGAGCCTCCAGAAGATCTCGGAGGTCGTGGCGAAGACCAGCGAGCTCGGCAAGATCACGCTGTTCATCGTCGGCCACACGGACACGGTCGGCAGCGCGGAGCACAACCTCGCCCTGTCACGGAAGCGCGCCCGCGCGATCGCCGCCTGGTTCAAGGGCCGCGGCGTGAAGCTCCCCATCGCCTTCGAGGGGCTCGGCGAGTCGGCGCCGCTCGTGAAGACCGCAGACCAGGTGGACGAGCCGCGCAACCGCCGGGTCGACTACATCCTGTCCGTCGAGCCGCCGCGCCTGCCTTCGGGCGACGCGTCCTGGAAGGCGCTCTGAGGCGAGGCGGCCCCATGAAGACCACCGTCCTCGCCCTGGGCAGCCGCGGTGACGTGCAGCCGGCGATCGCGCTCGGCAAGGCGCTCGCGGCCCGCGGCCACGCTGTCCGCGTCCTCGCCGGCAAGAGCTTCCTGCCCTGGATCGAGGGGCACGGGCTCGCCACCCTCCCGGCGAGCGTCGACTCCGTCGACATCATGGAGAGCGACCTCGGCAAAGAGTGGGTCTCGCGCGGCACGAACCCCATGGCCCAGTCGGGGATCCTGCAGCGGATCATCGACCGCTTCGGCGCGGAGATGGCCGACGACGCCCTGCGCGCCTGCGAGGGCGCCGAGCTCATCCTGAGCAGCTTCACCTCGGACACGTACGCGGCCTCCATCGCCGAGGCCTCCGGCGCGGTGCAGGTCAGCATGCCGCTGCAGCCCTCCATCCTGGCGACGCGCCACGGGCCGACCGCGCTCGCCGCCCCCGTCCCGCGCCGCGACAGCCTGCTCAACCTCCTGTTCGGCAAGCTCCTGATCGAGCCGACGGTGTGGCGCTGGTACCGCGGCGTGACGGCCCGCGTGCGGCAGAGGCTCGGCCTGCCGCCGCAGGATCGGCGGGCGTACATGGCCGCGCTGCGCCGCATGCTGGTCGTCCACGGCTACAGCGCCCACGTCGTCCCGCACCCGCCGGACTGGCCGCCCAGCTACCACACGACGGGCTACTGGTTCCTCGACGAGGGAGAAGAGTACCGGCCGCCCGAGGCGCTCGAGCGGTTCCTCGCGGCGGGCGAGCCGCCGATCGCTCTCGGCTTCGGCAGCATGACGTCCCACGATCCCGGCGCCACGACGAGGCTCCTCGTCGACGCGGTCGCGCGGAGCGGCCAGCGCGCCGTCCTGCTCTCCGGCTGGGCCGGGCTCGGCGACATGGCGCTTCCCGACACCATCCTCCGGATCGACGCCGCGCCGCACGACTGGCTCTATCCGCGGGTCGCCGCGGCCGTGATCCACGGGGGCGCCGGCACCGTGGCCGCATGCCTGCGCGCCGGGCGGCCCGCGGTGGTCGTCCCGCACCTCGCGGACCAGCTCTTCTGGGGGCGCCGCGTCGAGGAGCTCCGCGTCGGCCCGCGCGCCATCCCGCGGCCGCGCCTCACCGCCGACGCGCTCGCGGCCGCGATCCGGACCGCCGCGACCGACGCCGGCATGAAAGAGCGCGCCGAGGAGCTCGGGCGCCGGATCCGCGGCGAGGACGGCGTGACCACGGCGATAGACCACATCGAGCGGCACCTCGCGGCGCGCGCGACGACGTGACAACGCAGAAGGCCAGCGTCGAGGACACTGGCCATCCGCCGCCCGTCCTCGTCATGACGCAGCCCTCGATCCATGGAACGTCTTCGAGCTCTCGTCCCGGATCAGCCCGAAGAGATCTTGATACAACGCCTGGTAGGTCGGATCGAGCCGCGCGCGCGGGCTGCGCGGCCGCGGCACGTCGACGTCGACGATCCGCCGGAGGCCGCTCGGCTTGACCCCCAGCACCACCACGCGATCGGCTAGGAAAATCGCTTCGTCGATGTCGTGGGTCACGAACACGACGGTGTGACGCCAGCGCTCCCAGAGGCCGAGCAGCTGCTCCTGCATCAACGCGCGTGTTTGCGCGTCCAGCGCGCCGAACGGCTCGTCCATCAACAAGACGGCGGGCTCCACGGCGAGCGCCCGCGCGATACCCACGCGCTGCTGCATGCCACCCGACAGCTGCTCCGGGTAATGCTCGGCGAAATCCGACAAGCCCACGAGCGCCAGGTAGTGCCGCGCGCGCTCGCGCGCCGCCGCGTCGCCAGCCATCTTGAGGCCAAAGGCGACGTTGTCGAGCGCCGTCATCCACGGAAACAGCGAGTGCTGCTGGAACACCACCGGGCGGCGAGGGCTGGGCTCGGTCACGAGCTCGCCGTCGACCCGCACAGAGCCCGCCCGCGGTCGTTCGAACCCGGCGATCACGTTCAGCAGCGTGGATTTGCCGCAGCCGGACGGCCCGAGCACGGCCACGAACTGCCCCGGCGCGATCGTGAGGCTCACGCGCTGGAGCGCTGTGACCTCGCGCCCGGCCTTGCCGAACTGCACCGATATCTCGGCAAGCTCGATGGCGCCGCCCGCGCGCTTCACCGGGGTGGCGCGCTCGCCCGCGGCTGCCAGAGCCCCATCGACCGCCGCCTGCGTCACAGCACGATGCCTGTGCCGTTGTAGCGACGCTTCACGGCGAAGTAGTCCTTCCACTTTCGAGGCGCGCGCTGGCCTGCGACGAACTCCTCGTCCCAGTCGAAGAGGGGTTCCTCCGCGCCGAACGGGCGCGGCGCGGCATCGCGCGTCCACAGGCCGCGCCGGCGGCGCTCCTCGCGCTGATCCGCGAGCCAGTCGTTATAGCTCTCGTACACGATATGGCCCTCGGGCGCGTCGAGGGTCGCGGCGCGGATGCGGGCGTCGAGCTCCAGGAAGAGCGCCGCCTCCTCGTCCGAGACTGGCCGCGGGCTCACCCCGACCTCGTACCCTGCGCGCCCGAGCGCGTCGCCGGCGACCGCGGCGAACACGCCTTGCTCCTCCAGGCTCAAGTACTGCCGGTAGAGGCCGACATACTGCGTCGACACCGGACCACCGAGGGCCCGGTGGTCGCGCGTCTGCGCGCGCCGGCGCGCGATCTCCCCCCGGTGAAACTCGAAGACCTCGGGCTCGTGGTCCTCACCCAAGAACTCCGCCACCCGTTCGAGCACGCGCTCGGGCTCACGGGTGAGCTCCTCGTAGCGCACGTCCAGCCACTGCGATTTCGGAAGCGTGCGCGCCCAGTGCTCGGCGATGGCTTGCGAGCGGCGCCAGATCAGCGCGGCGGCGTAGACGTTGCGGGGGCCGAACGCCGAGCGGAGCTGTTCCACCGCGACATCGCGCCCGTCTCGCACGAGGTTCAAGAACTTCGCCTCGGGGAAGTCCTCGAGGATCTCGCGCACGTAGAACAAATTGTGCGGTGTCTTCTCGCCCCAGCGCGGCTTCTGCACCGCGTCCGCGTAGCGCTCCAGGATGACACGATACGCTTCCCCGAACGTGTTTCGCCGGGTGCGAGCGATGAGCTCCTGCACGATCGTGCTCGGGTTCAGGTCCAGCCCGAAGAACGGCGTCTTCAACCCGAAGATCATCTCGGAGACGAGCGCGCGAAAGCTCTCCGCCTGCTTCAGATCGCCGTACGTGTGCAGGTAGGGACGGAAGCGCGGGTAGTACCAGGCGACCTCGGGCACGGCGAGGCGGCGATGATGCCCCAGGATCGCCATGAGCAGCGTTGTGCCGGAGCGCTCGTTACCTACGATGAAGAACGGGGCGTTGGAGCGAGCCATATGGACGCTCAGAGCATACCGGAGGACGCGCGCAACCGTCTATCTGGATCGTCTCGTGTGGTGTCGTTCTCCGGCTCGCGGCGACAGCGCGACCTCACCCGGCCTTGGATGATCCGGTGACCGGCGCTCGGCCCACGCCGCCTGTCTCTCGGTCTCCGTACTGCTGCCAGAGCAGCAACGTTGCTGATCCGCTGCTGCTCTGGCAGCAGCGTCTCCTCACGGCGACGGCAAAATCGCCGGTCGTATGCGATTTTTTGCCATTGGCACATCCTGTGCGAGCACCAGTCGATGCAGTGTTCGCGCGGCCAACGTTCGCGCCTGGCCGAGCGCGCGTGAGCGGCGCCGGTGGTGTGGGATTGCGTTGTCGGACTTCGTCTCACGATCGAAAACCACTTGATGTCCCTCGTCCTCATCTCAGCGCGTGCACCGGCTGATCATGCCATGGATGTGCGCCCCCGCACTCCCATCGTCGTCAGGCTGATCCGGGACGCGAGATCGAAGACGCTCGATGGCCCGAGGGTCGTGTCGTGACGAGCGACGCCGAGCCCAGCCCGCTCGCCATGCCCGTTCCTAGGCGCCCGTTCCGCTGGGACGTGGCGCGCGCTTCGGGTCTTGCGCTGGCCGGCGTGGCCCTGCTGTTCGGCGGCTGGGGCGCGGCGTCGCTGTGGTTCGACAACGCGATCCTGCTGCCCTCGCCCTGGGCCATGCTGCGCGGCTTTCACGAGGTCGTGCAGGACGGCACGCTGCTCGTCGACGTCGCCGCCAGCTTGAAGCGGGTGCTGAGCGGCTTTTCGCTGGCGGCGTTCACGGCGGTGCCTCTAGCCTTGCTCGTGGTGTCGTTTCCCTCGCTGAGCCAGCTGCTCCTGCCGGTGCTCTCCCTTCTGCGCCCCATCCCGCCCATCGCCTGGGTCCCCATCGCCATCCTGTGGTTCGGCCTCGGCGATCATCCGAGCTATTTCGTCACCGCCGTCGCGGCCTTCTTCCCGATCTTCCTCAACGCCCTCGGCGGCGCTCGCGCGGTCGACTCGCAGCACCTGCGCGCGGCGCGCTGCCTGGGAGCGCGCCGGCTGTCGCTCCTGCGCTTCGTGTACCTGCCGTCGTCGCTGCCCCACGTGTGGACAGGCCTCAAGATCGGCCTCGGTCAGTCGTGGATGGCCGTGGTGACCGCGGAGCTGGTCGCCGCTCGCTCCGGGCTGGGGCACATGATCGAGCTGAACCGGCTCCAGCTCGAGACGCCGCGCGTGTTCGTCGGCATGTCGATGATCGCCATCATTGGAGCGTTGATGACGTTCGTGCTCGGCAGCCTGGAAGCGCGGATGTTCCCTTGGAAGAAGGCGGACTGAAGGTCCTTCGAACGAAGCGAGACGAAGAGAACATCATGAGTCGAGGAGTGAGGAGGTTCGGCTGGATCGCCGCGCTGACGGCGCTGACGGCCATCGCGCTGGCGCTCGCGTGGCCCCGGGCCCCGAGCGCCCAGCCGCTGGCCGTGCGCGTCGGTTATGCCACCGCGCTGCACGGCGAGATCGCGAAGGTCCTGGGCAAGACGGACATCGGCAAAGGGCACGGCATCGCGGTGCAGGCCGCCTTCTTCCAGTACGGGCCGCCGCAGATCGAGGCCCTGGTCTCCAGGAGCCTCGACGTCGCGTTCACGTCGCTCGTGCCCACGGCCACGTACCTGTCCAAGCAACCGGGCGCGGTGACGGTGATCGCCGCCGTGGGCGAGTCCGGCCACGGCCTGGTCGTGCCCGCCGACAGCCCGGCGCGGTCGCTCGCGGATCTGAAGGGAAAGACAATCGCCGTCGCCTTCGGCACGGACTCACAGGTCGATCTGCTCGCGGCGCTGCGGGAGGCCGGGCTGAACCCGGCAGCAGACGTCACGCTCGTCAACGTGCCGCCGAACGCGCAGCCCGCCACGCTCGAGCAGAGGCAGGCGGACGCGGTGCTGCTGCGCCAGCCTCAGCTGCTCAAGTTCAGCCAGAAGGGCGCGCGGGTGATCCAGCGCTGGCCGCATCACCTCTGGGCCATCGCACGCACCGAGTTCCTCGCGGAGCATCTCGGCGTGCGCGAGCGACTGGTGGCGGCGATCCAGGAAGCAGCGCAGTTCGTGGCGGCGAACCCCCAGCAGACGGCGGAGTGGTTCGCCGAGGATCTGCGCCTCGAGCCCTCGCTCGTGCAGCAGATCTCGGCCGAGAACCCGCTGTACGCCGCGGGCAAGCAGCTGTCGGTCGCTGTCTCGCCCGAGCTCAGGGCCTTCGCCGAGCGGCGCGCGCAGGAGCTCGTCGACTTCGGGCTGACGAAGAACCGCGCCGTGTTCGTGTACTGAGCCGTGGCGACCACCGTGATTGCCCCGGAGGGGCTCGAAGCGTATCTCGCGGGATTGCCGTTCCTCGGCTCGCTCAGCGCCTCGCACGGCGAAGTGCGCGCAGGGGCCGTGGAAGAGATCCTCCTTGTGTACGAGATCGGCGCTTCGGGCATCGCCGACAGCGGCCGGCTGAAGATCACGTTCAAGTTCTACTCGGACTGGGGCGAGCTGCAGACGCACGAGCCGCGAGCGCGCGACTACGTGAGCGCGCGCTTCGTTCCGAGGGCGAGCTTCCCCGGCGAGAGCCCGGCGACGCTCCGGCGCCTCGCCGTCAAGTACGACACGAAGGGGCACGAGCGCCCGTACCAGAAGGCGGTCATCGTGGACCTCGTCGACGGCTTCGCGCGCCCCGGTGATCGCATCGAGGTGCGCCTCGGGGATCGCTCGCACGGCGGAGCCGGCACGCGCGTGCAGACGTTCGTGGAGGACGCATTCAGGTTCCGCGCGTACGTGGACGTGACAGGCACGTCGCGGCTGGCGGCGGTCCCCGGCGACATCGTGCTCCGCGTCGCTGCCGGGCCCCCGCACGCGCTGCGGGTGCTCACGCCGCGCGCGGCTCGGCCCGGCGTGAGCGTGCCGGTGGTGGTGCGGCTCGACGACGCCTGGGGCAACCCGTGCGCCCTCGCGGATGCTCGGGTGAGCTTCTCGCTCCGGGGCGGCGCGGCGGTGAGCGAGACGGTGAGCGAGACGGTGACTTGGCTGGCCGGCGCGCGCGCGCTGCGGCACGAGCTCCGGCCTCCGGAGGCCGGCGACCACCGGCTCGAGGTGCGCGTCGACAGCGGAGAGGAGACATGGGTCTCGTCCGTTCCGCTCTCGATTGGCGAGCTGCCCAGCGAGCGCCCGTACTTCGCCGACCTGCACGTGCACGCGCACGACACCGTCGGCACCAACTCCACCGCCTCCAACCTGAGCTTTGCGCGTGACCTCGCCGGGCTCGACGTGCTCGGCTACACGGTGAACGACTTCCAGATCACGGATCGCGACTGGAGCTCGGCGCTGGCGGACATCGCACGCTTCCACGCGGACGGCCGCTTCGTGTGCTTCCCGGGCACCGAGTGGTGCGGCAACAGCGCCGTGGGAGGAGACCACAACGTCGTCTTCCTCTCCGACGAGGTGCGTTTCCCGAATGACGCGACCGGCAGGTCGTTGCGCTCGTTCGAGTGGCACGAGCACATGCGCGGGGCAGCGCCGGAGCCCGGCCGCTGGCCGCTCACCGCGCTCTACGCGGCGTACCAGGACGCGCCGGAGCGCTTTCTCTTGATCCCTCACGTGGGCGGTCGCCGCGCGAGCCTCGACTACCATCACCCGGAGCTCGAGCGGCTGTGCGAGCTGGCGTCGTCCTGGGGGCACTTCGAGTGGCTGTTCTCGGAAGCGCTCGCCCGCGGCTACCGGCTCGGCGCCAGCGCCTCCGGCGACGAGCACCGCGGGCGACCGGGCGGGGGCGCCCCGGGCGCCTCGATCTTCGGCGTGCGCGGCGGCCTCACCGGCGTGCTCAGCCCGGCGCTCGACCGCGCCGCCATCGGCCTGGCCCTGCGCCAGCGCCGAACGTGGGCAACTACCGGCGAGCGCAACGTCGCGCTCGTGGGGTCGGGAGCGCACGTGCAGGGCGACGAGCTCGAGCACGCGGGGCCGCTGCCCGTGCGCTACCGAGTGCTCGGGCACTCGGGCTGGGAGTACGTCGCTCTCAAAGATCACCGAGGCGTGGTCTGGGAGCGCGACCTGCACCGCGAGCTCGGCTACGCCGCGAACCGGTTGCGCGTGCGCTGGGGCGGCGCGCGCGTGCGCGATCGCTATCGTTGGGCCACCTACGCGCTGTCGCTGCGAGTGAGCGACACGGCCGTCGAAGACTGGACGGCGCGCGGCTTCGAGCACCCCGAGGAGAGCGTGCGAGCGCTGTCCGACGGGCGCTTCGAGGTGCGGAGCACCACCCACGGCGACGCGGACGAGCTCGATCTCCGGCTGGTCTCGCTGCGGGATGCCCAGCTCACGCTCGACGTGCGCGTGAGCGGCTTCGATGGCCAGCCCTGGGGAGAGGCGGCGCAGCTCGAAGTGCATGGAGGCGCGTTGCTCGACAAGGGTCGAATTCATTTCGATCTCGGCGGCGAGGGCCTCTTCGTCGCGGTCGAGCGCGTGACGGACGCGGTGCTGCCGCTGGAGCTCACGGGCGAGCTGACGCTGCCCTGGAGCGCTCCACCACCGGCGCTCGATGGGCAAGCGCCCGCCTATCCTGTGTACCTCTTCGGGCGCGAGATCGGTGACGCCAAGGTCTGGACGAGCCCGCTCTTCGTGCGCTGGGCTCGCTAGCTCCGCTCTCGCGAGGGCGCTTTTCACAGGGTGTGAGGTGAGCCGCGGCTTGTTCCGGTGCGAGTAGGAGTTCAGAGCGGCAGGCTCAGGGAGCGAATCGCCGGCGCAGGGCGTGCGGAGGGCGCGGGCGGGCAGCGCGCAGGGGCTGCGCCGTCACGAGCGATAGGGGCACACCCGCCCAACGGGCGAGCGTCGCCATCGCGGCGTCCCTGTCGGCCGGCGCGAGGCTGCCGATGAGCGCGCCGTGATTGTCGCCGGGCGCGTGATAGCGAAACGAGTCCACCGCCGCCCCGAGCTCGAAGGCCCCGGCGGACCAAGGGTCTTTCTCGCCGTAAATGAACATGAGCTCGCTGCCTTCGGTAGCAACCCAGCGCGCGACGTCCTCCATCGCGGCAGGCAGGAACTCCGGCTCGACGGGGACGCTCGGCAGGCGATCGACCGCCCCCCAGTCGAACGTGAGCAAGTCAGCGAGATCAGTGATGTCGACCCTGGGGGCGCCGAGCTCTGTGTAACTTTGCCAGTAGTACGGCTCCAGGCTGAGATAAGACGCATCGGAGCCGGAGCTCACCGGAGAGAGCGTGTCGAGGATCAACCATATGTCGTTATCGGACGCCGACGCATCCGGGATTCCGCCGCAGGAGCCCTCGGACGAGTACGCCCAGAAGGAGAATGGGAGCCACACCACGGCGGCCTCGAGCTGCGCCTCCAGGCCGAACAGGTCGTAGGTCACGCCCAGCGCGTTCGCCTCCGTCTCCGCGCGCTCGAGCATGGCGGGACGCCGGAGCAGCACTTCGCGCTGGAGCGCGGCGATGCGCTCGCGACAGCCCGCATCGCCGACCTGATTCAGGAAATCGACGTAACGCGGATCTTCTACGCCGTAGCTGAGCGGAGCCACGTAGGCGACCGTGCCGTCGACGTCATCGGGGTAGAAACGACGATGATAAACGGAGGTCATCCCTCCCTTGCTCGCGCCGGTGGAGATCCATTTCCCCGTGTAGATTGTGCGGAACGCTTCGACGACACGGTGGTGATCGGCGGCCGCCTGCTCGATCGTCATCTTGGTCCAATCCGCCCGCTCCGGGCGCGACGGCGGGAAGTACCGGTGCTCGACGTAGAGCTGGTTTGCGTTCAGGAGCACGGCAGGCTCATCGAGATAGTCGTAGGGGAGCCACAGCGAATAGCCGGTCGTGGCGAGCACGAGCGGCGCGCTCGCGTCGCGGTGGTGCAGCGCGAGCCGCTGCCGGAAGCGCTCGCCGCTCGGGTCATCATGATCGACAGGCTGCTCGAGCTCGATGATGAAGGATCGATAGCCGGGGATCGTGGACACCTCTTCCGTGACCTCGGTGCCGTCGAGCGCGTGAAGCTGATCCAGGATGTCCACCGCCGCGTCGCCGCCAGCGCCACCATCGCCGGCCGACCCGCCAACGCCACCCGCGCCGCCGCCGTCCGGTGCGCCTCCGCCGCTCGTCTCGTTCCCGGTCCCGGCGCTGGCGCTCGTGCTCGACCCTGAGCTCGTGCTTGCGGGAGATGTCGTCGAGGCGCTCGCCTCTCCGTTGCCGCCGTCTCCGCAAGCGGCGGTGATCGTCAATGCGAGCGATACCACGAAGGCAGCGCCTCTATTCTCCATCGTCGAGTCGGACATCGGGGCGCCAGCGTGCCCGCTCGGCGTTCGGAACGGCATGGCGCAGCAAGATTTCCACGTTGCGGGTGAGTCATCCGAGACAACGCGCGCCCAGGAGGCATGCGCAGGTGCGCGCGCTCGCGCCTGGGCCTCAGGGCACCAGCCTGACGACAAAGCCGCTGCGGTTGGTCGGATTGGAGAGCGGGCCGTGGCCGAAGTCGATCGTGCCATCCACGAAGCCGGCGACGACCACATGCCCGGTCGCGTCGACAGCGACGCCCCCCGCCACTTGCGTCTGGCTCCTGTTCCCGTACGTCCGCTCCCATAGCAGCCCGCCCGCCGGGTCGAACTTCGCGATCAGCGCGTCACCAAAGTAGTCGTACGGCGAGTCGCGCGGGTTCTTGACCTGGCCGGCGAGCAGCACGTTCCCGCTGGCGTCCACGGCCATGCTGCTCATCATCCAATCGTACGGACCCACATAGCCCCGGCTCCACAGGTGCGCGCCGGCGAGGTCGAGCTTCGCGACGAAGCTGCTGGTCACGCCCGGGCTGCTGGACGGCGAGAGCGGACCGCCGCCGAGCTCGATGCTCCCCTTGAAGAGGCCCGAGATCACGACATCGCCGGCCGCGTCGAGGGCGACGCCGGTCAGGCTCTGCGCTCCGGCGTCGCCGTAGCGCGCGCCCCAGACCGGGTTGCCCGCCGCGTCGAGGCGGACGAGGAGAGCGTCTGCGTCCCCGGCGCTCGTCAGCGCGATGGATCCGACCTCGATCGTGCCCATCAGGCTGCCCGCGACAAGGATCGAGCCTGCATCGTCGATGGCCACCGCGGAGGCCCGCAGATCGTCGTAGCTGCCCAGGTCGCGGCTCCACAGCGCGACGCCGGCCGGGTCGAGCCTGGCCACGAAGACGTCTGGGTCATCGCGGCCGGTCGTGGTCATCGGGCCGGCGCCGAGATCGACGGCCTCCCGGAACACGCCGGCGATGACCAGGTCCCCCGCCGGATCGAGGGCCAAAGCCGTGACGGTCGCGTGCCCGGGGAAGACCTTCTGCCACTGCACGGTCCCCGCAGGATCGAGGCGGATCAGCTGCGGACCGGGGTTGGGGCCGGCCAGGACGATGTTTCCCTCGCCATCGACGGCCACCGCGGAGCAGTCATAGAAGCCTACCTGATCGTCGAAGCGCAGGGTCCAGAGATGCGCGCCGGCTGCGTCGAGCTTGGTGACGAAGCAATTCAGCTCGTAGTCCGAGGTGGCGGGGACCACCTCGCCGCAGACCTGGAAGGCGCCGGAGAAAACCCCGGCGACGACGGTATTGCCGGCGGCGTCCACCGCGACGGCGTTGGGCACGACGGCGGCAGGCATGACTCCCTCGCCGGACTCCCACTCTCCCTGGCCGAGCAACAGACGGCTCCAGGTCCCATCGCCCCCGTCTCCGCCCAGGCAACCCCCTTGCCCGCCGGCGCCGCCCTGCCCGCCGGCGGCGCCGTGCTCGCCGGCGCCGCCCTGCCCGCCGGCGCCGCCCTGCCCGCCAGCGCGCCCCGACGATCCACCGGCCGCCTGTCCGCCGTCGCTGGAGCCTATCGAGAGGGAGGTGCACGCGGCGGGCATCAGCGAGGCGGCGAGGCAAGCGAGGAAGAAGACATGGCGCATGCGGCCCACGATAGCATCGGGGACGGCTGGCGAACGAAGGCGCCCTGCCGTCGCGCTCCCGGGTGGAGGCCGCCGTGCGGGGAGGATCGAGGAGCCGTTCGGTCACCCGTGGATCCGCTCGACGTTCATCGAGGACGTCTCCGTGGAGGAAATGCAGCCATGACACCGTCGTCCCGTCCGCGCTCGATGCGTGTACCCAACTCGCGCTCGCAGGCGGAGCTTTCGTTGCTCGGCCTTTCCAGCACAATGGCAATCCCGACGCCGCTTTCGAGCGCCGGGAGCGACGCTTCTCCGCGTTCAGGGCGCAACGAACGCCAGACCTCGCCGCGGCGGGCGAGCCACCGCTCCCCTCGGCTCCGGCAGCATGACTTCCCACGATCCCGACGCTACGACGATGCTCCTCGTCGATGCGGTCGCGCGGAGCGGCCGGCGCGCCGTCCAGCTCTCCGGCTGGGCCGGGCGAGGCGCTCGCAGCGCGCGCTGACGTGACAGCGTAGGAATCCAATGTCCCAGGACATCGACCCTTGTCGCCTCACGCCGTCGCATGTGCCTCGCGCGGCCACACCGTGGGCGGGGAGGGCGCGCCGCGCGCCTCGCTCCAAAATCCTCCTCGCCGAGGTCCGGGCTCATGTACTCTCGCCCGATCGACGCAGCGGGCGCGTCAGCCGCCGAGCGACCCGGATACCACCCCTCGCTCGGATTCCGCCCCTTACCTGGACGAGGCCATGATGCAGCCAGATCTTCTCTCCGGCACACCCGCCCGCGCCACGGGCAGCGCCGGCGCCGCCGCCCGCGCGAGCGCGCCGCCGTCGGCGCGCGGTTTTCCGCTCGTCGGCGTGCTCCCGCACCTGCTCAAGGATCGGCTCGATTACCTCGTCTCGGCGAGAGCCGAGCTCGGCGATCTGTACACCGTCGATCTCGGGTTCACGCGGATCGTCGCGCTGAACCACCCGAGGCACGCGCAGCACGTCCTGCGCGACAACGCGCGCAACTACCGCAAGGGAGGCGCTCTATGGGAGAGCATCCGCGCGCTCATCGGCGATGGGCTGCCCACGAGCGAGGGGGATCTCTGGCTGCGGCAGCGGCGGATGATCCAGCCCGAGTTCCACCGGGACCGGCTCGCCGCGATGTGCGACCTCATGGTGCAGGCGATCGACGACGGCATGGCCGGCTTCGGCGCGGCCGCCGCCGGGGGGCGCCCGGTCAACGCCGAGCGGGAGCTCCCGCACATCACGATGAAGGTCATCCTCAACACCATGTTCGGCTCGGGGATCACCAAAGAGGAGGCGGACGCCATCGGCGGCTCGATGCAGTACGCCATCGACTACATGATCTTCGGGGCCGCGCTCCGGGCGCTGCCGAGCTGGATGCCGGCCCCTGGGCGGCGCCGGTTCGAGCGGTCGGTGAAGACGATCGATGAGAACGTGTTTCGCTTCATCGCGCAGCGCCGCGCGCAGCCGGGGCGGAGCGGAGATCTGCTCTCGATGCTCCTCGCCACAGTCGACGCCGAGACCGGCGAGCAGATGTCCAACCAGCAGCTGCGGGACGAGGCGGTGTCGATGTTCCTCGCGGGGTACGAGACGACCTCGGTCGCACTCGCGTGGGCGCTCCACTTCCTCGTCGAGAACCCCGACGTCCTGCAGGCGCTCGCGGCCGAGGTCGACGCGGCGCTCGGCGACAGGCGGCCCAGCTTCGCGGACGTCCCCAGGCTGCCGCTCGCGCTCGCGGTCGTGCAGGAGGCGCTCCGGATCTACCCGCCGTCGTACTGGATACCTCGCACCGCGGTCGAGGACGACGAGATCGACGGCTTCCACATCCCCGCTGGCACCCTGGTGGGCGTCATGAGTTATGTCTTGCACCGGCACCCGGACCACTGGGAGGCCCCCATGCGCTTCGACCCAGGCCGGTTCACGCCCGAGCGCACGCGCGCCCGGCACCCGCTCGCGTTCATCCCGTTCGGAATCGGACAGCGACAGTGCATCGGCAAGGAGTTCGCGCTCATGGAAGGGCAGTTCATCCTCGCCCGGCTCCTCCAGCGCTACCGGATCAGCGCGGTGCCCGGGCGGACGACGCGGCTGCACGTCGCGACCACGCTGCGCACGTCCGGCGGCTTGTGGCTCCGGCTGGAGCCGCGCGCTGGTAGGTAGGTAGATGAGATGACCGAGGTGCGCGGCCGCCCTGTCTGCCTCTGCGGCAGGAGCGTCCGTACCACGAGATCCAGCGTCTCCGTGTCATGAATGACAGGAGGTGCCCGTCCTGCGCGATGATGTCGAGTTCCGCGTCCGTCCACGTCACGGGCGCGAAGCAGAGCGCCAGCGTCACTCCTTCGCCACGCACCTGCTGGAGGCCGGCCACGACATCCGCACGATCCCGGAGTTCCTCAGCTACCGCGACGTGCGCACGACGAGGATCTACACCCTGGTGCTGAACCGCAGCGCCCTGACGGTCCGCAGCGCCTCGATGGCCCCTTCGGTCCGAAGTTGTGAACGGACTGGTAGGTGTCCCGCAACCTCCTGATGAGGCGGCCGCGCCGTGTCATCCAGGCGCGATGCGGCACGACGCCTCTGGCTGCGCGTCCGCCGCGCCCCCTCCCTCCAGGCGCCTCCGGTCCCCCGGAAAGGCGACGACTGCCACCGGTCTTAGACCGATCTACCCTATGGCGCTGGACGGCATTTGGGCCTTGCGGCGCAGGACCGATCCGTGAGATTTTCCGTATGGGAGGTCACACAAGGCAACGAACTAGACAGAACTGGTCCGGCGGTTTCGGTTGACCAATCGACGGATAGTTGAACATGCGATCCTTCGCGCTGGCGAGGGGAAAACAATCGAGAGGGGTTCGTCCTGTCGACCAGGGGAGCGGGCAGGCTAATCTCCAGAGGTGCAACTGATGAAGGTTGATGAGCGCCATCTGACTGAGCGAAGCGGAGTATCGGAGGTTCAACTGCGTGTCACGACGCAGCTCAACTGGTTGTTCCGCGAGCAGCCGATCAGCGACTTCGGGATCGACGCACAGATTGAAGTTGTCCGAGAAGGCCAAGCGACGGGGCGGCTGCTCGCAGCACAAATCAAGTCTGGCCCGAGCTATTTTGCGGAGCCGACCGACGACGGCTACGTCTACCGTGGAGACACGGAGCATCTCGAATACTGGCTCAACCATTCGCTCCCCGTCATTGTCATCATATGGAACTCACAGACGGGCGAGTGTTTGTGGAAACAGATCGAGGAAAAGGCGGTCGAGCGAACGCCGAAGGGTTGGAAGACTACGGTTCCTAGGACACAGAGCTTGGGGCGGTGCTCCATGGACGCACTTGATCAAGCAGCAGGCGCCCTAACAATGCGACTGAAGCAACTTCACGATCGGACCGAAGTCTGCAAGAAACGTTACTGGGACATTCCGAAGGGTGAGAGAATTCGAGTAGGCCTTCGCCCTGAAGCTCCCGCGTTAGGATATTGGGGCGAACACGTCATCAAGCTCGCAGAAGAAGCGCTGGCCAAGGCATTGCGCGCGGTTTACCCCATCAACTGCGACAGCATGTATGCCCACGTCATGTGGGGAGGTTCGCGTACCTTCGCGGACGGAGGAGAAGTTCTCGCCGCTATCGAGCCAATGATCGCGGATCTAGAGAAGCGGCTACGAGAGCCACATCCCGAGAGAGAGCAGTGACATCTTCACGCCCCGCGGCCCACGCAGGGAATACGTCCGCGCTCGCCGTGGCAGGTTGCAGACACGTTCTACTTCGACTCCACAGCGATAGCATGACAACTAAGCACTGGCTCAAGGGTGAACTGGCAGACTCGCTGAAACGCCTATTGCAGGACGCAACAGGGGCCACGGTTCAAGTCCTGGACGCAGCAGCCACGACGCAAGAATGGAATCGTTGCCGAACCTCCGACGACGCTCAACCACGGCTAGTCACCAACGAAGACACGTTATTGATCTTCCTATACAAGCCGCGTGTGCGGCGCGTTGCCCACGCGCTTCGAGTCACGTTTCCTTCCGCGCCGATGCCCGAGGACATACAATTCTGTCGCTGTTTGCTCCACACCTTCGAAGAAGACGTCCAGAGCGCGAGAAATCAGGCACCTTGGGAGGCGCTCACGACATCAAGAATTGCCCGCGCCATAGCAGCGTATGTGCCGCTCCCCACTCCAATGGTGTCGAACTGGCTCGAGCTGGCGGAAAGCTCGATAAGCCTTACTTACGAAGGGAAGCCTGTTCGATACACAGCGCTCTTCTTGAACAGCACCAAGGATCTCGAGGCGAGGTCAGGTTCGCTCTATGTTAAGCTTTCCGAGCCGATGGACATCGAGGACGCCCTGCTTCGCCAAAAGTGGATACGCGCGGCTTTTGGTTCAAGGCCGCTTGCTCTCGTGATTGACGGCAGAAGAAAAAAGAGACGGCAGGTCACGGGATTGTTGTGCTATTCTGCTCTTCCGGCAACAGAGCCAAGATTCCCATTCGCGCCCCACGATTCGCTCCTTCCTCTGCAGAGTTTCCTTGGCTCAAGAGACATGGTCATCACTGCCTCAAGCCATGGTGACATCTTCGCGCTACTGGGCAATGGCATAGTCTTCCAGAAGAGCCAGGGAGCATGGCGTTATCTCAACTACGAGAGTGCCCAGGTCGTGCTTTCGCGCTGCTGGACCGATCACGATGCCAACATTGCGCTCAAGTGGAACTTTATTGTTGCCGTTCTTCGCTTAGCTCTGGACTTGTCGTTTCAGCGAGTCGGCGCGTTAATAGTGATACTAGATCGACACGAGGACTTGAATAGTCTCGTTCCAGACAACGCTGACCCACACAGGCCCAGTCGTGCTCTACGTGAAAGCATCGTGGGGCTCAGTATCGTCGACTGGACCGCACGACAGGTAATTGCCGGAGTTGCCTCCGTCGATGGCGCGACTGTGCTGTCAAGGAACGGCCAGGTTCTCGACGCAGCCGCCATGGTGGCGCGTCCATCGCGCGAAGCACTCCAGGCGGTCGTTGGGGCGGATGTAGGGAGAACTTTCGAGGGCGCTCGATCCACCGCCGCATGGAATGCATCGATCTTTGGCACAAGCCTGAAGATTTCGGAAGATGGTCCAATCACCATCTACCGGCACGGGAAACGGATTCTCCACCTCGGGATAGCTGGATGATGGACATGGGACGCCGGAAACTGCCCAACTACGTGTTGCACGTCGACGGCGGGGGATACCCCGCCGCGGCTGAACACGGCGTTGGTCCGAAAGAAGACAAAAGCTGGACTCTGCCGCGGCAGTGGATCTGGAAATTCTCATGACGACGCTGCAGGAGCTCCTTGGAATCGATCTTCCAATCATCCAGGCCCCCATGGCCGGCGTGCAGGGCAGCGCGCTCGCGGTCGCGGTCTCCAACGCGGGCGGGCTCGGTTCGCTGCCCGGCGCCGTGCTGGGCCCGGACGCCCTGCGCAAGGAGCTGGCAGCCATCCGAGCGCAGACCGCGAAGCCGTTCAACGTGAACTTCTTCTGTCACACGCGGCCCGAGCCCGACGCCGAGCGAGAAGCGATCTGGCGTGCCCGGCTGCTGCCGTACTTCGCTGAGCTCGGCGTCGACGCAAGCGCCATCCCGACGGGCCCCGGCCGATTGCCCTTCAGCGAGGAGGCCGCTGATGTGCTCGAGGAGCTCAGGCCTGCTGTGGTGAGCTTTCACTTCGGCCTGCCCTCGGAGGCTTTGCTCTCGCGGGTGCGCCGCTCGGGCGCGAAGATCCTGTCCTCTGCGACGACGGTCGACGAGGCGCGCTGGCTCGAGGCACGCGGCGTCGATGCGGTCATCGCCCAAGGCATCGAGGCGGGCGGTCATCGCGGCAGATTCCTGTCCGACGATCTCAGCGTCCAGCTCGGCACCTTCGCGCTGGTGCCCCAGATCGTGGACGCCGTGAAGATCCCCGTCATCGCCGCGGGCGGCATCGCGGACGCGAGGGGTGTTGCGGCCGCCATGGCCCTCGGTGCGGCCGGCGTACAGATCGCGAGGGCGTACCTGTTGTGCCCAGAGGCCACCACCAGCAGGGTGCATCGCGCGGCCCTCGAGAGCGACGCAGCCAGCACCACGGCGCTCACCAACCTGTTCACCGGGCGACCCGCTCGGGGCATCGCGAACCGCCCTATGAGGGAGCTGGGGCCGATGAGCGGCGCCGTGCCAGCTTTTCCCTTGGCGACGTCGGCCATCGCACCCCTGCGGGCCAAGGCCGAAAGCCAGGGCAGCGGCGACTTCTCGCCGCTCTGGGCGGGGCAAAACGTCAGCGGATGTAAGGAAGTGCCAGCGGCCGATCTCACGCGACAATTCGCGGGTGCACTCCCAGGTGCACGCTGACGCCGCCCAGTCTGCCGATGGATCCGACGGGTGCCCGCGGCAGCCGCGGCTCATCCGCCGACGTTGGGCAGGCTAGGAAAGGAGTGCAATGGCATTGAACCGAGCCTCAGTTCAGCGGTCCAAGAGCCTGGGGGAGTTCTTCGGCGAGCTGAAGTCTTCGACCGCCAGTACGGCCGCGTCGATCGGCAGCGGAATGCTCGAGCTGTTGCCGCTCATGAAAGACGCCTGCTCGGACCGTGATGCCTGGGCGCTCACATCGCTGATGCGCCTCTGGTTGCTAGCAGCCGACGATCGATCGGCGCCCTGGCTGGTGTTGATGCGGATATCGCGCGTCGCCCAAGCGAGAATCGCCCGTGTCGCTCGACACGAGTAGAGTGGCCCCCGTCCACGATCTCGGGTAGGATGTGACGCGCGCCCTGACCGGCTGGCTCTCGGTTCCACCAGCCGATCGGAAACGCGTAGCCAGGGTTGCGGGGCGCCGCGCCGGGCTCATGGATCAGACGCAAATCCCCTTTCGCCTGGAGAGCACCGCCGATGAAAGCCAACGCCGTCCCGCTGCTCGCCATCTTCGAGAAGAAGATGCGCCTTGAGGTTCCCCTCTTCCAGCGGCAATACGTTTGGAGCCAAGACGACCAGTGGGTGTTCCTCTGGGAGGACATCTGCCGGAAATTCACCGAATACCTCGAGGGGAGGAAGGACGCGCCGGTCCACTTCCTCGGGGCGATGGTGCTCGACCAGAAGCAGACGCCGACCACGCACGTCGAGAAGCGGCAGGTCATCGACGGGCAGCAGCGGCTCACGACGCTGCAGATCTTCCTCGCGGCCTTCCGTGACCTATGTCGCGAGAGCACGTGCGAGGAACTCGCCAAGGAGTGCGATTCCTTCACCCTGAACAAGGGAATGATGGCCGAGCCCGACGCCGACCGGTTCAAAGTTTGGCCTACCCTGCTCGATCGTCAGCAGTTCAAGGACGTTATTGGCGCGGGCTCCCGTGCCGCGCTTGAGGAGAAGCACCCGCGGCAACGGCGCAAGTACCAGCGGCACGACGACCCGCGTCCGCGCATGGTCGAGGCTTACTTGTATTTCCACGATCAGCTGCGCGAATTCTTCTTCGGGACAGAGGGGGAGCCGCCGATCGCCGCCGATCAACCACTCGCGGTGCGAGTCGAGGAGTGCTTCCAGGCCCTCAAGAACGCGCTGCAGGTGGTCGTGATCGACCTCGAGGGTGGGGACGATGCGCAGGTCATTTTCGAGACGCTGAACGCCCGCGGGGAGCCGCTCCTGCCCGCCGATCTGCTAAGGAACTTCATCTTCCTACGGGCAGCGCGCCAGGGCGAGTCGCAGGAGGCGCTCTACGAGGAGTATTGGCGCAGGTTCGACGACGACTTTTGGCGCCAAGAGGTCAAGCAGGGGCGCCTGCTCCGGCCGCGCAGCGACCTTTTCATGCAGCACTTCCTGGCCAGCCGCCAGACCGCGGATATCCCGATCACGCACCTGTTCGTCGAGTACAAGTTCTGGATCGAGCGGAAGAGGCCCTACGCCACAGTGCGTGAAGAGCTGGCGACGCTGGCTCGCCAGGGTGACGACTTCCGGCGGATCATTGATCCGAAGAAGGACGACATCCTCTTCCCGCTAACGTCGTTCCTCGAGGCGTTCGACATCCGGACCGCCTATCCGCTGCTGCTCCACCTCCTCGATGCCCGGACGACCGATATGCACTGGCGGCAGATCACCGTCCTGCTCGAGTCGTATCTGTTGCGACGGGCGGTGTGTGGCCTAAACACCAAGAACTACAACCGTGTCTTCCTTACACTGACCCGGAGCTTGCGTCGGGATGGGACCACGCCGGAAAGCGTTCGCAAGCACCTGGCCGAGCTCTCCGGGGAGTCGACCGGGTGGCCGTCCGATGAAGAGTTCCGGACGGCCTGGCAGGAGCGCGCCACATACCAGACGTTGGCCCAGCCCCGGGTTGTACACATCCTCCGGCGCCTGAGTGACGCGCTGCTGAGCGGCAAGAGTGAACGAATCAGCATCGATGGACCGCTTACCATCGAGCACATCCTCCCGCAAAGCTGGATCGAGCACTGGCCCCTGGCAGATGGGACCGCGGGGATGACCTCCGATGAGCTCGTCAGTAGCGATGCAACGGATCCTCGAGCCGTCGCGACCCGCCGCAGAAGCGCCGCGATTCACACCCTCGGAAACCTGACGATCCTCACGCAGGCGTTGAACTCGACAGTCTCGAATAGCGCATGGAAGGTCAAGAAACCGGAACTCCTGGTCTCCTCGTTGCTGCCGATCAACCAGCAGCTGCATACGTTCGCCACCTGGGACGAGTCCAGCATCGAGGTGCGTGGCAGGGCGCTGTTCGACGTAGCGCTGAAGCTATGGCCGGGTCCCACAGCAGCGTAGCGTTCATTCGGACAGCGGTAGGCAGCGACGCCCATGCCGAGGATAAGAGCTGACGGGCGGATGGCCGGCGACTCGCTCCGAGCCCCGCTCGTCCTTGTTCCCGAGCAACTCGCTGCACCCGACCGCGCCGGACAGCGCCTTCGAGGAGGAAGCCCGGCATGCCGCCAGCGCAGGCTTCGACGTCGGCCGCCCCGTTCGGGATCGGGCAGCGACAGTGCATCGGCAAGGAGTTCGCGCTCATGGAAGGGCAGCTCATCCTCGCCCGGCTCCTCCAGCGCTAGCGGATTAGCGCCGTGCCGGGGCGGACGACGCGGCTGCACGTCGCGACCACGCTGCGCACGTCCGGCGGCGTGTGGCTCCGGCTGGAGCCGCGCGCGGGCAGATGACCGGCGGCGCGGCCAGCTCGGCCGCGCCGACCAGCGCCGTCGCCTGCACATCCTCCGCAGGCTTGCTGCAGGCAGACAGCCTGAGGGAGGAGGCCCGAGGGCTAGGATGACAAAACGGACCGAGCAGCGCGTGGGAGCGCGTTCTTAGCCAGGCGAAAAGCGACGTCGATCAAGCCGCGGCCGTGGTACAAATTCTGGTCTCCGACAGCGAAACGGGGTGATGGATCCGACTTCGTTATTGAAGCGATAGCCCTATGCCTGTATGGCCCATCCTGCCTTCGCCGCCTCCGCAGCAAGCGGACGTGGACCGCGCCCTCGAGAGCGCGACGGCGGCGTGGCTCGTCGCGAACGATCGCCACCGCGTTCGCGTCCCTCGTTCCGAGCTCGACACGCTTCGCCCGCTGCTTCGCCTCCGCGGGAATACGCCTCCGCACGGCGAGGGCGCACCTCTAGAAGAGGACACGCTGGGGCCGATCACGGTGGAGCTCGAGCGCCATGGGCGGCCAATCGCCGCGCTGCGCGTGGGTGCTGACCTATCGATCCAGCTTGCGTGGGATACCGCCGCGCAAGTGGACGCGCCTGCCGCGCTCCGCGCCTGGCTCACCGCGCACGGTGTAGCCGCAGCGCGCCCCGAGCCAGGACGCGGCGAAGCGCCCGCAAGCTTGGCGTCAGGAGGTGCGCTCGTTCCTCCGGGGACAACCCTCGTTGCCGCAACGTCGTCGTCCTATCGCCGCCTTTGCACGGATGGCAGCCGGGTTTTCGCCATCGACGGCTGGAGGCTCGTGCGGCTGAAGAAGGACCACGGGGTCGTTGAGGTGTGCCCCGTCTTCAGGCCAGACACACCTATCGCGATCCGCCATCGCGCGGTGCTCTTGCTCGACCCGAGCGGCAGGCGCTGCATTGTGACGGAAGAGGGTGAGTCTCGCCCAGACCTGCGACCGCTCTGTGGCCTGCCGGCGTTACGCCTTCGCCATGCGCTGCCACGCTTCATGGAGGCGCGCGACGCGGCCCTCGCCCGCCTCGTCCCGAACGACGCCGACCTGCTCCCGCTCGACCCCGGCCACGACGCCTGCGACGCCTACGAGGCGTTCGGCGGCCCGCTGCCGGCCGCCCTGCGGCTGCGCTCGTTCTGGGGCTGCGACGTTCCTCGCGGGCTCCTGCACGAGGTGCCGAAGCGCGGCTCTCCCCGGAACGTCGCGCTCGGCGGCCGCCCTGTCTGGCTGGGCGCGACCGAACCGGGTGTGCTCGTCGTCGTGGCGCGCGCTGACGGCGAGGTGGCCGTGCTCGCGGTCGACGAGGGCGGCCCGGCCCGCTCGCTGGGCGGGTTCCGCGGCCGGGCGGACGACGTGCTCGCCGTGCTGCGCGTGGGCGGCGAGGCGTGGCTCCACCTCGCTGCGCCGCTCGGCGACATCGTCGTGGCGCTGGAGGGTACCGCCGGCGCATGACACCGCTGCAGGGGCACCTCTACCGCGGCACGGTCAGCGCCCCGCGCGCCGGCGACGATCGATGAGCGCGGTCACGATCGGGAACAGCGGCAGCGCCATCAGCACGTAGAACCCCGGCTCGTCGAACGCGGGCCCGCGCGGCCGGTAGATGCCGCCGCTGAGCAGACACGTCGCGAGGTACGCCACCAGGATGGCCGCCCCGCACAGGCTCCACAGCTGCAGATCGATCGGCGCTGGTGACGAGGCACGCGCGGCCCGCGGCGTGGCGTCCGGCGCGTCGAGGACGCCGCGCCACCGCTCGACGTCCCACAGCGCCAGCCCGACCAGGCCCGCGAACATCAGCGTGACGACCGTCGCCGTCGGGACGACCGCCGTGCTCCAGCAGAACGCCAGGATCGCGCCCGTCACCGGCAGCGCCATGAATGCGCCGGCCGTCGCGAACCGCTGCGTCATGAGCAGCGTCGCGGCCACCAGCTGGACCACGCCCACGAACGTGTAGAAGTGCCCGGTCGCGTGGAACGCGTGCAAGAACTCGTGGAACGGGCCGCGATTGGCCGGATCCGTGAACGGCTCGCCGAGGATCTTCTTCAGCCCCGCCGGCAGGAACGCGAAGCCGATCAGGATGCGCAGGTTCACCACGGCGAGGTGCGCCCACCGGCGCTGCCGGAACCAGGCGACCATCGCCTCGATGCGGTCCATCACGGAGTCCACGGGCCGCGCAGTGTAGTCGCGCCGCGCGCGCCGCGGATCTGAAACCGTGGAGCTCTCGGCCGTGTCACGCCCAGTGATGACCGCCCCGCCCCGCAGGAGAAGCCCTCGTCTGGGCTCTGCGCGCAGGAGGGGAAAAGGAATTCCAAACGTTTCGGAAACGTCAAGCCCCAACTGCGCGACCTGGCGCGGGTGGAGAGAACATTCTTTTTGTCGAGTAGCCCCGGCGGACCACTCCGGGGCCCTCACCAGAATCGGACAAGGGAATTGCCACCATCCGGCTGTTCCACTGCTGTGTCTCGCGGTTAGGTCCCCCAGATCCGGACCTCGATCCGAGGACGTGGGAGGGGGAAGCCCCGAAACAGCTCGCCAAAACCCGTTTTGATGAGTGAAGGAACGTCCATACGGGGCCACGCCCATGGCGAAGGTCGGGCGGTTACGAGCTTCCCCTCGATGGATAGCCAGCACGCCAACGTGGTACAGGTGCGGAACGGTTTCGGGCGCTGTCTGGTGGCTGCAGGCGCCATTGGCTGGTGGCTGCAGCCTCCGCGTTCACCAGCCTCCCTCCATGGCGCGCGCTCCGAACGCCGCCCAGCCGCGCTCGCAGGCGAAAGCATCCTTGCGCATCGACGTGCGCTCTCGGGCACGCCGTTTGCCTACCTCAGCACAGACCCGTATCGAGCTGCAGAGCCCTCCCTGTCCGGTCTGGACGGGGCGGCCAACGCGGCATGCTGGCCCCAGAACCCGCCACCCGGGGAGGACTACCATGTATCGACGTCATCGGTTGCTGTTGTGCCTCATGAGCTGTGCTCTTTCTTCGGCCGCCTGCGTGATCGAGCCCATCGATCAAGCGGGTACCGAGGGGAGCGATACAGATCCCGGGCCTGTGCTGCTGGAGCAATCCGCCGGAGGAGTATCGACGGGCGGCAGCGGTTTTCCCGTTTGTGTCGCGATGGGGGTACCCACCCCGGATCTCACGTTCATCACCGAGTCCGGTCCATACTGTGACCACAGTGATTGGCTGTCATCCCCGGCCGGCGCTACCCGCTACACAGTGAAGTTCGTTCCTAGCCCCAGCAGCGATCCTGTAAACTGCAACGACACCTTCAGAATCGTCCTCAGGAGCGTAAAATCCATGTCTCCATCGGAGTGCGCGACCGCGACCGGCCAGCTGAATATCTGGAAGAAGGGCTCATCCGGCTGCTGGTATCTTGCTAGCGCGATACCGAAGCTTGGCAGCTACAACGACAACAACGGTCTTTGCGGCTTCGTAGCCTTGTACAATGCCCCCGCGGACACGCCGGCCATCATCGCGTCGGCATCGGCGAGCTCCTCGTCGGGACCCATGCCGCTCGAGCTGATCTCGGATTGGAATTAAATTGGCAGAGGTTGGCAGAGGAACGACTGGTGCATCGTGCAGGTGAGCAGGTGCCGTCCAACTCGGCGTTGCTACCGATGGGCCCTTCGCGTACGCTGAGGTCCCACGGCCGAACGCTCTCTGTTGGGCGAAAAAGGACAAAAGCCGGACTCTGCCTCGGCCGTGGATCTGGAGATTCTCATGACGACGCTGCAGGAGCTCCTTGGAATCGATTTCCCAATCATCCAGGCACCCATGGCGGGCGTGCAGGGCAGCGCGCTCGCGGTCGCGGTCTCCAGCGCTGGTGGGCTCGGTTCGCTGCCCGGCGCCGTGCTGGGCCCGGACGGCCTGCGCAAGGAGCTGGCAGCCATCCGAGCGCAGACGACGAAGCCGTTCAACGTGAACTTCTTCTGTCACATGCAGTCCGAGCCCGACGCCGAGCGAGAAGCGAGCTGGCGTGCCCGGCTCTCGCCGTACTTCGCCGAGCTCGGCGTCGATGCGAGCGCGATCCCGACCGGCCCCGGCCGATTGCCCTTCAGCGATGAGGCCGCTGACGTGCTCGACGAGTTCAGCCCTGCTGTTGTGAGCTTTCACTTCGGCCTGCCCTCGGAGGCTTTGCTCTCGCGGGTGCGCCGCTGGAGCGCGAAGATCCTGTCCTCTGCGACGACGGTCGACGAGGCGCGCTGGCTGGAGGCGCGCGGCGTCGACGCGGTCATCGCCCAGGGCATCGAGGCGGGCGGTCATCGCGGCAGCTTCCTGTCCGACGATCTCAGCGTCCAGCTCGGCACCTTCGCGCTGGTGCCGCAGATCGTGGACGCCGTGAAGATCCCCGTCATCGCCGCGGGCGGCATCGCGGACGCGAGGGGCGTTGCGGCCGCCATGGCCCTCGGTGCGGCCGGCGCACAGATCGGGACGGCCTACCTGTTGTGCCCCGAGGCCACCACGAGCAGGGTGCATCGCGCGGCCCTCGAGAGCGACGCAGCCCGCACCACGGCGCTCACCAACCTGTTCACCGGGCGACCCGCTCGGGGCATCGTGAACCGCTTCATGAGGGAGCTTGGGCCGATGAGCGGCGCCGTGCCAGCTTTTCCCTTGGCGACGTCGGCCATCGCGCCCCTGCGCGCCAAGGCCGAAAGCCAGGGCAGCGGCGACTTCTCGCCGCTCTGGGCGGGGCAAAACGCCAGCGGGTGTAAGGCAGTGCCAGCGGCCGATCTCACGCGACGACTCGCGGGTGCCCTCCCGGGTGCACGCTGACGCCGACCAACCTGCCGGTAGATCCGACGGGTGCCTGTGGCGCCGGCGGCTCATCGGCCGACGTTCGACAAATGGGCTCGGCGCTTGACGAGCTCTGCTCGATGACGCTGACAGGCATAAGCAACGGCTCCCCTAAGCCAGGGCTCCGCACCGCCGGCGCACGGGGCGGATCTGCTACGGGTCGTGCGCCGGGCCGTGCGGCCCTCGGGCGTGGAGCGGCTTCAGCCGCCCGAGGCGTGCGGAGCTTGAGGCGACGGCGGAGGGATGGCATGCTCTCCGTGCCGACGTCGGACGGAGAACCTCATGGAAAGGCGAACCCTCGAACAGCTTGAGGCGGCGCTCGATGCCGTCAGCAGAGACCTCGCCCCACGCGTCGAGGAGCTCGCTCGGAAGAGCACCGAAGGCGCGCTCACCCCGGAGGAGCAAAGGGAGTACGCAGAGATCGTCCGCTTGAACGACAGGCTTAGCCTCCTCAAGCTCGAGGCCGAGGAGTTCTGGACGATGCGCGCGGCTTCGTGAAGCTCTCGAACGATGTGCGGGAGACGGTGCAGCGACGCGCCCAGGGCGCATGTGAGTACTGCCGGCTTCCTCAAGAAGCTTCAATCCTTCCCCATCAAGTCGACCACATCATCGGGAGGCAGCATCGTGGCTCCGACGATGTTGCCAATCTGTGTCTCTGCTGCATCCATTGCAATTTAAAGAAGGGGCCTAATATCGCCTCCATCGATCCAGAGACTGGGATCCTCGTGGCGCTGTATCACCCCAGGTGTCACTCTTGGCGCGAGCACTTCACGGTCGCGATCGAGGGTACCATTCAAGGGCTGACGGCCGAGGGGCGCGCCACAGTCCAGCTCCTGGACATGAATGGTGAGGACCGAGTTCGCCTGCGTGCGTTGCTATTGCGCCGAAGCCGGCACCCGTGAGGGGGCGCGGCGACGCGTGACGTAAACGATGCTGGCGCCGACGGCGCTCCGCGCGGCGACACGCCGGCAAGACGTTGGTCGGGCAAGAGAAAGGCAAGGGGGTGAAAGGCTCCTCCTCGTGTATCCTGCCGCGACCATATGCTGCACCTTCTCCCCCGCGAGGCTCTCCAGCACCCTCCTCTATGCCGGCGATGCGCAGTGGAACGGCCTTTACGTCCACGTCCTCGCCTACCAGAACACGGCGTCGACCTCCGGCCCGAACGCCATGATCCTGCCGATCCCGGCCACGCGGCTCGGCCCGCAGAACGCGGTCGACACGCGCCCGTTCCGTACCTTCCTCGAGGACGTCCGCCAGGCGACGCGCCGGCCGATCCCGCCAAGCTACGGCCCGCCGCTGTTCGCCGCGGTCCCGGATGAGCAACGGCGATTTCTGGGCGCGGCGCGACCAGTTCGGCGGGCCGGCGCTGCGTTGCGTGCCGGGCGACAGGGCGGGCGCGCCGCTGGTCGTGCCCGTGAGCGGCGGCGCCGCGGCCTCGCGCCGCTCGCACCTCTCAGCGGAACTGCTCGAAGATCGGCCCGCAGCAGCGAAGGGCGAGGTCGCACGGCGGGCCGACGTCCTGACAGGCGCCCACCGTCGTGTAGTTGACGAGGCAATCGCAGCTGATGTCGGGGCCGCCTCTGACCGGCGCGCAGCTGACGGAGAGGTCCATGCCTGGGCACGAGCCCTCGCAACCGCAGACCCTGTCGCCGCCGACTGGGCACTCGAGCACCCCCGCCCCGCAGGGAGGAGCGGACGCACACTCCAGGTACGGCTCCAGGACCAGCTCGCACGCGGGCGGAGGGAAATCGCAGCTCAATGTGAGCACCGCGCAATCGAAGAACTGGATGAGCAGGTCGTTGCACGCGGACGCCGCGGACCGGTGCGCCTCACAGAAGTCGCGGCAGGCGCCCGGTGCCACCCCGCACGTCAACTCGAAGAGCTCGCAGTGCTCAAGGCACGTCGACCTCAAGTCGCCGCCGCCCACCCCGGTGGAGCCCACCGCCGCCGAGATGGCCGTCGAGCCCGCGCTGGTCACGCCGACGCCGACCGCGCTGGTGCTGGTGCTGGTGCTGGTGCTTGTCGCGCCGGCGCCTCCTGACCCGTCGGGCATCTCGTCGACGACGACGTTTCCACCGCAGGCGCTCCCCCAGGCCAGGGCCGCGAGCGGAGCGATGCGCATCCTGAGCAGCGTCATTCCCATGGCGCGAAACTAGCCCGACGCGGGCACGGGCACGAGCGCCGCGAGGCGTCTCGCGCGTCGCGCGCGGCTTTGCGATAGAGAGCCGCCGCGTGGCGGGTAGGAAACCGCCTGCGAGTGCGAGCTGGGTGCTCGCGTCGAGCGCGGAGGGCGAGTTGAACATCGCGCGGTCCGCGCGGTCATTGCCCGATCTACACCCTCATGACGACCTTCGCGCCGTCGGATAGAGTCGGCGAGATGCTCTCGGCCCCGCTCGTCCTGCTCCCGAGCAACCCGCTGCACCCGACCGCGCCGGACAGCGCCTTCGAGGAGGAAGCCCGGCATGCCGCCAGCGCGGGCTTCGACATCGGCCTCATCGACCTCGAGGTGTTTCTCGGCGGCGACGTGAAGCTCCGCCGGGTGCCGGAAGGCCCGGGCGAGGTGATCTACCGCGGCTGGCTCCTGGGCCTCGATGCTTATCAATGCATGAGCGAGGTCGTCGCCGCGCGTGGCCGACGGTTGATCACCGAGCCGGCGGCGTACCGGCACTGCTATCATCTGCCGGAGTGGTACGAGGCGATCGGCGGCGCCGAGCACACCGCACGATCGATCTGGATCCCGGGCTCAATGTTCGACCTCGAAGCCGTCGTCGTTCACGTGCGAGAGGCGTTCGGATCGGGCGCCGTGATCCTCAAGGACTATGTGAAGTCCCGCAAGCACGAATGGTTCGACGCCTGCTTCATCCCGGCGGCGGACGACGAGGCCAACGTGCGGCGCGTCGTGGGGAACTTCCTTCGCCTCCAGGACGACCACGTCGTCGGTGGGCTCGTCTTCCGGGAGTTCGTCGAGCTGCGGCGCATCGGGCTGCACCCGAAGAGCAGGCTGCCGCTGGTGAACGAGCATCGCTTCTTCGTGCTCGACGGCCGGCCGTTCTACGCGGCACCGTACTGGGCCGACGGTGACTATCCGGGCGAACCGCCGAGCGCCGATGTCCTCGCGCCCATTCTCGGCCGCGTGCGCGGTCGTTTCTACGCGGCCGATGTCGCCGAGAAGGAAGGGGGCGGCTGGATGCTGGTGGAGCTGAACGATGGCGGGTCGGCGGCCATCCCCGAGGGTGGGGCCGCGGACGCGTTCTACCGGAACCTGCACGCGGCGCTCGGCTGAGGAGCGTCTCATCGCTCGATCCGAGCGGTCCGCCGCGCGCCGAGCGGTCCGCCGCGCGCTGCCACCCAGCTCGCGCCCTGAGCGGGCCGTCGCCGGAGGGGGCGCTCACGCGAGCTCCGGCGCGCGGCGGCTTGCCCGCGGGGCGCGGCGGCGCAATGGGTGTCGGCCATGGCGCAAGAGACAGCGTTCGCCCTGTGGCTCCTCCCCGGCGGAGCGCCGGCCGCGCGGCTCGAGGAGCTCATCGAGGCGCTCGCCCGGGAGACCGGGGGCCCGGCGTTCGCGCCTCACCTCACCCTGCTCGGCGGGCTGCGCGGCGACGCCGGTGCGCTGGCCGCGAAGCTCGGCAGGCTGCGCGGCGACGCCGGCGCGCTCCGCCCCGTCGCGCTCGAGGCGCGGGGCCCCGCCACCGGCAGCACCCGACACCAGTGCGTGTTCCTCGACGTGGCGCCGTCCGAGCCGCTCGCGGCGCTGCGCCGCGCGGCCGAGGCCGCGCTCGGCGCGAACGAGGCCCCCTTTCGGCCGCACGTGAGCCTCGTGTACGGCGAGCTGCCGGCGGCGCGCCGCCAGGAGCTCGCCGCGGATCCTCGGGTGCGTGCGCTCGCCCACGACACGTGGTGGGCCGACCGGCTGGAGCTGTGGACCGTGGAGGGGCAGACCGAGCGCTGGCGCTGCGTCGAGGGCGTCGCGCTGGAACGCCGGTGAGATCTCGCCGGCGCAGGTGTCATGCCTGCCCACCAAGCGCCCGGACGCACGGTTCCGCCGCAGCGGAAGCCTCCGCGATGGTTTTCCGCCCTCCACGCAGAGCGCGGCTCGCCGAAGTATGTGATCTCGTGGATCTCGGCTAGCCTGGGGCGCATGGCGATGGCTCCCGTTGCTGTGGGCGACGTTCTCGCGGGCAAGTACCGCGTGGAGCAGATCGTTGGCGCCGGTGCGATGGGCACGATCGTCGCCGCGTGGCACCTGGAGCTCGAGCAGCGGGTCGCGATGAAGTTCCTGCACTCGCTGCGGCCGGACGGCGGCGACCCGACGGAGCGGTTCCGGCGCGAGGCGCGCGCGCTGGCCAGGATCAAGAGCGAGCACGTGGCGCGCGTCCTGGATGTCGGCTCGCTGGAGGGCGGGATGCCCTACATGGTGATGGAGTTCCTGGAGGGGAACGACCTCGCCCACGAGATACGCGCGCGCGGTCCGCTGCCCGTGGTGGAGGCCGTCGCGTACATGCTCCAGGCCCTCGACGCGATGGCCGAGGCGCACGCCGCGGGGATCGTTCACCGCGATCTCAAGCCGGCCAACCTGTTCCTCTCGCTCCGGCCCGACGGCGACCGGGTCATCAAGGTCCTCGACTTCGGTATCTCGAAGTCGCTGCTCGGCATATCGCGCGATCAGGTGGCGCTGACCCAGACAGCGTCGCTCCTCGGGTCGCCGCTCTACATGTCTCCCGAGCAGGTGCGCTCCGCGCGGGACGTGGATATGCGCGCGGATATCTGGTCTCTCGGCGTCATCCTGTACGAGATGCTGACCGGGCGGACTCCGTACGACGGCGACTCCGTCGCTCAGCTCTTCCACGCGCTGCTCTACGAGAACGCTGCCCCGGTCGCCCAGCTGCGCCCCGACGTCCCGCGCGAGCTGGACGCCGTGGTGATGCACTGCCTCGCGAAGGACCGCGACCAGCGGTGGAGGAACGTCGGCGATCTGGCCGCCGCGCTGCTCCCGTTCGGCCCGGCCACGGGCCACATGCACGTCGACAGGGCGCGCCGCGTGCTCGGCAGCTCCTCGGACATCGCACGGCCGTCGATCCTCCAGACGGGCGTGCCGAGCGGGGGCGCTCAGGGCGCCGGATCGCGCCCGTCGATACCGCACGGGGGCCCGCCCTTCGCGCCGGGCACGCCGTCTTCGCCGTCCTTCGCGCCGGCCTCGCCGTCCTTCGCGCCCGGCACGCCGTCCTCGCCCTCCTTCGCGCCCGGCACGCCGTCCTTCGTGCCGGCCTCGCCGACCGCGCCCAACGCGGAGACGGGGCCCACGGTCAACTCGTGGAGCAACTCGGGCCATCCGGTGCGAACGGTCCGCAACGGGGCGCGTGTCGCCCTGGCCATCGCCGTCGGCGCCTTGCTGGCGGGGGCCTCGCTCGGCGCCCTGTTCTTCCTGCGCTCCGGGCTCGCCACCGACCAGGGACAGCCCCCCGCAGCCGCGGCTGCGCCCACCGCCGAGGCCACGGCGGCGCCGAGCGCCGAGGCCACGGCGAAGGGCGACGCGCACGAGGCTCCCGGCGCCACCGGCGCCGCGCCCGATGTGGCCGGCGGTTCGCCAGCCCCGACCGCGCCGGCGGCCTCTTCCAGCGCGCCCGCGCCGCCGCCGGCGGCGTCCTCCAGCCCAGCGGCGCACCTTTCCGCGCCGCCCGCGCAGACGGGCGCTCCGCGGGCGACCGCCACGGCCCGGCCCGTCGAGCGCTCGCACCCGGGCGCGGGAGCGCGCCCGGAGCCCACGCAGGGCAACTCGATCAGCGACTTCGGCGGGCGGCGCTGAGCGTGGCGCTCGCGTCGATCCGGCGACGGCCCCCCGGGGCCGCCGTGGCCAGCTTGGAGGAGAACACGGGACGTATGAGGCGGTTGAAACGTCGTCAGCGAAGCATCGCACACTGCGTCGGCCTGGGCCTGTGCGCGGCGTTGATCTCCGGGGGCCTCCCCGCGCGGGCGGAGCCGAGCGCCGCCGACAAGGCGGCGGCGGAGGCGCTCTTCGACGCGGCGCTCGACCTGATGAAGCAGGGGCGCAGCGCGGAGGCGTGCCCGAGGCTGGAGCAGAGCCAGCGCATCGATCCGGGCATCGGCACGCTCCTCTACCTGGCCGAGTGTTACGAGAACACCGGCCGCACGGCGAGCGCCTGGGCCACGTTCCGGCAGGCCATGTCGGAGTCCCAGGCCGCGGGGCAAGCCGACCGCGCCCGCAAGGCGCAGGCGAGGGCGGCCCGGCTGGAGCCGGGCCTGTCGAAGCTGAGCATCGGCGTCGCGGCCGAGAACCTCGCGATCGAGGGGTTCAAGGTGCGCTCCGCCGGAAAGGCCGTCGATCCTGCGGTCTTCGGCGTCGCGCTCCCCGTGGATCCGGGCGAGATCGCGATCGAGGCGAGCGCCCCGGGCCACGAGACCTGGACGACGACCGTGAAGCTCGGGGGCGACAACAAGGGCCCAGCGAGCGTCGATGTCCCGGCGCTCAAGCGGATCGAGGGGTCGCCGACTGCGCCCCTCGAGCCGCCGCCCGCCCAGGGGACAGGCCCCGCGCCGGCGCGCGGCGCCCCTGCGCCGGCGCCGGCGCAGGCGGCGTCCGGGGGCCACACGACGCGCTTGATCGGCCTCGTCGTGGGCGGCGCGGGCGTCGTGGGCCTCGGCGTCGGGACGTTCTTCGGCGTGAAGGCCATCTCGAAGAACAGCGACGCGGAGGGCTACTGCAAGGGCGGCAGCACGTGCGAGGACGAGCGCGGCGTCACGCTGACCGAGGAGGCCAAGAGCGCCGCCACCGTGTCGAACGTCGCGTTCGGGCTCGGCGCGGCGGCGGCGATCGGCGGCGCCGTCCTCGTGTTCGTCGTCGCGCCGAGGCAGACCCCGCCCGTCCAGGTGGGAGCGTTCGTGGACGCGCGCAATGTCGGGTTGCGCGTGGGAGGTACGTTCGAATGAGACGCATGACAGGGCTCCTGTCGCTCGCCCTGCTCGCCCCGCTCTCGAGCCTCGCGTGGCTCGGCTGCCAGGCCATCGCCGGCATCGAGGACCGCACCTTCGACCCGGGCGGCGCGGAGACGGGGGGCGGGCAGGCGCCTGTGAGCGAGCAATGCGCGTCGTACTGCGCCGACGTGATGGCGAACTGCACGGGAGAGCACCAGGTCTATGCCACGCTGGAGACCTGCCAGGGCGTGTGCGCGCTGCTCCCGGAGGGCGATCCCCTGGAGCCCGTGGACAACACGGTCGCGTGCCGCGCCCGCCAGGCGGAGCTGGCGGGGGCCACGGGCGAGGTCGAGGTGCACTGTCCAGCGGCCGGCCCGGGCGGCGGCGGCGAGTGCGGGAGCAACTGCGAGAGCTACTGCGCGCTGCGGGCCGCGGCGTGCACGCTCGAGGTCCCCACGGAGGAGGACTGCGTCGCCATGTGCGCGGGGCTCAAGGACGTGGACATGTTCGACGTCATCGAGAACCACGACGGCGACACGCTGCAGTGCCGCCTCGTGCACGTGAGCTCCGCGACGGTGGACCCCGAGGAGCACTGCCCGCACGCGAGCCTGACGCCCGTGCAGCCCTGCGCCGATCCGGACGGGACCGAGCCGAGCTGCGAGGACTTCTGCCAGGTGGTCATGACGTCGTGCACGGGTGATCTGGCCGTCTACGAGTCGAGAGCGCAGTGCCTCGCGGTCTGCGCGGCGCTCCCTCCCGGCGGGGCGGAGGACCGGACCGAGAACACCGTGGGCTGCCGCAAGTACCACGCTTACAGCGCCATGCTGGCGCCGACGACCCACTGCCCGCACACGGGGCCGGGCGGAGACGGCCATTGCGGGGTCGAGGAGCCGGGCTCGGGCGTGACAGGCAACTGCGTGTCGTACTGCACGCTCTTCGAAGCGGCCTGCAAGGAGGCCCTCGGCGAGGCGTACGAGGGCTGGGGCGCGGAGTGCCAGAGCGAGTGCAGCACGATGGCGGGAGCCGCCCATGATTCCCACTACTCCGTGGCGAGCGCCGAGGGCGGCGACACGGTCTCTTGCCGGCTGCTCCACGTGAGCCGCGCGTTCGAGAACCCGGAGGAGTGCACCGCGCTGGCCGACGGGACCGCCTGCCCGTAACGGCCCGCGGTGGGCCCAACGCATTCAGGAGGGCGGGTCGGCGGTTCCGGGGCATAAGGGTTAACCAAGCTCGTTCGGTCACGCTCAGGGCACGAAGCCCTCCCCTTCTCCTCGGCACCAACGATCACCAACGTGAACGTGAACGTTTACGTGGTCGTGAACGTTTACGTGGTCGTGAACGTTTACGTGGTCGTGGTCGTGGTCGTTCACGGCTTACCGTTGACGACCACGACCACGACCACGACCACGACCACGACCACGACTACGACTACGACTACGACCACGTAAACGTTCGGATGTAGAAGAACGCGGCGCGAAGGCTGGTTAACGCATATGGGGGTTCCGGGGGCGGGTCGAGCCACTCGATACTCCCCCGATGAGGCGACAAGGCAAGCACCCGCGCCCCGCCGTGGGAACGTGCCGTGATCCTGCTACCCAGGGCGAGGCCTCGCCGCGCGTGCGTGCGATGGATTAGTAATCCCGGCGGCAGAGGGCGGCGGACGAAGGAGGGGCTGTCAGGCCATGAAGAGAGCGGAAGCGAGACGGTGGCTACCCCTTGTCGTGCTCGGGCTGGCGGCGGCGGGGATCCTGGGCCTCTTGTTGTGGCTCCGCGCCGCAGAGCCGCCGCCGGACGGCCCCGCACCTCCGGCGAGCGCCGCTTCGACGCGGGGAGCGCGGCGCCTCCGCGCGAGGGACGCGCCGCCCCCGAAGCTCGGGAGCATCGCGGGGCGGGTCGCCAATGCGGCCGGCTCGCCCGTCGCCGGAGCGCTGGTGTGCGCCGGCGCGAGCGGCGGCGCGGGCGGCCTGACGCCGTTCGATCTGGGCGAGCCGACATGCGCGCCCGCAGGAGAGGACGGCCGCTACCAGATCGCGGATCTCTCCCCCGCGCGCCTGACGATCTTCGCCTCGGCGCCGGGCCACCGCCCCGCGAGCTACACCTCCCCTGCCCCGGACCGCGCCGGCTGGCTCGATCTCCGCCAGGGAGAGGCGCGCACCGGCGTCGATCTGACGCTCGTCCGCGGCGGCGTCGAGGTCCGGGGCCACGTCAAGGACGTCAGCGGCGGGCCCATCGCCGGGGCGCTCGTCATGATTCATGGCTTCCTGGGGTCGCACCAGGGCGCCGCGGTGACCCGCTCCGACGCAGAGGGCTCCTTCTCCGCGTGGACCGAGGAGGGATACTGCCTGGCGCGCGCCACCGCCGACGGGTATGCCGAGGGGTCGCAGCACGGCATGGCGCCGGGGCCGCCGCTCGAGATCTTGCTGACGCCCGGCTCGGTGATCGAGGGGCGGGTCGTCGAGGCGGGGTCGGGCGAGCCGATCGCCGGCGCGAAGATCAGTCCCGGGATGGAGCAGCGGTGGGGCCCCGGGGAGGTGAAACCCGCGTCGAGCGACGCGGAGGGGCGCTTCCGCATCCCAGGGCTGGCGCCCGGGCGCTACAAGCCCACGGCGCGCGCCGCGGGCGGATATGGCCAGGCGCGCGCGAGCGTGGTGCTCGGGATCGGTCAGACCTCGAGCGAGGTGGTGATCGAGATGCACCCCGCCAGCAGCGTGGCTGGCCGCGTGGAGGTCGCGCCCGGGGGCGGGCCCTGCGCGAGCGGCTCCGTCACCCTGTTTCACGAAGGGAGCGGCTGGCTCCCCGCTGTCCTCGAGGCCGACGGTTCAGCGCGCTTCGAGGGGGTGCTGCCCGGCTCGTACCAGGTGATGGTGCTCTGCCAGGATCACGCGTCGGAGCCGACCTACCCCGCCGTGGAGGTCGGCGAGGCGGACGTCGAGGGCCTCGTGTGGACCGTCCGCGCCGGGCTGTCGCTCCGGGGCCGGGTGGTGGACCGCGAGGACAAGCCCGTGCGCGCCATGGTCCACGCGAGCCCGACCGACATGAGGGCGATGCTGCCCGGCCCCGTCGGGCAGAGCGATGACGACGGCCGCTTCGTGCTCCGGGGGCTCCTCCCCGGCAAGCACAGGGTCATGGCGCACTCGAACGATCACATTCCGCCCGAACCGGTCGAGGTCGAGCTCGTCGATGAGCGCGCTCCCGAGATCACCCTCGTGATGGATAGCGGGGGCAGCGTCGAGGGCACGGTGATCGATGAGGACCGCCGCCCCGTTGCAGGCGCGGACGTCATGCTGAGCGCGCAGCAGCCCGGGTGGAACGGCCCTCCGAGAAAGTCCCTCGCGGACGGGACCTTCGTGATCAAGGGGGTCGCGCCGGGCGCGTATCGGATCTGGGCCATGCAGGGGGGTATGCCCATGAGGGCGCCAGGCCAGGTCGGCGACGGCGACCCCGGGGTCGCCGTGAACGTGAAGGCAGGGGCGGCCGCGCGCGTGAGCCTGGTCGTGGAGCGCCAGAACGGCGAGATCCACGGGCGCGTCATCGACGGGAGCGGCAGGCCGGTGGCGGACGCGTTCGTCAATGTTCAGCGAGAGCCCGAGGGCGCGGGAGAGCCGGGCGCTCCGGCCCCTCCACCCCCACCGCTGGAGAGCATGGGGCCCTACGCGCCGGTGCTCACCGATCCCGACGGGGAGTTCGTGATCGGGAACCTGGGCCGGGGCACGTACACGGTCCAGGCGCAGCGCCGCGGAGGAGGCCGCGCCGCCGTCGAGCACGTCCATATCGGCGACACCGTGACGCTCACGATCCAGGAGACTGGCACCGTCTCCGGCGCTGTCTCCCGCCCCGGCGGCGCGCCGCCCGATCAGTTCACGATCCGCGTCACGGGCCGCGAAGCGCCGTTCTTCCGGAGCGAGTCCTTCTCGTTCACGGACGGGGCCTGGACGATGAGCGATCTGCCGGCGGGCAAGTACGATATCGCAGCCGACGCCCCGGAGGGGACGGCCACGGGGGAGGTGACGCTCGCGCAGGGGGAGCAGCGGAGCGGGGTGGTGCTCACGCTCGCCGGGCGCGTCGCCATCCGGGGTCAGGTGGTGTCCCTGGAGGACGGCGCGCCCATGGCCGGGGTGACCGTGCACGCGTACCCGCGCGCCGGCGGAATCGCGCCCTCTCCGGTGCAGCAACGCGAGGTCACGGACGGGGCGGGTCATTTTCACCTCGACCGTGTCCCCAGAGGTCCCCTCGTGCTCATGCTCATGCCCGCGGACCCGATGAGCTCGGCGTTCGACGCGGCGATGATCCCGGTCGATGTGGAACCGGGCGCGGAGACCGACGTCGGGCGGTTGCTCATGGCGAAGCGCCGGGTGAAGCAGGACGAGCCGCCCGGCGATCTCGGGTTCACGGTCGAGCCGCCCCGGTCGCCGATGGAGATGGCCATGCGGCCGCACAAGGTGATCGAGGTGCGCCCCGGCGGTCCGGCCGCGGCGGCGGGCCTGCAGGTGGGGGACGTGATCGTCTCGGTGGACGGCCACGATGTCACCGGCAAGCTGGGGTATCTGGTTGGGTCCCTGATCCGCGTGCCCGCGGGGACCCAGGTGACCCTCGGGCTCTCGCGCGGGGCGAGCGTGGCCCTCGTGGCCGCGGCGATGCCGCCACCCCCGGGCGTCGGGCCAGGCGGCATCGAAGCCGCGCCCGGGCCACCGTAGGCGCCGGCCGCTACCTCTCGACGGCAGGCGCATGGAAGAGCTCGCCGCTCGGGCTCTCGGCGGCGGGCGTCGGGGCGGCGCTACCCTTCCCCCATGAACGCACCGCCGCTGCCGCGCCTGCGCGCCGTGGACCTGAACCTGCTCACGGTGCTGGACGTCGTGCTCACCGAGCGCAACGTGACGCGAGCGGCCGAGCGACTCGGCATGACGCAGCCGGCCGTGAGCAGCGCCCTCGGCCGGCTGCGGCTCCTGTTCAACGACGATCTCTTCGTGCGTCGCGGCAAGGAGATGGCCCCGACGCCGCGCGCCCTCGCGCTCGCCGGCCCGATCCGCAAGGCGCTCGACCTGATCCATGCCTCATTCGCCCATACAGGCGCCTTCGATTGCACGGCGAGCCGCACCTTCAGGCTGGGGATCAGCGACCTCGGAGAGGCCATCCTCTTGCCTCGTTTTCTGCAGTGGCTCGAGCAGCTCGGCGCCCGCGTCCGGCTCGATATCTGCCGCGAGCCCGGGGCCTCGCTGCAGAACGAGATGCGGCTCGGCAAGGTCGAGCTCGTCCTGGATCACATCGTCATCCCGGGCGACGAGTTCCGGCGAACGCGCGTGCTCGACGTCGAGCTCGTCTCGCTGGTGCGCCAGGATCATCCGACCGTGGGCCCCTCGCTGACCCTCGACGAGTACATGGCGCTCGAGCACGTCATCATCGAGCCGCGCGAGGGCCAGACCAACCTGGCAGAGCAAATTCAGGCCCTCGTCGGGCGATCGCGGTGCGTGCGGGCGCAGGTCCCCCGCTATCTCTCGATGCCGTTCATCGTCTCGCAGTCGAACCTCGTCTGCACGTTGCCGCTCCCCCTGGCGCGGCTGTTCGAGCAGCACTTCCCCGTGCGGGTGGTGAGCTGTCCGCTCCCCATCCAGCCGATCCCGCTGTTCATGATGTGGCATGCCTGTCAGGACGGCGACCCGGCCCACGAGTGGCTGCGGCGATCCCTCATCGAGCTCTGCAGCCGCATCTGACGCGTCCCCGGCGGGCGAGCTCGACCCAGAGGGAGACGGGCGGCCGTGGATTCGGCGGAATATTCACGCCGGCAATCTGCCTCATACCATTTCTTGATTGGGCTTTTCGGGGGGGCCGCCCCCATGAAGCCGCGTACGAGAGGGAAACATAACATCGTGAAGGCTATCTCATTCGGCGGCCGGACGAGCGGTCGAGCCGGCACACTCCATGTCCTGGGCAGCGATCGCGCGGCCCGTATCGAGGCCGGGGAAACGCTGCTCAGCGCAGCCGTACGCGGGAACATTTCATTTCCACACATGTGCAACGCGGGCGAGTGTGGCACCTGCAAGTGCCGCCTCATCAGAGGCCATATCCGCCTCAAGAGCGATATCTCGCGCCACGTCGCGCCCGAGGAGCTCTCTGCCGGCTTCGTCCTCGCCTGCCAGAGCCTGGCCGTGTCGGAGGACGTGGCGGTCGAGGTCCCTGGGACGGGCCGCGGGCGCTCGACGCGTCCAGCGCCGGTGCAGATCGACGCGAGCGTCGCGCGCGTGACGCCGCTCTCGCCCAGCGTCCTCGCGCTCGAGGTCGACCTCACCGCGGAGGTCGACTACGTGGCCGGGCAGGTTGCACAGCTCACGGTGCCCGGCGTACCGGGGCTCGACAAGCCGCGCTGCTACTCCTTCGCCGAGGCGCCGGATCGCGCCTCGCCGCGAAGGGCGCTCTTTCATGTCCGCCACGTGCCGGGCGGGGCCTTCACCGATTGGCTCTTCGGGGCCGATCGCACGGGCGCGCGCCTGTGCTTCTCGGGGCCACACGGCACCTTCCGCTACCACGAGGCCGATCGGCCGCTCCTCTGCGTGGCAGGAGGCACCGGGCTCTCTCCGATCAAGGCGATCCTGGAGCAGGGGATCTCGGACGGGCTCGCCCGAGACGTGACGCTGGTCGTAGGCGCGCGCACCCGGCAGGATCTCTATGCGCTCGACGCCATTGCCTCGATCAAGAAGCGATGGCGAGGTCGATTCGTCTTCGTGCCCGTGCTCTCGCAAGAGCCCGAAGGCTCGAGCTGGACAGGGCGGAAGGGGCACGTCACCGACTACCTTCGTGGGGTCGCCGCGGGCCACGCCGATTGCGCGGCCTACGTGTGCGGGCCGCCCGGGATGATCGACGCCGCGCTCGACGTGCTGCGCGGCGAGATTCCGCCGAAGCACTTGCATCACGATAGATTCCTGGACCGCGGCTCGGTGGCTGGCGCCGCCTCTGCGGTCGCCTGAGCCCGGCCACCACGCTCGAAAGGAGAGCCCTCATGATCATCCACAGCACGATGTTCGTCCTCGTTCTCCTCGCGCTCTTTGCCGCCCTCGAGGTCGCGTTCGGCCTGTACCGGCGCCCAGGCGTGCTCACCATGCGGGAGCTCGGCGCGAGCCTCCTGTCCGTCGGCGCCTACCTCGTGATCCGCGGCGCGTCCTTCGTCGCCGTGATCTGGGCGCTCGGATCGCTCTGGCCCGGCTCGGAGGACGCGCTCGCGGACGTGAGCCCCTGGCTGGTCTTGCCGGTCTACCTGCTACTCGATGAATACGGGCTGTACTGGGTGCACCGCCTGAGCCATGAACGGCCCTGGCTCTGGCGGATCCACAAGCCGCACCACGTGCCGCGCAACATGAACATCGCGGTCACGTACCGCGAAAACTGGCTATGGGACGTCCTGGTACCAGGCACATGGCTGGCCCCGCTCGTCGTCTGGCTCGGCCACCCGGGCGCCTACGTCGTGGGATTGGCCTTCAGGACGCTGATCGCGCTGATGGAGCACAGCGATCTCCGCTGGGACCTGCATCTCCAGCAGAGCCGCTTCACGCGTCCTGTCATGCGGGTGCTCGAGCGCATCGTCTCGCTTCCCGACACGCACCATGTGCACCACGGGGTCGGCCGCTTCGGCAATGCCATGAAGAACTATGGCGCCACCCTCGTCTGCTTCGATTGGCTCCATGGCACGCTGATGATCCCGCACGCGCGCCAGGAGGGCTTCGGGCTGCCCGAGGGCGCGCCGGTCGAGCCGTGGGCCGAGCAGCTCTTCTGGCCGTTCGTGCGCTCGACGAAGGACGAGAGGGCGGATCGTCGCCGCCTGATCGAACAGACATCGCCGACAGCCGACCTCGCCATGGCGGAGGCGGTGATTACCACGGTCGATGGCCGCGCTGTCGTCGTGCGATGAGCCCTGCCAGGCGCTCGCCCGCCGCGCGCCGCCTCACGGCAGCGCAGCGAGCGCCCCTCACGGCGGCGTGACGAACGACGCCGGCCCCGCCACGGCGGGAGACGGATCCTTCCTGTAGCGCTCTGCCAGCAACTCGCGCCGGTCCGCCGTCCAGCCGTTCTTCGGCGACGCCGCCTGCACGAGCGCCTCCAGCGCGAGCCGGCGCAGCCGCGGATCGGCGCTCCCCCGCAGCTCCTGCTCGAGCTGCGACGGGTGGACGCAGCCGTGCACCGCGGACATCGCCGCGACCATCGCGTCGTGGTGCAAGAGGTCCCGCCGGCCGAGCTCCGCGAGCGCCTGCCCGAGCGCCTTCCACGGGAGCAGGCGCGCCGCGAGCCCCAGGTACTGGGGCACGGCCAGGGCATCCGCCTTGAGCGCGGCGAGCAGGCCCTCCCCGACGGCGACGTGGTGCTTCGCGGCGTACGGGCCGAGCCGCGCCGTGAGCGCGGGAAGGAACGCCACGAGGTGCCGGCGCCTCGGCAAGAGCTCCGCGAGCCGCTGGACGACGGTCGCGACCTCCCCATGCTGCATCCTGGCGAGCGCCGCGGACAGCGCCTCCGCCGCCTCCTCGGGCGCGGGCGCGGCCATGTGCTCGAGCAGCCGGCGAAAGAGCGACCGCGCGTCGTCCCGGAGCGGCAGGTGCGCGGCGCGCCGCAGCAGATCGAGCCGCGCCTCCGGCTCCGCCCGCCCGAGGATCGCGGCGAGCAGGTCCACCACGCGCCGCTCGGCCTCGGTCGACAGCCTGCCGAGCGGGATGTCCGCGAGCTTCGAGGCCACGATCCAGTCGGGATCCCGGGCGGCGCGGCCGAAGACGTCCCAGGTCTCGGGCTTGTCCAGGTGGTCCCAGAGCGCCCGGAGCAGCGCGATCCGCACGTCGCGGTGGGTCTTCGGGCCGTCCAGCCGGAGCAGGTCCCGGTAGGCGTCGTCGCCGCCCAGCTCGCCGAGCAGGCGCACGACCTCCTTGGCCACGGTCACCTTCGTTGTCGGCACCGCCCGGAGCTCGGCGAGCACCCGCTCCCGGGACATCTCGGCGAAGGCCTTCCGGAGCGCGTAGATCGCCCAGCGCGCGCGATCGTCGCCCAGGCACTCGATCAGGACGGGGACGCCCTGGCCTGCGTCGAGCCACGGCAGGCCCCGGATGGCCATCTCGCGCAGGGGCGGCCTCGGATCGGAGGCGAACGGGGTGACCGCCGAGGCGTCGACGTACGCGAGCCGGACCAGCGCGGAGATCGCGAACCGCAGCGTGGGGACGTCGCTGGTCTCGTCGCCGAGCAGCCCGCGGAGGCCGGCGGCATAGCTCTCCTGCTGCCTCGCCGTCCAGCGGCCGTGGCCTCCGCCGAAATCGAGCACCCAGCGCGTCTTGCCCGTCGCGAACCTGCCGGTCATGGGCTGCGTCCGGTCGAGCAGGGGGCCCAGGAGATCCTGGCGCCTCTGGCTCACGTGCCGGGCGACGGCGCCGATCAGCACGAAGCTCCTGTCCTCGCCCAGCAGCGCGGGAACGAGCCGCGCGAACCGCGGCCTGTCGTGGGCGCGCAGGAGGCCGAGCGCGCCCGCCGCGACGCCGACGAACGGGAGCTCGCGGGACAGCCGCTCGAGCGCCTCGAGCAGCGGCGTGACCACAGCGAGGCGGATGCCGAGGCTCTGCGCGAGCGAGAGCACCGCCCCTGCCCGCTCGCCGGTGCACCACGCGCCCGCGAGCTGCGCGAGCGCCGGGCTGAGCCGCTCGGCCTCCGCCCGGGTCAGCCCCTCTCCGAGGCCCGCCGTCGAGACCGAGCCGCGCACCGCGAGGATCTTCGCGATCCAGCGCGCCCCCCACGCCCCGTCGATGCGGAACAGGCGGACCACGAGCCGCTCGACGGCCGAGGCCGTGGCGTGGGACAGGTCCGCGGCGTCGAGCGCGTCCTGCGCCACGGCGCCCACGGCCTCCAGGTGCTCCTGCGCGAACCTGCCGATGGGCAGCGCGGCGAGGGCGCCGAGCATCGCCCGCCGCACCGGATCCTGCTCGAACTTGCGGGCGCGCACGTTCGCGAGGGCGTCCGCGAGCGCGCCCCGGTCGTGCAGGACGCTCGCGACGAGCAGCGCCTGCGCCTTCGCCCGCTCTTCGCCCTCCGGGTGCCCGAGGAGCGGCGCGAGCACCTCCTTGGCCTCGGCGAAGGAGAGGAGGCGCGCGTAGCTCATCCGCCGCTCCGGCTTCGAGACGAGCGACGGGCAGCTCGAGAGGTGCCGCCTCGCCTCGCGCTCGCGCAGGTCGCGAGGCAGCGCGTCGAGCACCTCGGGCGCGATCGATCCGTCGGCGGCCTGCGCCGCGCAGGACCACCGCTCGAAGGCCCGCTCCCGGAGCGCCTGCTCTTCGGCCGACTCGGCCTTCACGTAGCGGAACAGGAAGGCGCCGAAGCCCCCTCGCCCTCCGAGCAGGAAGGCCCGCAGGACCGCCTTCTGGTCGTCGGGACGCAGTCGCAGGAACCACCGCGGGCCCCGCTTGCCGTCGCTCAGCGCGCCCCAGGCGTGGCGGATGAGGTACTCGAGGCGCTCGGCGCCGAGGGCGGGCGCGCCCTTGTCGAAGCGCACCACCTCGAAGGCGCCGGGCGGCCGCGCGGGTCGTCCGCTCTCGTGGCGCGCCTTGAGGAGGTCGAACGTGGCGGCCGGGCGCGATCGGGCGAGCAAGCGCAGCGGGCCCGCGAGGAACGAGGGCTCCTCGCCGCGCTCGAAGAGGGCCTGGATCAGCGGGAGCGCCGCGTCGGGCGCGCGCCTGGCGAGCGGGACGAGCAGCGGCGCGAGGCGGTAGCGCTGGCGGACGTCGAGGGACGGGGAGCGGGCGATCGCCTCCCCGAACCAGCGCGCCGCGGCCGCGGGGTGCCTCACGCCGAGCCGATCGAGGCAGCTCGGGCCGCCCGCCTCGTCGATGGCGCGCCGGTGCGCCGACACGAGCGCCTCGGAGCCGAACGGGAGCAGATCTACGATCAGGGGATCGCGCCCCGCCTGCATGCGCGCGCCGAGGAAGGCGTCCACGGCGGCCTGGCGCTTCCGCCGCGCGAGCTGGGCGACGGTGCGCCGGAGGGTGCGCCGCTCGAGGAGGGCGCCGAGCGCCGCGAGCGCCTGCGCGTCGTCGCAGAAGCGGGCGATCATGCGGCTTGCGCGCCGCCGCACGGAGCGGGACGGGTCGGAGACGGCCGCGACGACGCGCGCGCCGTCGCCCGAGCCGTAGACGCTCATCAACGCGAGGAGGCGCTCGTAGGGCTGAGCGCTCTTCCAGAGCGCGCCGAGGAGCGCGCTTGCGCCGGCGTCGCCGCGCGCGGCGGCGCGGCCCAGCTCCACCACGCGGCGGACACGGTCGTGGTGCGTTTGCGGCTCGAGCTCGGCGAGGAAGGAAGCGGCGTCCATGGAGGGCGATCATAGCGCCCCGGGGCCGGAGGCTCGCAAGGCCGAGCGCGGCGACGCTGCGGAGCGTCGACACCCTCCGGTTTGAGATTCACCTCTCCCGGGAGGCTGTCGACACCCTCCGGTTTAAGCTTCACCTCTCCCGGGAGGCTGTCGACACCCTCCGGTTTAAGCTTCACCTCTCCCGGGAGGCTGTCGACACCCTCCGGTTTAAGCTTCACCTCTCCCGGGAGGCTGTCGACACCCTCCGGTTTAAGCTTCACCTCTCCCGGGAGGCTGTCGACAGCTTCGGGCCGCGACAGGTCAACCCGGGTCGGGTCGCGCGCGGCTCACTTCCAGTTGACGGTGGCCCAGCCGCGGGCAGGGACGCTGAACTGGAGCTTCTTGGAGGCCACGCTGAGGGTGGTCGTCTTCGCGGAGCTGCCGGAGTTGTAGATGACCGTGACGATGGTGCCGTCAGGGTTCTTGAAGGCCAGCGCGTCCCCGCCGGTCGTGTTGACGCGCATCGCTCCAGGATCGACGTACTGGGAGACGTGGCGGAAGACGTAGTAGGCAGGGGTCAGTATCAGCTCCTTCGTGTCGGCTTTCACGTTGAGGAGCGCGTTCTGGGGCCACGGCCGCTGCGAGTCGATGTTCTTGCCCACTGGGTCCAGCACCATGTTCCACGCGTTGTACGAGTTCACCCCCGCCTTGATCCAGTCGCGGATGAGCCCCCAGCTCTCCTGCCCGTAGGCGTGATCGTTCGCTGCCGTGGTCGGGTTGAACACCGGCACCCCCGGCGGGTTCCAGTTGTAGTTGCCGCACTGGTGCTCCGTTTGCACGATCGGCAGGTTGCGCGATTTCAGGCCGGCTGCGCTGCCCCGCATGTTCCACTGCAGCCCGAAGCCCTTGACGTACTTCATCGCGGTGGCATCGCCGGTCACGGCGCTGAGGATCCCCGGGTCCGCCGCGTCATTGGACATCGTGCCGAGGAAGATCTGAGCCTTGATCCCGCGCTCTTCGAACAGCGGCCCGAGGTAGGTGCCGATGAACTTGGCCATGAGCTGCCCCGTCCACGCGCAGCTCGGATACCTCGTCTCGTAGGTCGGCTCGTTCTGGGGGTGGACCGCCTCGATGGTCATGCCCTCTGCGGCGTACGCCTCCACGAACTTCGCGAAGTACAGGGCATGTGCCTTCAGGGTGTTCGCGTCGTCCTTCATCTTGCCACCGTCGAAGGCGCCGTTGCTCTTCATCCAGGTGGGGGGCGTCCAGGGGCTGGCCCAGAGGTGGAGGCCGGGCCTCACGGCGAGCGCCGCCTTGATGTACGGGATCAATTTCTCCTTGTCCCGCGCGATGGAGAAGCTCTCCATCGTGAAATCATCCTTCTTCTCGTCGAGGCTATAGCGATCCATCGCATAGTCGCTGGCCCCCATGGGGATGCGCCCGTAGGCGAACCCTGCGCCCTCGTCCTTGTCGAAGAGAAGCTTGATGGCTCGCTGCCGGTCGGACTCGCTGAGCATCGAGAGCATGTTCCAGCCCATCTCGTTGAACGAGCCGCCGAAGCCATCCCATCGCTGCTGCGTTGCCGCGTCATCGACGGTCACGTCGGCATTGCCGCTCGTCACTTCCGTCGGCGTCCCGATCTTCCAGTACTCGTTCGCGCCCGAGGTGATCAGCGTGGGCTCGACCACGTCGGGGTCACCGCCGGTCCCGGTGGACGAGCCGCCAGAACCCCCGTCTCCACCCGGATCGCCGCCGGCACCGCTCGAACCCGTCGCGCCACCCGTCCCTTCGCCGCTGCCTGTCGTCGCGCTCCCGTTGCCGCTCGTGCTCCCGGTGCCGCTCGTGCTCCCGTTGCCGCTCGTACTCCCGTTGCCGCCCGTGCTCCCGCTACTGCCCGCACCCGCACCCGGGCCGCCCGAGCTCTCGGGTTCTTCCGGGCCGCTCGAAGAACCGCAACCCACCAGGAGAAACGCGAGCAATATGCCGACGGTCGAAGCTCGTGCCCTGTTCATCACAAAAATCCTCCATCCCAGGAGTGCAACCCCTTGGCGGTGCCTGCAGCAGGCGTCAGAAAGTGGCCGTCCTATATGCCCAGAAGGCCCCACGGTGATCGGGCGGGTGGGATAAAAGGCGGCAAGCTTCACGTCGATGACCCGGCGCACGCACGCGCCATGCGCTCGCGTCACGCCTCCCGTACCGAAGGTCCCGCGTCGACGTCGCGGATGGCACGGCGGCACGCCTTCCAGATCGTGCACAGCGGATCCAACCCGGCCGTACGATTGCTGGGTTTCGATGCGCGTGATAGCGTCGGCCCCCGATGCGAACCGCGGTTTTCGCCCTCGCCCTCCTGGCCGGTTGCGGGGGCGCATCCGGGGCGGCGCCCGGCGCGGCCCTCTCCCCCTCCTACGCGTCGAGCCTGGGCTCCACGTCGGCGAGCATGCCCAGCATGCTGCCCGCGCCGGCGTTGCCCAGTCGGGGGGCGGTCCAGGCCGATCTGGTCGTCCGCCCCGACGTGCTCGTCCTCAGCTTCGCGCTCCAGGAGACCGACGCCGATCCGCAGCGCGCCCTCACCGCGGCGAAGGCTTCGGTGGAGGACCTGGGGCGACAGCTCACGGAGGCGACCGCCGGCGCATCCACGGTGAAGATGCTTGGCGCATCGTTCACCGCAGTCTTCCCCGACAAGGCAGAGAGCGATGGCGACGCCGTATCGGCCGCCGTCGACGGCGTGATCGAGGTACGCCTCGCCCCCGAGCTCGACTTCTGGGCGAGGAGCCGGCTGGCCGCGGCCGTGGCGCAGGTCCGGCGCGACGTGAGCGCCGCGGTCCAGGCCGCGAAGGACGGGCGGCGCGGGGCCACCTTCGGGCAGCCTCGGGCCGAGGTGAAGGAGCCGGAGGGGCACCGCGCGCAGCTGACCGAGCAATGGGTCCGGAGGGCTCGGTCGTTCGCGGAGGCGGCGCAGGCGGCGTCGGCGCCGCTCTCGCTCGTGGACTGCGCGCCGCCGGGAGCCATCGAGCAGCGGCCCATCTCGCTCGTCGAGGTGGGGCTCTCGCTGTCGGTCGCGTGCCGCCTGGACGCGCTCTCCGCAGAACCGAAGCGCGACTGACGGACTGCGGCGGCTCACCCCCCGGACATCCGTCGTCGGGCAGGACGTCACCCGGCGATCAGCCGGAACACGGGGAGCTCTGGCCGGCACGTGAACCGCACAGGCAAGACGCTCGTGCCGACACCGCGGCTCACGTACACCCTGCCATGGGCCGTGTCGTACATACCCGAGCGAAATCGGCCCGATCCAGGCGGAACCCACACCGCCGTTCCGAGCGCTCGGATCTGCCCTCCATGCGTATGCCCCGCGAGGCCCAGGTCGAAGCGCGGCGCGCCGGGAGAGAGCGCCTCGAAGATGCCGGGCGCGTGCGTGAGAAAGAGCCGAGCCGGAGCGGATGGCACGTTCGTCAGGGCGGCGCGCAGGTCGTGGTTCCCGCTGCAGAAATCGTCCGTCGCGACGACGGAGAGGCCGCGCTTCAGCAGCACCGACTCGTTCCCGAGGAGCCTGGCTCCGGCGCGCGCGTACACCTCGCTCAGCCTTTGCAAGGGGACGTGCCCCCAGTGTTCCCAGTTGCCGACGGTGGCGAGGACCTCCCGCCCCGGCGCGGCGAGCCTGCGGCAGAACTCCTCCAGCGCGCCGAGCGAGCCCTCGCCCTCGATCGAGTCGCCGGTCAGCACGACGAGATCGGGCGCCAGCCTGCGGATGGCGTCGATGGCCTTCTCGTGCACACCGCCGAGCGCGCGCAGGTGGATGTCGGAGAGGTGAGCGATCCGAAACCCCTGAAGCGCGGCCGGGAGCCGCGGAATCGGGACATCGTGCTCGGCGACATCGAGCCACGAAGGTTCGATGGCGATCCCATCGAAGGCGGCAATTCCAGCAGCGCAGCAGCTGGCGTGGAGGAACGCTCGACGGGTGACCGGTCGGACCATCCCGGAACCTTAGCAAACTCAGCTCGAGGGCCGCGGCTTGCGCGTGAGCTGGACCAGCCGCTCCGGGGAATCGAGCCCGGGATCGGGGCCGTCGAGATCCTCCAGCACGAGCTCGAACAGCCCGTTGTCGAACGGCCTCCCCGCGGCCGGCTCGGCCGGCACGAGGCGCTCGCGCTTGCCCTGCGCGGCCAGCGTGCGCGCGCGGAAGTGGCAGTACGGGTTGTTCCCCGGCCGCCCGAAGAGCGCGTGCGCCGTGAAGCTGCACCCGCCCATGCACACCTCCGCGAACGCGCAGCTCCGGCAGAAGCCCCAGAGATCGTCGGCCGTGCGCGCCCTCGCGAACGCGAGGCGCGGCGCCTCGTCCCAGATCTCCTGGAGCGCGCGCCCGCGCAGGTTGCCGCCCACGTACGCATCGCTCTGGAGCGACGGGCAGCCCTTCACCGCGCCGTCGGACTCGATCCCCAGCACCAGCTTCCCGGCCTGACAGCCGCGAAAGTGGTCGCGGCCGCCCTCGCGCAGCGAGCGCAAGAGCGCCTCCTCCGGGCCGAAGTAGCCCAGGTTGTTGCCGGGCATCACCGTGATCCCGTCCTGGAAGGCCCGCCGCTTCAGCGCGGCGATGCGCGGGAGCACGTCGAGCAGATCGTAGGGCTGGAGCAACATCGCCGGCCTGTCGGCCGCGCGCCCGAGCGCCGCGGTGATCTGCACCTGCCACGCCTTGATCCCCTGCTCCCGGAGCAGGTCGTAGAGCGCCTCTAGATCGCCCTGGTTCACCCGGTTGAGGTTGGTGTTGGCCGCGGTGAGCAGCCCCGCGCCCCGGAGGTGCCCGAGCGCCGAGAGCGCGCTCCGGTGGCTGCCCGGGGCCTTGCGGATGAGGTCGTGGGCGCGCTCCAGCCCGTCGACGCTGACCGAGACGCTGTGCAGGCCGGCCTCCTTCATCTGCGCCGCGATCTCCGCGGTGATCCCGCGCCCCCCGGTGGTCATGGTCGGCCGCACGCCCGCGGCCTTGAGCGCCGCGATGATCTCCAGAAAGCCGTCGTGCAGGTAGGCCTCGCCGCCGATGAGCACCACCTCGCGGGCGCCCATCGCCGCGAGCTGCCGCACCACGCCCAGCGCCTCCTCGGTGCCGAGCTCCGAGGGCCGCGCAGCCCCTGCCCGGGAGCCGCAGTGCCGACAGGGCTGATCGCAGCGGAGCGTCAGCTCCCAGACGACGTACGCCGGGAAATACTCGCCGGGAACCACATCGAGACGGCGCAGCGCCATGCCCGAGCCTACCGCGAAGTCCGCCGCCGGCTCCTGCGCTCCTGCGCCCTTTCGACGCGCGGGGGATGGTGACCTGTGCACGCGCGCGCCGGGCCGCTGCGCCATTCCCCTCCATTTTCCTTGCGTGGCGCCTGGGCGCCTCGCCATAGAATGGGAGGGTTCGACCTCCCTGGCTCGGCCTTCCGACGTGCGCCAGGGCTCGGCCGCATGGCTCAAAGGCGGAGATCCTCATGCTCACCCTCGGCGCTTGTCCTTGCTGCGATGGCTTCGTTCCCCCGGGCGCTTCCGCCTGCCCGCATTGCGGCGCGACGGCCACGGCCGAGCGCGTCACCTGCGCGCAGGCGCGCCACGGGATGGCGAGCAGGCTGCTCGCGGTGGCGTCGGGCGGCATGATGGCTGTCACGCTGATGGCCTGCTACGGCATGCCCCCGTGCGACGGGCCGGCGACCGACAGCGACGGCGACGGCTACCAGGCGACATGCGAGGGCTACGGGCCCGAGGAGGACTGCGACGACGGCGATCCGGACATCCACCCCGGGGCGACGGACGTGGCAGGTGACAGCATCGATCAGGACTGCAGCGGCGACGACACCCCGCTCGGCACCGGCGGCGGGGGCGGCAGCGGCACCGCAGGCGGCGGCGCCCCTTGACGCTCGACGACCTCCTCCTCGTGCTCTGACACGTTTCTGCTGAATCGGTCGGATCCGGGGTTCCCTCTGCAGGCCGGTGGTGGGGTACCTACCCGATCTTGCCGAAATGATGGAGCCGCCAAGACGCCATAAGACGCCAAGATTCTTCATGATGGAGCCGCCAAGACGCCATAAGACGCCAAGATTCTTAAATTTCCTTGGCGTCTTATGGCGTCTTGGCGGCTAAAAAGACCTCACCTTCGGCCAAAGCACCTCACCACCTACAGTCCGAGGGAATCGTCGTCCCCTTACGAGGCTGAGGCCCATTCGGACAACACACGGCTGACGCGCTCGAGATACCCCCCCTCGCGCACGATCTCCTGGTATCCCGGCACCGCGCCGACCCACTCCCGCATGCGCACGTTCGACACGTCGGTGAGATACATCGTGGGAAGCCCCATGAGCGCGGGCCCATCCATGCCTGCAGTCGTGACGCCGAGCTGACCGACGAGGTCGTGCGTGCGCTTCAAGTGCTCGAAGAACTGCAGCTGCGCCCGGCGCATGTCGAGCTGCCGGAAGGTGGGGTCCTTCCAGAAGAGCGTCATGTCGACCGCGCCGTCGGGGACCTGTGCGCCTCGAAGCGCGTCGCCGGTCAAGACAGGCACGAGCCCTGCACGTTGAACGAGGTCCGTCAGCTCCAGGAGCTCGGCGAGCGTCGTGTTGCGGTGCGGGTGATGGAGCCCCTCGCGGATCCAGAGCAGCACCTTCTTCCGGCGTGACTCTCCCGCGCGCGCTTCCGCGAGCCTGCGATCGACCCAGGCGATCACCGATCCCGGAATCGGCGCGTCCCCGAGGAACGCCGCGCGGAGCCTCCGCTGGGCGGACGACGGCTCGGCCTTGAAGGCGCGCGCGACGATCTCCGTCGTCTGCTTCACCGCGCGCGGGCGCGAGCGGTGCGTCTGAAGGTGATCGCTCAGGCCAGCATCGCGCAGAAACGCCTCGGCTTGCGGTGTCCCCGGCTTGCCTGGCTCGACCTGGATGGCCGCGCCCGCGAGGACGGCGGCCGCGGCGACATACCACCCCTCGCCGAACGAAAAGCCGCTGTCCGTGTGGAACGTATACGCGTGGTTTCGCTCCTCGACGATCCTGCGCGCGGCGCGAGCGGCGGCCTCGGCCTCGTGAGCCGCCGCGCGCGCCGCGCGGGCGACCTTGGACCGCGGAGAGCCGCCCTCGAGCTCTGACGCGCTGATCGCGGCCGCGCGGGCCGAGGCCTCTGCGACGGCCACGATCGCCTCCACGCGCCGCCACCCGTCGTCGCAAGCGTCGCGCGTCGGAGCGCGCTGCGCGCTCAACGAGAGCTGGCCCGCTCCGTGGAGCGCGTCTGCTGCCCGCGCCGCGTGAGCCCGCGCCAGCGTCGAACGGGCGCCGCTCGCCGTCGCGAGCATTCGCTCTGTCCCAGCGGCGACTTCAAGTTCCTGGAGGGCGGCGCGCTCCTGCTCGGCGGCGGCCAGCGCGCGATCCGCCTGCTCGATCGCGCGTTCGAGCAGACGCCGGTAGCGCTCGCGCTGCCCTAGCTCATGCAATGTGGTCGCCAGGGCGAGCGCCGCGTCGAGGCTGCGTTCGGCGTCGCGCTCGATATGCTGCGCGGCGAGCGTCTCGGCGACAACCACTCCCATGCACACTGGCTCGAGTCCCTCGAACATCGTGACCTACGCCGGGCCGCCAGACCGGTCAAGCGCTATCGCCCGCTCGGTGTTCCGCGTCGATCAAGCTATCACGGATTTCCCAGAATACGTGCTCGCGCGCGGGGACGAGCCGCCGGGCGCTCGCAGCTGGAACGCCGGCGCGGTTGAGCACCGGCGGCCCGCGTCCAGCAAAGTTCAGTTAGGATATCCGGGGATGTTCATCTCCATCGCGTAGAGCGACGCGCCCGCCGTGATGTAAAGGGTCTTTCGATCGGCCCCGCCGAACGCGACGTTCGACACCTCGCCCATCCCCGTGATCGAGCCGAGCCTCGCGCCGCTCGGCGCGAGGACATCCATGCCGTCGCGCCACGCGATGTAGATATTGCCCGCGCAGTCGACGCCCATGCCGTCGGCCTTCGGCAGGTTCGCTGCGAAATCGGACGAGGCGCCGGGCGCTCCTTCGGCGCTCAGCGGATAACGACGGATCCGGCCGGGGGTGAACTCGGTCACGTACAGCACGCTCTCGTCCGGCGAGAGCGCGACGCCGTTGGGGGTTTCCAGCGTGCCGATGAGGCTCACCGCGCCCGACGGGGACACGCGGTAAGCTGCTGTCGGCAGCTCCGGCCTGCCGGCGCTGAGCTGAAAATCGGGATCGGTGAAGTAGACGTTGCCGTCGCTCCGCGCGACGACATCGTTCGGGGAGCTGAACCGCTTGCCCATGTACGACCCGGCGACCTCGCGCCGCGCCTTCGTGCCGAGATCGAACACGGAGATGCTGCGCGTGTCGTGGGTACATGCGATGAGGTTCCCGTCGCTGTGGAGGCCGAGCCCGTTCGTCCCGCTGTTCTCGAGGAACACCTCGATCGTGCCCGGCGGCGTGAGCTTCTGGATCTTCGCCTTCGGGCCGTTGAGGGGCGGAGTGTTCTGCGACTGCATGTTGATCTCCGAGAAGAACAGCGCCCCGAGCTCGGCGACCCAGACCGGGCCCTCGACGTACGTGAACCCCCCTCTGACCAGCTGCGGCCTGCCGTTCGCCGGCAGCGGATTGGCCGCGTACGGGCCGCCCGGGCAGACGGCCGACACGTCATCACCGCCGCCTGCTCCGGCGCCGCCTGCTCCGGCGCCGCCCGCCCCGGCGCCGCCCGCCCCGGCGCCGCCCGCCCCGGCGCCGCCGCTGCCGCTCCCCGCCGCAGCGCCGCCGCTGCCGCTGCCGCTCCCCGCCGTGGCGCTGCTCGCGCCCGCGCCCGCGCTGCCCGCGCTGGTGCCGCTCGAGGTCGTGGTACCCACGCTGCCCGCAGAGCCGCTCGACTCGCCGGCCCCGACATCACTGGAGGATCCACCTCCGCCCTCCGACTCGAGCGGGTCGTCGCCGCCGCAGCCGTTCGCCGCAACGAGCACAATCCAAGAGACAACGAGCGAATACCTGGCCTTCATAAGCAAGCTCCTCCAAGCGCCCCGGATGGTGTGCCGATCGGGCGCGCCCATCATCGTCAGCTCGCCTCGCGCCGCAAGGGCCGAGGTGACCGAACGGCACAGCACGTCGATCGCGAGCTCCGCCTGGCCAGGAACGGGCTTGCCGCGGTGCGCCGCGAACGGCGGCGGCGGGCGAGGAGGCAACCGACGGTCCGCAGCGATAGGATGCAGCAACATCATGAAAATTGCTGTTTACGGCTTCGGATCCATCGGCGGCTTGCTGGGCGCCCGGCTGGCGACGGCCGGCTGCGACGTCAGCGCCGTCGCGCGCGGAGAGAACCTCGCCGCCTTGCAGAGGCGCGGCTTGCTGCTGCAAGTCGATGGAGAGATCACCCGCGTGCCGATCCGCGCGGCGCAGGATCCGGCCGCGCTCGGCGCGCAGGACGTCGTGATCATCGCGGTCAAGGCCACCGCGCTTGCCGACGTCGCCGCGCGCATCGCGCCGCTGCTCCGCGAGGACACGATCGTCGTCCCCGCGATGAACGGCGTGCCGTGGTGGTTCTTCGCCCCCGAGAACGTGCCGTATGCCGGAGCTCGGCTCCAGTCGCTCGATCCCGGCGACGTCGTGCCGCGCGCCATCCGGCTCCGCCAGGTGATCGGCTGCGTCGTGCACCTGTCGGGTTCAAGCCCGGAACCGGGGCTGGTGCGCGTCGGCCCCGGCAACCACCTGCTCCTCGGCGAGCCGGCCGGCGGACATTCGGACCGGGTGAGCGCGCTTGTCGAGCTGCTGCGGCGCGCCGGCTTCGAGGCCAAGGCCAGCGCCGACATCCGGACCGACATCTGGTACAAGCTGTGGGGCAACATGACGATGAACCCGGTGTCTGTGCTCACCGGAGCGACGTGCGATCGGATACTCGACGATCCGCTGGTGCGCGGCTTCTGCCTTCACGCGATGCAGGAAGCGGCGGCGATCGGCGATAGGATCGGTTGCCCGATCGCGCAGAGCGGAGAAGACCGGATGGAGGTCACGCGCAGGCTCGGCGCGTTCAAGACATCGATGCTGCAGGACGCGGAAGCGGGCAAGTCGCTGGAGATCGATGCGCTGGTGACCGTGGTCCATGAGATAGGCAAGCTGACCGGCGTGCCGACGCCGACCATCGATAGCCTGCTCGGCCTCGTGCGCCTGTGCGGCCGCACGCGCGGCTTGTATGCCGGATGAGCCAATCGTCGCTCAGGGCCGGGCTCCACCGCAGTCGCCCGGACAATTGCAGTCGTTCTCACCCGCGCCGCAGGCGCCGTCGCCGCATCTCGCGCAGAGGTGCGCGTCGGGCGCCGTTGTCACGCACGCACCGTCGACGCGCTCCATGCTCGCGATGGGCGTGAGACCCGGGCAGCAGGTCGTGAACGACTTGCTCGACGCCATCCCTCCCTCGCCCGAGCAGTGCGACGCAAGCGCTGCGCACGAGCCGTCGGCTTGCTGGACATACCCGGGCAAGCAGTCGCACTGCAGCCTCCGGGGGCGCAGCACCGGCACCGTGCCGGCGGGGCCTCTCGGCCCGAGCTGAACGGTAGCCGCGTCCGGAGACCGCGCCGGCGCAGCGCCATCCGGGCTCGCCGGCGGCGGGGGGCTGGCTCCCTCCGGCGCCGTCGGCCCCGCGGGAGGCGTGGCGATCTTGCCGTCGGGCGTCTGGGACTCGATGGGGATCCAGTCGACGATCTGGCCGTCCGGCGTGACCGTGGTGGCCACGACGTGCTTGCGGGGAGGCCGAGGCGTCCCCCCCGGCGCGCAGGGGTTGTCAGCGCCCGGGCGAGGGCGATCCGCCGGGTCGGGCTCCCTGGCGGCGCAGGCCGTGGCGAGGAGCAGCAGGGGGCACAGGAGCAGAACGAGCGCGTGCATGGGCATGGAAACACGGGAGCCCCCGGGATCTTACGGCGCCACGCCGCTTGCGGCGGCGGAACGGTGCGAATCGGCGCGAAACGGCGGCAGAGCGGCAGGCGTCGCGCGGGTGCCTCGGGGATGACGCAGCGTCGGGGGTGTTGTAGCCGCAATGATCGCTGTGCGGCGCTGTGCACCTGGCCCTGGCTTGCTGATCGCGGGCGCCCTCGCGGGCGCGTGCGCTGCCGCGCCGGACGCGCCCGCGCGGCCGGCAGGCGACGTCGAGGCGCCGTCCGGCGGCGCCCTGCCTGGGGCCGCGGAGGCGGCGCGGGTGCCCATGCCGAGGCCGGCGCGGGCGCGGCTCGGGGCGGCGGTGGTCGCGAACCAGGCCTGCGAGGGGTGCCACGAGGAGGTGGCGCGGGAGTGGCGCGCGTCGCTCCACCACCGGGCGAACACCGAGCCGGCCTACCGGCGGGCGTTCGCGATCGAGCCGATGCCGTTCTGCCGGGCCTGCCACGCGCCCGAGGCGAGGCCGGAGGAGCCAGAGCCGGAGGCGCTCGGGGCGCTCGGGGTGGGGTGCGTGACGTGCCACGTGACCAGCGACGGCGAGGGCGGGCTCGCGGGGGAGGCGGCGGCGCCGGTGCTCGCGGCGCCGTGGGCGGGGCGCGGGGCTCCGCCGGCGGCGCCGCACGCGGTGATCCGGGACGCGCGGTTCGGGGGCGCGGACGCGTGCGCGGCCTGCCACGAGTTCGCGTTCCCCACGGCGCGAGGGCGATCGGCCGCGGAGCTGATGCAGTCGACCGTCATCGAGCACCGCGCGTCGCCGGCCGCGGATCAGCCCTGCGCGGCGTGCCACATGCCGCGCGGGCCGGCGGGGCGGCGCGGCCATGGGTTCGCAGGATCGCGGGACGAGGCGCTCGTGCGGGGCGCCGTCGCGGTGACGGCGCGGCGGCTCTCGGCGACGCGCGTGGCGGTGACGCTCGCGCCCGCGAACGCGGGGCACGCGTTCCCGACGGGGGATCTGTTCCGGAGGCTCGAGGTGTCGGCCGAGGCGCTCGGGCCCGACGAGCTCGTGCTGGGGCAAGCCGAGCGCTACCTGACACGGCACTTCGCGCTGCGGCCCGGGGCCATCGGGCGGAAGCTCGTGGCCGACGATCGGGTGCACGCGGAGCCCGTGACGGTGGAGCTCGACGTCGGTGCCGCCGGCGAGGGGCGGGCGATCGCGTGGCAGGTGGCCTACCAGCGGGTGGCGCACCCGAACGGGGTGGACCTGCGCGACGCGGAGATCGAGGGCGAGATCCGGGTGGCGTCGGGGAGGCTCGCGCCGTGAGCGGACGAGGGATCGGCGCGAGGGGAGCAGGCCGGCGCGGCGAATGGTCCGGGGTGGTGGGCGGCGGAGCAGCCGGCGGGGTCGAGGATGGAGAGCGTGCGAGCGCGGCGCGGCAGTCCGGCGCGGCCGTGCCTGGAGGAGGACGAGCGATGAGCGGGCGAAGGGCGTGGTGGGGGCTGGGCGGGCTCGTGATGGCGATGGCGGGGTGCGGCCCTGTGCCTGCGCCGCAGGCCGCGGACGGGCCGCGCGCGGAGGCCGCAGCGCAGGGGCCGGGCGCGGCGGGTCCGGCAAGCGCGGCGGGCGCATCGAGCACCGCAGGCGCGGCGGGCGGGGTGAAGGCGGACGAGGCGGCGAAGCCGGCGCCGCCGCCGAAGTCGGCGTTCGCGCCGGTGGCGCAGATCCCGGCGGACGTCGAGCTGCGGCTGCACCCGGTGGAGGGGGCGCTGCTCGTATCGACCTCCAACCTGACGATGCTCGAGGGGGAGCAGACGGACGTGGCCGCCGCGGTCGGCGTGCTGAAGGACGGGAAGATCGAGTTCCCGAAGCGCCTGCGCCTGCCGGGGTGGTGGGTGTCGGTGATGGACGTCCACGGGCGTTATCCCGACCAGCTCGACCTGATCGCGACGGGCACCACGGGCCGCACCGGCGTCGCCGAGCACTACGCGCTGGGGGCGAAGGGCTGGGAGCGGCGCGTGAGCAGCGCGGGCCAGTGGTTCACCGGGGTGGCAAGGATGGGCAGCTCGCTCGTGGGGCTGGCGGGGCCGTCGATGATCGGGCCCTCGCGGTTCATCACGCTGCGCGGGCCCGGGGTGGGGCTGACGATCACGCCGGCGCCCAGGAAGGGGGAGTGCCGCGGGTTCGACTTCGAAGGGGCATCGCCCTATGCGGAGGCCGAAGTCCGCCCGGAGGCATTCGGGGCGACGCGCGATGGGACGGCGCTGAGCTACGGGCGCAACTGCCGCGGGGAGAGCGCCCTGGAGGTCTGGAAGCGCGGCGAGAAACGCTCGACCATCGTGCCTGTCCCGGCGCCGTCCGAGGAGCAGGAGGCCGACGATGTGCGCACGCTGATCCTGCCGGGCCCCGGCGACGGCGAGGCGTGGATCGTGGACGGGGGCGTGCTCCGCTACCAGGGCGGGGAGGCGAAGAAGATCGACCCGCCGGCGAAGGGCGCGCGCGTGCTCACGGCGTCGGCGGCGCCGGACGGGACGCTGTGGGCGCTCACGGACGACGCGCTGTTCGCGCGCAAGGGCGATGCCTGGGAGCAGGCGCCGCTGCCCGACGGGGTGAAGGCCCGGGACGTGGCCGTCGGGAGCGACGGCGCGGTATGGGTCGCGGCCGGCGGGGCGATCCTGAAGCACGGCGGCGCCAGCGAGGCCGCGGGCGCGGCGCCGGGGACCCTCCAGCTCCAGAAGGGGCCGCCGCCGACGCCCAAGGAGAACCGGACCTTGCCCAGGCCCGGCGGGCCGAAATGCCCTCAGAACCTCGTGGTGCTCTACACGTTCAGCAAGACGGCGCCGGACGACTACGACTTCCCGCTGACGCGCAAGGCGCTCAAGGGACGCACGGAGTTCTCGCCGGCGCGCTTCGTGGTGACGCGCGACATGGGGCAGCGCTTCTTCGCGGCGTTCGTGCCGACCTGGGATCTCGCGAAGAAGCTGGAGGAGCGGATCAAGACCGATGTGCAGGGCTCGGCGCCGCAGATCGTGTGCGCCAGGCCGGAGGTGGTGCGGGAGCTGAAGCTCGATCTGAGGACGGGAGAGGTCGCGAAGTGAAGACGGGTGAAGACGGCGCGACGGGGGCGCCGGCGTGCAGCGGCGCAATCCGCCGTTGGTACGCTGTCCGCCGCAGGCAGCGGCGGCCCCGTTCAGAGGTGTCGGGTCTCTTCCGGTGGCGCGCCCCAGTTGTTGTTGCGCCCGTCGGCGTATCGGATCGGCGCGGAGACGAGCTCCGCGGGATCCACGTCGTCCAGCGAAGCGAGCTGGACCGCCACGTAGTCGCCGCCTATCTCCTCGACATACCCGCGCCCGAACGAGCGCACGCCGCAGTGTCGACAGAACAGGTGGTGCCCGGCCTTCATGCCGAACTGGTAATCGCTCAGCGCGTCCTCTCCCGCGAGCAGCCGGAACGCGTCCGGCTTCAGGATCACGTTCCAGTTCCTCGTCTTGGTGCAGATGGAGCAGTTGCACTTGTTGGTTCCAGCGCTCAGGTCGAGCTCGGCCTCGAAGCGGACCGCACCGCAGTGGCAGCTCCCCGTGTATGTCTTCTTCATGTACAAACCTCCTGGCAGGACAGGCGTTCACGTTCGAACGCTCGACGGCCTGACGGTACCCGAATCCGCGCCGGCGGGAGCCCCCTTCGAAGCGCCGCCGCGCGGTCTGGAGACGCGCTGCGCCGGCGGCGCCGGGGCATCCGTCCGCCGAGCCGCAAGCTCGTTGCCCTGACACACCTGTCATGCGCCGCTCGGCGGGCACCTGGCACAAGGCGTCCGGAGAGCCAGCTGCTTGCGCCGCACGGGTGGCCTGCCCGTTGCTACGCCACCGCGTCCATCGACGGCGGTCCCGCCGTAGAGAGGATGCCCCCCAATGTCCTTGTCTCTTTTTTCCCTCGTCCCGCTCGGCTCTTGCGCGCGCACGACCGCCGCGCTCGCCGCCGGATTCGTCATGGCCGCCGCCATGCCCGGCTGCATCATGAACCCGAAGGCATGCACCGAGATGGGCTGTAGCGACACCTTCACCATCACCGCCGCGACGGCGAACAAGAGCTGGGCAGCGGGAGAGTACACGCTGGAGCTCACGGTGGACGGCAACGCGGTGTCGTGCGCCTACAGCTGGACGAACACACCGAAGGTCGGCGGCGGCGGCGAGTTCGTCCAGTGCAGCCCGACCGTCAGTGTCTCGATCAATGCAGTGGCAATTTGCACGGAGACGAGGCACGGCGACGCCGTCTCCCAGAGCTGCATCCCGGCCCCCGGGCAGTTCACGCAGGTGCTCGCGATTCAAGGCACGCCGGCGCGCGTCGACGTCGTCATGCGGCGGAACGGCGCCCTCCTCGGAGAGCAGACCTTCACCCCCGCGTACCGGACATCGTACCCGAACGGCAAAGACTGCGGGCCTGTGTGCCGACAGGACGCGCAGGACTGGGCGCTCCCGTAGCCGTCCGCGCCGAGGTGCTTCTCTACACCGGTTTCCGCCCACCGCTGCGCCATGCAGAGCGGCGGTCACCCGCACAGGAGACGGGCCCAGATCGGCGTTTTCGGCGCGGAAGCGCACTCCGGTGCGCTGAGCACCGAAAACGTCGAGGTGGGCCCGTATCCGAAGCGGGTGACCGTCGCTCTACTCCCAGCGAGCGGAGAGAACCCCCCTCATCCGGTCGATCCGCAGCGCCCGCTCCAGGGCGCGCCCCTCGTAGGCGCTGAGCACGGCGGGGAGCGCCTGCCGGGCCAGCGCCAGCAGCGCGCGGCGGCGGACCTCCGGATCCAGCCTGCCCTCGACGACGATCTGGCTGAAGGCCAGGCCGAGGATCGCCTCGTCGCGGGTGAGCAGGCCGTACTCGTCCTCCTCGCCGAGCGCCTCGACCTCGGCCGCGTCCACGGCGTCCCAGCCGCCATTGCCGACCTCCCAGCGCTCGAGGAGCGCGTCGAGGAGCTCGATCGGGCTCTTCTTCGGGTGCTCGTCGCGGAAGTCGCGGAAGGCGGTGAGGGTCTCGTGCGCGGTCTCGTTGCCGAACGGAGCGGTCTCGTCGGTGAGCGACCAGAAGAACGGGTCGGCGAGGGCAGCGGCGGCCCGGGGGTGGCAGTCGTCGGGGGAGAGGTCGGGGAGCTCGGGCGCTTCGGTCATGGGAGAGGGCTTTCTCGAGGGAGGCGCGGGCGCGCCGCGCCGCCACCTTACCGCGTCGGCGCGCCCCGTCCGAGCGCAGCCCCCTCCTCCCCCGTCATTTCCAGTGCCACTTGCCCTTCCCCTTGCCCTTGTGCTTGTGCTTGTGGATGACGATCACCCGGCCGTCGTCGTCATCGTCGTCATGCACCACCACGGTCGGCTTGACGTCGACCTTCACGGCCCACGTGGTGGCCACCAGGATGCCGATCACGGGCGCGCTCGGGCCGACCACGATCACAGCGCCTGGACGGTAGCCGCAGAGGACCACGTGCGTGTGCCCGCCTTGCTTGAGCACCACCGTGATCTTGGTCGGATTGACCTTCACGTTGAGCTTGCCGGTGAAGTAGAGCCGATCGGGCCCGGGCGCGAGCACGATGACGTCCGGCCCCGACGGCGTCTGGATCGCGAGCTTGATCTCGCGCTCGCCGATCGGCACCGGCTTGAGGTTGAGATCGAGCACGTACACGCGCAGATCGCCGCTCTCCTTGTCGGCGACGATCTCCACGACGTCGTCTCCGACCGGCTGGAGCACACCCCCGTTCGGCCCCTTGGTCCCGTCGAGCTGGGTCGTCTGGTGCTCCCTGGCGCTCTCCTGGAGCTCCCGGGTCCCGCCGCGCGGCACGTGCAGCACCCCGTTGAACGGCTCGCCCTTCACCTTGAGCTCATAGCTGACCTCGGTCAGGTCATCCTCGAGCGGAGGGAGCTTGGCGAGCAGCACGCCCCCCGCCTTGGGCTCGGGCACGAGGGCCGCGCTCATGGGGGCTCCGCCCTTGCCAGGCACCTTGACCGAGACGCTGCCCGACACATCCGCCGCGATGGGCTTGCCGTCGCGATCCTTCACGAGCGCCGTCACCTGCCCGTCCGGGGCCACCGTCATGACGACGGACCCGGGCTCATGCTGCTCCGTCAGCGCCCAGTTGTCCTCGATGCTCTCCGCCGTGATCTGCGGCGACTTGCTGCAAGCAGGCGAGACGAGCGCCGCGGAGGCGACCCCGAGCGCGATGACCATGGATCGGAGACAACGTTGCATTGGCATACACCCCTCTTTGGTAACACCTTGAAGGCTCGATCGCCTCATACCTGCTTGCGCGTCACGGACCAGATGAAGCCGTCGTACCAGAAGTGCATCAGCGCGACCGTCTGCGTGATCGACCACAGCGCGCGGTCGTCCGCCGGCGCGAGCTCGGCCCAGGCCCCGTACACAAGGACGCCCCCGAGGAAGATCGCCGCCGCGATCGGCGCTCCGGCCCGGAGCGCGTCGAGCCGCAGCCGGCGGCGGAGGCGCCCGCCCTCCGACCACCAGACGAGCGCCAGGTACTGCACGGCGTGGAACAGGTTCATGATGAAGAAGGCCTGTCCCCAGGGGTTGAAACCCCACGTATAGATCGAGCAGAGACCCGTGCTGACGAGCAGCCACACCTTGGGGAACGACACCCGGTAACCCCGCCGGAACATCGCGCGGTAAGCGAGCGCGTAATAGACCAGGTACGCCGTGCCCGCGGCGATGACGGCCCAGCTGATGGCGCGGTGGCTCGAGGTCATCAGCGCAGGGACCGCGGTGAAGAAGGCGGGGCCCACGCCCTCGAAGGCGTCGAAGCTCTGGAAGTGGAGGAGCATCGTCGCGCCGCCCAGGATGGGGCCGGCATAGAGGACGAGGTTGAGCCACAGATCCAGCCGGCGGCCGAGCGCTGGCGCGTTCCCCGCGCGCGCGTCGTAGATGCGCCCGAGGCCGAACGTCTGGAGCGCCGAGTGGTAGACGTCCCAGAACACCACGAGGACCGACACGCAGGCGACGGCCCACATGGACAGCATCATCGCGGCGAACAGGGCGACCGGCGCCACGAGGAAGCGGAGCCGGTGCTGCCGGAAGATGTCCGCGTTGCCGTGGCTCCGGAGGAGCACCGCGGCGAGGTGGCCGTGGATGAGCGTGCCGATGAAGAGCCCCTCCCGCGTGACCTTCTCCCCGTGAAGCCTGAACGTCGCGTCGGCGAACGGCGTCCCCGCGATCAGGGCGCCCGCGGCCAGCGCGATGAGCGGCGGGAGCAGGAAGAAGGCCCAATCGTACCCGGGGCCGACGATGTACGCGGCCCGGCCCACACCGAGCTGCGCAGCGGACGCGAGCTCGGCCCGTGCGCTCATGTGGGACTCGGTGCCGCCGCGGGCCGCGGCTCCGGTGCTGCTTGCGAGAAGCCGATCGTCCACCCCTGCACGGCGAGATGATCGACGAGCGCCAGCAGGAAGAGATTCACGCCGAGCATCTCCAGCGACTCCTCCACGAAGTCGATGAGCGCATAGATCAGGTTGTCGCTCCCGGCGCGCTCGGTCCAGTACCCGAGCGGCAGCTCCAGGACGAGGGCGCCGGTGACGTAGATCCCGCCCGAGAGGAGGAATCGATTCCGCGTCTCTCGCGGGAGGTGCGAGAGGAACTTGAGGTATGCGACCGCGAACAGCGCCACCACGGCGGCCGCCGGGATCACCCAGCTGAAGTACAGGACGCCGCCCAGATCGAGCCAGGAGCTCGCCGCTTCATGGATCTCGACCACCTCGTCGAGCGAGATGTAGAGGAAAGCCGCAGAGAGCCCCCACCAGTGCTTCACGAACTTGCCCGTGCGGCGGGCGCCGACGGCGATGGCAGCGAGCGTGAGTGAGCACACGAACAGCAGGGACGAGGTGTACCAGGTGGGCACATTCTGCTCGTAGCTCAGCGAGAACAACGGGACGACGCCGCTCTGGCTCCTCAGGTGGAGAAGCGGCTTGAGCACCTCGACGGCGAGCCCGGCGCCCGCGATCACCGCCATCACGGCGAGCAGCGCGACCTGGAGCCGGGCCCTCGAGACGGTGATCTGCATCGAATGAGAAGAACTACGCCAGGACGCTGGACACGGTCAATGCGTAAAGCAGCGGACGCCGGCGCAGAGAGGCGGCGCAGCGCGGGCTGGCGAGCGCGAGCGGACTCAGGAGCGCTCGCCATGCGCTCTCGAGGCCACCCTCGGTGCAATGCGGTGAGGGCGAACGGGCTCCATCCGTCGCGTTCGCCCCTGCTGTCCTGATCCCGCAATCGCCGCCGGACGCGCGCTCAAGGAGCGCTATAGGACACGATCTCGCCTTCGAAGCGGTAGTCACCGCCGTTGGTCCAGAACACGTCCTGACCTTCCGGGGCGATGATGCGCCAGGCGAAGTGCTGGCCCAGCGCGAGCACGGTGGTCTTGTTCTTCACGAGGTCGTGGGCCTGAACGCTGCGGTTCCGGCTCATGTCCGTCGAGAAGAGCGTCGAGCCCCTGAGGGCCAGCCCCCCCATCGAGCCACCCTGGTAGATCAGCGTCTTCGCCCCTCCGGCGATCGGCGCCTTGAACACGCCGCCGTCACCGGTGTTGGCCCAGTAGACGAACTGCGCGTCCACCGCGATCCCGGCCGGCTCTCCCTCGTTCTCGGCGATGACGGTCACGTCCCCGCCCGCTTTCGCCACCTTGTAGACCTTGTTCGTCGTGGCGCCGCCGGTCCAGTAGATGTTCTCTGCGTCCTGCGCCAGGTACTCCGGAGCGCCGGCGTCGGCCGCGAGGACGACGGGCGCGCCGCCGTCGAGGGGCATCTTGTAGATGTTGTGTCCGTCGCCGTCGCCGAAATAGACGGACGACTCGTCTCCGATGACGCTCAGCAGGTAGCCGATCTCGACGAGCGTCTCCATCTCCAGGGTCGATTTGTCGACGCGCTTGAGCGCCGAGGGGATGATCGGATCGTTGTCTCCGCCGCTCGCCCAGTACACGTGGGAGGCGTTGACCCACAGCGCCTTGGGGTCGGGATCCGCCGCGGTCATCGCCTCCACCTCGGTGGTGCCCGGCCTGACGCGATAGATGTACCCGTCGTTCGAGTCCGCGGGCGCGGTGGCCTCGGTGCCGCCGCTCGCGAAGTAGAGGTAGGTCTCGTCGGCCGCGAGCGCCATCGGGTAGGCGTGCTGGCTCGCCATCGCCGCCGGCGGGACCATCCCGGCCTGGAAGCGGGAGAAATGCGGCGTCTCCGTGATGACGCCGGCAGGGGAAGCGTCATGACGCCCGAGCCGCGTGAAATCATCGGCGTCGGCCGGCGCGGTGAAGGCGTAGGCATCAAGGAAGGTATTCTCCCCGAGCTCCGCCTCGAGCTCGACGGTGATCGGCAACGTGAGCGTGATCGGCTTGTCGAACGTCTGCCCCTCCGGGCCGAGGAGGTACATGGGCCCCACCCTGCCCTCGCGCGCGCCCTCGACGCGCTCGATGGTGATGTCCGTCGCCGCGCTGACCGCGCCCGGCGGCACTTCGATCTTGAACCCGTCGTCCGAGGTGAACACGCCGCCCTGAGCGTCGACGGAGAACTGCGGCTCGTTCCCCTGCGCGGCGCCGTCATCCGCGCCCGCCCCCCCGCACGACACGCTGCCCAGCCCGCTCGCCGCGCACGCCAGCACAATGAATGAGATTCTTTTCATCGACTTGCTTCTCCGCGGGCGGTCGCCGCCGCCCATGATCGACAGGGTTGCAAGCAGGGGCACGGCCGGAGTCTCCACGGTCGCGAGCCGATGAGGCGCGAACATGCCACAGCAGCGCCTCTCACGAGATGATCGTTGGAGGTGGGCTCGGGTGTTGTCGGATCAACGGCTTCCAGGTTTGATGGTCCGTCCCGGTGGCCAACGCGCGTGGTTCCGCCCCGGCCGACACGCGCTCGCCATGAAGACAAAGACGCCGTGAGCGCTCTCCGCGCTGGCAGTGGAGACGATTGACTGTGCCGAGCTCGCAGCACGCGGCCCCGGCGCCGCCGTCGCGTCCACACGACAGGGGAGCCCCGGAGTCACCGGAAGCGAAGCCAAGCATAAGCATGTGGGACCACCCCCCTACCCGTCACGCTGGTCCCGGATGAGCAGTCGCACCGCGGCTCATCGGCGGCTCACAAATCGGCGGGACGGGGCGACCTCGCGTTCGCCCCTGCTGTCATGCTGCCCGGCATCGCCGCCGGACGCGCGCGCTCAAGGAGCGCGGTAGGACACGATCTGGCCTTCGAAGCGGTAATCACCGCCGTTGGTCCAGAACACGTCCTGACCTTCCGGGGCGAGGATGCGCCAGGCGAAGTGCTGGCCCAGCGCGAGCACGACGGTCGAATTGCTCGCGAGATCGTGGGCCTGAACGCTGCGGTTCCGGCTCATGTCCGTCGAGAAGAGCGTCGAGCCCCTGAGGGCCAGCCCCCCCATCGAGCCACCCTGGTAGACCAGCGTCTTCGCTCCTCCGGCGATCGGCGCCTTGAACACGCCGCCGTCACCGGTGTTGGCCCAGTAGACGAACTGCGCGTCCACCGCGATCCCGGCCGGCTCTCCCTCGTTCTCGGCGATGGCGGTCACGTCCCCGCCCGCTTTCGCCACCTTGTAGACCTTGTTCGTCGTGGCGCCGCCGGTCCAGTAGATGTTCTCTGCGTCCTGCGCTAGGTACTCCGGAGCGCCGGCGTCGGCCGCGAGGACGACGGGCGCGCCGCCGTCGAGGGGCATCTTGTAGATGTTGTGTCCGTCGCCGTCGCCGAAATAGACGGACGACTCGTCTCCGATGACGCTCAGCAGGTAGCCGATCTCGACGAGCGTCTCCATCTCCAGGGTCGATTTGTCGACGCGCTTGAGCGCCGAGGGGATGATCGGATCGTTGTCTCCGCCGCTCGCCCAGTACACGTGGGACGCGTTGACCCACAGCGCCTTGGGGTCGGGATCCGCCGCGGTCATCGCCTCCACCTCGGTGGTGCCCGGCCTGACGCGATAGATGTACCCGTCGTTCGAGTCCGCGGGCGCGGTGGCCTCGGTGCCGCCGCTCGCGAAGTAGAGGTAGGTCTCGTCGGCCGCGAGCGCCATCGGGTAGGCGTGCTGGCTCGCCATCACCGCCGCCGGGATCATCCCGGCGTAGAAGGTGCCAACGGAGGTGGTCTCCGTGATGAGCTCAGCGGCAGAGACCTCGTGATGCTCGAGCGGCGTGAAGGCGTCGGAGCCCGTCGGCGCGGAGAAGCCGTAGGCATCGAGGACGGTATTCTCCCCGAGCTCCGCCTCGAGCTCGACGGTGATCGGCAGCGTGAGCTTGATCGGCTTGGCGAACGTCTGCCCCTCCGGACCGAGGCGGTACGTGGGGCCTACCGCTCCCTCGCGGGAGTCCTCGATGCTCTCGATGGTGAGCTCCGTCGCCGCGCTGACCGCCCCCGGCGGCACTTCGATCTTGAAGCCATCATCCCCGGTGAAGACCCCGCCCTGAGCGTCGACGGAGAACTGGGGCTCAGTCTCGTGCGTGGCGTCGTCGCCCGCGTCCGCCCCCCCGCACGACACGCTGCCCAGCCCGCACGACACGCACGCCAACACCATGAATGAGGTTCTTTTCATCGACTTGCTCCTCCGCGGGCGGTCACCGCCGCCCACGATGGACAGGGTTGCGAGCAGGGGCACGACCGGAGTCTCCACGGTCGCGACCTGTTAAGATTCGAACATGCCACAGAGGCGCCTCTGTGCGAGTTATTCGTCGAAGTCCAGGGCGTGTGTTCGGATCGAACACATCCTATATCGATGTTTCGTCCGACAGGGCCGTCCAGAACATGCAGTTGCGCCGCGGCTCACCGGCGGCTCATGAATCGACGCGAACGGGGCGAATCCGTCGACGTGATGGCGCGGCGCGCGCCGCGCCATCACGGGCAGCAGTGGAGAGCGTCGTGGGCCGGCGGGGGCTCGCTTGGCGGCGCTTCAGCGCCCGGAGAGCGGCGGCAGCCCGGCCTGCGCCGAGAGCCGGGCCATCGCGAGCTTCGCGGCGACGAGCGCCTCCTCCGGCGTGCGGCCCGTGGCGGAGAGGTGGCCCATCTTGCGGCCGGGGCGGGCGACCCGCTTGCCGTAGAGGTGGAGCCGGACGCCCGGGATCTCCAGCGCGGCCTCGAACGGCGGCGGCGCGCCGCCGAGCCAGACGTCGCCGAGCAGGTTGAGGATCGCTGCGGGGCGGACGATCTCGACCGAGCCGAGCGGCAGGTCGCACACGGCGCGGACCGCCTGCTCGAACTGGCTCGTCGCGCAGGCGACCTCGGAGGCGTGGTAGCTGTTGTGGGGCCGCGGGGCGAGCTCGTTGATGAGCAGGCGGCCGTCCTTGAGCAGGAAGAGCTCGACGACGAGCAACCCCTCGACGCGCAGGCCGACCGCGAGGTCGAGCGCGATCTGGACCGCCTGCCCCGTCACCGCGGCCGAGAGCGGGCCCGGCAGCAGCGACCAGTCGAGGATCTGGTCGACGTGGTGGTTCAGCGCCGGCGGGTAGACCGCGAGCTTGCCGCTCGGGCTCCGCGCGACGAGCACGGAGAGCTCGGCCTCGAGGTCGAGCGCCTGCTCGACCACGCAGCGCTGGCCGCCGAGCGACGCGAAGAGCGCCGCGGCCTCGCGCTCGAGGTCGCCGACGCCGCCAGCGCCGCCGTCGGCGCCATCGTTCAACCGGGCGTTCCCCGAGAGCCGCAGCTGGCCGCGGCCGTCGTACCCGCCGACGCACGACTTCACGAAGCACGCCCCGCCCATGGCGCGCGTCGCCTCGAGGAGCTGCTCGCTCGTCGCGACCTCGCGGAAGGGCCCCACCGGGAAGCCGTTGCGCGACAGCCACCCCTTCTGGACGCCGCGGTCCTGCACCATGGCCAGCACGTCGGCCGACGGGCGCACCGGCGCGAACCGGGCTGCGGCCACGAGGCCGTCCGTGGCGATCTTCTCGATTTCGAGCGTCACCACGTCGCACTGCGACGCGAGCTCCGCCGCCTGCGCAACGTCGTCGAACGAGGCGACGATGCAGCGATCGAGCACCGAACGGGCCGGGCAGTCCGGGTCGGGGTCGAGGGCGTGGACCTTGTACCCGAGCGTGCGGGCGGCCAGCGCCGTCATGCGGCCGAGCTGGCCGCCACCGAGGATACCGAGCGTAGAGCCGGGAGCGATGGGCATTTCCGGAGGACCTGTACGAGGGGGAGGGAAAGGAGGCCTGACGAGGCCCGACGAGCTAGACGATGACCGAGTCGCGTAGCACCGCCGCCTCCTGGGCGCCGCGGAAGGCGGCGAGGCGCTCGCGGAGCTCCGGGTGCTTGCCCGACAGGACCGCCGCCGCGAACAGGGCCGCGTTGGCCGCCCCGGGCTTGCCGATCGCCATCGTGGCGACGGGGACGCCCTTCGGCATCTGGACGATCGAGAGCAGCGCGTCCATGCCGTTCAGCGCCGTGGCGGGGATGGGGACGCCGATGACGGGCAGCACCGTCTTCGCGGCGACCATCCCGGGCAGGTGGGCGGCGCCGCCGGCGGCGGCGATGATCACCTCGATCCCGCGCTCCGCGGCCGTGCTCGCGTACTCGAACATCCGGTCCGGCGTGCGGTGCGCCGAGACGACGCGCACCTCGTGCGGGATGCCGAGCTGCGTGAGAAGCTCGCTCGTGACGGCGAGGTGCTCGTAGTCGCTCTTGCCGCCCATGATCACGCCGACCCAGGGCTTCTCGGCCGAGCTCGCTCCCATTTCCGCCGGGGTCCGGCCCTCGCCGGCCCCTCCCTGCGCCATCGTGCTCATCGTTCCACCGCTCACCGGCTCCTCATCCATCCGTCATTGGCATCCGTCATCGCTCGACGCCCCGCGCCTGCGTCAGCGCGTGAGCTGATCCAGCAGGCTCAGGCTCTCGCGCTCTTCCTCGCCGATCTCGCCGTCGGACGAGATCATCTCGCGCGCGGCGTCCAGGAAGAGCTGCCGGTGCGCGCGCGGGATCTTCATCGGATCCACGTCGTCGGCCGCGGGCGGCAGCTCGAGCCAGCCGCGCACCTGCTTGGTCTCCTCCGCGTCCAGGTGGAGCCGCAGGATCATCTTGCGCACGAACTCGCGCTCCTGGTCGCGCACCTGGAGGTCGGCCCAGGCGAACGAGCAGATGAACCGCATCAGCTGGAGGCGTTCTTCGCGAGAAAGCTTGTCGAGCATGGGCGGGGACTCTAGCCCGGATCCGCCAGCGTTTTGTGTGGAAATCAGCGAGCCGCGCGCCGCGTAAGGGGATTCCCGGATCCGCGCCTTCCCGCGCTCGCGCTGCCGCGCTCCCGCGTTCGCGTTCCCGCCCGCGCGTCCTCATGATGGGCTGCGCGCTCCAGCGCGCCCGCTCCTCGCCGCTCAGCGGTACGGGCGGGCGACGCGCGGGCCGCGCAGGAGCGCCGCCACGTGCAGCTGAGCGCCGAGCAGGTCGCGCAGGGTCGCCGGGTCCTCGAGCGGGGCCGGCAGCGTGATCACGATGGCGTGCGGGGCGATCCGGAGCGCGCGCGTGCGGACCTGCAGGCGCTTGACCGCCTCGCGCGCCCCGGGCGAGGCGGCGCGCAGCTGCTCGGGGTCGTCGGGGTCGAGCGCCGCGTCGAGGGGCGGATCCACCACCAGCGTGATCTCGGAGCGCTCGGGGTGGGGGCCTCGCTCGAAGCAGGTGTCGACGTGGAACGTGGCGCCGTCGACCTGCGCGTCCCGGATGCGCATGCGGCCCACCTCGAAGCGGCCGTGGACCTCGGCCGCGAACCGCTCCCAGGCCGCGCGCATCCCCGCCATCGGCGTGGGGGGCGGGATGCGCTCGTTCACGGCGCCGATCTCGGCCGCCAGCGCGGCGAGGTGCTCCAGGAACGCGCCGAGCCAGGGCTGATCGTGGCCCGGCGTCCGGGACCGGACCGACACGTGCTCGTCGTCCAGCCGGACGTCGTCGAAGGCGAGCAGCGCCCGGCGCAGCGGCCCCGCGACGACGGCGCGCACCTGGCCGGGATCGCGCCCGCGCACGCGGTAACGGCGGCCGAAGCCCTCGTCGTCCTCGGACGACAGCGCGAGCAGGAAGCGCTTCACGCCGACCTCCAGATCGAGCCCCCACGACGGCCAGCGCAGCTCGCCCACGAGCGCGCCGCTCGACGAGGACCCCGCGTCGATCGACACCGACGCCGCGGCGCCGGAGAGCGTGCCCGTGAGGCGGAGCTCCAGCGCGTCGAGGGACAGGCCGTGGCGCGCGCCGACCGCCTCCCAGACGGCGCGCCACCGCCCGGAGCCGATCTGCCGCCGCATCGCGCCGAGGCCGGGCGGGGCGTCGAAGATGCCGAGCACGAGCGGCGTCGTGTGGACGACGCCGTCCGCGCGCGCGAGGTCGACGCGCACCTCGAGCCCCCAGACGAGGGCGACCCAGCCGGCGTCGAACGACGGCGCGACGGAGCGGGGGATCCGGAACCGGAAGGGCAGCTCCCGCCCCTCGTCGCGGCTGTCCGCGCGGCGGAAGGCGGTGAAGCGGTGCGCCTCGGTCGCGCGGTTCGGCGCGGAGCGATCGGCGCTGAGGAGGCGCTCGACGCCGACCAGCGAGATCTCGATCCCGCGCACGCCGCGGCCCTGCACGTTGCCGAGGGCCACCGCCCCCGAGATCTCGTCGCCCGGCGCGAAGACGCGATCGTCGAGCGAGACCTCGACGAACGGGCTGTCGCCGCGCGCCGTGGTCCCCGCGGCCGGCGACCGGGCCGGGCGCGTGACGGGGCGGGGCGTGACGAGCACCTCGTAGGACTCCTGGACGTCGAGCCACCACGGGATCGCGATGGAGAGCGTGATGCCGTAGCGGATCTCGGCGCGCGTGCCGAGGTACGAGCAGGGCGCGTCGTCCGGGAGCGGGAAGCTCGCGCGGTAGCGCTGCTCGCCCTCCGGGAGCGTCGTCGCCCCCGAGACGCGGGCGACGAGCGAGAGGAAGTGGGGCGGCACGAGGACGCGCTCCTCGACGCGGGCGACCTGCATGCCCTCCAGGTGGAGCTCGATCGCGTCGACCGGCGTCCTCCCGCGGCAGCGGAGCACGAGCTCGACGAGGACGACGTCGCCCGGGTGCACGGTCCTGGACATCCGGAGCTCGACGTCGGGTCGGGTTCGCATGGTGTCCGGCTCAGCGCGGCGGGCGCGGGCTCACTTCACGAGCGGGGCCGGGACGGTCAGGCGGATCGGCCCCCGGGGAGCGCCGCGCTCGAACAGCTCTCCGCGCCGGTCCGCGACGCCGAGGCGCATGAGCCCGTCCGCGCGCAGGAGCGCGAAGGGCGCGCGCGGGGCCGGCGCGTCGCGGGCCGAGCCGCCCCGGCCCGCGTCGAACGGGACGACGAAGACCACGACGTCCTCGGCGGCGGCGGCCGGCGCGCGGGGCGGCGCGGGGCGGGCGCAGCGCCCGGCGACCGTGGCGTTCCTGTCCTCGGCGGCGCAGCGCGCGAGCGCGCGGCGATCGTCGTCGGCGCCGCTCCGCGCGAGGTGGTCGGCGGCCGCGAGGCGGACCGCCTCGGCGGGGTCGCGCGCGAGCAGGTCGCGGGCCGCGCCGCCGTCGCAGCGGGCGCCGGCCACGGTGAGGGCCGCGAGCGCGTTGGCCCGCACGTAGGGGCGCGCGTCGGGCAGCGCCGCGCAGAGCGCCGCGGCCGCGCGGGCCGGCTGCCCGGCGCGGCCCGCGGCGCGCCCGATCGCGCCCGCCGCGTTGCCCGCCACGGCGGCGTCGGGGTCCTTGAGGAGCGGCGCGAGCAGCGGCAGCGCGTCCTTGTCCCCCGCCGCGCCCAGCGACCAGACCGCGTTGGCGCGGACGCCGGGATCCGGATCGCCCGCGAGCTTGCGGAGCGCGGCGGCGGCCTCCGGGTGCCCCGCGAGCGCCTCGGCGATCTTGCGGCGATCGTCGATGGGCGCCGCCGAGGCCATCCGCGCGAGCGCGGCGCCCGCGGCCTGCCCCGGCATGCGCCCGAGCCCCTCGATCAGCGCGTCGCGCGCGGCGTCCGGCGCGCTCGCGATCGCGGCCGCGACCTCGTGGACGAGGCCCTTGCCGCTCGCGTCGCGCGCGGCCTTCGCGTCCGTCGCGCCGCCGGCGCTCCCGGCGTCGTCCGCGCGCGACAGGGCGCCCGAGAGCGCGATGCCGAGCGCGCCGCGGTCCTGCTCCGCCGCGACCGTGAGGCGCTGGAGCAGCGGCCGCGCGCTCCCTGGGCCGGCGACGCGGGAGAGCGCGATCGCCGCCCGGAGGCGCACGTCGGCCGACTCGTCGTCGAGCGCCTCGAGCAGGGCGGCGTCCACGGCCGCGCCGAGCGTCCCCGCCGCGCGCGCGGCCCCGAGCGCCTCGATCACGGCGAGGCGGAGCGGCGTGGAGCGCGCCTTGGCGAGCGGCAGCAGCGCCGCCTGCGCGCGCGGCGAGCCGGTGCGCCCGAGCAGCTGGACGAGGGCGAGCTTCTCGTCGGACGCGGTCGCCGGATCGACGAGCAGGGCGCGCGCGGGATCCACCGCACGCCCGTCGGGCCGCGCTGGATCGAGCAGCGCGGTCGCGGCGCGGATGGCCTCCGCGCGGACCGCGGGGTCGGCGTCGCCGAGCAGCTCCAGCACGCTGGGCAGCGCCGCGGGATCGCCGAGCGCGCCCAGGGCGCGGAGTCCGTGCCGGAGCGGGACGACGCCCCGCTGCATCCCCCGGACGAGCGCGGGCAGCGCTTCCCTCGCCTTGAGCTCGCCGAGCACGAGGGCGGCGCCCGCCGCCGTGTTGGCCGACGGCGCGGCCGAGAGCGCGCCGACGAGCGCGGGGACGGCCGCGGCGCCGGCGCTGACGAGGGCGTCGCGGACCGCGGAGCGCGGCGCCGCGGGGTTGTCCTTCGCGAGCGCCGCGAGCAGCGCCTTCACGGCCGCTTCGGAGCCGATGCGGCCGAGCGCCCGGAGCGCCGCCTCCCGCACGTCGTTGCTCGAGGCGGCGCTGTCGGACGGCCGCGCCCCCGGGAACGCGCCGGCGGCCCCCGGCGACGCCGTGACGAGATCGGCGATCGCGGACGTCGCGTCGTCCGAGCGCAGCCGGCCGAGGGCGGTCACCGCCTCGACGCGCACGTCCTGGGATGCGTCCTGGAGCGCGAGCAGCAGCGCGCTGACCGCGCGCGGGTCTCCGAGCTCTCCGAGCGCGCGCGCCGTGGCCTTGCGGACCTCCGGCACCGAGTCCTGCACCTTGCCGATCAGCGGCACGACCGCGCGCGCGTCGCCGATCCGGCCGAGCGCGCGCGCGACCTCCGCGCGCACCTCCGGCGCGGTGTCGTCGAGGTGGCCGAGCAGCGGCGAGACAGCGTCCGGGAGCCCCGCCGCGCCCATCGCGGTCGCGGCGGCGAGGCGGACGTGCGGATCGGGATCGCCGAGCACCCGCCCGAGCGCGACGACGGAGCGGTCGGTGGGCGCCGCGCGGATCACGTCGCAGGCCGCGAGCCGCAGGCGCGCGTCGCCCTCGCCGAGCCACTCGATCACGAGGTCCCCCGCGCGCGGCATCCGCAGGCGCACGGCCGCCCCGGCGAGGTGCAGCCGCACCTCGACGTCGGGATCGCTCATGCCTCGCTGGATCAGCCGGATCGCCGTCTCCGGGGCGAGCTCGCCGACGCGGGTCGCGGCCAGGCGCCGCTCCAGGGCGTCGCCCGACGTGAGCGCACGCGCGATCTGCTCCGGCACGTTGGGCCAGAGGGTCGCGGCCGCTCCCCCGGGCGACGCGACCGCGGCGGCCGAGGCGGCGACGACGAGCAGGACCTGCGGCAGGCGGCGCAGCGGCGAGGACGAACGGCGCACGGGCCGAGCGTAATACAGCGGGCGCGGCCACGTCATGGCGTTCCAGACGGGCTCGAGCGCCGCGGGGCGACGCGCCGCGGGGCGCGCCGGCCGGGCGCGCCGGCGGGGGACGCCTCCTCACCGCGATCCCGCGCGGAGACCGCGCGCGAGCCGCGCCGGTCCCCGAGCGCTGCCGCAACCGTCCGTGGCGTGCAACAGTCTGGCGAGGTGTCCAACATGATTCCTTTCTCCGTTCTCGACCTAGCTCCGATCGTCCAGGGCGGAGATGCCGCGCAGGCGCTCCGCAACTCGCTCGATCTCGCGCGCCACGCCGAGCGGCTCGGCTATCACCGCTACTGGCTGGCCGAGCACCACAACATGGGCGGCGTCGCCAGCGCCGCGACGTCGATCGTGATCGCGCACGTGGCCGCCGGCACCTCGACGATCCGCGTCGGCGCGGGCGGGATCATGCTGCCGAACCACGCGCCGCTCGTGATCGCGGAGCAGTTCGGCACGCTGGCGTCGCTCTTTCCGGGGCGCATCGATCTGGGCCTCGGGCGCGCGCCGGGCTCCGACCCGATCACCGCCCGCGCGCTCAGGCGCAACCTGGCCGGCGACGCCGACGGCTTCCCCCAGGACGTCCTGGAGCTGATGGGCTACTTCCGCCCGGCGGAGCCCGGCCAGCTCGTGCAGGCCGTGCCCGGCGCCGGGCTCCGCGTGCCGATCTGGATCCTCGGCTCCAGCCTCTTCGGCGCGCAGCTCGCCGCGGCGCTCGGCCTCCCCTACGCCTTCGCCTCGCACTTCTCGCCGGGCCAGATGGCGCAGGCGATCGCGCTGTACCGAAGGGAGTTCCGCCCCTCGGATCGGCTCGCAGAGCCCCGCGTCATGCTGGGGATCAACGTGGTCGCCGCCGGTACCGACGACGAGGCGCGCCGGCTGTGGACCTCGCTCCAGCAGGCCTTCGTCAACCTGCGCCGCGGCCGGCCGGGGCCCTTTCCGCCGCCCGTCGACGACTTCGAGCGCGACCTGAGTCCCCTCGACCGCGCCGGCCTGGAGCAGGCGCTGGCCTGCTCGGTCGCCGGCTCGCCCGAGACCGTGCGGCGGTGGCTGGACGCCTTCATCACCCGCACCCGCGCCGACGAGCTCATCGTGAGCTCGCCGATCTTCGATCACGCCGCGCGCGTGCGCTCGCTCGAGCTCACGGCCGCGGTGCGCGACGAGCTCGCCCGCGCCGGGTGAAGCGCCAGGCCGGTGGCTCAGGCCTGTGCGAGGCGCCAGAAACGGCCACAGCCAAGGAAGAATTTTTCTCCCCGACCACAAAGACGCGTCGCCTCCGGCCAGCCCGAGCCGCCGCCGCACTTTCCGAGCGCCCCCGGGCCCCGTCGCCCCGAAGTTCAGCAATTTCGGTCAGGCACGGCGCGCGGCGCCTCGTTACCTTGCCTCTCGCCGAGGAGGACACCGCGTTGACCGAAGGCGCCGAGAACGCGTATATCGCCAGGTTCCGCAGGGTGCTCGAGCACATCGACGCGCACCTGGACGAGGACTTGACGCTCGAGCGGCTGAGCGGCATCGCCGCGTTCTCGAAGTACCATTTTCACCGGCAGTTCTCCGAGCTGTTCGGAATGGGGGTTCACGAGTACGTGAAGCTCGTCCGCCTGCGGAGCGCGTCCTACCGGCTCGCGCTCCCGGACCGGGAGCACGCCCGGATCATCGATATCGCGATGGCGAGCGGCTACGAGAGCCCCGAGGCCTTCTCGCGCGCCTTCAAGAGAGCGTTCGGGCAGTCCCCCTCCGAGTTCCGGGAGCAGCCCCGGTGGGATCCTTGGCACGCGACCCATGAGCGCCTGAGAGAGACAAGGGCCCTCCCCATGAAGGCCGCTCACCGCGCCGAGGACGTGGCGATCGTGCGGTTCAACGAGACGCGCGTCGCGGCCTTCGAGCATCGCGGCGACCCGAAGCGGATCCTGGAATCGGTGCGCCGGTTCATCGCGTGGCGCAAGGAGAACAAGCTCCCGCCGAGGGTCAGCGCGACCTTCAACATCCTGTACGACGACCCGGCCGAGTCCCCGCCGGAGGCCTACCGCGCGGACCTCTGCGCGGGCATCCACCGCCCCATTGCAGAGAACCCGCACGGCGTCGTCGAGAAGGCGATCCCCGGCGGCCGCTGCGCCGTCCTGCGGCACGTCGGGTGCGACGACACGCTCTACGTGGCGGTGAGGTACCTCTATGCGACCTGGCTCCCCATGAGCGGAGAGGAGCTGCGGGATTTCCCGCTCTTCCTGCAGCGGGTGCGCTTCTTCCCGGAGGTGCCCGATCACGAGGCCGTCACAGACGTCTTCCTCCCGCTCCAGTGAGCTCCCCGTGAACAGACAGGCATCGTCCCTGGTCTTCCCATCCCCCCGACACCGTCCGGAGAAACGAGCATGAATCGATTCGTGGGCTGCCGCAGCCTGACCGTTCGAGACCCGATGAACGACCTCTCGTTCCCGGTCCTCGTGATGTACCCGACGCACGTCCCTGCCGAGGCCGTCGCCATGGGGCCTTACTCGATCGAGGTGGCCTGGAATGCGCCCGTGCACGGCGGCCCTCTCCCCTTCGTGCTCATCTCGCACGGCGGCGGCGGGACGCCGCTCGGGTATCGGACGCTCGCGTCCCACCTCGCACAGAGCGGCTATGTCGTCGCGATGCCCGAGCACCCCGGGGACAACCGCAACGATCGGTCCCTCACCGAGGCGATCGAGAACCTGGAGCGTCGACCCCGGCACGCCCGGCTGGCGGTGGACGCTGTCTGCTCCGACGCGGAGCTCGGGCCTCGCCTGCAGCGCGACGACATCGCCGTCATCGGGCACTCGATGGGCGGCTACACCGCGCTCGCCCTCGCGGGCGGGCAGCCCTGGACGGGGCCGGGGCAGAGGGTCGCGGTCACGAAGGACCCGCGCGTCAAGGCGCTGGTCTTGATGGCCCCCGCGGCGTGCTGGTTCGTGCCCAACGACGCCTTGAAGGACGTCGAGGCGCCCATCCTCCTGCTCGTGGCGGAGCACGACCGCATCGCGCCGAGATGGCAGGGGCAGCTCGTCCTCGACCTCGTCCCCGACCCGAGCCGGGTCACGTTCAAGGTCGTCGAGAACGCGAACCATTACTCGTTCCTGAGCCCGTTTCCTCCCCAGATGCGGCGCCCGGACTTCCTACCCGCGCTCGATCGCGCCGGGTTCGATCGGGAGGCGTTCCAGCGCCAGCTCGAGCGCGACGTGCGCGAGTTCCTCGACACAGCGCTGCGGCAGAGCCCTTCGCCGCCGCCACCACGATAGCCCGTCCCGGAGAAGGCAGGCGACGCGCCGGCGGCCGTGGAATCACCTCACCCCGGATCGAGCCGGTAGATGCGCCCCGTGTTGAACATCACCACATAGATCTCCCCGGCCGCGTCCTCGCCGAACGAGGACGGGAGTCCATTCGGGTTCAACGCCGAGGTCAGCTCGACGGGATCGGTCGCGGCCTTGCCGTCCCACACGAAGGAGAAGAAGCGGCCCGTCACGTAGTCGCCATAGAGGTAGCGGCCGCGCAGGCACGGGATCTTCGCCCCGCGGTAGACATAGCCGCCGATGATGGAGCCCGCCTCGCTCCTCGGGTGCTCGACCGCGGGCGGGAGGCCGCGCGGCTTGCACGTCGCGCCGGGAGGGTAGCAATGGGTACCCTCCATCGCTTCCCAGCCGTAATCGTTCCTGCCCTGGCCCGGGCGCTCCACCAGGATCTCCTCCCAGCTCTTCTGGCCGACATCGCCGATGTACATGTCCCCGGTGAGCCGGTCGAAGCTGAACCGCCACGGGTTCCTGAGCCCGTAGTCCCAGATCATCGGGTCACCGCTCGTCATGTTGCCCGCCGGCGCCTTGCCCGGCTGATCGACGTCGATGCGGAGGATCTTGCCGAGCTTCGAGGTGAGATCGGCCGCGGGGCTCGGAGATCGCGCGGAGTCGCCGATCGCGGCGTAGAGATAGCCGTCCTTGCCGAAGGCAAGCATCCCGCCGACGTGGTTCCAGGCGCCGTGCTTCACGTCGACCAGCGACCTGACCGGCTCGGGATGGGCGGAGTCGCCGCCCTGCGCCGCGCGCTTCCACTCCTCGATCACCACGTTGCCGCGCGGGGCCGACGAATAGTGGAGCCAGAAGCGCCCGTTCTTCGCGTAGTCCGGGTGGAACGCGAGCCCGAGCAGGCCGCCCTCCGCGTTCGGCGCCGGAAAGAACACGCGCGATCGCACGTCGAGGAACGGCGCCTGCTGGACGGCGCCGTCCTTGATGAGCCGGATGATCCCCGTCTTTTCGAGCACGAGGAGGCGCGACGGATCGCCGGGCGGACCGGCCACATACGTCGGCTGGTCGAGCATGCTCGCCACCATGGTGAGCTTCAGCGACGGGACGCCCCCGCACTTCGCCGGGCGAGCGAGCTCCCCGGCGCTCCCGGGCGCCCCCTGCGCCGCGGGGGCGCCTTGCGTCGCCGGCGCCCCCTGCGCGGCCGGCGTGTTTTGCGCGGCGATCGCCCCCGGGCCCCCCTGAGCCGCCTGGACGGGGTTCCCCGCCGCCGCGGCCTGGCCGGGAGGGCCGCCCTCGCGAGGCTCTTCGGGCGGCCCAGCGACCTGCACGCGCCTGTCGCAGGCGGCTACACTGCCTGCGAGCAGGAGGCACCAGGCGGTCCGATGGCACGCTCTCGTCACATAGGCAGCGCGCCCCACGACGCGCCGGTGGCTCGGTCTCTCGGGCAAGCGGGCACCTCCCTCTCCACCTTCATCACGAGAGGCCGCGCCTGGCAAGCCGTGCTCGCGTCGCTGCTGCTGGCCGGCTGCGGCGGCTGCGGCGCGCAGGAGGCGCCCCGGCCCGAGCCTCTCCCCACCCGACCGGACGGGAGCGGCCCGGCGGACGCGGCCACCAAGCGCGCAGCCGGCGCAGGCGATCGCCCCGGCCAAGGCGCGGTCCAGGCGCCCGGAGGCCTGCCGCCGTGCAAGGACGGCGACACCGATCCTCACGATCTCCGCTGCACCGGGCTTTACAGCGACCCCGGCGCGCGCACGATCGCGCCGGGTGTCCGCGAGTTCAAGCCGGCCTTCGAGCTCTGGAGCGACGGCGCCGAGAAGACGCGTTGGATCTACCTCCCTCTGGGCGCGACCATCGATGTCTCCCGGATGAACGACTGGACCTTTCCTGTCGGCACCAGGCTGTGGAAGGAGTTCCGTCTGCCCGTCTCCGGCGCGAGCCGCCGTATCGAGACGAGGTTCCTGTGGAAGACAGCGGAGGATCGCTGGACGCGCGCCACCTACGCCTGGTCGGAGGACGGAGCGAGCGCGACGCAGGTGAAGGCCGGTGTCCCCCACGTCCCCGGCGCCCCCGACTATGCGATCCCGGCGCAGGTCGACTGCATCCGTTGCCACGCTGGCAAGACCGACAACCCGCTTGGCTTCGAGGCGATCCAGCTCGCCGCGCGGGGCGCCAGCGGCCTGACGTATGCCGAGCTCGTCGAGCGCGGCCTCCTGTCGACGACCTCCGGCGGCCCGCTCCCCGACGCGGCCGCGCTCGAGGTGCCCGGGACCGCGACGGAGCGGCGCGCCCTCGGCCTGCTGCACGTCAACTGCGGCGTCTCGTGCCACCACCCGCTCGGCGTCGCGACGCACTTCGAGATGCGCCTCAACATCGACGCTGCCGGCCGGGTGGGCGACGTGCGCGGCACGCGCGTCTACCAGACGGCGATCAACCAGCCCGCGAAGGTCCGCCCGCCCGGGGCGCCGCCGGGTGCCCGCTATGACCGGCTGAGGCCCCTCGATCCGGATCACAGCGCCGTGCTCCGCGCCATGTCCCGGCGCGACGCGCCCGGCGCGCCGCCCGAGCAGATGCCGCCGCTCGCGACCCGGCGCGTCGACGAGGAGGCCGTCGCCGCGGTCCGCGCCTGGATCGAGGCGATGACCCCCGCCGCCGGTTACCCGCGCCCTTCCCCGTGATCGCCCGCCGGGGCGGCCCGGCGCGTCGCGAACACGCCGCCTCGTGGCAGCGCCGCATGCCGCCGTCCGAGGCGCCGAGAGGAAGGGAGCACCGGAAACGCGCGAAGGGAGCCCGCCGGAAACGCCATCGCGCGCGCGCCGGCCCGTGGTGATCGCGGCGTTCGAGCTTCATGCTCCCGGCGGGTCGCAGCGCCGCGCGGCCTCGACCGACCTCGCGCTCGCCGCGCCCACGGCGCAGGCGGATGCCTGCCCTTGCCCGACGAGCGCCCACGACCACGACCGGGGGGAACACGTCACGTGAAGCAGCCGAAAGAGATCAAGACCGCGGAGGGCAAGCTCGGGGTCCTGCTGCCGGGGCTGGGCGCCGTCTCCACGACCACCATCGCGGGCGCCCTGCTCGCGCGGCGCGGGCTCGCAGCGCCCATCGGGTCGCTCACGCAGCTGGGCACGATCCGGCTCGGCCGGCGCACCGACGACCGCGCGCCCAGGATCAAGGATTTCCTGCCGCTCGCGGCGCTCGATCAGCTGGTGTTCGGCGCGTGGGACATCTTCCCCGACAACGCCTACGAGTCGGCGCGGCACGCGGACGTGCTCGATCACCGCCACCTCGACGCCGTCCGCGAGGAGCTGGAGCGGATCCGCCCCATGCCCGCGGTGTTCTACCCGCAGTACGTGAGGCGCCTCCACGGCAACCACGTGAAGAAGGGCGCGAGCAAGGCCGCGATGGTCGAGCAGGTCCGGGAGGATATCCGCGACTTCCTGCGCGAGAGCGGCGCTGCGCGCGCCGTCGCCGTCTGGTGCGGATCGACCGAGGTCTATATCGCGCCAGCGGAGGTCCACTCCTCCGTCGCGCGCTTCGAGGCGGGCCTCGCCGAGGACCACCCGGCGATCTCGAGCTCCCAGATCTACGCGTGGGCCTGCCTGAAGGAGCGCGTCCCGTTCGCGAACGGCGCGCCGAACCTGACGGTCGATTTCCCGGCCGCGTGGGAGCTCGCGAGGAAGCAGGAGGTCCCCATCGCCGGCAAGGATTTCAAGACCGGCCAGACCCTGATGAAGACGGTGATCGCCCCGGGGCTCAAGGCGAGGATGCTCGGCGTCGCAGGGTGGTTCTCGACCAACATCCTCGGCAACCGCGACGGCGAGGTGCTCGACGACCCGGACTCCTTCCGATCGAAGGAGGTCTCGAAGCTCGGCGTGCTCGAGCACATTTTCCAGCCGCACGTCCACGGAGAGCTCTATGGCAAGCTCTTCCACAAGGTGCGGATCGAGTACTACCCACCTCGGGGCGACGCCAAGGAGGGGTGGGACAACATCGATCTCGTCGGCTGGCTGGGCTACCCGATGCAGGTGAAGATCAACTTCCTCTGCCGCGACTCGATCCTCGCCGCGCCCCTCGTGCTCGACCTGGCGCTCCTCCTCGATCTCGCGCAGCGCGCCGGGCTGCGCGGCACGCAGGAGTGGCTGAGCTTTTACTTCAAGAGCCCGATGACAGCGCCGGCCCTGTACCCGGAGCACGATCTCTTCATCCAGTCGATGAAGCTCAAGAACACGATGCGATGGCTCATGGGGGAGGACCTCATCACCCACCTGGGCAACGAGTACTACGACTGATCGCCCGGCAGCTCGGCCTCGCTGCCCTGCTCACGGCCTCGCTGCCCTGCTCACGGCCTCGCTGCCCTGCTCACGGCCTCGCTGCCTGGAAGAAGAGCTCGGTCCCCCCGCCCCCTCGGTGGCGTCACTGCCAGCGGAGGTGCACGTCGACGACCGCGCCCGTCCGCGTCGAGGCGCCCTCCGAGAACGTGAACGAGGCGCGCTCGATCTCGCAGTTGCCGCGCCCGTCACAGCGCCGATCGCGTGCATACGAGAGCTCGATCGCGACGAGCCCGCGCGACGCGAGCGGCTCGAGCTCGCCGGCGCTCGACGCGCGGTTCGCGTCGCGGTCGCTCCAGAGCACGAGCCGCGACCACGCCTCGTCCCGCGCCGTGATCCGGCCGTCTCCGTCGGTGTCGAGCTCGCGGAGCGCGGTGAACCCGTTGTCCGCGCGGGCGCCGCTCGAGAGCACCGTCGCCGAGCCGAACAGCTCCTCGCCGCCGTCGATCGCCCCGTTGCCGTCCCGATCGAACGCGAGCCACGGCGTCGCCGCGGTCGGCCAGTCGGTGGCGATCGTGGCCCCGAGCCCGCTCAGATCGAACGCGCCGCTCATCGCGGTCACGTACTCGACGGGCCGCTGCTCGAAGGAGAGCACGAGCGGCGTGCTGGTGACGCTACCGCCCGCCTGGCACCCGGTCCACATCGCCACCCCATCGACGTTCTCGCACTGCTCGAAGCCCTCTGTCCCGTTGACGGTGCAGCTCCGGGACTCGCCGATCTCGCACGCCGCCTCGGCCTCCTCACCTTCGAGCTCCTCGCCTTCGAGCGCGCCCTCGTCGGTCCCCTCACCACGTTCCCCTTCGGTCGTCACCTGCGCGGCGCAGCCTGTGCCGATCGACCCCGCGCCGAGGAGGAGCGCGAGAGAGGCAATTCCCACGGAACCGGAGCGAAGCATGGTCAGCTTGATGTTCATGGCACAGACCAGGAGCAAGCGTTGCGCCAGCCCCTCGCCGCCCGCTCATCCCATGAAATCCCGGCAATCAGCGCAGCAGGAGGCCTGAAGCGCCCCAATGTGCCACCCTGCGCCAGGAGCACGACGCGAGTCGTGCCAATCTGATCCAACCCGTGGCGCCTGGTGTCCAGTCGGGACGAGTGAGCCTTACCCGCGCGGCGGCGCGTAGAAATCCACGATCCGGATCGGCTCGGTCAGGCGCACGCGCACCCGCGATCGCTCCCCGCGGACGTCGCCGCCGATCTGAAAGCTCGTCACCGGGTCCATCTCGATCGTGACCTCATCCACGAAGTAATCGAACACCGTCTCCAGGTCGTCGAACTCTCCGCTCCAGATGCTCGAGAAGTTCCGCACGAACGTGAACGGCGAGACCACCGACACGCGCAGCTGCATCCGATCCTGGCGATCGTCCGCATAGGGGAACATCCGGAAGCCGAAGCCGTAATAGGGGATCGTCGATAGCGCCGCGATCTTCGCCGGCCCCTCGTAGATGACGCCGCCCTTCTTGATGGGCGCCCCGAGCATCGCCCCCTTCTCGCCGACGCGGATCGCGTCGTTGCCCTCGTTGATGACGCGGCAGTGCGGTGTGCGCCGCACGAGGTAGCTCGGGATCGTCCGCGTCGTCGCGGCGACGGCGTACGCCACCGGCCCCGGCGCGAGCCGCTTCAGCGGGCCGCGCGCGAGCGCCGACTTCACCGCGTTGTAGTCGCGGAGCATCACCGCATCGATCCCGAAGCCGCAGAACGGCGACAGGATGTCCTCGGCCTCCACGAGCCGCAGGTTCCGGCTGCCGGCCTCGGCGCGCAGCCGCTGGAGGTCGACCGCGAGCCCGGGCTTCGCGCCCGCGCCGCCGGACGCGCCGAGCACCCACGCCAGCGAGTTGCCCGTCCCAAGGCGGAGCAGCCCGAACCGCGGCAGCGGCAGCCCGCGCCGCTTCGCCTCGTTCACGACGGCCGTCACCACCACCGTGAACGTCCCGTCGCCGCCGCCCGTGAGGATCGTGCCGTAACCCCTGTCGACGAGGATCCGCGCGATGCCCTCGCTCTCCTCCACCCGCCGCGAGACGAACAGATCCCCCGTGTCAAGGATCTGATCGAGCGTCTCGATCACCTCCGCCGTCACGCTCTTGGCGTTGCCGTTCACCACCACGGCAATGCGGCTGCTCGCGGCGCCTCGCGGCAACTCGCTCGCACGACGCGGCGCATCAGCGACCACGGCCTGGGGGACGTCATCGGTGGGGCCGCGACCGGTGGGCGGAGAGGTCATGTACCGCGATCTACCACGACCCACCCCTGCGCTTGGAGCGCGGGATGACGCGGGACGTGCAGACGTGCAGACGTGCAACCGACAGCCGACCAACCAACCGGCCGGCCGGCGCGCGACGAGCGCCTCGGGCGCGGCCTTCGCCAGACCGCAGCGCCGACCGCGCCGGGGCAGGTGATTGTGGACCGATGTGGCCGACGCGACGCAGCGGCCCGCCCGACGACCACCTTTCCGTGAGGTCCGATAGCGTGCGATGCTCGCTGGTTTTGGCTCCCGGGCCGATCTTGGGTCATGCTGCCCTTCGGGAAAGCGAGGAGCCTCCCCGAAACTTAGTGGACGGGGTGGTCGATTTTTTGGTAAGGCGACGACCTGGCGAGCCAATTGGGCTTGACAGCCGTGCGGGTCTTTACCGCCGCGCGGGCGGCGCGCGCTTGGGCGAAGGGCCGCGACGATCTCGTACCCAGCGGGGGACGCAGCGACATGCCGAAGATCACAAAGCAGGGCAGCTCCGAGAAGGCGACGGGTATGAAGAAGAAGGCCTCTTCGAGCAGCAAGGGGGGCGCAGAAGCTCAGCTTGCGAAGCCCGTGAATCCGGTAATCAAGGAAGATTCGAAATCGGCGTCGAGCGCGTCGAAGCGTAAGCTCGGCCTCCGTGGCGCTGCGCCGTGGGCTGCGCGGCACGCCGCGAAGCACGCGGCCGAGGCGCGGGCCCGGGCCGCGGAGCCGGCGCCCCCTGGCAGCGCCCGGGCGACCATCCGCGTGCCGAGCGGCGCGGAGGAGATCAAGGCGAAGATCGCCGAGCTCCACAACCAGACCCAGAAGATCCGCACGCTCCGCAAGCGGCTCGACAAGGGGTTCTTCGATATCGGGGTGGTGCTCGCCGAGATCCAGCAACAGGAGCTGTATCAGGCGAAGGGCTACGGCTCGTTCGAGGCGTTCCTCGAGCGCGAGATCGACCTCGGCAAGCAGACGTCGTTGCGCCTCATCAAGGTCGCCCACGTCTTCCAGCGCGAGGTGGCCCTCGACTACGGCATGGACCGGCTGTTCGTGGCGCTCGCCGCCCTCGAGGGCGAGGTGCCCAAGCCCGCCCCCTCCGCGATCCCCTCCGCCCCCGGCTCCAAGCCGCCCCTCCCCCTGAAGCCTCCGATGCGTATCGTGGGCTGAGCGGCTCTGACCCGCCCCGTCAGGCGCCAGCGCCTCGCGGGGGGGTGGATCCCGCCGGGCGCTCGATGGGCTCGGGGACGAAGCGGGGGAGGCTCACCCGGACCGTCGTGCCGTCGGCGGCGTGCGCGTCGACATCCACACGGCCCGCGTGCTGGTCGACGATCTTCCGGACGATCGCGAGCCCGAGGCCCGTGCCCGCCGCCTTCGTTGTGAAGAACGGATCGAAGATCTCGGCGAGGATCGTCGGCGCAATCCCCGGCCCCGTGTCCCCGATCGACAGCCACACCTCGTGCGCATCCCCCGACGCGCACGCCCGCAAGACCCCGCCGTCCGGCATCACGTCGAGCGCGTTGACGACGAGGTTCAAGACCACCTGCTTGAGCTTCTCGACGTCGCCCAGCGCGAAGCAGTCGTCCGCGAGATCGCGGACGACCTCGACATGGTGGCTCGCGAACGCCTCCTCCTCGAGGTCGAGCACGTCGCGCACGACGCGGGCCAGATCGACGGGCTCGCGGTGGGGCGCGCGCGGGCGGGCCAGCTCGAGGAACTCGCCGAGGAGCCGGCCCAGGCGGGCGATCTCCGCCTCGACGATGCCGACGCGCCGCTTCATGGGCTCGCGGATCGCCTCGTCGGAGAGGCGATCGATGCCGCGGCTGAGCAGGTGGAGCTCCAGGACCGCGGCGTTCAGCGGGTTCCTGATCTCGTGGGCGAGCCCGAGGGCGAGCGGGGCCATGGCGTTCAGGGCCTCGGCGTCGGCGGCCCGCCGCTCGAGGGCGCGCCGCTCGGTCACGTCGATGCCGATGCCGTAGACGAGGTCGGTCCTGCCGCCGCGCCCGCCGCCGCGGACGCCGGAGAGGTGCCAGCGCACGCGGCGGACCGCGCCCACCGCGTCCCGGACCCCCACCTCGACCTCGGCGGCGGCGTCTCCCTCGACAACGCTCAGGAACGACTGGTTGAACCGGCGCTGATCGGGCTCGTCGACGAGCGCCTCGCAGAACGCCATGCCGAGCGCGGCGTCGCAGGACACGCCGGTCAGCGCGGACAGGCGCGGGTTGAAGAGCGCGACGCTGCCGCCGGCGTCCAGGCCGAGGATGAGCACGTCCGCCGCGTCGATGATCGCCCGGTACCGGCGCTCGAGCTCTTCCCGCTCCCGCTTCAGCGAGATCTTCTCGATCGCCTGGGCCACCGTGGAGATGAGCTCCTCGGGGCGGAACGACTTGAGGATGAAGGCGAAGGCGCCGGCGCGGAGCGCGGCCATGGCGGCGTCGACGGTCGCGAAGCCGGTCACGAGGACGATCTCGCCGTGGGGGGCGGCGGCGCGGAGCGGGGCGATGAGCTCGAGGCCGCTCGCGTCCGGGAGCTTGACGTCGACGACCGCGACGTCGAACCCGTCGCGCCGGGCGGCGGCGAGCCCCTGCTTGCCGTTGGGCGCGAGGGCGACCTCGACGTCGAGCTCGCGCGCTCCCTCGAGGACCTCGCGGAGGTTTCCGGCGAGGCTCGTGTTGTCATCCACGATCAGGATTCGAGCGGGCACCTGGGGTCTCCTGGGCGAGCGGTCCGGCGGGCGGCCCGAGGCGCGGGGCGTCCTTCCGCTTTGGGGTCTTTCCTAAATTGTATGCTATGAGCCGCCGTCATGCGGTTCGTCGATCGGTGCCGTCTGAAGGTGATCGCCGGGGATGGCGGCAATGGAGCGATCGCGTTCCGTCGTGAGAAGTACATCCCGTTCGGCGGCCCCGCGGGTGGAGACGGCGGCCGCGGCGGGGACGTCGTCTTCGTGGGCGACGGAGGCCTGTCCACGCTACTCGACTTCACCTACGCGCGCACGCTCGAGGCCGACAGGGGCGAGCACGGGATGGGGAGCGACTGCCACGGGCGCGCCGGCGCCGATCGGGTCGAGAAGCTCCCCGTGGGGACGCAGATCTTCGATGCGGAGAGCGGCGAGCTGATCGCCGACGTGACCGAGCACGGCCAGCGGGTCATCGTCGCTCGCGGCGGCAAGGGGGGCCGCGGCAACCTGCACTTCAAGTCGCCGCACGACAGGGCGCCGCGCCGCGCCGAGCCGGGCGAGCCGGGCGAGGCCCGCGAGCTCCGCCTCGAGCTGAAGGTGCTCGCCGACATCGGCCTGCTCGGCTTCCCCAACGCCGGCAAGAGCACCTTCGTCGCCGCCGTCTCTGCGGCCCGGCCCAAGATCGGCGACTACCCGTTCACGACGCTCACCCCGATCCTGGGCATGGTCGAGATCGGCGGCGGCGTCCGGTCGGGCGGGTCGAGCTTCGTCATCGCGGACATCCCCGGGCTGGTCCCGGGCGCGAGCGAGGGGGTCGGGCTCGGCATCCAGTTCCTGAGGCACGTGGAGCGGACACGAGCGCTCCTCCACCTCGTGACGCTCGACCCGGGCGAGGGCCGCGAGCCGCTCGCCGACTACCGGGCGCTCCGCAAGGAGCTCAAGAAGTTCAGCCCGGAGATCGCGGAGCGCCCCGAGATCGTCGTCCTGACGAAGGCCGATCTGACCGAGGTGCGCGAGGCCTACCCGAAGCTCAAGGCGCGGTTCGCGAAGGCGAAGGTGAAGCTCCACCTCATCAGCGCCGCGACGGGCGAGGGAATGCCTGAGCTCGTCCGCGAGCTCGCGGCGCTCGCGCGCAAGCGGGAAGAGCCGGCAGAGCAGGAAGGCTGAGCGCCTCCGCCCGGACGGCGGGCGCGGCGCGCACCGACGGCGCGGGGTGAGCGCCGCGGTCTGCGCAGGGTGACACGGCGGAGCCTGCCGGCTCGCTGCGTTGAGCGGGCGCTGGGCTGGGGACGCCAGAGGCGGCGAAGCGCCAGCGCCGGGCGTCCGCTCGTCATCACGCGTCATCAACCATCTTCCGGCACACGGAAAAAGGGGATCACTCGTCTTCGCACGCACAGATACAGGGTGTCCTCAAGTGCGTTGATCATCCACATCCGTCGTTGCTTGGCGCGTTCGTGCGCGCGCGGCATCTGGACAGGAGAGCGAAACTCGAGTCCAATTTACGATCCGGACTCACATATCCTGTCGGAAGGAGAAGCCCGATGCGCTGGTCGACCCCCAACAAACCGTCTGCTCTCGCGTGGCGTGTGGCCCTCCTCGTGGCGCTCGCCGCGGGCGGGACGGCGCGCGCGGACGTGGTGCAGCCGAACGGCACCGTCATCCCCGTGATCACGAACCGGCTCAGCTCTCTGCTGAACGGCTCGGCAAAGAACGACAGCCTCGACGAGATGATCGACGTCGTGGTCGACGCCGCGGTGGAGCCCCAGGTGTTCTCGCCGCTCTGCGAGTTCAGCGGCAAGTACATCGACAAGGGAGGAGGCGCCAACTTCGCGGTCGGCTGGTACAACGTCGATGATGCCCGCGACAGCGGCGACCCGCCGCGGTACGTCCCTGTGGACACCGGCGCCAACCTCGGCACGCCGGCGCCGGAGAGCGATATCCAGATCCTCTTTCCGTTCTCTGGCGCTCTGCCGCCCGCAGAGAAGCGCGAGCTGACGGCCGTCTCGATCCGGGAGAACCCCGCCTACGCGGGCGGCCTCATCGGCTTCGTGCTGATCCCCAACCCGAACGGCACCGGCGATGGAAACGCCACGCAGTACCACTACACCGAGCATCGGTTCAACGTGGAGTGTACGGCGTGCGCGAGTCCGGGGCCCTGGTACTCCGATCTCATCTACAGGTCGAACCAGCTCGCCAACACGTTCTACCTGGGGTTCGAGGATCTCGACTTCCGGAACGCCGCCGGCGCCGCGGGCGTCAACGGCAACGACCTCGATTACGAGGACTTCCTGTTCCGCTTCTCCGGCATCACGTGCCCCGCGGCCGGCCAGCCGTGCGAGGTCGAGGAGAACGTGGGCGCGTGCCGCGCGGGGATCTCGGACTGCGACGCGCAGGGACAGGCGATCTGCACGCCGATCGTCGAGCCTGGCAGCCAGGTCGAGCAGTGCGACGGCATCGACAACGACTGCGACGACATCGTCGACGAGGAGGCGCCCTGTCCGGAAGACCAGGTGTGCAGCCGCGGCCGCTGCGTGAACCGCTGCGGCTCGGCCGAGTTCCCGTGCGATCCTGGGCTCGTGTGCGTGGAGGGCCTGTGCGTCGAGCAGGCGTGCGTCGACGCGAAGTGCGATGTCGGCCAGGTGTGCCATGACGGCGTGTGCCGCGCCCCGTGCGACGGCGTGGTGTGCCCGCACGGCCAGACCTGTCGCGGCGACCGCTGCCTGGATCCATGCGACGGCGTGACGTGCGGCGCCGGCGAGGTGTGCGAGAGCGGCGTGTGCGTTGTCGAGTGCGGCTGCCGGGGCTGCCCGTCGGACGACCGCTGCGCGGCGGACACCGGGCGGTGCGTCGAGGCGGCGTGCGCCGACGTCGCGTGCGGCGAGGGCACCTATTGCCGTAGCGGGGCGTGCGTCGACCTCTGCGACGGCATCGTCTGCCCCGCGGGCGAGCGGTGCGTGGCCGGCATGTGCGCCGAGGAGCCGCCGTCTCCTGCCACCACGACGTCGGCGGGTCCGACGCTCGACGTGGCCGCCTCGGTCGGCGCGGGCGACGCCGCGTCGGGCTCGGGCGGGGCCGGATCGGGCTCGGGCGGAGCTCCCTCCACCGGCGCCGGCGGGGACGCGAGCGGGAGCGGGGAGTCGGCGGGCTGCAGCTGCAGCCTCGGCGGCGACGCGCCCTCCGCCGGCGGAGGGGCCGCGTTGCTCCTCGCCGTGGGCCTCGGGCTCCGCCGCCGGAGGCGCGGAGACCCGGGGCGCTCGGCTCCGGGCCTCCGTATCCGTCGCTCAGGGTGATTCGGACGTCGGGCCGAAGAACTCGACGTCATCGATCTCGATGGTGCCCGAGTCGACCTTGTCCTTGCCGAGGAAGCCGTTCGCGCGAACGCCGTTCATCTCCGCGCTGAAGGAGAGGCCGACGATCGATCGGAGCACGTCGTTCACGTCGTCGCCCGGGTCGCGCCCCTGATCGATGGCCCAGCCGGGGAGCGCCATGTCGGCGAACCTCAGCTCGATCAGCGTCGGCTCCGCGGTGAGCCGCACGTCCCACCCGTGACGGACCCCCGTGAGCCCTTCGCTCTGCGCCGGGCTCTCGACGTCGAAGCGCATCCCCCGCGCCGCCTCCGCCCGCGCCCAGAAGCGGACCCCCTCGAGCGCGGTCGCGTCGATCACGCCCTCGGCGAGAGGCACCCCGAAGTACACGTACTGCCCCCAGGGAGCCGCCTCGTCGCGGAAATCGAAGCGGAGGAGCATGCTCTGCGCGCCGTTCAGCGGATCTTCCTGCGAAAGGCCCGGCACGGCGCTCGACGCGTTGTTGGTGGACACCACCGTCCCGACGTAGAGCCCGAGCGTGTCCGCGGCCTCGAAGTCGTTGATCCCCGTCGCGGTGAACGAGAAGGGCGCGAGCGGCGTGTCGCTCGCGAAGCGCCCCAGGCGCTCTCGCAAGATCGGCAGCTCGTGCCTGAGGCGCTCCACCGCGGGCTCCCACCCGGCGAGCCCGGGGCCGAGCGGGTCCTCCTCGACGGCGGCGCGGATCAGCGCCGCGTACTTGTCGACCTGCTCCTCGAGCCGCCCCTCGCTGAACGGGCCCTCATAGAGCGCCTGGAGCGCGGCCTTGTAGCCCGCTGCGTCCTGGTTCAAGGCGCCGAACAGCGCGTCGCAGCCCGGCGGGCGCACGAGCTCGGAGCCCATGAACACAGGGACCAAGGCGCTGCAGTCCGCCGGCGTCTCCGTCCAGCGCGGCACGTGGCCGAAGTAGGTGCTGGGGCCGAGGGTCTGATCGAGATCCCACGGGATGAGGTGGAACTTGCCCGACGAGGACTCGTCGTAGAAGTAGAAGTTGTGGTTGGCGGCGACGCCGGCCTCGTTGGCATAGTAGGTCGTGACGCCGTCCCAGTTGACGATCGTCTCGTCGACGGCCATGTAGCGCTGCAGCTGCTCGATGTCCGTCCATTCCGACAGCGCGGAGAGGCGCCCCGCGCCCTCGGCGGACGCGAGGGCGGTCGAGAACGCGATGAAGCGGCTGTGCGTGGCCGCGTCCTCGTTCGTCTCGATCCGCTCCGCGTAGTAGCCGGCGTCGTCCGAGACCGGCCACGCTTCCTTGTAGAGATCGCCGTCCGGAGCGTCGGAGAAGTGGTGTTCCAGGAAGCGGCCATCCACGTCCTCGACCATCGAGAAGAGCCCCTGCGACTCGCCGTTCACGCTCAGCGTCGCCCACGCGCTCCGCGGGGCGGCCACGCCCATCTCCCGGAACAGGCCATAGGCGATCCGCTCGTGGAGCCGTGTGGGGTCCCAGATCATGGAGTGGAAGTTCAGGCGCTTCTGCGCGTAGAAGCGCTGTCCGTCGACGTACTCGTCGAACTTCACCTTCATGCTGAGCTTCGGACAGGTGAGGTTTCCCTCCCCGTCGAAGCACATGTCCAGGGTGCCGTAACCCCCCTTGAAGCGCAGGCCCACCACGCCCAGGCTCTTGCCCTTGTAGCAGGCCTCGGCCTCGACATACTGCTCGTCACGGGCGTTCTCCTTGAGCTCCGCCCAGCGCTCTTCCGGAAGATAGAAGTCGAAGCGCGGGACCTCCTCCGCCGCGTACAGCTCGTCCGCGTCGCGGTCGGCCAGCGCGGGGTCGGACGGCTCGCACCGCGGCGTCGGGGGCTGCCCGCCGCTCCCGCCGTCGCTCGTGCCGCCCTCTCCACCGGCGCCTCCGGCGCCTCCGCCTCCAGCGCCTCCGGCGCCGGCCCCGCCCGAGCCGCCTGGCCCGACGCCGCTGCTCGCGCCTTCGTCATCACCGCAGCCTGCGCCCACCGCGGCAGCCGCAAGTGCAAGCACCATCCAATACCCAAGCTTCATCCAACGATCCTCCAAGAACCTCGACACTAGTCGCGGCCCTCCCGTCCGTCGATGCCTGATTTTCACGGCCTACATGGATGCCTCGCTGGACATCGTGCGTCGCCGCGCCTTGCAGGCGCGCCGCGCGACCCCGCTCATGACCGGGCACGAGGCGCGCGGTGATGGTACTTTTTCAGGCGTGAGCCAGCGCCCGTATCCTGAGCCCCAGGCAGCCCGCCTCTTGTCCGTCGCGGAGTGGGCAGCGCTGCCGGAAGACGAGGCCGGTGAGCTCATCGATGGCCGCCTGGTCGAGGAAGAGATGCCCGATTGCGTCCACGAGCTGGCCGTCGCCTGGCTCATCCACACCCTGCGGGCCTGGCTCATCCCGCGCGGCGGCTTCGTCTTCGGCTCCGAGGTGAAGTACGCGCTCAGGCCGCGGCGCGGGCGCAAATCCGACGTGTCGGCGTTCCTTCCGACCTCGCGGAGGCCCCCGGCCCGTGGCGCCGTCGGCGTCCCGCCGGACATCATGGTCGAGATCGTCTCCCCCTCGCCGCGGGACAGCCGGCGCGATCGCGTCGAGAAGCTCGAGGAGTACGCCGCGTTCGGGGTGCGCTGGTACTGGTTGCTCGATCCGCAGCTCCGCACCCTCGAGATCCACGAGCTCGCGCGCGGCGGGCTCTACCACCACCGCCTCACCGCGCCCGGAGGGGTGCTCCCGGAGGTCCCGGGCTGCGAGGGGCTGACGCTCGATCTGGACGCGCTCTTTCGCGAGCTCGACCGGCTCGACGCGACGGAGCCGCAGGAGCCGCCGCAAGGCAGCGCGGACGACGAGTCGTAGCAGCGCGAGCGGCGAACGGCGCGGTCGCGCGGCGTCCACCCGCGATGCCAGCGCAGCTCACCCGCGGTGCCGCGGGCCGCGCTCGCTCGCCGCGGGGGCCGGCGCCTCGGCCTCGACGGCCAGGCACGCCTCGAACCCTTCGACGTAGCTCGGATAGAGCAGCGCCATGCCGAGGGCGCGCTTGATCTTCGCGTTGTCCACGGCGCGATCGTGGCGGAGCGTCTCGTGCAGATCCTCCCGCGGCGCGCCGGCCGGCAGCGCGAGGCCGAGCCGCGCGCAGAGCCAGCGGACGACCTCGATCTGCGGCACGGGCGCGTCGTCCGCGACCAGGAAGGCCTCGCCGGGGGCGGCGCGCTCCAGCGCCGCGAGCGCGAGGCGCGCGAGGTCCTCGACGTGGATGCGCGAGACGACGTTCCTGCCCTGCCGATCGCCCACGCCGGTCATGCGGAAGTCGCCGCGCAGGAGCCGCTGGTGCAGGCCGCGGCCCGGGCCGTAGATGCCCGCGGCGCGCAGCACCACGGCGCCACGCGCGCGGTACACGTCCTCGGCCGCGAGGCGCGCCGCGGCGCGCGGGCCGTCGGCCGACGTGGGCGTCGCCTCGTCGATGCGCCCCGTCGCGTCGCCGTACACCGCGGTCGACGAGACGTACGCGATCGCGCGCGCGCGGCGGAGCGAGGGCGCGATCGCGGCGTCGGTCGCGCCGTCGGGCGGGAAGGCGACGAGCACGTCCGCGCCGTCCGTCACGAGCCGGTCGACGGCCTCGGCGGTGAGGGCCGGGAGGACGCTCACCTCGATGCCTGCCTGCGCGAGCTCCGCGGCGCGCTCGAACGAGCGCGTCGTCGCGACGACGCGGCCGCCGGACGCCCTCCGCAGGCCGGCGACCACCGCGCCGGTGAAGCCGCAGCCAAGGACGATGAGCGGGGGAGAGGTGTTGAGCATGGGTGCTGGGCGAAGCTTCTACCAGCAAGCGCGAGAGGACGCCCCCGCGGCGCGAGAGCGCCGCCGGCCGCGCCCGAGGTGCACGGATGGGGCCGCGACATCGTCGTCTTCGTGCGCGTGGGTCGCCAGGTCGGCGCACCGCTACCTAGGATGGTCATGGCAGGGCTGGCCGCCGCGCTGCGACCGCCGGCATGGCGGGGGAGCGGCGCACCGAAGGCAGGAAGGACAGGGAGATGGGTAAAAGGGAGAGAGCGAAGCAGTTGCTGCTCGTGGTCGCGACCGCGGGGCTCACCGCGTGTGAGGAGGACGGCTCGACCAATCCACCGTCTCCACCGCTCGAGTGCGTCAATGTGGCCCACAGCTCCTGGCAAGGGCTGTGGGCGACGGGGTGGTTCAACAAGGATCCCGAGGATGATCCCTTGGCTCCCCTTCTCATTCAGCTGAACCATGACGGCGAGTGGACCGAGCCCCCCGTCGTGACGGCCTTGTCCGGAATGACCATCAGCGCCTTCAACGAGTCGAGGACCATCGTCGCCCGCATGGACGACGGCGCCACGACCGCCAGTTTCCATGTGCGCGGTCAGCTCGCGGACCCCGAGACGACGTGCGACGTGGACCGCACGTTCACCGTGACGATCGACGAAGAGAACAAGGTCGAGATCACGAGGCACGACGCGCTCCCGTTCCTGCCGCACAGGCGCGCCTCGCTCGATCCGCGCAGGCACGCCTCGTTCGACGTAATGCGATGCGACGGCGGCGACGTCGGGCTGCGCGCGCCGGGCGGCGACGGCAACGAGCGCGTCCCACGGACGAAGGCCGCTGGCACCACCGAGGCGACAGCCGACGTGGCGCGCGGCGACGCTGGCCGGAGGGACCGAGCAACGACCAGGCGAAGAGGCTGAGCGAGCGCGACGAGCGCGGCCCCGCGGTGGCGTCGTGGGCATCTCGACTCACGGGTCGACCGCCCGCGCCCCGGGGAGCCCCCCGGCCGCTTCCACGGCCCGGACGGCGCGGATCCACGGAGGGTCGAGGGCCCGCGCCGCGTCTGGTAGCCTGGTCGACGCGGAGCGGGCGGCCGGGACGCGAGCGAGCTCGCCGCCGCAGCGACGCTCCCCTGCGCATGGCGGCCCACGTCTTCATCTCCTACGCCCCCGCGGATCGGTCGCACCTCGAGGCGCTCGAGGCGCACCTCGCCTCCCTCAAGCGGCAGGGCCTGGTGAGCACGTGGCACCGCGGCCGGATCGGCCCAGGCGCGAGGCGCGACGAGTCGATCGCGGCGGAGCTCTCCTCCGCCGAGGTGGTGCTGCTGCTGGTGAGCGAGGCGTTCCTCGCCTCGGACAGCTGCTACGAGCGCGAGCTCGGGCGAGCGCTGGAGCGGCATCGCAGCGGGGAGGCGCGCGTGGTGCCCATCCTGGTGCGCGCGTGCGACCTGGAGGGCACTCCGCTGGCGGAGCTCCAGGCGCTGCCTCGCGATGGAACCGCGGTGGCGAGCTGGGCCAATCCGGATGAAGCGTGGAGGGAGGTTGTACAGGGCATCCGCGCGGGGGTGGAGGAAGCCGCCGCGAGCGCGCGGCCGAAGGCGGCGCTCGCCGGCGCAACCGCGCTGCCCGGCGCGCTCGGCATGAGCCTGCGCGAAGCAGACGAGGCGATCCGCGATGTCGACAGGCAGATCGCCGCCGCGCGGAAGCGGCAGGCGAGGCTGAGGGCCGTCGGCGCGAGCACCGAGCAGGTGGACCGGGAGATCGTCGACCTCCGGCGCAAGCGCAGGGAAGGCGGCCAGCTCCACGTCGGCGAGGAGCTGAGCGACGGCCGGTACCTGCTGCTGGAACGGGTCGGGCGCGGCGGGTTCGCGACCGTGTGGCGCGCGCTCGACGCGGGGCGGGGCGACCTGCCCGTCGCGATCAAGGTGCTGCACCCGAACCTGGCGGGCGACGAGAGCCGGCGGGAGCGGTTCTTCCGGGGAGCGCGCGCGATGGCGGAGCTCGACCACCCCGGCGTGGTGCGCATGCTCGATCCCAAGGGCGAGGACAGCGGCTGGCATTACTTCGTGATGGAGCTCGTCCATGGCGAGGACGTGCACAGCGCGGTCATCGGGAAGCGGCTGCCAGCAGAGCGGGTGATCCCGATGCTGCTCAGCGCTGGAGAGGCGATCTCGTTCGCTCATGAGCGGGGGCTCGTGCACCGGGACGTGAAGCCGGCGAACATCCTGCTCGACGGAGAGGGGCTGCCCCGGATCACGGACTTCGATCTGGTCTGGGCGCGCGACACGACGGGGGGCACGAGGAGCGGCGCGCTGGGGACCTTCCTCTATGCGGCGCCGGAGCTGATGCACCGCCCGCAGGACGCCGACGCGCGCGCGGACGTGTACGGGCTCGGCATGACGGCGGTGTTCTGCCTCTATGGGGCGGAGCTGCCGCCGATCATGATGCGGTATCCGGGGCGGGTGCTCGAGCGGCTGCCGTGCAGCGACGCGGTGCGGAAGGTGCTGGAGCGAGCGATCGAGTTCGAGGCTTCGGAGCGATTCCCCGACGTGGCGTCCTTCTGTTGGGCGCTCTGGGAAGCGGCTTCCATCACCCCGGCCCCGCCCACGGACGAGGACGGCGCGGAGCTCGATCCGTTGGACGAGGCCGAGATCATAGACGACGAGCCGTGAATCTGCCTCTTCTCCCCATCGGCGTTGACCGCGATTCACCCCTATCGTCCACATGCACATGGCCGAGTGACCGCCGTCGACGTCCGCGCTCGGTTACACGGCCTTGCCATGAAACATGGCCCCAGCCACGGCCGGGCTGCCAGGCCCAGCGAGCGCAGGCACAGGGCAAGAATCGTCCAGAGAATGACGTAGGGCGCGTCGAACGCAGATGCCGTCACCCACCCTGCTTGCGCGTATACCGGTGCTTCACCCCGAGCGGGAAGTACTCCGGATCCCCCGCCGCCCGCAGCGTCACCCGCGGCGCTCGCTTCCCTGCCGGCACGTAGTTCCTGAACTCGCTGTTCAGCCGGACGAGGTGCTCCTCGATCGACCGCTCCGCCGCCTCGCGCCGCGCCTCGCTCTCCCCTTCTCCCGGCGCGAGCTCCACAACCACCGAGAGGACCACATCTCTGTCCGCGCCCTCGCGGACCTCCAGCACGAACTTCCCGGTCACCCACTCCTTCACGCCGGGCTGCTCGATGCCCACGACCACGTTCTCCGGATAGATGTTCGCCCCGAAGTACGACACCGTGAAATCCGAGCGCCCGAACACATGGACGAACGGGAGCTCCCGGGCCCCGCGCTCCCCGTCGAGCTCCCGCCGCGGGTCGAAGCCGAAGCCGGCCAGGGCCGCCATCATCTCCGCGTGTGGAGTGACGCCCCCGCTGTCGAGGATCGCGTAACGGACGAGCGGGACGCCGTTGTCGCCCGAGAAGAGGAGCATCCCGTCGCGCTGCTCGAAGAACCGCTCCGCCGGGTCGTACTGCACGAGCGTGGGGAGCCGGTCCTGCCCGAACAGCGCGCGCGCGGCGTCCGGCCTCCGCGCGAGGAACCGGCGGATCGCGACGCTGAGCGGCGTCTCGTTGCCCAGCACGCCGGCGTCCGCCGTCCCGTACAGCGAAGCCGAGTCGTAGCAGGGCGACGTCGACCCGACGCGCTCGCCGACCAGCGTCCGCCACTCCTCGCTGAACACCTCCCCGGCCATCACGAGCTTGATCCGGAAAGGTGCCCAGTCGACGCCCCGGGCCCGCCCCGTGTCGATGACGTCCTTCAGGAACGGCGGATAACCGAGCAGGACGACCTGCTCGAACGCCGGCCCCAGATCCTGCACGACGCGGAAAATCTCGTCCTTGTTGTTGCCCGGCGTGACGACCGTGATCGGATACCCCTTCGCCGCCAGGTGACGGCAGCACGCGGCGGTGTACATCCCGCCGACCCACGAGCCGAGCGCGAAGCACACGACGGCGAGCGTGCGGCGCGTGTCGGCCCGGAAGCCATCGTGGAACACCTGCTCGAAGCGCCTGGCGACCGGGAGCTCGTCCGTGATGGAGCGCGGCCAGAACGTCGGCTTGCCCGTCGAGCCCGAGGAGACCGCGATCATGTCGCACGGCTCGATTCGCCCGCCGCGGCACAGATCCGCGATGGGGTGCCTGAGCACGTAGTTCTGCTTCGTGATCACCGGCAACGCCGCGAAATCCGCGGGCGTCCGGACCGCCGCCGGGTCCACGCCGTGCTCCGCGAGGAAGCGGCGGTAGGCAGGGACAGCGGCGGCGACCTCGTGGAACAGCGCGAGCGCGCGCTCGGCCGGATCGGCCTCACGGTGCCGCGACAGCGCCGCGTCGAGCGGCGTGCTCAGGAAGGCGTCGATGGCCGCCAGCACCCGCTTGGGTTGCACATCCTGCATCGCGAGATCTCCCTCCGTCCGATGGTTCGCAGAAGGCGGGCGCCGGTTCAACGAAAGCGCCCGCCTGCCTCTCTATCCCCCCGCGGGCGAGGGCGCCCCGCGCAGGGTCAGCGCCCTCCACCCCTCCCCGCGCCGGAGAGCTCCGCCGCGAGCGCGATCTCTTCGGCGCGCTTCTCGTAGCCGTCCGGCGGCTCGGACGGCGGGTTCGCGAGCAGCGACGTGATCACCGTCTCCAGCCAGCGCCGGAGCGGCGTGTGCTGGAAGCCGAGCTCCGCCTTTGCCTTCGCTGGATCCAGCAGCGACATCCAGCGATCGCTGAACGGCGACATCGCGACCGGATCGATGCCGCGGGCCCTGAGCGCCGCCGACGGGATCGGCGCGAGCCGCGCCGGCGCGCCGAGCAGCGAGGCGATGAGCTCGAGCAGCTCGGGGAGCGTCGGCGTCTCGTCCATGCAGAGGTTGTACGCCTCGCCGAAGGTCGACGGCGCGAGGAGCAGCTTCACGATCGCCCTCACGACGTCGCCGCTGTAGACGTGCCGCACCGGGTGTCCGCCGCCGTCCGGGACGAGCAGCGGACCGCCGTCGAGCATGCGGACGATGTACCGATCGAGGCGGCGGTAGGGATCGCGCTCCCCGTTCACCATCGGGATGCGCAGGACGGTGGCGGGGAAGCGGTCCCTCTGCCAGGCGGCGGCGACCTCCTCCTCGCAGCCGCGCTTGTTCATGCCGTAAGACCACGCCTCGCGGTCCTTTTCGCCCGCGGGCTCCGGGAGCAGGGGGCCGTGGTAGTCGCGCTCGCGTGACGGCCGCGGGCACGCCTCCCGGACGAGGTACACCGAGCCGGTGCTGATCATCACGTAGTGGCCGACGCGCCCGCCGCCGAGCGCCTGGGCCGCCGCGCGGCCGTCCGCGGCCGTGTACGCGGTGAAGTCCACCGCGGCGTCGAACTCGCGGCCTCCGAGCGCCTGCGCGAGATCGCCGGCCGCGCGATCGCAACGGACCCGCGCGACCCGATCGCCGAACGTGTCGGGCGTCGCGCCGCGGTTCAGCAGCGTGATCTGGTGGCCCGCCGCGAGCAGGCGATAGACCAGGAAATGACCCATGAATCGAGTGCCGCCGAGCACGAGGACGCGCATGCGCGGCAACCTATCACCGCCACGCGCAATGACGATGACGAGGACGCCACATCGCGGCGCGAGCGGGCGCCGCCGATGACGAGGACGCCACCGCGCGCGGGAAGGTAAGGACGCCGCCGCCGGGCGGCCGCGCGCGGCGCGGAGCGGGACCAGGTCGACCCCCGGTCGTGCTAGATAGCGGGCCGTGCCGTTCTCCCACATCCTCGGCCAGGACACCGCGATCGGCACGCTCGTGCGCGCGCTCGAGGCGGGCCGCGTGCACCACGCCTACCGCTTCGAGGGCCCGCCGGGCGTCGGCAAGGAGCTCGCGGCCGTCGCCCTCTCCCAGGCGCTCGTCTGCACCGGGGGCGACCCGCTCGGCTGCGGCCGCTGCGACGCGTGCCGGCGCGCGGCCGCGCGCTCCGACGGGCGCCCCGCGGCGCCGCTCCACCCCGACGTGCAGATCGTCGCGAAGAACTTCTACCCCGCCGCCGTCATCGGCCGGAGCCGCGACGAGCTGACCGAGATCTCGGTCGACCAGGTCCGATCCATCGTGCTCGCCCACGCCGCCTACCCGCCCCACGAGGGGCGCGCTCGGGTGTTCATCGTCCGCGACGCCGAGGACCTCAGCGTCGGCGCAGCCAACGCGTTCCTCAAGACGCTCGAGGAGCCGCGGCCCGGCACCCACTTCATCCTCTTGACCTCGCGCGGCGACCGCCTGCTCAACACGATCCGCTCGCGCACCCTGCCCGTGCGCTTCGCCCCGCTCTCCGAGGCCCTCATCCGCCGCGTCCTCCGCGATCGCGGCGTGCCCGAGGGGCGGCACGACCTCGCCGTCGAGCTCGCCGCCGGCAGCGCGTCCACGGCGCTCGATCTCGCGGACGAGGAGCAGACCGCCTCGCGCGACGCCTTCGTGAAGGGTGTCCTCGACGCCGCGGCCGCCCGGGATCTCGGCCCCGCCGTCGCGTTCGCCGAGTCGGTCGACCGCGACAAGGGCGCCCTCAAGGACGACCTCCGCGCGCTGAACGCCGCGCTCGCCCGCGAGGCCCGCGCCGCGGTCGCGTCCGATCCGCGCCGCGCAGGCCTGTCGGCCCGGCGTTACGCGGCGGTCTCCCGCGCCGTGGCGCAGCTCGAGCGCAACGCCTCGCCGAGCCTCGCGATGGCGTCGCTGATCGCGGAGCTGCGCAGCGTCGTCGGCTGACAGGCGCCGCGCGACGCTGCGATGCCTGGCAGGCCGCGCAGGCCGGCGTCAGCCCTCGCCCCCTCCGCCCAGCCGGTCGTATCCGCCGTCCTCGACGCGCCGGCCGGCCCACGCGTGGATCCGCCCCTCGCTGGCGAGCACCACGGCCGCGTCGTGCCCGGCGCCCTCGTAGAGGGCGATGATCCCTGCGTCGCCCACGGAGGGCGCGCCCTGCCCGCACCGCTCGAGCGCCGCCGGCAGCCGCGCCCGCCGCCGCATGGTCGCGCCCGCGATCTCGAGCGTCGCCGGCGGCTCGTCCGGCGAGTCGGCCGCCGCAGGCGCGAGCCACAGGATCTCGCGCCGGGGCGCGGGGAAGGCCACGACCGCCCCGTGCGCGCCGCCCTCGGGCGCGAGGAACACCGCGGCGACGATCTCGCCCCGCTCGCGCGCGACGATCGCGCCCGAGAGCCAGCGCTCCTCGCTCCCGGCGAGGACCACGTCGCCGAGCGCGAGCGGCAGCTCGTGCCACGGCGCGTCCCCCGGGGGCGCCGCCGGCGCGCCTCGCGCGCGCTCGCCGCCGTTCCCTCCCGGCGCCTCCCGCTCGCGGCGCGACGCCATGTAGCCCACGGTCGCGGCCACCGCCGCGGCGGCCGCCGCGAGCAGCGTGAGGCTCATCGCGCGCCCCTGTCCGCGGGCGCCGCGCGCGCGCCCGCCAGCGCGAGCGCCGCCTGGAGCGCCCGCGCCCGCGCGCTCACCTCCTCGAGGGCGCGCGGCGCGGGCGTGCCCTGATCCGGCAGCAGCGCGGCGATGATCGCGGCGGCGGAGCAGTGCGCGCCCACCTCGGCCGCCCTCTCCAGCGAGATGCCGCCGATCGCCACGACCGGCAGCCCGGGACGCGCCCGCTCGACCAGGGCGCGCAGCGACGCGAGCCCCTCGATACCGACCACGGCGTCGGGCCGCTCCTTGCTCGAGGTCGCGAAGATCGGCCCGACGGCGACGTAGTCGACGCGATCGAGGGAATCGCCGGAATCGCTTGAATCGCGGAGCTCGCTCGACACCCGCAGCGCGGCCTCGATCTGGGCGGACGTGTGGGTGGAGAGCCCGACGCGCAGCGGGACGGAAGCGCGCTGCGCCAGCCTGCGAACCGCGGTTACCGGGAGGTCGTCCTGGCCGACGTGCACGCCGTCGCAGCGGGCGAGGATCGCGAGATCCGCCCTGTCGTTCGCGAACAACGGCACGCCCGCGCGCGCGGCCAGCGGCTGGATCGCGCGGAGGAGCGAGAGCGTCTGGGCCGCGCCGCCCCGCTTGTCGCGCAGCTGGATCGCCGCGGGGCGCGCGTCGAGGACGGCCTCGGCGAACGCCGCAGGATCGAGCCCGCGGCGCGCGAGCGAGTCGGTGTCGACGATGGCGTAGAGGCCGCGCATGACCACGCTTCGAGCGATGGGAGAGCGCCCAGGCGCTCCGGAGGAGGCCAGGCTCGCTGGCTACGCTAAGGTTGACGCCCCCGGAAAGAAAGCGGAAGCGTTCGCTCCCGAACGGATCCTCCATGCGCATACGTCTCGTCCGGATCGCCCGTCTGTTGACCTCGATCGCTCCGACTGCAGCGGCCGTGATGGGGCTCGCGTCGAGCCCTGCGCTCGCGGAGGAGAAGTCGAGCCCCGCGCAGCAGACCGAGGGGCCGGGCTCCGCCGTGCCCGCCGCGGGGCCGAAGGCAGGCGCGACCCCGCCGCCCGCAGCGAGCAAGGTCGCCGCGCCCAAGGCGAGCGTCGGTGCGCCCAAGACGAGCGCGAAGAAGAAGGCGCCCGAAGCCCCGCCGCTGCCGCCTGCGCCGGCGCGCCTGTGGCTCATCGCGCCGTCGCCTCACGGGCCATGGACGTTGCGGATCGACAACGAAGGGGAGCGGCCGATGCGCGTCCCGGCGGACGTGCGGCTGCTGCGCCTGGAGGTCGACACGCTGAACAAGCGCACGAAGAAGACGGTTCGCTGCGCCGCGCCCGCGGGGCTCAAGCCGAGCGGCTTCCCGGAGCGGCGCGCGCTGCTCCTGGCGCCTGGTCAGTCGTACATGGAGCATTTCGATCCGCGCCTGCTCTGCTTCGGAAAGGACGAGGCGGCGCTCGCCGGCGGGTCGGTGGTGAAGGCCTGGTATGGCTGGGGTCCGCCGCCCAAGTGGTCGAAGAAGCCGCCGGCGGCTCCGTTCGCTGCGGAGTCGACGGACCATCCGCCGGCATTCGCCCCTGCGCCCGGCCTCGCGGGGCCCACCGTCGTGCTGAGCTACGGCCTGCCCCACGAGGAGGCCACGGAGACGGAACACCCGGGCGACGCCAAGACGCCGTCGCCGGCGGACCCGACAGCTCAGCCCCAGGACGACAAGGCCGCTCAGCCCCAGAGCGACAAGGCCGCTCAGCCTACGGACGACAAAGCGGCCCAGACGTCCGCGGACAGTTCAGCTGGCGAGGCCGCGGAAAAGCGGGTTCCGTCGGACAAGGACCGCGGCGCCGGTCCGCGGGGCAAGCCGATCGTGGACGCCAATGCGCCTCGCCTGGAGCTCACGAGCGACCCCTGGTCCGACGCGGCGAGCCCTCGCTCGATCGTCGTCCGGGTGAGCGCGAAGAACGCTGGCAGGCGCCCCATGACCGTCGCCATCCGGTCTCGGATGTTCGAGTTCCACGTCGCCGGCCCGAACGGCGAGACGAACTGCGCGGCGGCGCCGCCGACCGGGGCGGTCCCGCGCGATCTCTTCAAGACGCTGAAGCCCGGCGCATCGGTCGACGTCTCGCTCCTCCTCCGGGAGATCTGCCCCACCGACACGTTCAACCGCGAGGGCCTCTACGAGGTGACGGCCACGCTGCACGCGAACGAGCCGGGCACCGAGCTCGCCCTGGACGCGTACACGGCCGTCGTCCCCGCCAAGAACACGACGCTCCTTCGCGTGAAGAGCGCACCAGAGCCGTTCTACGCGGCCGCGCCGAGAGCCGTGCCGACGCCGAAGCCCGAGGACAGCCAGGCATCGGAACACGAGGCTCACGACGAGTAGAGCGAAGAAGCGGACCGCGCGTCAGTGCGGCAGGGACGCTTGGTGGTGGGGTCTTTGGCCGAAGGTGGGGTCTTTTGAACCGCCAAGGCGCCATAAGACGCCAAGAAAAAAAACATAAAAATATTGGCGTCTTATGGCGTCTTGGCGGCTCCATTTTCCAGCAGGGGTACGTAGCCCACCACCGGACGCGCCAGGAGGCGCCAGGGACGCACCGGGACACGACAGACAGGGATGCGCCGAGGCGCGGCTGACACACCCTGAGGCCGAGCCCCCCATCCCTGGCGCGACTTACACCGGCAGGATCCCCCGCTTCTTCTCCGGCCGCTCCACCCGCTTCTTCCGCGCGAGCTCCAGCCCCCACGCGATCGCCCTCCGCGTGTCCCGGGGATCGATCACGTCGTCGATGAGCCCCCAGCCGGCGACCTTCATCACATCGATGTTCTTCTGGATCGCGTCGACCATCCCCTGCTTCACCTCCGGCGGCGGCGGCGCGTCGCCGAACATCTTCCTCGCCGCGATCCCGAGCATCCCCTCCGGCCCCATCACGCTGATCTCCGCGGTCGGCCAGCCGACGATGAGGTCCGGCTCGTACGCGCGCCCGCACATCACATAGTAGCCCGCGCCGTACGCCTTGCGCACGACCACCGTGATCTTGGGCACCGTGGCCGCCGCCATGACATGCAGCATCTTCGCTCCGTGGCGGATGATCCCCTCGTGCTCGACCTTCGAGCCGATCATGAACCCCGGCACGTCCTGCAGGAACACGAGCGGGATGTTGAACGCGTCGCAGATCTGCATGAAGCGCGCGGCCTTGTCCGACGCGTCCACGTCGAGGATGCCGCCCATCTGGGTCGGCTGGTTCGCCACGACGCCGACCGGCTGGCCGCCGATGCGCGCGAGGCAGGTGATGATCGAGCGCGCCCACCGCGGCTTCAGGTCGAACCGCTCGCCGTGATCGACGATGGCGTCGATCAGCTTCAGCATGTCGTACGCGCGCCGCGGGCTCTCCGGCAGGAGGTCGAGCAGCGACTCCTCCCGCCGGTCGATCGGATCCGTGACCGGCAGGCGCGGCGGCTCCTCGTCGCAGCTCGAGGGGAAGAACGACAGGTACCGCTTCACCGCCGCGACGCACTCGGCGTCGCTCGGGTACTCCGCGTCCCCGACGCCGCTCTTCGTCGCGTGCACCTTGCTGCCGCCGAGCTCCTGCTCGGCGATGTCCTCGCCCGTCATCGCGCGCACGAGCGCGGGGCCGCCGAGCGCCATCGAGCCGACGTCCTTGACCATCGGCACGAAGTCCGCGAGCCCCGGGATGTACGCGGTGCCCGCTGCGCCTGGCCCCACCATCGCCGCGACCTGCGGCACGACGCCGCTCATGTGCACCTGCTCGCGGAACAGGTGCCCGGAGCCGGCGAACAGCGAGATGCTGTCCGGGTGCATCGAGCCGGGATCGATGCGCGCCCCGCCCGAGTCGATGAACCACACGATGGGCCATCGGCCGCGGAGCGCCATCTGCCGCAGCCGGGTCACCTTCTCCTCGCCCGTGTGCCCGATGCTGCCGCCCTTCACGGTGAAGTCGTACGCCGCCGCGCAGACCATCCGCCCGTCGACCTTGCCGAACCCGCAGACCACCGCGTCCGCCGGCGGCCTGTCGCTCCCGTCCGGCCCGGCCGCGAGCCCCATCTGCGTGCCGTGCATCCCGACCTCGAAGTGCACGCCGTCGTCGAAGAACGCCGCGAGCCGCTCCCGCGCCGTCATCTTCCCGCGCGCGTGCTGCTTCGCCACGCGCTCCTCGCCGCCCATCCGCCGCACCTGCTCCCGGCGGGCCTCGAGGTCCTTCACGAGCTCTCGCATGTTCACGGGCCACCTCTCCCTGCGCGCCCCGGCGCGCCTACTTGCCCGACCAGCGGGGCTTCCGCTTCTCCAGAAAGGCCAGGAGCCCTTCCCGCGCGTCGTCCGTCGCGAGGCAGCCGGCGAGCCGCTCGCGCAGCAGCGGCAGCGCCGACTCGAGGTCGAGATCGTCCTGCGCCGCGAACGCCTCCAGGCCGAGGCGCACCGCGATCGGGCTCTTCGAGGCGATCGCGGAGGTCACCTCGTCGACCGCGGCGTCGAGCGCGCCCGGCTCGACCACCTTGTTGAGCAGGCCGCACTGCGCGGCCTCGTCGGCGTCGAGGCGCTGCCCGAGGAGCATCATCTCCAGCAGCTTGCGCCGGCTGACGTGCCGCTGGAGCACCGCCATGATCATCATCGGGAACAGGCCGACGTTGATCTCCGGCGTCCCGAGCTTTGCGCCGCGGGCGCCGATCGCGAAGTGCGACGCCGCGACGAGCCCGAGCCCGCCGCCGAGCGCGTGCCCGTTCACCCGCGCCACGATCGGCTTGCTCGAGTTGGCGAAGGCGAGCAGGAGGTCCGCGTAATCGCCCTTCATCTCGGGCGGCGGCGCCCCGTCGGCGCCCGAGATCTGCGCGAAGTCCCCGCCCGCGCAGAACGCGTCGCCCGCGCCGGTCAGGACCACGCAGCGCACCGACTCGTCCGCCGCGCCCGCCGCCAGGGCGTCGAGGAGCTCGCTCACCATCGCCGGCCCGATCGCGTTCTTGCGCCACGGGTTGTTCAGCGTGAGCCGGAGGACCCCCCCCGCGGAGAACGCCTGGATGACCGTGTACGCGCGCGCCGTCACGACGCCGACCCTCCCGCCGCTCCTGCCGCTCCTGCCGCGCCGCCGTCGTGAAGGCCCAGGATCTGCCGGGCTTCCTCGACCGTCGCCGGCCTGCGGCCGACGTCGCGCACCATGCGCACGGCCACCTCGCAGAGCTCACCGTTGCTGCGCGCCATCTCGCCGCTCGGCAGGTAGAAGTGGTCCTCGAGCCCGCACCGCACGTTGCCGCCGAGCACGAGCGCCGCCGCCAGCATCCTCCACTGCCCGTGGCTGATCCCGATCACCTCCCACTCCGAGCCGGGAGGCATGATCCTTGTCTGGAGCTGGAGCGACTCCACGTGCGCGGGGATGCCGCCCAGCACGTTGACGATGAACGAGAACTGGAGCGGTGGTTTGAGGAGCCCCATGTCGACGAGCGGCCAGGTGCCCTGGGTGTGCCCCGTATCGAAGCACTCGAGCTCGGGCTTGGTCCCGGCCTCGTTCATGGCGTGAAGGAGCTTGCTGATCTTCGCGTACGTGTTGGGAAACACCATGTCGAAATCGAAGGTCTTCCGCGCGCGGGAGTACTTCGAGTAGTTCATGGTGCCCATGTTGAGCGCCGCGATCTCGGGGCGGCTCTCCCGGAGGGTCGCGCACTGCTCGTTCACGTCGTCGAGGAGGGTGCCCGTCGAGAAGTTCAGGATCACCGGGCAGCGCCGGCGCACCTCGTCCTTGATCCGCGCGAATACGGCCGGAGAGAACGTCGGAGATCCGTCGTCGTTGCGCGCGTGGATGTGCACAGCCGCCGCCCCTGCGTCGTAGGCCCGCTTCGCCTCCTCGGCGATCTCGACCGGCGTGTACGGGATGGCCGGGCACTGCTTGCGGCCGGCGAGCACCCCTGTCAGCGCGCAGGTCACCACGCAGATATCGGGATCTCGCCCGTTCGGATCCCTCGGTTCCCCGGTGAACGTCGGCTTCTCTCTCATGCCCCCTGCCTCCCTTTCGCGTCCTCAGCGCCGTCGCTCTTCTTCAGTCCGGTTCTGTCCGACCCGCGACACCACCTGTTTTTGCAGCTTCGTCAGGATCCGGAGCAGATCGCGCAGATCGGTCGGGCTCAAGCTGAGCAGCGCGCTCCGGAAGATCTCCATCGGTTCGACCTGGATCTCGCGGGCGAGCCGCGCCCCCTTCTCGCTGAGCCGGATGTGGACGACGCGCCGGTCGGCCTTCGAGCGTTCGCGCCGGACGAGCCCCTCTCGCTCCATGCGATCGACGATCCCTGTCACGGTGCTGTTCTGCGCCCGGATGCGCTCCGACAGCGTGGACAGCGAGAGATCCTGGAACGACTCGAGCAGCTTGAGGATGGTGAGCTGTGGCCCGGTGAGGCCGAACCCGCTCGCCATGCCCTTCGTGAGCCTGCGCGACTCCGTGTAGAGATAGATGATCATCTCCACGATGGCGTCGATCTCCGGCCTCTCGGGCGGCGGCAGGGTCGCTGTCACGATGCTTCGTGTACGAAATATTCGCTCCCCGGGTTTGCGTCAAGCTCCCGCGCCCCCCGACCGAGCGAGCGCTGCCCCACCGCAGACCCCCGGTCACCAACCTGAACGTTCACGTCGTCGTGAACGTTCACGGGGTCGTCGTCGTGAACGTTTACGTGGTCGTCGTCGTGGTCGTGGTCGTGGTCGTGGTCGTGGTCGTCAACGATAGGCCGTGAACGACCACGACCACGACCACGACCACGTAAACGTCCACGTAAACGTTCGGGGGGGAGAACGCGGCGCGAAGCGGGAGCTACCGCCGTCCCTGCCGCCGCTTCCCTGTCCCCCGGTCTGCCCGGAGCTCCCGGATGCACCACCTCAGCGCCTCCTGGAGGTCCCGATGCACCTGGACGGACGAGAGCTCGACCCCGAGCGACGAGGCCGTCTGCGCCACCTGCGGCTGGACCCCGGCCACGACCCCTTGCGCTCCGAGCAGCTCGATCGTCTGCAGCATGCTGATGAGGTGCTGCGCCGTCGTGGAGTCGACCTCTTCGACCCCCGTCACCTCGACGATCGCATAACGCGACTTCGTCTCGACGATCGTGTGCAGCAGCTTCTCCGTGATCTCGGTCGCCCGGTGACGATCGATGCTGCCGACGAGCGGCAGCACGAGCACGCTGTCCCAGACCTGGATGATCGGCGTCGACAGCGTCTCGATCGCGGACTCCTGCCGCGAGATCACCGCGCGCATCGACTCCTGCTGCTCGACCACGGCGCGCAGCGACTCCTCGGCGCGCATGCGCTCCAGCGTGATCGCGAACATCTCGCCGATGACCTGGAGCAGCGCCCGGACGCTCTTGTCCCACGCGCGGGTGGATCGCACCGCGTCGAGCCCCACGACCCCCACGAGCCGCCCGGCGTACGCTGCAGGCATCCGGACGAGCGAGGCGATCCCGAGCTCCGTGAAGGCCCGCCGCTCGCTCGCTGCCTCATCCGGTAGATCGGCCACGCGCGGCACGTCGCACACCTCAAGGCGGAACAGCCGCTCGACGAGCCACGGATACACGTCCCTGGAGACGACCCCCCGCTCCGCGCGCAGCGACGGCACCCCCTCGGCGCACCACTCGTGCGTGTTCAGGAACCGCCGCCCGTCCTCCGCGAGGAGGAAGAGGCTCGTCCTGTCGGCGCGCAGCGCCTTGCCGAGCTCCGCGAGCGCCGAGTGGAAGCCTCGGTCGACGTCCGAAAGCTTCACGTTGATGAAATGGGCCGAGATCGACGCGACCAGCATCTTGGTCTCGATCCGCTGCATCAGCGCCCGCTCGAGGCGCTTCTGCTTGCCCACGTTGCGCGCCCAGCCGTACACGAGCCCCTCGCTCGGTACCGAGAGCATCGACCACGACAGCCAGACGTAGAGGCCGCTCCTGCTCCTGCACCGGTTCTCCAGCCCGAGCGTGACGGGCCCCTGCCGGAGCCGATCCATCTGCTCCCTGGTCGCGACGACGTCGTCCTGGTGCACGAGATCGAGGAGGCTCTGGCCGACGAGATCCTCCGTCCCCAGGCCGAGCGTCCGCTCCCAGGCGCCGCTCACACGCAGGAACGATCCATCGCTCCGCAGAACACACAGCGGATCGGGACAGACAGCGAAGAACCTCTCTACGTCCGCTTCGTTCGAAGGTGTGTCCATCGCCGGCAGCCCTACCCAGCCCACACCCCCACGCTTAGGTCTCCTTGACGTCCTCGAACGTCGTCCGCGCGGCCACGTGCTCCTCGTTCAGGTTCAGCAGGATGGGCAGCGTCTCGTGCTGCCAGTCATCGTCGAGGATCCGCCGCACGGTCACCCGGCCGGGCACCAGGTTGTACACGGCGTCCACGATATCCATGATGACGTAGAAGCCGTTCGAGTTGCAGAACCGCATCTTCACGAAATCCATCACCGTGGACGTGATCGGGTGCTGCGGGAGGACTCGGGCGAGCTCGTCCAGGTAGCTCGACAGGTACCGGTACGGGTTGTCGATCCGGATAGCGCCCTCGAAGGTCAAGACGAGGCGGTTGTCGTCATCGAGCCGGGCGACCGACTGAAAGACGCTCAGCCCGCCATCCGTGATTTCTCCATAGCTGAGAGCCTTCATACGCGACCTTTCGTGGAAAACATACGCAGCCTTTTCAAGGGAAAGTAGCCTGGACGACGAGGATTCCATCGACGTACTGCGTCGAGAGATGGAATTTGTTCTCGGCGGTCAACCGAATGAGCCCTAGACCGCCCCTGCGTCGATCGTTGCGCCTCTCGCGCACCGTCCTGGCAAAGAGCTCTCTCGGGTCCTCCGCGGCGAAGATCTCGTCGAATACCGCCTTGACGGTCCGGTACTCTTCCGGCGTAACGCGGTTGGATACCTTGATGAGCAATCGATCGGGATCGATGCTCAGATCGAGCCGCACCTCGCTCTCACGCTCGGTCCCGTGCTGGAGCACGTTGGTGACCAGCTCCGTGACCACCACGTTGACCTTCTGGCAGATCCGTCTGGGATAGAACCTCACCAGAAGTGCGTCCAAAAAGTTCGCAAGCAGGCCGGCCACGTCGCCCGTGATGTGATCGATCGGAGAGATATATATCGATGCACCGACCGACGTCTGCGAATGATTCTTCTCGGGCTTCATCAGGCGCACCTTCGCAGGATGATCAGTGTGATGTCGTCCGCGTCCGCGACCCGGAACCGCGTGTAGTCCTCGATGCACCGGTCGAGGATCACCTGCACCGGTTCCTCGCTGTGCTTGACGACGATTTCGTTGAGACGTTGCACGGAATATATCTCCCCGCTCGCGTCCTGCGCCTCGAACATCCCGTCTGTGTACAAGGCGAGGACGTCATCCTCCTCGAACGGCAGCTCGAACTCATGAAATGGCTTGATGCGCAGACCGATGAAGTTGCTCACCCGGTTGAACGAGCGAGGCGTACCGCGACGGACCAGGAGCCCGTACCCTCCGCCCGAGACGTAGCGGAGGAATCGGTCAGTAAACATGACGAAGTTCACCGTCGCGTACCGGCGAACCTCCCGGAGGAACGAGTAAGCGCTCCGGTTCACCCAGTCCACGATCGCCCCCGGGCTATCGAGCCGCTTGGTAGCGTGGGCGAACTGCGCCTTCAGAAACGCCATGATGAGCGCCGACGATACTCCGTGACCTGAGATATCGTAAACACCTATCGCGTGGCGCTCGCCGGGGAGGTAGAAGAAGTCGTAGTAGTCTCCTCCGACCTGGGCGAGCTGCTTGTGGAAGATCGCCATGTCGAACGACGAGGCGATGGCCCCGCTCGCCTCCGGAAGCAGGGCGCGCTGGACCTGCCGCGCCACCGCGAGGTCGTCGTCGATGGCCCGGTTGTACCCTTCGAGCTCGTTCTCGATGCTGGTCGCGTGCTCCAGGATCGCCTCGTGCACCAGCGAGAGATCGTCGAAGTCGAGCTTCAGCTTGTCGACGTACTCCAGCAGCGCACTGCAGCGCTCCATGAAGTCTGTGAAGTTCCCTTCCTCGCGGAGCAACGTGTTCCACGCTTGCCGCTCCTTCACGATCGCCCTGATGGCATCCAGATTGCTCTGCTTCTGCAGGAAGCCTCTGGAGTGCATCGAGCTGATGTCCTTGGGTGCAGTCATGGCTCGACCTGGACGCGATTCGGGTTGGACGGAAGAACCCATCCGATCTCAATCACAGAGTATCATCTCGAAGTTCTGATTGAACTTCTTGAGGTTGGGCAGCGACTTCCCCTGCCACGGGATGGACTTCGACCCACGGACGATGAGCTGGAGTTCGCCCTTCTTCCTGGTGGCGATCGCGAACTTGTAGAGGACGTTGATCCCCGAGCTGTTCAGGAAGTTCAGCGCCCTTACGTCGAGTGTGATGGTGGGAGGGTTCGTGGCCAGGACCTTGTCGAGCAGCTCCTCGATGGGGGCGTACTCGGTGGTGCCGCCAAGACGAAGGATGCCTTCCAGGTACACCACCACCTCAGAGGGATCGTACCAAACCCGATAGTTACCACCTTTGATTTCCATTCTCGACCTTTCATTCAAAATAGGAATCCTGGCCATGGTCTTGATGCTGAAGCTGTTGACCGAGATCGGGTCCAGCTTCCACCCAAGACTCACACCGTAATCATTCATGATGATGAGATACCCGAGCCCCGACCCGGCGTTCTCCGCGTCTTCGGCGTTCGCCTCCGCCTGCCGACGCAGGAGCTCCCCAGGGTCCTCCTGCGTGAGCTCGAGGAGCTTCTCACGGAGCGAGGGGACGGCGGCGTTCGTGATCTGGTTGCTGACGAGGCACACCAGGTCCTCACGCCCGATACCCACGGTCACGGTGATGTCACCGTGCTGATTGAACTTGACGGCGTTCTCAACCAGTTCGTTCAGAACGTACCCGATGGCGCCTGAGACCTCGTCTCGGCTGATGAGCCTGTCCTCGCCGTCTATCTCCGGAAAGAGCTCGCCGAAGTACTCGGCCATGAAGTTGGCCGTCAGGTTACAAAGGCTCCATCTCACCGCGAACGAGTCGGGGTACAACGTCAGCGACATGTGTTCGCTGAACGAATCGTCTAAAGAGTAGACGCCGATGATTTCGCTCATGGTAATGCCCAGTCTCCCCCTTGCTCATACCCTCTTAATGACAAGTACAGTGATGTCATCATGGATTTTGTTGTAGCCTACGTGCGCCAAGACGTCCTCGATGATAGCGTCCTTGATCTCCCGCGAGGTTCTTTCGTGGTTTCTCGAGATCACCTGACACAGACGGTCGATTCCGTACTGCTCCTCTGCAGAGTCCTCCGCCTCGGTGATCCCGTCGCTGAAGAGCGTCACGACGTCCCCGGGCTCCAGCTTCACCTCGATGCTACCGATGAAATCGCTGATATCCAGGTCGATGCCTATCGGCAACCCGAGCCCCATGGTCTCGACACGATCGAGGGTCCCGTCCTTCCGGACGATGATCAGGTCCTCGTGCTGACCGGTGAGCTGGAGCTCGCCGTCGCTGTAGTCGAGCAGGGTCAGGGACAGGTTCTTGTCTGACCGGATGCGCTGGATGTTCTGGTAGATGACCTTGTTGACGATGCTCAGGAACTTCTTCGGATCCCGCTCGTTGGCCGCGAGCAGCGTCCGGACGGCCGTCTGGACCATGAGCATCAGCACGCCGCTCTCCAGCCCGTGGCCGGTGACGTCGCCGATGCCGATCTTGACGAGCCCGTCGCTCCGGAGCACGTCGTAGTAGTCCCCGCCGACCTCGTCCGCAGGGGCCATGTAGCCCGCGATGTCGAGGCCCGGGATCTCCTGGAGCTCGCTCGGCGCCGGGAGCACCATGAGCTGGAGCTGACGCGCGACGTTGAGCTCGGCGCCGAGCCGGATGTTCTCCTGGGCGAGCTTCGCGTTCAGCTCGCTGATCTCCTCGTTCGCCTTCTCGAGGGCCCTCGTCCGCTCGCCGACGAGCTCTTCGAGGTTGTTCGTGTAGGCCTCGATCTCGCTCGCCATCTCGTTGAACGCGACGCCGAGCTGCCCGATCTCGTCCGCGGAGTTCACGTCGATGCGAACGCCGTAATCGCCCTCGCGCATCCGCGTCGCGCCGGTCGAGAGCGCGACCAGCGCGCCCGTCATCTTGCGGGAGATCAGGTAGACGCCCAGCATGAGCACGAGGAACGAGGCGATCGTGATGAGGACCTGGGTCCCGACGATCACCGTCCTGCTCTTCTCGATGCTCTTCTGCGCCGCGAGGAGCGAGGCGTACATCTCCTTCTTCGGGACGACGAAGCCCATCGTCCACCGCTCCTTGGCGATGCGCGCGTCCGGCCCGGCCCAGCCGTTCACCGGCGCGAGCCGCTGGAGGGCGATGATGTACGTCTCGCCCGATATCACCATCTCCCGGTAGTCGACCTTATCATCGTTCGGGAGGACGATGCCAGACACCCCCGCGTCCTCGCTGTCCTTGAAGAACCGCTGCAGCATGCCGACGCCGGAGTTCTGGCCGGCGCCCGCGTCCGTGCGCAGCCGCAGCGTCTTGGCGCCGAGCTCGTTGACCGCGAAGACGTTCCCGTCCGCCTGCGCCAGGAAGGCGAAGCCCGCGGTGGCCAGCTTGACGTCCTTGATCGACGCGATGAGCTGCGCGAGCGTCAGGTCGAGGCCGACGGACCCAACGAACGTCTTGCGGTCCTTCGCCCAGAGCGGGTGGAACGCCGTCATCACGATGCCGCCGCCCGCCGCGTCGTCGTACGGCGCCGTGACCGTGGTCTGATCCGGGTGCGCATCCAGCCCGGCGGGGTCCTTCGCCCACTCGTTCCAGCTCTCGGCGATGCCGGGGAAGAAGAACTTGTACCACCCCTGGTCGTTGTGCCCCGGATACAGCCTGTCGAAGGTCGACGCCATGTCCGTGTACGGCGTCAGCCGCACATACGGCTTGTCCTCGGGGCCGATGTAATAGATCTGAAGCTTGTCGGCGCCGTACTTGCCGAACGCGGGCAGGATCAGATCCAGAAACGCCGTCTCGTCGACGGCCCGCTGGACCTCGGGCCGGATCGTCCCGTCCTTCCCCAGGTAGCCCCAGACGCTGACGACGCTCGGCTCGCGCGGATCGTTCTGGTACCAGTTCCCCTTCGGGTTGTACTTCATCTGATCGCGGAAATACGGGAAGTCGGCGGCCGTCCGCAGGAACGGGGCGATTTCCTCCTCGCGATCGATCACGGTCTGCAGGATGCCGGCGAGCGTCTGGAGATCCCTGTACGCCTCGCCGAGCCTGAGGTTGACGTGAGTGGCCTTGTCCTCCAGGTGATTGGTGAGGTACTCGCGGTTCGCCGAGTTGAGGCCTGCCTCGATCTCCGCGGCGGCCTCGCTGCTCAGCCGGTGGATGCCTTGCCGCCCGACGACGACGTTCCACACGGCACCGAGCAGGACGCTGACGCCCGTCACGAAGATGATCTTGGTGCTGAACTTCCTGAACCTGAAGAGCAGGCTCTGAGGCCGCTGTTCGCCAGGGTTCCGAGGTTGGACGCTCACGGCTGGCAATCTCCTAACGGCACGGCCCTGGGCCGCTCGATCGGCATCACGACGCGGCGGAGCATGATGACCCAGCCTCCCCTCACATGACCCGCATCGGCTTGCGGCCGGAGCCGGCATAGATCGGCCACGAGGCGAGGCCGTGCGGGTGCGTGATGGCCGCCATGTGAGCGCGCAGCCCGGTGCTCAGCTCGGCGTGGTAGTCCGGCGGGGCGCCGGCGGTCCGGGCCATGTTGGCGGTCACGGAGATCCAGCACTCGACGACGCGCGCGAAGTCGAAGCAGTCCGTGTTCATGTTGTTGATGTCGATCAGGTTGACGCGGATGTCCTCGAGGCCGGCCTCCCCCAGGATCTGCCGCGTCTTTATCCCCGTATCGAGATCCATCCCGATCGACCTGCCGAGCTCGACGAACCTCTTGTAGGTCGCGCGGATGAGGTCCTGCTCCGGATAGCCGTACGCGCACGACAGGAGCTCGTTCGTGATGTAGATCCGGCCGCCCGGCTTGCAGATGCGGTAGAGCTCCTGCATGATGCGCTCGGGCTGCGGGAAGACCTGGAGAGACAGACGGCAAGACACGAAGTCGAACGAGTTGTCCGGCAGGAGCAGCGCCGCGGCGTCCCCGTACTGGTACTCGACGTTCTCCAGCCCGAGCCGCCGTATGTGGTCCTGCGCGTACCGGAGCGCGGGCCGGGAGTGATCGACCCCGGTGACGTGCTCTGGCTTGAACTCCTTCTGGAGCAAGATCGCGAAGTCGCCGAAGCCGCACGCGATGTCGGCGATCTTCATCCCCGGGTAGAGGCCGTGGTTCGTCAGCCCCGTCTTCTCGTGCTCCCAGATGATGCGCTCCTGGAGGCGGAGGACGTCGATGAACTCGGCATCTTCGAGCATTCCCTGGCTCGGGTAGAACGCGACGTCGTAGATCTCGACGGAGACGCTCGAGTAGATCTCCGCGATGACCTGAAACTTGCGGATCGCCCAGGGGATGACGCTGGAGATGATCAGCCTGATCTTGAGGTTGGGACGAGCCTCGACGGCCCAACGGACAAACCTGTTGATCTCCAGGAATGCCACGTTGTTCATGTACTTGAGCCGCTTGAAGTCCAGGCAGAGCTCGCCGCTCGCGTTCTTGGCCGCGGTCTCCAGCGTGCCGCGGATGGCCCTCATCTGATCGGCACCGAACGGCCGCAGCATGCCCGAGAGCGCAACCTCCTGGTCGGTCTGGTCGACGCGCATGCTGAAGGTCACCTGCGAGCGCCACGAAGGGAGCCCGCTCGCAGACGAGGGCGGTACGGCGGATTCGCGACCGATCGGAGCTGTCATAGTTCTTCTACCTCAGTGAACGGGAACTGAATCGCCAGGAGGAGCCAGTCCCCGCTCGTGGGTTCGGAGATACTGAGCTTCGAGCCGTAGACGACCGCGAGTTCGAGCAGCCCGAGCGCCTGAGCGTCATCATCCGGAACGTCGTGCTCTAGCTGCTCTCGATACCAGGCCATCGGGTCCGGCTGATTGGCCAGCTGGACAGCATGGTTGTAGAACTTGGCGCTCTGCTCGTTGATCGGGACCTCCGCCTCGACGAGGATGTGGTTCTGCTTCTTGCGGAACCGCATCTTGATCTCGCCGGTGGCGCCGTGATTCCGGTATATCGCTTCCAGCAATTCGTTGAAGAACGTCGATAGCAAGGTCGCGTGGCGCTCGGGGTCATCCTCATTGGCGCTCGCGTACCTCGCGAGGAAATTGGCTAGCTGATGACAGTGGTTCCACCGTTTACTGAAGCCACCGACCGAGAAGTTCGCGGAAATGACCATGCCGTCCGCCGGTAACGCGGGCGGCGGTCGCAAGGTCGGAGCTATGTCGGCCTGCTTGGAAACGGACATCAAAGCCTCGGGGGTTGGTTGACAAGTGAGGCACGAACGAGGTTACCCGGGTTCGGGGTGCCCCGTCGAGTGCATCGCGAGGTTTCCAGCGAGCGCCATCCGGGCCTTCACGCGGCAGAAACGTCAGCGGCCGCCCGGCCGGTTGCACCAGGCATGCCACGGCGCCGTAAACTTTCTGTGATACAGCTCTCATTTATCGAAGATCACTGGCCTCATGACCAGGTGAACCGATGTAGGGTACCGTCTGCTGGTCGACGGTTCCGTTCGGCCGTTTCGCGCTGATCCGGGTGAAACGGGCTCCGCTTGCCTCGGCACGATGTTCGTGGGTCACCACGGCAGGCAGACATTTTGTCCACAGAGCACCCGCGCCGGCGGCGCCATTTGTAATTCGCTACACATGCGCTCCCCGCTCGCCATCGGCGGAGCGCACAGTGGTTGACCATCAGACCATTTAGAGCAGCAGAAGAGAGGTAATCGAAAGTGCGTCGCTGCTGTCAACCCCTTCCTGCGCGCGACGAAGGCGCGCTCAGGCATCGTGTGGTCCCGCGAGTCGCCGCGGGAGTGCGAGGAGATCCGTGCGCCCACCTACCACCTAGCCCATCGCGCGCCGGGGCCGAGTGCGTCTCTCGGACGCGGATTCGGTATGCGGGCCTCTCGCGCGGGAGTCGGCGTCTCGCGGCAGCGCCGCGACGCGCCCGCGCCGGGCGGGCGCTCGCGGCTGGCGCCGGGTGTCGTCTGGCGCCCCGGGAGCGCTTCACAACATGGATGGTCCCGCGGCCCTCGACCTGCTGCGGGGCGCCGCTCGACCGAGCGCCCCTGCGTTCGGCGCGAACGGCGCGAACGGCGCACCAACGCGCGAGGTCGGACATGGCAACGATTGAGCTTGACAATCACCCACGCAGGCCGCGAGTGTCCGCCGTTGCGCTGCCCGGCGCGGCTGCGCGCCGCCTCCCGAGCGCAGCGCGCTGCGCGGCCCGATCGCGAGCTCGCGCCGTACAGCGCCGCCGCGCGCGCGATCGGCGCCTCCGTGTCACCGCGGCGCAGCGCCGCGCCGCTCGATGGCGTCGAGCTCGTCCATCACCGCCTTCACCCGCGGATCCGTGGGATCGACGGCGCGCGCCTTCTCGTACGCCGCGCGCGCGTCCTTCAGCTGGCCGGACTGCGCCAGGGCGTTGCCCAGGTTGATCCAGGCGCTCCCGAGCTTGTCGTCGAGCCGGAGCGCCTCGCGGTAGAGCGCGGTCGCCTTCTGCAGGTCGCCGCGGAGGTGGTACGCATACCCGAGGTTCGAGCGGTACGTGGCGCGCGCCGGGTCGCGCGCCACCGCCGCCTCCAGATGCGGAACGGCGCGCGCGGGATCGTTCGCGGCGAGGAGCGCCGTCCCGAGGTCGTTCTGCAGGCGCGCGTCCGCCGGCGAGAGCCTCGCCGCGCGCTCGTAAGCGCGGATGGCGTCGGCCGTCCTCCCCGCGGCCAGGAGCGCTGTCCCGAGGTTCGCGTGCCGCTCCGCGTCCCCGGGGGCGAGCTCCGCGGCGCGCGTCAGATCGCGGACGGCGTCTTGCAAGTTGCCGAGCGCGAGGTGAGCGACGCCGAGCGCGGAGTGTGCCTCGGCGTCGCTCGGGGCGAGCTCCGCGGCACGTGTCAGCTCACCGAGCGCCGCGTCGGCCCGGCCGAGGACGAGGAGTGTGCGGCCGAGCTCGAGGTGCGCGAGCGCGTGATCGGGCTCGAGCGTCACCGCGCGCTTCAGCTCCGGGAGCGCGGCGAGCAGCGTCCTGTCGCCCGGCGCCCCGTTGTAGTCGGTGGACACGCCGGCCCTGGCGATCGCCGCGCGCTGGGCGCCGACGATCGCCGCGGCGTCCTTCCTGTCGAGCTGCGCGGCCGCGCGATAGGCCCTCTCGGCAGCGGCAAAATCGCCGCTCGCATACGCGGCGTCGCCCTCTTCGAGCTTCCTGTCCGCGGGCGTGCCGGTGCCGCGCGCGACGCGCGGAGGAGGGCTCGCCGCCGCTGCCTCGCTGGTGGACGGCGCGTCGAGCGGGACGCCCGATCCGACCGGCGCGCCCGCCGCGCCCGGGGCAGCGCCGCTCCCCGCAGGCGGCGCGGGCGCCGCGTTCGCCTGCGGGTCGAGCCGGGTAGACGGCGCGGGGACCTCCGTCGAGGGTCGCGACGCCGGCGCCGGCGAGCGCGACGCCGCCGGGGCGCAGCCGGCGAGCGCGAGCAGGACGCCGAGCCGGCGGATCGCTCCGCAGGCGCTCACAGCTTGTACGGGGTCATCGCGTGCTCCTTGCCGTCGTACCGGAGCAGCACAGGCTTGTTATCCATCTTCGTCGCCACGCCGACCGGCCGCTTCCAGCACCGGACGAGCGCCACGAGCGTCTCGCGCGCGTAGTCGGCGCGCAGGTCGAAGCCGCCGTGCACGTGCTCGAGCAGGAGCTCTCCCCGGTTGCCGTAGTTGGCGTCGACGACACGGATGTACGGATCGCCGAAGTTCGTCAGCTGGAAGAGGAGCTTCTCCTTCACCTCCTTGAACTCGCGGCTCTCGATCTCGAACCTGTCGTTCCGCCCCGAGAAGCCGAACGTGTACATCTTCTGCTCGATCACGAACTCCGGCGTCAGGAACTCGTCGATGAAGGTCACGTCGTTGTAGAGCGCGCGCACCTGGAAGATCTTCTCACGGCCGAGGCCGAGCCGCATGTCCCAGGTGCGCTTCGCGTCGAGGTCCGCGCACTCCTCCCACTCGCGGCCGAAGCGGCCCTTGTTCCACCGCTCCTCGATGTAGCGATAGAGCTCCACGCCGACCTTGTAGGGGTTGAAGCGGCCCGGCGCCGTCGCCATGACACCGGCGTTGTTCTCGGCGTAGTCGATGATCTCCGACGCATCGAGGACCTTCTCGGTCATCATCTTCGAGTGCCAGTACGAGGCCCACCCCTCGTTCATGATCTTCGTCTGGCGCTGGGGGACGAAGTAGTAGGCCTCCTCGCGGATGATCTCGAGCACGTCGCGCTCCCACCGATCGAGCGGCGCGTGATCGAGCAGGAACTTGAGCACGTCGCGCTCCGGGCGCTCCGGCACCTTGCGCTCCGGCTTCTTCTGGTCCTGCCGCTTCTTCCGCTGCGCCGCGAGGATCTCCTCCGGGTTGATGAAGGAGTCCATGTACTCCTTGGCCCGGAGCTTGTAGGTGTCCATCGGCTCCTCCGTGGGCTCCTCGTCCTCCTTGGGCGCAGGGCGGCCGCTGAAGGGGGCCCACGGGTCGATCAGGTTCTCGAGCGAGAGGCAGTGGTCGACGAACGCCTCGACCTTGTTGATGCCGTAGCGCTCGATGTGGCGCGACACGCGCGCGCCGTGGTTCGCCATCTTGTCGATCCACTTGCGGTCCGGATCGTAGGCGTCGCTCTTCCGCACGGGGTCGAGGATCGGGCCGCGATGGTCGAGATCGGTCGAGCGGAAGCAGAAGTTGTTCTTGAAGAAGTCGACGTGCGCGTACACGTGCGCCATGACGAGCTTCTGGTCGGTGAGCGAGTTGCCCTCGAGCAGGTAGGCGTACGAAGGGTTGTTGTTGATGACCATCTCGTAGATCTTCGAGAGGCCATACTCGTAGCTCTTCGAGAGCTGCTCGTACTCCATGCCGAACCGCCAGTGCGGGTAGCGGCTCGGGAAGCCGCCGTACGCGGCGATCTCGTTCATCTGGTCGTACGTCAGCATCTCGAAGATGACGGGGAAGAAGTCGAGCCCGTAGTCCTGGGCGATCTTCTCGATGCGCTCCTTCTCGGTGCGCAGGTAGCGGGGAAGCGCGGTGTTCAGGGCGAACTTGCTCATACCGCTCTACTTCCCCTTCCCCAGGAAATCCTTGATGCTGCCCACGATGGCGTCCTTGTCCCTGATCTCGCTCACCACCACCCGATCGTCCTGCGAGAAGTGCTCTTTCAGATCCTTGATGAACTGGCCCGAGCCGTACGGGCTCTCGACCTGCCCGTAGGCGAACATGTTGACCCGCGGCAGGATCTGGGTCTTGAGCACGTCCACGCAGGAGAGCGTGTCGTCCATCGACCAGTTGTCGCCGTCGGAGAAGTGGAACGGATAGATGTTCCACTCGTCCGGCGGGTAGTCGTTGTCGATGATCTGCGAGCAGAGCTTGTAGGCGCTCGAGATCATCGTGCCGCCGGACTCGCGCGTGTGGAAGAACGTGTCCCGGTCGACCTCGCGGGCGATCGCGTCGTGGATGATGAAGCGCGACTCGAGGCCCTTGTACTGGCGGGTCAGCCACGCATCGATCCAGAACGACTCGATGCGCACGATCTCCTTCTGCTCGTCGCCCATCGACCCGGAGACGTCCATCATGTAGATGATGACCGCGTTCGCGACGGGCTCGGTGATCGTCTTCCACGAGCGGTACCGCTTGTCGTCCGGGACGGGGACGACGACGGGCGCCGTCGGGCGGAACGTCCCGCTCGAGATCATCCGCTTGAGCGCCTCGCGGTACGTCCGCTTGAAGTGGCGCAGCGACTCGGGGCCCACCCTGCGGATGCCGGAGTAGCGATCGTGGGCGTTCGAGATCTTGCTCTTGCCCTTGTCCTGGATGTCGGGCAGCTCGAGCTCCTCGCCGAGGATGCCGGCGAGCTCCTCGAGCGTGACGTCGACCTCGAGGAGGTGGTCCCCCTCGCCGCTGCCCGCCTGCCCCTGGCCGGGCTGCTTGTCGTCCGAGCCCCCCACGGGATCGCCGGGGTTGCCGTCGCCCTGCCCCACGCCGCCGCGCTGCTTGTCGCCGAAGCGGAAGCGCGGGATGTCGATCTGAGGGATGGGAATCGAGACGAGGTCCTTCCCCTTTCGCCCGATGAGCTCGCCCTGCGAGATGTACTTGCGCAGGTTCTCGCGGATGCGGCCGCGAACGATCTGACGGAAGCGCCCGTGATCCTGGTCGATCTTCAACGACACGCTCGCGAGTGTAGCATCGGAAGCCGCCTCGGGTCCGCACGTTCGGCGGGCCGCCGAGGTCTCCCGCCCCGGAGGCGTCGCTTCGCCGCTTCCCCGCTTCCGTTCGGCATCTCCATCTCCACTTCCCCTTCCCCACGTCCCCGCCGTTGCCCCACCGCCACGCCCGCCCGTCGTGAACTGACCCCGTGTTAGCCTCGGCGCCGTGCTTTTCCGAGCGCGCTCCCTCCTCGTGTTCCTCGTGCTCGTGGTCCTCGCGGGGCCGGCCCTCGGTTGCGGCTCCCGAGAGCAGCTCGCCGGGCTGCCCGATCTCGCGGGCGCAGGGGGCGCCCCCGACGCGCCGCCCCCGGACCCGCCGGTGTGCCGGGAGGACGGGCTCCCCTGCCAGGGCGCGGCGGACTGCTGCAGCGCCGTGTGCGCACAGGGGATCTGCGGCGGCGACAGCTGCGCGCGGGACGGCGCGCCGTGCGCCGCCCCGGGCGACTGCTGCGCCGGCCTGTGCACAGGCGGGCTCTGCGGGCAGGGCTGCTCCGCCGACGGGGCGCCGTGCCAGAGCGCGGCGGAGTGCTGCGCCGGGGTCTGCATGGGCGGCGCCTGCGGGCGGGGCTGCTTCCAGGACGGGAGCGCGTGCGGATCCGCGGGGCAGTGCTGCTCGCTGAGCTGCGTGGACGGCGCATGCCGCGCGCGGTGCAGCCCGAACGGCGCGCGCTGCATCGCGGGCGACGCGTGCTGCAGCGGCGCCTGCATCGCGGGCGTCTGCGCCGAGGCGTGCGCGCCCGACGGCTCCGTGTGCGGCCAGAGCGCGGACTGCTGCACCGGGCGCTGCAACGCGGGCATCTGCGGCGGGTGCATCTCGGACGGGGACGCGTGCGGCACGGCCGACGCGTGCTGCTCCGGCGCCTGCGCGCAGGGCGTGTGCGGAGGCGCGGCGTGCTCGCACGCGCCCTGCGAGATCGGCGCGCCGCTCGCCGCGGAGTGCGGCGGGTGCGCGGCGGAGCTCTGCCGGTTCGATCCGTTCTGCTGCACCACCAGCTGGGACGAGATCTGCGCCGGCGAGGTCCCCAGGCTCTGCGGGCTGGTCTGCGCCGAGTGCGCCGAAGACGGCGGCCGCTGCGCGTCCGGCGAGGCGTGCTGCAGCGGCGCGTGCGAGGACGGCGTCTGCCGGCCCCCGTGCACGCCCGACGGCCAGCCGTGCGCGGACGCCGGCGCGTGCTGCAACGGCAGCTGCCAGGACGGCCTCTGCGGCGGCCTCGCTTGCCCATCGGACGGGACGGGCTGCGGAGGATGTGTGGCCGAGAGCTGCTGCGCGCCGCTGAACCAGTGCTTGCTCCACTCCGCCTGCGCGGACGACGTGGCGTGCTTCTTCGGCTGCCTCGACGAGGGGAGCGGCCCCGCCGTCTGCGGCTTCGAGTGCATCCACAGCCCGGAGACGTTGCAGCTGCTGCGCTGCGTGGGCACGAGCTGCGGCGGCGGCACCTGCTTCTGACGCGGGGCGCGATGGCGGCGCGAGGGGAGAGGGTCTCGCGCGGGCGACGCGCTCGCCGCGCCTGCGGCTCCTCCGAGCGGGTCTGGAGCGCGGATTTGCCGAGCGCCTGACGCGCAATAGGCGCTTCCGCCGGGGTTGGCTACAGCGGATCCTGATTTCGATTCCGGTGCTTCCCGCCGACTTTCCGACCGGGAAAGAGGGAAGGCTGTGGCACCATGAGTCCACGAGCGAGCTCATGTCGAGAGAGCTCGGGGGGAGGGCTCAATGCCGAGAGGCGAGACATCGAAGGATACGTCCAAGCAGAGGAAGCGGGTTCAGAGCAGCGAGCGCGAGCCAGCTGCGCCTGCGGACTCCCAGGGTGAGGCCGGTCGGAAGGCGCCGCGCAGGCGGACGAAGGCCGCTGCCGGCGCACGGATGGCCGCTGGGTCGACCCGGCGGGTGACCCGGGCGAAGAAGGGAGCGAGCAAGGCAGGAGCGAGCGCCTCGGCGCGGCCGAGCGCGCCGCGGAGCACCGCGGCGGCACAGAAGAAGAAGACCGGCGGCGCGCCGAGGAAGACGACCGCCGGACAGACGAGCCGGCAGCAGAGCGGCGCGGCCAAGAGGGCGGCCACGACGAGGAAGCGGACTGCCACCGGTGGCGCGGCGGGGCGCGCCCGGAGCTCGGCCGGCGCGACGCCTGCCGGCGGGCGCAAGACGACGCGCGCGGCGGGCGCGAAGCGCGCAACGCCGCAGCGCGCAGCAGCGATGAGGAAGCCGTCCGCCAGCGCCCGTGTCGGGCGCGGAGCAGCACGGCGAACGAAGGCGGCGCAGCCGGGCACGCAGAGGGCGGGGCAGAAGCGCGCGACCGCCGGCAAGCGGTCGGCGGCCAGCTGAGCTGCAGCGTCGGGCGCGCCGCTCGCCGCGGAGCGCCCAACCGCACCTTTCCCGTCGCATCCCATCCCAGACATCCCAAGAAGGCGCCGGTAGAGGCTCGGCTGTCGAGCCTCCGCGCCCGGCCGCGATCAGGGCGGTGACGGCAGCGGCTCGCCGACCATGAGGACCACCCAGGTGGCGGCCAGGAAGGGATACGGCGCCCCGCCGAGGCCTGGCATCGCCGACCGCCCGCGCCGCGCGCAGAGGGGGCAGCCCGCGTCGCCGCGCCGGCCGAACAGGTACCGGCGCGAGGACGGCGGCGACGCAGGACAGACCCGAACTTCATCGCCCTCCATCACTCCGCGCACCCCCCCCATCTCGCCCTGCAGCGGAAGCGCCTCCGTGCGCCCGGTCTCCTGCGACGCCCCGCGCGACAGCGGAGCGCGACCGCCCTCGCGAAGCCAGCGCTCGATGGCCCGACAAGCAGCCGCTGGCGTAGGGCGATGCTGGACCATCGTAGGAATGTTCCTTCTGCCGAGCCGAACACAAGCGGCCCAGGCTCCGGATGTAACCCGCACTGCGGGCGAGGTTCATCCTAGCAGGATCCCCGGACCATGCATGGATGACATTCCGTATCTGCGTGGTGCTTCCCACCGCGACAGCCTGTTGTCTCGGCTGTCGTCATGATTGTCGTCTCGTACGCTTCCGTCTGCTCCCCCTGCTCAATCGATATCTCCGAGGCGCGCGCGGAGGGCGGGGCGGCGAAATGGCTGCGCAGCGCGGCAGCGTGTCCCGCCGCCGGCTCGCGCGCAATGGAGCACAGACGCTCCCCGGCTCGCGCGCTCCTGCGATCAGGCGAGGCGGAGAGCGACAGGACATCCCGGAGAGGCGCGAAGGCGAGCCCCGATGGCGCGCGGCGCTCGCCGGGTCGAGCGGAGAGGACGCTCTCCACCCATCGTCAAGGATCGTTTGCGGGGCAGCTCGGGATGGAGACGACGTGGTTCAGGAGAATACCGACATGCGCCCTTCAGCCCTGGCGGGAGGCTCCGGGGCCGGCGCACGGGCGCCGGCGGCGCGGCGGACGAGAGCGAGGCAGGTCACTGGGGGATGGGGATCGGCGGCGGCTCGTCGTCGGGCACGATGCAGGACGACAGGTCGAACAGCATGAAGAGCAGCGCCTTCTCCTGAGCGCTCAGCTCCTCCGTGGAGCACCCCCCCGGGAAGGGCGGGCCCGTGAGGTCCGCCGCAGAGACATGGATGTCCGTGAACACGAGGCGCCCGCACTGCTGATCTTCTGCGGCGTCGACGGGCGTGTTGAAGGTGAAGTACTGGACCCCGGGCGGCTCGGGTTCATCGTAATAGATCCACCGGGTCGAGATGCCTTCGGTCACGTCGCTCACCGTGTGCTGCGCGCCGTTGATCACGATCTCGCCGGGGACGTCCGACGCGCCGACGTTGACGAGCCACTCCGCGAGGGCTTGCCCCTTCGGGAGCGTGGTGTCCACGCGCGCCGTGAGGGGGCTCTCCGGGTCCTCGATGTTGTTGTCCCAGACCGCCGTGTCCGGGAACGGCGCCGGCCCCTTCTTCAGCCAGACGTTGTGCCAGTGGGACGCGAACACGCGCCCGCCGAGCGAGGTATAGTCCAACATGGCCTGGCGCGCGGGGCCGGGCTTGTCTTCCTGGTGCGGATCGCCCTCGCAGGCGAGGATCACCATGTCGTACTGGCGCAGGGCCTCGACGGTCCCCCAGAGGCTCGTGGCCGGGGTGAACTCCACGCCTTCATTCAGGCCATCCGCATAGCGCGTCGTCACCACGTGATCGACGTCCCCGCGGCCGGCGAACAGGTTGATCCGTCCGGTCCCGGTCTCCGGCGTGAACTCGCTCTCATCGATCCCGAGCTTGTGCAGCAAGCACTCGAGCGGATCGGCGCCGCCCGTCGTGAGCGCGATCTTCGGGATGTGCCCCTCCGATTGGTTGCGCGGCAACCGGATAATCCCGGCGTCCGTCGCGGTGTCCTCGCATCGCTTGACCACGGGGAGCGTCATCTCGCGGCGCCATTTGCCCACCTGGACCACCAGCGGGATGTTCTCGCCGACCGGCACGTCCTCCAGGACGAACTTTCCTTCCGTATCGGTCAGCGCCGTCACGAGGGGTGAGCCGGAGAGCGTCGCGCTGCACTGATCACAGGTCGCGCCGTCGGGGATGGGATCGAGCGGCGCATTCGGGACGTAGACGATCACGTTGTAGAGCGGCAGTTTGCCCGAGGGGTCGTATACGGTGCCGCTCACCGTGGTCTTCGCCCCGTTCTCGCATTCGACCTGCTGGCACTCGAGGCCCTCGCAGTCCCCTGCGCCTCCGACGCCGCTCCCGCTGGCGATCGCCGGGAAGCCGCCGAAGCCACCGCCGCTTCCACTCCCGCCGCCAGGCCCGAAGCCGCCAGGCCCCGCGCCGCCGGATGCTATGGGCGCCGTGCCCCCGGTATCTCCGCAGGAGCATCCAGCCATGACGCCCGGTGCTACAGCGATCGCAGCCATCAAGACTCCCGCCTTGCCCGACCAAGTCACCATTTCGAGCCTCCCGGCGACGCGAGCAAAGGTGCTCTGCTGCCGCCCAGTCTCTAGCGTATGCCAGACTGTAGAAATCGGGAAGTATGTCCAGCAAAGAGCAGGAATGGAGCGATGGGTTATTAGGGCGAGTCCTGATACCTCTGACTACCGCGTCCGCGGAGGACACGCGTGTCGCGCGGTCGGACGGCCTGGACAGCGGATCTCCGTGCGTCCGACATGGTGCGTGACGCAATGACAGAGGGATTGACGGATAGATGATTCGTGACGAGCGCGTTGCCCTGGCGCTCCGCGCAATCGCGCCGCGAGCGAGGCCCCGCGACGAGCGCCTCTCGCGCCTCCGGCTCGCCTCAGCCCGCTTCGGGCCGGGCCGGCGGATTACTGCGGATCGACGCGGGTCAGCCCGAACCAGAGCACGGCGTGCCACCGCTCGTGCCACTTCAGCAGCATCGGCCCGATCGCGAGCCCGGCCTCCACGGTCCGCAGCTCGTCCTTGAGCGCGCTCACGGGCCAGGGATTGCCGAACGCCTTCTCGCCATACGTCAGCGCGAGCGTCGGCTCGCCGTCGAGCTCCGAAGGGAGCAGCTGCGCCTTGAAGCGGCACACCCGGCTCCCGAAGACCACGTTGGTGCCGGAGTTGCCGCCATGGTCGAACTCGTTCCCTTTCCAGGGCATCCAGCGCGACGCGAGCGCCGTGATCAGCGGGCGCGTCGCCAGGTGGATCCCGGCCGTCGGCTGCAGGGCGAGCAGGCGCCCTCGCGGTAGATCGCCGAGCTCCGCCGGATCCGCCGGCTTCCCTGCCTCGTAGAACTGCCTCAGCGTGCCCGGGTGCGCGCCGACGAGGCTATCGAGGGAGGTCGTCCTGGTGCCATGACGGTGCCCGACGGACGGGCGTGCGCTCTGCTCGCTCTGGGTGGTCATCGGAGCGCCTGGCATTCCACCGCGTCCGACAAGGGTCAACGGCAACCGTCAGCGCTCGTCTTCGCCCGGTTCCCCCGGTTCCTTCGGTTCCCCCGGTCCCCCCGCGCTCGCCGTGTTCGCCTCTCGCGCCTCGCCGAGAGACGCCGCGCCGCCCGCGACGATCGCCTCGTACGCCCGGCGTACGCGCTCGGTGATCGCGCCGTAGCGCGCGAGCAGCTCGCGCGCGGCCTCGGCCGCGGTGCGGCCCCGGATGCCCGTCCGACGCGCGAGGGTCGGGACCCCGGGCGCGTCCTCCTCGAGGAGCTGCGAGGCGTCGGCGTGCACGATGCGGATCCGCTGCTCCAGCTTGCGCAGGAACGCGTGGCCGTCCCGGAACGTCTCGGCGTGCTGGGCCGAGAGGTGTCCGGCCGCGGCGAGCGCTTCGATCGCCGCGAGCGTCTCGGTGGACCTGACGCGCGGATCGGCGCCGTGCCGGATCTGAAGGAGCTGCACCGCGAACTCGATGTCCGCGAGGCCGCCCCGCCCGAGCTTGAAGTCGCGGCGGCCGCGGCGCTCGTGCGAGAGCTCGAGCTCCATGCGCAGCCGGAGCCTGTGGATCTCCTCGGCGATCCGATCGAAGTCGTCCGCCTGGAGGTACGCGGCCTCGTGCGCGATGGCGATCGCCTCCGCCCCGAGCTCGGGATCGCCGGCCGACGCGCGCGCCCGGATCAGCGCGAGCCGCTCCCAGATCGCCGCGCGCATGTGCCGCGCGCCGGGCGACGACTCCGGCTCCGCGGGCGCCGGGGAAGCCGCGTCGGCGCGGCGGATGCCGTGGTAGCGAGCGAACGAGTCGACGGACGTGACGAGCAGCCCCTGGCTGCCGGACGGGCGCAGGCGCGTGTCGAGCTCGTAGCCGGGGCCCGCCGCGTGCGACATGGAGATGAGCCGGATGATCTGCCGCGCGCGCCGCGCGTAGTACGTGCCGGGGTCCGACGCGGCCCCGTGCTCGCCGGGCGGCGCGCACGCCGGGTCGAACAGGAAGAAGACGTCCAGATCCGAGCCGTAGCCGATCTCGCGGCCGCCGAGCTTGCCCATCGCGATCACGGCGAGCCCCCTCACGGGCTCGCCCGCCGGCGTCCCCAGCGCGAAGCGCGTCGCGGCCTCGAGCGACGCGTCGGCCAGATCCGAGAGCGCCAGCGTCGCCTCGCGCGTGCCGACCTCGCCGCTCAGGTCGGCGAGGCCGACCTCGATGGTGACGCGCGCCTTGGCGCGCCGGAGCGCCCCGATGAGCGCCTCCTCCGGATCCTCGTCCGGCGACGCCTCGCTGAGGCTGGCCTCGATCGTGTGTCGGATCAGCTCGGCGCTCGGCGCGCCGCGCGCGAACAGGACGGCGTCGACGAGCTCGGGGTACCTCACCATGGCGTCGCCGATGAACGCGCTCGACCCGAGCGCCTCGACGAGCCTGCGGAGCGCGCGAGGATCGTCGCCGAGCATGCGCGCGTAGACGGAGGAGTGCCTGATGCGGGAGAAGCACAGCCGGAGGAAGCGCGCGGCCTGCTCCGGATCGGCGGCGTCGACGACCGCGGCGAGCAGCGTCTCCGCGAGGGACGAGGACGCCTCGCGGCTGCGCGCGCCGAGCAGGCCGTCCGGGTGACGCGAGAGCTCGAAGAGATCGTCGGCGACGTCGCGGAAGCGCGCCGTCAGGGACGCGTGCGGCTCCGGCGGCGCGGCGGGCTCGGGCGCGGCGCCGGCCGCCGGCTCGCCGCCGAGGACGAGCACGGCGTGCTTCGCCAGCGCCTCGGCGAACGCGTCGCGATCGCCGTGGTCGAGCGCGGCCATCGCGTCGATCCACCGCGACGGCCGGGAGCTCCCCTTCGGCAGGAGCGACAGGAGCCGGGCCTTGATGCGCCCCCGGCGCTGCGCGGTGTCGGCCAGGAACGCCGCGGCGTCCTCGAAGCGCAGCGTCCGCGCGAGGCGCGCGATCTCCGCCTCGCTGTCGGGGAGGAGGTGCGTCTGCACGCCGGTCGCGGACTGCACGGCGTGCTCCGCGCGCCGGAGCGCGAGGTAGCCCTCCACGAGCTCCCGCCCCTCCCGGTCGGTCACGTACCCGAGGGCGCGCAGGCGCCGCAGGCCGTCGAGCATGCCCTGCGCGCGCGCGCGGGGCTCGCGCCCGCCCCAGATGAGCTGCAGGGCTTGCACGAAGAACTCCGCCTCGCGGATCCCGCCCGGGCCGAGCTTCAGGTCGCGCGACGCGTCGTGCGGGAGCTCCGCGCGAGCGCGCTCGACGAGCTCGATCATGTCGACGGCGAGCTGCGGATCGACCTGGCGCCGCCACACGAACGGGCCGAGCACCCCGAGCGCCTCGGCGCCGAAATCGAGATCGCCGGCGATCTCGCGGGCGCGGAGCAGCGCGGCGCGCTCCCAAAGGCGGCCGAACGACTCGTAGTAGCGCTCGGCGGCGGCCAGCGAGTTGACGAGCGGACCGCTGCGGCCCTCGGGGCGGAGCCGGAGATCCACGCGCCAGACGAAGCCGTCCTCCGTGACCTCCTCGAGCGTCGACGTGAGGCGGCGCGCGACGCGGGCCCAGAAGTCGTGCAGGGTGACCGAGACGGCGCGGTCGCCGGGCGGGCCCACGTGCCCGTCGTCCGTGTCATAGAGGTAGATCAGATCCACGTCGGAGCCCGCGTTGAGCTCGTCGCCGCCGAGCTTCCCCATCCCGAGCACGACGAACTTCGAGCGCGCGCCCGTCGCGGTGCGCGGCTCTCCGAACCGCGCGGTCACGGCGGAGACGGCCTCGGCGAGCGCGACCTCGATCGTGGCCTCGGCGAGGGCGGTGAGCTCGCGCGCGGTGACGTCGATGTCCGCGCCGCCCGCCGACGGCGGGAGCAGCTCGCGCAGCGCGACGCGGATCCGCTCCTCGCGCGCCACGCGCCGGAGCTCCCGCCGGACGCGGTCCGTGTCCGAGACGTCGCCGACGCGGCTCCGGATCCGCGCCAGGTACGTGGCGCGATCGCGCGCCGTCTGGTGGCCCTCCGCCGCGAGCCGCTCCACGATGTCCGGATTTGCCTCGATGATCGCGCCGATCGCGGGGTAGGCGGCCGTCAGGAGCGCCGCGATGGCGAACGGCATCGTCCCGGGACGAAGCCGAGACGACAGCCGCTCCGCGCGGTCCTTCACGCGTTGCTCATCGATCGCGCTGGCGATCTCCAGGAGCCTCGAGACCTGTTGCATGGCGGGAGGCTAGCAAGACCGTGGGGGCGTGAACGGCGGTTCCGCAGGGCCCGACCGCCGGTTTATCGCGACCTGGCCCCACCTCGCGCCTTGGCGGCGTCGCTCTCAGATCCTATGCTCGCCGGGTGCGATTGCTCTGCGTCTCGGATATTCACGGCCACGCCGACGCGCTCGCGGCGGTCCTGGCCACGGCCGAGCGCCGAGGGTACACCCAGCTCCTGGTCGCCGGAGATCTCTGCTTTCCCGGCCCGAAGCCGCTCGAGACGTGGCGCCGGCTCACCCAGGCCAAGGCGGTTTGCGTACAGGGCGTATCGGATCGCGCCCTGGCGACGCTGGACCTCGACAAGGTCAGGGCGCGGAGCGAGCACGAGCGAGCGCGGCTCGATCGCCTGTCCCAGACGCGCACCGAGCTCGGCGAGCTGATCCTTGCGCGGCTGGCGCGGCTCGCCCCGACGTACCGCCTGCCGCTCGAGGACGGCGGCGAGCTCGTCCTGGTCCACGGCTCCCCGGCGGATCCGCTCGAGCCGATCTCTCACGACATGACGGACGAGGAGGTGCTCTCCCTGCTCGGCGACGATCCGGCGGATGTCGTGATCTGTGGTGGCTCCCACGTCCCGTTCGATCGGATGGTGGGCGGCGTGCGCATCATCAACGTCGGCTCGGTGGGTGAAGCGCCGTGCTCGCTGCGGAGCGACGTACGGGGCGCCGTTGATCACGTGCGCGTCGGTGCGCGCGCCCCTGGCGAGCTTGGCGAGCTTGTGCGGAGCGGCGGTTCCGTCACCGCGTATGGCGCGATGCACGCCGACGCGACGTTCATCGAGATCCGGGCGGGCGAGCTCTGGGTCGAGCAGGTCGTGGTGCCACTCGGCAGGGCTGCGTGAGCGCGCGGGTGAGCAGGTGCGCGGGTGCGCTCCGTCGGGAGCGACGCGCAAGTCGTGGGAAACGCTCGAACCACGCGGACCACGCGGACCACGCGGACCGCGCGCGACGCTCCGTCACGCACCCTACCCGACAGGGAACATCGCCTGTGCCATGCCCTCCCGCTTGAACCTATTTCAAGGATTTAGGATCATCCTCAGGGAGCATGGGCAGCTACCTCCCCGACGATGACTTCGAGGCCACGCGGGTGGCCAACGTTGGGGAGCTCCACAAGGAGATCCCGGCGCGCTCGCCGAAGGACCGCGCCTACCTCATCGTGCTCGCTGGCTCGAACGTCGGCGAAATGTACCGGGTCGAGGGCGCCGAGATCGTGATCGGCCGGGCATCCGGGGCGACCATCCGGCTGAACGACGACGGCATCTCGCGGCGCCACGCGCGCCTCCTCCAGATGGACAGCCAGGTGCTGATCGAGGATCTCAACAGCTCGAACGGGACGATGGTGAACGGCGAGCACGTCACGCGCCTCGCCCTGCACGACGGCGACAAGATCCGCCTGGGCTCGACGACCATCCTCAAGTTCACCTACCACGACCACCTGGATGAGTCGTTCCAGCAGCAGATGTACGACGCCGCGCTGCGCGACGCCCTCACCAAGGCCTTCAACAAGAAGTATTTCCTGGATCGGCTCGAGACCGAGGTCTCCTATGCCCGGCGGCACGGCGCGCACCTGTCGCTGCTCATGTTCGACGTCGATCATTTCAAGAGGATCAACGACACCTTCGGGCACCTCGCCGGCGACTACGTGCTTGCGAGGATCGCCAAGATCGCGAGCCACACGGTGCGGACCGAGGACGTGTTCGCGCGCTACGGCGGTGAAGAGTTCGGCATCCTGTGCCGCGGCGTGGGGCTCGAGAACGCGGGCATCCTCGGCGAGCGGCTGCGCCTGCTCATCGAGGGGTCGGTCTTCGAGCACGAGGGCGTTCGCATGCCGACGACGATCAGCGTCGGCGTAGCGGCGCACCCCGAGCTCTCGGTGCAGAACGGCATGGAGCTCATCGCGGCGGCCGATGAGGCGCTCTACGAGGCGAAGCGCACCGGCCGCAACCGCGTGCTCCTGAAGTTCGGCGCGAAGCCGTAGAGCGGGGCCCGGATCATCACGACACCGACCAGCGCGGCTGCGGCCGCGCGACGCCGCCGCGCCACCCGGCGCGCCGGGGCATCGGAGGATGCGCCCGCAGAACGCGGGGCGACCGGGCGACAGCGCTCGGCCGCTGGCGCGCGCCTCAGTCGATCTTGAGGAGTTCCTTGACCTTGGCGATGACCTGCGGGGCCTGGATGGGCTTCGTGATGTACGCGTTCGCGCCGAGCTGCAGCGCGCGCTGACGATCCTCCTGAGACCCCTCGGTGGTGATGATGATGATCGGGGTGTCCTTGTGGACCGGATCCGTGCGCACGCGCTTGACGAGCTTGAGCCCGTCCATGATCGGCATATTGATGTCGGTGATGATCACGTCGTACTTGGTCGAGGCGAGCTTGCGGAGACCGTCGACGCCATCGTCCGCCTCGGTGACGCGGAGGTTCTTCACGCGCGCCAGCGCGAAGACCAAGAGCTGCCGCATCATGGGCGAGTCTTCAACGATCAGACACGAGTACTCGGCCATGATCAGTCCTCCAGGTCCAGGAATGCCTGGACGCCAGGCACCTTCCGGCCGGCGTCGGTGAAGAGCCGCGCGTTGATGAGGGCGGGGGCGGCCTGGGCCCCGAGGAGCTTGAAGAGCTCGGTGTCCACGTTCACGAACTCCGTCTTTTGCGGGAGCGTGCTGAAGATCGCGATGACACCCACGGTGCGCCCGTTGAAGTCGAGCGGGATCACTGCAGCGGGATCCTCGATGCTCCCCTTGGAGACGTCCTTGGTCTCGTCGAAGAAGATTTCCCCCTTCGAGAATGCCTGGCCGACGACGCCTTCGGTCACCGGCATGCGCACGATCTCCTCGACCGCGACGCCTTCGCTCGCGATCGAGACGAGCTCTTTACCATCGGGAGACGCCAGGTACACGGAGAAGGCGCCCGCCCCGAGGAACTGCGCCAGGAGCTCCTTCAGGTTGCGGAGGACATGGCGCACGTTGCGCGCCGCGTGCAGCTGCGACAGCGCGACGTACAGGTTCGCGAGGTTCGCGAGCTCTCCCTCCGCCTCCGAGTAGCGGCTGTTGAAGCGGTCCGAGGCCGCCACCATCCGCACCGACTGCGTCACGAGGTCGCGCTTCTCCTGCTCGAGCTCCTCGATCTTGCGGAGCAGATCACGGATGGCCGAGTCGCTCGCGAGGTGCGCGCGGAGCTTGCCGTTCTCCGACTCGAGCTCGGAGATCTTGTCGCGAAGGCGCTCGTTCTCGCGGAGGAGCTCCTCGGTCAGCTGCGCCCCCTTGCGGAAGAACTGCTGAATGAAGGCATCGCGCTCCTTCTTCAGGTCCTCGGGGGGACGATCGCTCGGACGCCCTTTTTTCTCCGTCATTTTATCCCGGGGTTCTCCAGAGCTTCGGACCGTATCATGCGGGGCTGACCGGACGGAAGCGTCGAGCGCGGGCCAGAGGGGTGCCCGGCGCCCCCGCCGAGGGCAGCGACCGGCAGCCGCGTCGCCGTCCCCGCGGACAACGTCGGTTCGGCCCCGCCGGCCCTACCCCGGGGACCGGACCCCGCCGTCTCGGCCCCCCTGCCCCCGTTGCCCCCACCGCCACGACTACGCCCTCTCCAGCTGCTTCATCTGCTTCAGCAACCTGGTCCACCTGCGCAGCTCCCGTCCGAGCAGCACGGGTGACTTCTGGAGCGACGCGATGTCGCGCGCCCCGACGAGCAGCATGACCGCCCGGAGCTCGGCCTCGACGGTCTCGAGGTACCGCACCGCTCCGTCCCGTCCCCCCGAGACGAACGCCTGGAGGACCGGACGCGCGATCCCGGCAGCATGCGCGCCGAGGGCAATCGCTCGAGCGATGTCAAGGCCGCTCGTGACGCCCCCGGTCGCGATGATGGTCTTGAAACGAGGACGGATAGCGCGGGCGATGAGCACCGAGGCGGCCGTGGGCACACCCCATTCGCGCAGCGCCTCACCGAGGGAGCGGGCTGCGCCCTCGGCGCGCGCCGTCTCGACGGCGACCCAGGACGTGCCTCCGGACCCGGATACGTCCAGATCGCGGATGCCCGCCCGGACCAGGCGGTACGCCGTTCCCGGGCCGATCCCGCAGCCGGTCTCCTTCGCGATGACCGGTACGCTGAGGCCGCTCGCGAGCCGGGCCATCGCGTCCAGCGCGCCGGCGAAGTCCCGGTCGCCGCCCGGCTGGACCAGCTCCATCGCGGGGTTCATGTGGACGCAGAGCGCGTCGGCGCCGACCTGGGCCACGAGCTCGGCGACCGCCTCCGTCGACAGCGATCGCGCCTGCACGGCGCCGATGTTCCCGAGGAGGAGGGTGGTCGGAGCGTGCGCGCGGACCTCGTACGTCGCGGAGGCGTCGCCGTTCAGCATCGCCCGCTGGCTCCCGAGCCCGAAGCCGTACCCGCGCTCCTCGGCGATCTGCGAGAGCTCCCGGTTGATCGCGTGCGCGCGCTCCGTCCCTCCGGTCATGGCCGCGATCAGGAGCGGAGCGCGGAGCCGCTTCCCGAGCAGCAGCACCGAGGTGTCGATCGCGTCGAGGGAGAGCTCCGGCAACGCGTCGTGGATCAGCTCGACCTGCTCCAGCAGCGTGGTCTTGGCTCGAAACCCGACATCACCGGTCGCGCAGAGCTCGATGTGGTCCGCTTTCCTCTCGGAGATGTCCTTCGCCTCTTCCGTCATGGGGGCACAACTTTACGCGGTCGCCGACCGCCGTCGAAAAGGAAGTGGCATGGACAAAGAAACGCCAAAATTCGCCCCCCCGGGCCAGGCGTTGCCGCCCGGTCCGCCTTCTGCTGTAGCTACGCGGGAACTACCGCGCGACCGCCGCGCGGCGCTGGCATACAGTAGCTGTATGGACCTCCCGGACGAACCGCAGATCCGCTGGATCCTTCGCACGACCGCAGCTCTCCTCCAGCACGGCGCGGAGCCGGTGCGCGGGCTGGTGCAGCCGACGGTCGAGTTCTTCCCGGACGCGTTCGACGGCTCGCCGAAGACGGTGGCCGCCCTGATGGTGCGGGTCCAGGAGCACGCCGGGCTCCAGGATCTCCCGGTGGAGCTCGCGGTGGTCACCCCGGAGGGGCAGGCCAGCACCGTGAGCTGCTCGAGCGGCGCGTGCGGCGGGATGGCGCTGGAGTCGAAGCTGGAGCGCGTCGCCCCGCGCGGCGACGGCGGGTACCGGGTCGCGCTCTCCGCGGGCGAGCTCCGCAACCCCACGGTGCTCACGACGGCGTTCGTGCGCGCCGTGGCGTACATGTTCCTGAGCGAGGCCGGCGCCTTCGACGCGCTCGTGCCGTCGGACCGCGAGCCCGCCGTGGATCTCGCCGCCGTGCTGCTCGGCTTCGGCGTCCTCGCGACGAACGGCTCTTACCTGTACGCGAAGGGCTGCGGCGGCGTGCAGGTGCACTCGGCGACCAAGATGCCGGTCGACGAGCTCGCGCTCGCGCTCGCCGTCTACTGCCGGCTGCACGACGTGCCCGATCGGACCGCCGCGCGGCACCTCGACGTGACGCCGCGCGCCCACTTCGACGAGTCCGCCGTCTGGGCCAGCTCCAACGCCGCGCTCGTCCGCATGCTGCGCGCCGCGCCGGACCGGATCGCCGCGGACGACTTCGCGATCGGCGAGTCGAGGAGCTGGCTGGCCCGCGCGCTCGGCCTCGGCAAGCGCCGGCCGGCGCGGACGGCGGACGACGAGCTGCGCGAGCTCGAGCGAGAGCTCGCGCCCGCGGCCGGCGCGGCGAAGCCGCGACCGCTGGACGAGGGCAAGGCCAAGAAGCTTGCCGAGATCCGTGCTCTCGTGGACGAGAGCCTGGGGAGCTGAATGAGCGTACGACTCTGGGACAAAGGGGGCGCGACCGACGCCCAAATGCTGCGTTACACCTCGCGCGACGACTGGCAGCTCGATCAGCGCCTGCTCGCGTACGACCTGCGGGCCACCGTCGCGCACGTCCGCGGGCTCGCGCGCATCGGCGTGCTCAGCGAGGCGGAGCGGGACGCGCTCGTCCGCGAGCTCGAGGTGCTCGAGGCGCAGAACGAGGCCGGCGAGCTGCGGCTCACCGAGGACGACGAGGACGGCCACAGCGCGATCGAGGCCGCGCTGGTCGCCCGCATCGGCGACGCGGGCAAGAAGGTGCACACCGGCCGGAGCCGCAACGATCAGGTGCTCGTCGCCACGCGCCTCTACGAGCGCGACGCGCTGGATGAGCTCGCCGAGAACGCGACGGCCGGCGCCCGCGCGCTGCTCGATCTCGCCAGGCGCGAGGCGGAGACGCCGATGCCCGGCTACACGCACCTGCAGCGGGCGGTGCCGTCGTCCGTCGGCTACTGGGCCGCCTCGTTCGTCGAGGGGCTCACCGACGCGATCGACGTGGTGCGCGCGACGCGGGCGCTCGTCGATCGCTGCCCGCTCGGGGGCGCCGCGGGCTTCGGCGTGAACCTCCCGCTCGATCGCGTCGGCGTCGCGCGCGAGCTCGGGTTCGCCGGCGTGGCGCTGAACCCGCTCGCGTCCCAGACGTCGCGCGGCATCATCGAGGCGCAGATCCTCGCCGCCGCGTGGCAGGTGATGGCCGTGAGCCGGCGGCTCGCGTGGGATCTCAGCCTGTTCGCGATGAGCGAGCTCGCGTTCATCCGCCTCCCGGAGGCGTTCACGACCGGCTCGTCGATCATGCCGCAGAAGCGCAACCCCGACGTCGTCGAGCTCATGCGCGCCGCGTGCTCCGTCGTCCAGGGGGCGCTCGCCGAGGTGCAGTCGATCGTGGCGCTCCCGTCGGGCTATCACCGCGACCTCCAGCTCACGAAGGGCCCCACGATGCGCGGGCTCGACGAGGCGCTCGCGACGTCGCGCCTCTTGCCCCGGCTCGTCGAGGGGCTCGCGTTCGACCGGGAGCGCATGGCCCGCGCGATCACGCCGGAGTGCTTCGCCACGGATCGCGCCGTCGAGCTCGCCGTGGAGGGCGTCCCCTTCCGCGAGGCCTACCGCAAGGTCGCGGCCGAGATCGCGGCGCTGCCGGCCGGGGACGCCGCGGCGAGCCTCCGCGCGCGCGTGTCGCTCGGAGCTCCGGGCAACCTCGCGCTGGACGATCTGGCCCGCAGGCTCGATCGCCACGCCCGCTAGCTCCGCCCGTCAGAGCTCCCGCGGCGGGCGCGCGCCGCGCCGTCGCCGCCCGCCCGAGGTCCGGGGCCCCGGCTTCGCGTGTCAGCGATCCCTGATGGGATTCCTGACACGCGGAGCTAGCGCTGCCGCGTCAGCTCGCGGACGGCGCCCGCCTCCGCCACCAGCACGAGCGTCGCCATGTCGAGGAACAGCCCATTGTCGACGACGCCGGGGATCTTGCGGATGCGCGCGTCGACCGCTGCCGGCGCGTCCATCGGGCCGAACGCGGTGTCGAGGATCCAGTTGTGGTTGTCGGTCTGGAAGGGGTACCCGTCCGCGTTCTTGCGGATCGACGGCTTGCCTCCGAGCGCGGTCAGGTGCCGCGCGGCCGTCGTGCTCGCGAAGGGCACCACCTCGACGGGGATGGGCACGCGCGAGCCGAGCTTCTCGACGAGCTTCTCGGGCGTGACGAGGATGATGAACTCCGCGGCCTCGTAGGCGACCACGCGCTCGCGGAGGAGCGCGCCGCCGAGGCCCTTGATGAGGCCGAGGTCGGGCGCCACCTCGTCGGCGCCGTCGACGGCGACGTGGAAGCGCTCGACCTCCTCGAGCGACACCATCGGGATGTTCTCGCGGCGGGCGAGCTCCGCCGAGCGCTCCGACGTGGCGACGCCCTTGATCTGGAGCCCGCGGCGGACGCGCTCCCCGAGGCGGCGGATGAAGGCCTCGGACGCGCGCCCGGTGCCGAGCCCGAGCAGCATCCCGCTGTCCACGCGCGCGAGCGCGGCATTGGCGATTCGATCGAGGTCGGAGGGGTCCGGTCCCGCGGTGCTCATGCGCTGCTCATCGGCCATCGGGACCGTCAGCGCAACGGGATTTTGTCGAGCTCGTCGAGCGGCCCCGGGCAGAGCGGCCGGAGCCTGCAGCCCTTGCACTCGGCGCCGGTCCAGATCGCCTCGAACGTCGCCTGCATCTCGTCGAGCAGGAGGTCGTCGTCCGTGAGTACGCCCGCCTCGAAGTTCCGCCGCCCCTCGCCCTTCGCCCCGAGCCCGGCGCCTGTGAGGTTCGCGGAGCCGAGGTACAGGAGCGCGCCGTCGACGGCGATCATCTTCAGGTGGACCCGCGGGCAGCGGCGCATCTCGATCGGCGGCCGGGGCCGCCGCCGGAGCTCGGCGCGGAAGGCGCGCGACGGGACGCCGGCGTGCAGCAGGCGCAGCTCGACCCCCCGGGCGGCGAGCGCGTCAAGCAGGTCGAGGAACGACATGTACCGGCCGCGCGCCCGCGCCCTCGATCCGATGGGCGCCTCCACGCGCAGCTCCTTCACGTTGGCCGTCGCGATCCACACGGACACGCGCGCGTTCGCGACGGCGCCCATCACGAGCGCGTCGTAGTGCGCCCTGTCGCGGAGGAGCGTCAGCTCGACGCGCCGCTTCAGCGGCGATCGCGCCTTCGCCTCGGGTTCGGTCCTCGCGCGTGCCCGCGCCCGCGGGCGCGCCGGCCGAGCGCTCACGCCCGTCGACCGGCGCTGGAGGGCGCCTGCTCGAGCTCGAGGTGGGCGCTGAGCAGGGCCCGGACGTCCTCCGGCATCGGGACCGACACCAGCTGCACGAGGTCGGTGGTCACCACCGTGTGCCGCAGCTCCGCCGACAGCACGCCGTCGTGGGCGCGGTGCATGCGGTACCGGAGCGTGGCGCTCCGCCGGCCGATATGGACGACCGACGTCTCGATCCGGAGCGCCTGGCCGTAACGCACAGGCGCCGCGTAGTCGGCCTCGACCCGCACCGCCGGCAGCCCGATCCGCCGCTCGAGGATGAGCCCGGCGTAGCCCCCCTCGAGCGGCGCGAAGAACCGCTCCATCGCCTCGTGCGCGTAGTTGAGGAAGCGCGCGAAGAAGACGATGTTCGCGGCGTCGACGTCTTCGAACTTGATCGGGCGCTCGAGGGAGACCATCGCGGCTAGGACAGGTCCTCGGCGAGCTTGTCCAGGGTCGCCCTCCCGAGCGGCGCCTTCACCGCGTAGCGCGGGTGCCCGACGACGATCGATGCCGTCGCCTTCCTCGCCTTGATCGCGGCCTGCGCATCGGCCGGGAGATCCGCCTTGAGGTAGTGCACGGCCGTCGTGCGATCCTCCATCGACCCGTCGCGCTTGCCGAGCGCCCGCGCGGCGACGCCGTCGACCTCGATCGACACCGTGTCCTCGAGGCCCACCAGATCGACGAGCATCCGGTCGCGCAGCGCTCGATCGGGGATCTCGACGAAGAGCGTCATGCTGAGCTGCCCTGCGCCCGGGATGAGATCGTTGTACGTCTCGATCTCGTGGAGGATGCCGCTCTCGCTCGTGATGCGCTCGGTGCGGAGCATCTCCTGGATCTGGAAGAGCACCGAGTCACGGTTCTCGAACACCGCGGTCAGGTGGTCTCCGATCCGCACGCGGCGGGGCCGCTTCTCCTGGATGATGCGGCTCCGGAATCGCTCGCGGATGGCCTCGTATTCGCCGATCCCGAGCACCTCGTTGCGATCGATGGGACGCATGACGCTCCTCTCCTTGACGACTTCGGACCGAGATTCACGGCGTCGGACCGAGCCCGTACGCGTGGGCGAGCGCCTCGACCGGGTGCAGCACCTTCGCGCCGTTCTCCTTGACCATCCTGAGACCCGCGAGGGTGCAGTCGCTGACGATGACGTCCGCGCCGCCGACGCCGCGCACGAGCTTCGACGCGTACTTGCGCCCGGTCTCGTAGTGGGCCGCCTTCATCCCCCATGTGCCGTCGACCGCCGAGCACTGCTCGATGACGCGCACGTCGGTGTCGGGGACGACGCCGAGCACCCTGGCGCCGGGGAAGCCGATCTTCTGCGCGCGCAGGTGGCACGCGGCGTGGTACGCGATCGTGCCGAGCCCCTTCTTGAACTCGCGGTTGAGCTTCTTCTCGCGGCCGAGCTGGACGAGGAACTCCATCATGTCGACCGTCGCGGCCGCGACCTCGCGCGCCTCTGCCGTCTGCAGGTACTCCGGCCACTCCTTCTTCATCGTGTAGCCGCACGTCGGGCCGATCACGACGATCTTCCTCCCCCTGCGCACGTGCGGGAGCAGGAGCGCGACGTTGTGCTTCACCTTCGCGGTGAAGGCCGCGAGATCGCCGCCGTCGAGGTTCGGCATCCCGCAGCACGTCAGCGCCCCCGCCGGCGTGTCTCGCGGCTCGTCCGCCGAGGAGCAGCCCGGGACGTGCACCGCGTAGCCGTTGTGCTCGAGGACGCGGACCGCCGCCTCGGGGACCGCGGGCGTGTTGTACTCGCCGTAGCAGGTCGCGAAGAGCACCACGTCGCCTTGCTTGCCGGCGTCGGCCGCGGCGCCGTGCTCCGCGAACCAGGACGAGAACGGCTTGCGCGCCATCTCCGGGAGCGGGAACTCCGACGAGATCCCGGTCACCTTCTCCTGCACCTTGCGCAGCAGGCGGCTCGCCTGCACGAGGTTCGCGAGCGGCGCGACGGCGCCGGAGCCCAGCTCGCCGATCAGCTGCGGCTCGCCGAGGATCCTGTCCACCAGCGGGATGCCGTCCCGCTGGGCGCGCACCGCGCGCTCTCGCGCGAGCACGCGCGGGAAATCGAGGAGCTCGTAGGCGTGCTCGTCGGCCGTGTACGGGCACTTGATGTAGCAAAGCTTGCACTGCCAGCACTCGTCGCCGACGGCCTTGAAGTCATCGTAGGTGAGGGCCTCGGCGCCTTCGGCGACGCCGGCCTCGATGTCCCTGTCGACGCGGGCGAAGAGCGCCGGGAACGAGCCGCAGTACCCGACGCACATGCGGCATTCGTGGCAGATCTGGAACGTCCGCCGCAGCTCTGCCTCGAGATCGCGGGGCTCGAGATATCGCTCGTCGTTCGGCGATGTCGCCGGTGGACGGTCTGGTGCACGCCGGATGACGCTCACTGGTCGGCTCCTCTCAAAAGCTTCAACTTGGGGTACGGCGCGGAGGGACGGCTCGCCGCGCGGCCCGGCGCCGGACGGCCGTCGAGGTCGCGATGGCGCGTGCGCCCCGGGTCGAGTCGCCGTCGGTTCGGCGCGCCCCGGAGCGCTCGCGCTCTCGCGTCGGTCGCCCTCAGAAGTCGAGCGACTGCAGCGCCTTCGTGAAGCGCCCGGCGTGCGACTTCTCGGCCTTCGCGAGCGTCTCGAACCACTCTGCGATGTCCTCGAAGCCCTCGTCGCGGGCCTCCTTCGCGAAGCCCGGGTACATCGTCTCGTACTCGTGGGTCTCGCCGGCGACGGCGGCCTTCAGGTTCTTCTCCGTGCTGCCGATCGGCAGGCCGGTCGCCGGGTCGCCCGCCTGCTTGAGGTAGTCGAGGTGGCCGTGCGCGTGGCCGGTCTCGCCGTCCGCCGTGTCCTTGAAGAGACCGGCGACCTCGGGGCGACCTTCGACGTCCGCGACCTTTGCGAAGTACAGGTAGCGGCGGTTTGCCTGCGACTCCCCGGCGAACGCGTCCTTCAGGTTCTGGTGCGTCTTCGTGCCCGTAAGCTGCTTGGTTGTCATGGGTCGCTCTCCTTCGGTTGAACGGCTGCGATGATAGGTCCCTGATGCCCGCGCAGGTCAGCTCGGCGGCGCGGTGGATCCGCTAGACACGTCCAGGGCGCCGCGCCCCTCGAACCCCCGCGGGGCGAAATCGACTGTTCGCCGCGCTTCGCCCGGCGTCCTGCGCCTTGCCCCGCGCATTTTCGCCACCCCGGGTGTCCTTCGCGCAGGCAGCGCAGAGCCCCCGGTAGATCCGCTCGACGGCGCGGACCTCGAAGCCGGGTGCGGCCGCGAGGGGCGCGGGGACGATCTCGTCCGAACGCTCGGCGGACGGGTCGCTCGGCTGGCACGGCACATCGCGGACGAGCCCGCAGCGATCGCAGACCGCGTGATGATGCGCCGCCATGTTCGGGTCGAAGCGCGAGGCGCCTGGCGACAGCGACAGCGCGACGCACAGCCCCGCGGACGCCAGCGCGTCGAGCGTGTTGTAGACGGTGGCGAAGCTCATGGTCGGCAGCGCCGGCCGGAGCCGCTCGAACAGCTCCTGCGCCGTCGGATGCGTCGGATCGGCCGCGAGCTCGCGCACGATCGCCAGGCGCTGCGGCGTCAGCTTGAGCCCCGACGCTCGCACGCACGCCAGCATGGAAGCGATCCGGGTATCCTCCTCGACCGCCCTGCGCTCGAAGCCGACCGCGCGCCCCCGGGCATCGCGGGGCGCGGCCCCCTTTGCAGCAGCTATCCGCGAGGTAGCCACAGCGAGATGTGTACTTAGAAGGTTTCTCAGCTGCAAGTCCTAATAATTGCCGACGGACCGCCAGAAAAATCCGGGGCTGAGGCGGATTTGGGCGAAGCCTGGCGAGCCGGATGAGCTTGGCGAAACTGTCGGGGCTGACGAGACCGACGAAACAACCCGGACGTCGCGCCGCGACGCGATGCTCTGCGACCGCCGGGAGGTCTTGCGAGGCTAGAAGGCCTCTGCCATAGTGCGCGCCCCGCGCTGCCGGCCCCCGCCGGCTTGCATTCTGCCCGCCAACTGGGCCAGTTTTTTTTCCCAGCAGAGGACGCTTCTAGACATGCCGACCGACGCCATTCAGTGCAAACCGCTCGAGGTCGCCGTGGGCGACAAGGGCATCGAGCGCGCCATCAAACATCTCAAGAGGAAGATGGCTGCCGAGGGGATCCTCCGCGAGCTGAAGCGGCGTCGGCACTACATGAAGCCGTCCGTGAAGCGACGGAAGAAGGCCTCGGAGGCCGCTCGTCGCCGCCGGAAGCGGTCCAAGATGGACATGGTCGCCTAGCGCGACTGGAGCGACCAGAGCGACCGCCCCGCGCGAGAGCAGCCGGCCAAGACGCAGAAGACGCACACGGACGCTTGATTCGAGCGTCCGCGGCGTGCTCTGCGTCTTGTCATTTTGTTCGTCCAGCGGCCGCCCCGGCGGCATGGTGCAACCGCGGCTGCGCGCCTGAGCGACGCGGAGGCGGTGCCCGCGCCGCGTCCAGCCTGGCGAGGTCCCGATGCGCGCCGTGGTGCTCACGACGTCCTATCCGGTCAGCGACGAGGATCCTTCCGGCCACTTCGTGCGGTCGTCGGCGGAGGCGCTCACGCGCAGCGGCGACGAGGTCCACGTGATCGCCGCCGGGGGCTCGGTCCTCGATCCGCCTTCTCGAGAGGGCCGGCTCGTCGTCCATCATGCAGGCGGGGGCGCGCTGTTCTCGTGGCCCGGCGCCGTGACCCGCGCGCGCGAGTCGCCGCTCCGGCTGCTCTACGCGGCGCCGTTCGCGGCCGGCGTGCTCGATCGGCTCCGTGAGATCGGGCCGGTCGACCGCGCGGTGGCGCACTGGATCATCCCGTGCGCGTGGCCGCTCCTGCTCGCCCTGCCGCGCACGCCGCTCGAGGTGCACGCGCACGGCGCCGACGTCCGGCTCCTGCTCCGCGCGCCGCGCGCGGCTCGCGCCGCGGTGGTGAGCGCGCTCCTCCGGCGCGACGCGCGCTTCGTCTTCGCCGCGCGCGCGCTGCGCGATGCGCTCGCAGGCTCGCTCGCCCCGGAGCAGGCTCGCGCGCTGCACCTCGCCTCGCGCGTCGAGCCCCCCGTGTTCGATCTGCCGCCAGTCGCCGGGCGCGCTGCCGCGCTCCGTCGCGAGATCGTGAAGGGCCCCGGCGAGCGCCTCGCCGTCGTCGCGTGCCGGCTGATCCCGACGAAGCGGGTCGAGCTCGCGATCGAGGCGGTGCGCGCTGCGGGCCCCGGGTTGCGCCTCGTCGTCGTCGGAGACGGTCCGGAGCGCGGCGCGCTCGAGCGCCTCGCGAGCGGCGGCGACCTCGACGCAGGGAGCTCACGCGGCGCGGGCGTCACGGCGACCAGCGAGGGCAGCGCGGCGGTGCGCTTCACCGGCATGCTCCCGCGGAGGGAAGCGCTCGCGTGGATCGGCGCAGCAGACGTGCTGCTGCACCCTTCATCGCACGAGGCCGCCCCCACGGTGATCCGCGAGGCGCGCGCGCTCGGCGTGCCCGTCATCGCCTGCGACGCGGGCGACGTGGTCGCATGGTCCAGGAGCGACGACGGGATCCTGGTCGCGGAAGGCACCGCGCAGAGCCTCGCGGCCGCGCTCCGCAGCATCTGACCGCGCCGCTCGGATCGCGCGCCCGCGGCGTCGCGCGGAGAGCCCCGGCGTTCTCGCCGTGCGATCCGCGCCACGCGCCCCGCTGCAGCCGGCCAAACGCCCCGTCTGGAGCGAGTCTGCGATCCTCGGTGCGATCCCCTTGCAATTCCCAAGGCTTCGACTACGGTGCGCCCTCGCTCCGCAGCGAAACGAGGCGGCGGAGTGGCTCGGGGCGTAGCGCAGCCTGGTTAGCGCACTTGACTGGGGGTCAAGGGGTCGGTGGTTCGAATCCACTCGCCCCGACTGGTCCGGCGGAGAGTTCTCCGGCGGACCTTTCGGCTTTGTAGGGCTTCAGCTTCTGTCGACTGTGAACGCGCCGGACAGCGGCCGCGCGGCGGCATCATCGAGTTCCGGTGTCGTCCTGGTCAGCCGGCTCCCGGCGTTCGCCGCGTCATCCGGCGAGCGAGGGCGGTGAGACAGGCGTGACGGGCCGATCGGTCTCGCCGGCGAGCTCGTCCTCGATGGCGATCATGGCGGCCATCACCAGGTGTTCGCTGAAGGGGAAGCCGACCACCTGCACCCCGACGGGCAGCCCGACGCTCTTCGCATCGATCTCGGCGGCCCGCTTCTCCAGCCGGTCGCGCGGCCGCTCGCGACGCGCCTCCTCGGGCCGCACGCGGGTCACGGGGACGACGCCGGCCGGGAACTGCGTGAGGTTCCAGAGCATCGCGGCGCTGCCCGCGAGGACGAAGTCGCGCGACGCGGTGTGCGGCAAGGCCGGCGTGGCGTACGGCGGGCAGAGCAGCAGGTCGAGCGCTTCGGCGCGCATCGCCGACGCGATCGCGGCGCGCGCCTCGCGCAGGGCGTGCGTGGTGCGCCAGAACTCCGAGACCGACTTCGGCCCGGTGACCTCGAGGAGGCGCTGGAGCCGCCGCTCGCCCGCGAGGCCAGCGACGCGCGCGGCGGCGCGGCGCGCGAACGGCGGGAGCGAGGCCATCGTGCGGAGCGAGCGGAGCGAGACGTCGATGTCCGTCCGCTCGCTGCCGTCCTCGCCGGCGTCGAGGAGCGACAGCGCCGTCGCGCCGCCGTCCGCCGAGAGCGCCGCAAAATACGCGTAGACCGCGTCGGGGATCCCGGGCGGCGTGAACGGCACGACCGTCGCGCCCCGCGCGCGCAGGGCCGACGCCGCCTTCGCGACGGCGCGGGCGACGGCGGTCGAGGGCGGGACCAGCCCGTCGTCGCAGTAGAACCCGACGCGCAGGCGCGCCACCTCGACGCTCGCCGGCTCGACCATCGGGAGCGGCGGCACGCGCACGTCGAGCTCCGCCATCGACGCGGGATCGAGCTCGGACATGACGAGCGCGACGTCGCGGGCGCTCCTGGCCATCGGTCCGATCTGCGCGCGGATCGCCTCCTGCCCGAGGAGCGCCGTGTTGCTCCCCTTGTTGGTCCAGCGATCGAGCGTGGGCTTGAGGCCGACGATGCCGCAGCAGTGCGCGGGGACGCGGATGCTGCCGCCGATGTCCGTCCCGATGCCGAGCGGCGACATCCCCGCCGCGATGGCGGCCGCCTCGCCGCCGGACGAGCCGCCCGGGCTGTGATCGAGGCTCCACGGGTTCGCCGTCTGCCCGAAGAGCGGGTTGCGCGCCTCGTTGTACAGGAGCAGCTGCGAGACGTTCGTGCGCCCCAGGATCACGGCCCCGGCGCGGCGGAGCAGCGCGGTGACCGTCGCGTCGCTGGTCGCCCGGTGCCCCCTGCGGGAGGCGACGCCGAGCGTGGAGGCCATGCCGGCCATGTCGAGCGACTCCTTCACGGTGATCGGGAGCCCGTGGAGCGGGCCGCGGATGTCCCCGCGCCGGCGCTCCTCGTCGAGGCCGCGGGCCGCCGCGAGCGCCTCGTCGTGGAGCACCTGGGTGAACGCGTGGAGCCGCGGTTCGAGCGCGTCGATGCGGGCCAGGTGCGCCCGCGTGAGCTCCTCGGAGCTGATCTCGCGCGCCGCCAGGAGCGCGGCGAGCACGGTCACTGAAAGATGGGTCGGATCGGTCGATGCGCTCACGGCGATTCGACGAGTATCACAGGTCCGCGCGCGCCAAGGATTGCTAGGCTCCGCTGCCGCGCGCCCACCGCGCGGAGAGCGCCGAAGCCATGCAGCCGCTGCCGATCGATCCGATCCTCCCCGATCTCTGCGCCGCCCTGCGCGCGCGCCCGAGCGTGGTGCTCGAGGCCCCGCCCGGGGCGGGCAAGACGACGCGCGTACCGCGCGCGCTGCTCGACGCGGGCTTCGCGGAGCGCGGCGAGATCCTGGTGCTCGAGCCGAGGCGGCTCGCGGCGCGCCTGTCCGCGCGGCGCGTGGCCGAAGAGCTCGGCGAGCGCGTGGGCGAGACCGTGGGCTACACGATGCGCTTCGAAGAGGCGTCCAGCCCGGCCACGCGCGTCCGCTTCGTGACCGAGGGCGTGCTGACGCGGCGGCTCCTCGTCGATCGCGAGCTCCGGGGCGTGAGCGCCGTCGTGCTCGACGAGTTCCACGAGCGGCACCTCGCCGGCGACGTCGCGCTCGCGCTGCTGCGGCGCCTGCAGCGCGGCGCGCGGCCCGATCTCCGCCTCGTGGTGATGTCCGCGACGCTCGACGCCGGGCCGATCGCGGCGTTCCTCGGTGGGCCGGAGGCGCAGCCCGCCCCGGCGGCCGAGGCTGGACGCGGCCACGACGCGACGGCCGCCGGAGCCTCGGTGGCCCCGACCCTGCGCGCCGAGGGGCGGATGTTCGACGTCGCGATCGAGTACCTGCCGAGCGCCGGGGTGAGCGCGTCGACCCACGCCGCGGGCGACCGCCGCGCCCGGGCGCACTGGGGCGACAGGACGCTCGAGAGCCTGGTCGCGTCGTCGGTGCGGCAGCTCATCGAGGAGGGGCTCGACGGCGACGTGCTGGTGTTCCTGCCCGGCTCCGCGGAGATCAGGCGGGCGATGGACGCGTGCTCAGCCATCGCGAAGAGCGAGAACCTGCTGCTCCTGCCGCTCCACGGCTCGCTGTCCGCGGCGGAGCAGGACCGCGCGGTGCGCCCCGCGGATCGGCGCAAGATCATCCTCTCGACCAACGTGGCCGAGACCTCCGTGACCATCGACGGCGTCGTCGCGGTCGTCGACAGCGGCCTCGCGCGCGTGGCCGCGCACGCGCCGTGGTCTGGGTTGCCGACGCTCCGCGTCGCGCCCATCGCCCGCGCCTCCGCGGCGCAGCGCGCGGGGCGCGCCGGGCGGACGCGGCCCGGCCGCTGCCTCCGGCTCTACACGCGCGGGGATCTCGCCTCGCGGCCGGAGCACGAGGCGCCCGAGATCCGCCGGCTCGACCTCGCGGAGACGGTGCTCGAGCTCTGCGCCGCGGGGGTCACGGATCTCGAGGGGTTCGGGTGGCTTGAGGCGCCGCCCGCCGCCGGGCTCGCCGCGGCCGAGGCGCTGCTCGTGCGGCTCGGCGCGCTCGACGAGGGGCGGCGCGTGACGCCGACCGGACGGCGGATGCTTCGATTCCCGGCGCACCCGCGCCAGGCGCGGATGATCGTCGAGGCCGAGCGGCGCGGCGTCGCCGACGACGGGTGCACGCTCGCGGCGCTCGTCGCGGAGCGCGACCTCGGCGCGCCGCCGGGCGCGCGGGAGCCCCACGGTCGGAGGAGCGACGCGCGGCACAGCTCCGACCTGCTCGCCGCGCTCCAGGCCTTCGAGGAGGCGGATCGCGCGCGCTTCGCGGCGGACCGCCTGCGATGGCTGGGCGTGGACCCGGCGCGCGCGCTCACCGTGGAGCGGACGCGCAAGCAGCTCTCGCGGCTCGCCGATCACCGGAGCGCCGCGCCGCCGGAGACCGTCGAGGCGCGCGAGATCGCCCAGCGCATCGCGATCCTCTCCGGATACCCCGACCGGGTCGGGCGCCTCCGCCGGCCGACCAGCGCGACGGGTCGGACCGGACGGGAGGTCGTGCTCGCCGCCGGCGGGACGGCCGCGCTCTCCGAGGCGAGCGTCATCGACGACGTCGATCTCGTCGTCGCGGTCGACATCGAGGAGCGCAGCGAGGGGCGCTCGGCGCGCACGGTCGTCAGGGCGGCGAGCGCGATCGAGGCCGACTGGCTGCTCGACCTCTTCACGGACGCGATCCGGGACACGACGGAGGCGACGTGGAACGGCGCCGCGGAGCGCGCCGAGGTCGTGCGCCGGCTGTCGTACGACGCCCTCGTGCTCGACGAGGCGCGGCCGGCGGCGGGCGCGGGCGGTCCGCTGGCGGAAGCGGCGGCGAGGGAGCTCGCGGCGCAGGCGAGGGCGAAGGGGTGGCGGGCGTTCGTGAAGGGCGACGCCCTCGAGGGCTGGCTCTTGCGGGTCGCGTTCGTGCGCGCGCACTGCCCCGACGCAGCGTTGCCCGACGTGGACGAGGACGCGGTGCTCGCCACGCTCGAGGCGCTCTGCGACGGGCGCAGGAGCTTCGCCGAGCTCCGCGACGCCGATCTCTCGAGCGCCGTGCAGGCCTCGCTGAGCCCCGCGAAGGCGCGAGCGCTCGCCGAGCTCGCCCCCGAGTCGATCGTCCTGCCCGGCGGCCGGCGGGCGCGCCTCGAGTACGCGGCGGGCGCGCCGCCGTCGCTCGCCTCCCGCCTGCAGGACTTCTTCGGCATGGCGGAGGGGCCGCGCGTCGCCGGTGGCCGGGTGCCCGTGGTGCTGCACCTGTGCGCGCCGAACCAGCGCCCCGTGCAGGTCACGACCGATCTGTCGGGGTTCTGGGCGCGCCACTATCCCGCCATCGCGAAGGAGCTCCGCCGCCGCTACCCGAAGCACGCGTGGCCGGACGACCCCGCCCACGCCGCGCCGCCTTCGCGCGCGCCGCTCCGCAAGGCTTGAGTCAGCGCACGACCGCCACGCTCCGCGCCGTGTCGGCGACCGTGCGGAGGAGCATGCGCACGATCCCCTCGCCGAGGGGCAGCGTGAACGCGACGTCGCTCTCGCGCTGCGCGACCTGCATCGGAGGGACGGAGCCGTAGCCGAAGCCCCACGACGAGAGCACGCTCGCGATCCTGGCGATCTGCTCGAGGTTGCGGAGCGCGACGGCGCCGTTCGCCGCGCTCTGCGGGTCCGTGTACGTGAGGGCGCCGGCGAAGTTGACCCCGGGCGGCTGGAAGTTGCCGATGACGCGCACGTACTGGAGCCCCGCGAGGAAGGGGAGCTGCCCCGCCGCAGACGAGACCGCACCCTGGCTCGAGAGGTCGCCGGCCACCGCGAACGACGCGCCCTTCGTCCCGAGCAGCTCGACCATCCACGAAGGCACGGAGCGCTTCAGCTTGCCGGAGCGGAGCCGATCGAGGGCCCGCCGCATCCCGGTCTCGTTGCCGGTGAGGATCGTGTGCGGCGTGAGCACGACGAAGCCGACGTTGCCGGCCGTGAAGAGATCGTTGTCCGCGTAGCGCGTCTTCACGAGCGGCGCGCCGATGACGGTGACCGACCTGGCGTCGGCGGAGCGGCGGATCGCGTCGACGTCGAAGTTGCCCTGCATCACGGCGCAGAAGTCCGCGCCCTGCATGGCGTAGAGACCGCCGTAGACCTTCACGATGTCGCGCGACGGGACGAAGTTCGACTCGGGGCCCAGCGGGAGCAGGCTCGTGACGATCTGGTTGACCTCGCCTCCCAGGCCGGAGGTGAACATGGCCGCCGCGTCGAGGTAACCGAGCATCACAGCGCCGCTCGGAAGGACGGCCAGCGGGTCGCGATCGATCGCCGTCGCGTCGATCTTCTCTCCGCCGACCAGCGCGAGGCTGTCGTCGGCGCCACCGCAGCCGCCGAGCGCCGGGAGGGCGAGCGCGGCGATCGCGATCGCCGCGCGGCGCAGGACGGCAGCGCCTCGGGAATGGAACAGCGTCCGCACCATCGCGCTCGCCATCAAGCTCGCTCGTGCGGCGGGTCGGGGCGCTCCAGCGGGAAGGAGCCGATGATCTTCAGCATCTTCGTCTCGCGCTTCACGCCCTCGAGCGCCGCGACGAGCGCCCGATCGGTCGTGTGTCCGCTGACCTCTACATAGAACACGTAGTCCCAGCCCTCGCCGGGGACGGGGCGGGAGTTGACCCGCCGGAGGTTGCAGCTGCGCTCCTTGAAGTGCTGGAGGATGTCGTGGAGCGCGCCGGGCCGGTCGTGGACGCTGAAGAGGACCGCCGTGGCGTCGTGGCCCGAGCGCGGCGAGGGGAGCCGGGACAGCACCGCGTAGCGGATCCGGAGCTCCCCCTCGTCGCCGACGTTCTCGCGCGCGACCCTGAGCTCCTGCCCGCCGCCCGCGAAGCCGCGGGGGACGATGGCGGCGCTGCCCTCGTTCTCCGCCGCGAGATCCCAGGCGGCCTGCGGGCCCCGCACGTCGAGCACCAGCGCGCGCGGGTGCTGGAGCTCGAGGTAGTTCACGCAGGCCACGTGGTCCTGGGGCGAGGAGTACACCCGCTCGACGTCGGCGAGGCTGCCCGTCCGGTTCACGAGGTCGAGCGCCTGCACCAGCTGGCGCTCGCCGACCACCTTGAGATCGGCGCCGCCGATCGCCTGGATCGTCGGGAAGATCGGCCCTTCCTTGAGCGATTCGTACGGGACCACCGCGAAGTCTGCGCGCGAGCGCGCGACCTCCTCGATGGCGGCGAGGGGGCTGTCGGCGCGGACGAACTCGCCGCCGATCCCGAAGTGATCGTGCGCCGCGGTCCAGCCATAGTCGCCCTCGGCCCCCAGGTACGCCACCCGCGGCGCGACCTCGAACGCGCGCGAGGCCGCGTCGATGGCCACGAAGATCGGCCGCACCGCGCGCTGCGGGAACGGGGGCGTCACGGCGCGCTCGAGCGCCTGCACGTGGGCGGCGTCGGCCGTTGGGGCGAACCGGGCCGTGCCCGTCCTCAGCTTGGCGAGCTCGTGCGCGATGCGGGCCCGCCGCTCGATGCTGCGAAGGATTTCTTGATCCAGCTCCGTGAGCTGCCGGCGGAGCTCCTCAAGTCGCTTTCTCTCATCCATCCAGGGCACCCTAGCACCGCGCCCGGCGCCGGTGGGCACGCAGCACGGCCGGCGCACCATGACGGCGCACGGCGCCGCTGCGCGCTGCGCCGCGCTGGCCACACCCCCGTCGCTGCTCGCCGAGCTGGCGTCAGGCCGCCGCGGAGGAGGCGGACGACGCGCTGGAGTCGCTCTTGGTGCCGCCGCTCGCCGACGAGGCGCTGCTCGACCCCGAGTCCGAGCTCGCCCCTTCCGACCCTGACGAGCTGCCCGACCCGCCGTCCGACTTCGCGGGCGGCTTGTTCGAGCCCGACGCATAGAGGTCGGAGTACCAGCCGCTGCCCTTGAGGATGAAGCCCGTGCCTCGCGAGATCTGCCGCCGGGCTGTCGCGTTGTGACACGACGGGCACTCCGAGAGCGGCGCCTCCTTGATGGACTGCTCGGCCTCCCATTCATGCGCGCAAGATGTGCAGGCGTACTCGTAAGTCGGCATGACGTTTCTACTCCTCGGAACAACCCGAGGAGTATGGTCACGTTAGCCACCTGTCAAGGCGGCTGCCAAAAGCCCACCTTGCGCCGTGGACATCGCACCACCCCCGGGATGCGCAAGACTTGGTCCTCGGTGCGCGGGCGGAGCCAGGATTCCGAGCTTGCCGCGCGGCGCCAGCCCACGTAGACCCCGAGACGCCAGTTGTGACGGTACGTGGCGTGCTGTGACGATACGTTTAAGCCCGCCCGGTCGGTCCCAGGGACGTCATGCGCATTCGTAAGCTCGAGATCAGCGGGTTCAAATCGTTCGTCGACCGGACGGTGGTCCATTTCGACACGGACGTGGTGGGCATCGTCGGTCCCAACGGCTGCGGCAAGTCGAACATCGTCGACGCCATCCGGTGGGCGATCGGGGAGCAGAGCGCCAAGCACCTGCGCGGCAAGTCGATGTCGGACGTCATCTTCAACGGCTCCGAGACCCGCGCCCAGCACGGGATGGCCGAGGTGACGCTCACCTTCGACAACAGCGAGCCGACGGCGGCGTCGCAGCTGCCGCTCGAGTACCGGGACTACGCGGAGATCGCGGTGACGCGGCGGCTCTTCCGCGACGGGACGAGCGAGTACCTCATCAACAAGACCCAGGTCCGCCTCAAGGACGTGACCGACCTCTTCCTCGGCACCGGCGTCGGCACGAAGGCCTACTCCATCGTCGAGCAGGGCAAGATCGGGCTCATCGTCTCGGCGCGCCCCGAGGACCGGCGGATGCTCATCGAGGAGGCCGCCGGCATCACGAAATACAAGGCCAGGAAGAAGCAGGCCGAGCAGAAGATGGACCAGACGCGGCAGAACCTGCTCCGCGTGGGGGACATCGTCTCCGAGATCCAGCGGAACCTCGCGTCCTTGAAGCGCCAGGCGGCCAAGGCCGAGCGGTACGTCAACTACCGCAAGGAGCTGGAGGACCTCGTGCTCCACGAGGCGTCGCACAAGCTCCTGGAGCTCACGGTGCTCACGCAGCACGAGTCGCTCGGCAGGGCCGCGCACGCGGAGCGCGAGCAGGCGTCGCGCACGGCGCTCTCGGCGCGCGAGGCCGAGATCGAGGTCACCCGGCTCGAGGCCCTCGCCTGCGAGGAGCGGGCCGAGCGCGCGCAGAACGAGGCGTTCGCGGCCGACAACCAGGTGCGCACCCACGAGGCGGAGATCGCGCGGGCGCGCGACCGCCTGCGGCACCTCGAGGAGCGGCTCGTCACCGCGGCCAAGGAGCAGGGAGAGCTCGAGAAGACGGTCGAAGAGCTCAGCGCAGAGAAGGCGCAGCTCGAGGCGCAGCTCGCCGGCGTCGACGAGGAAGAGGCGCGGGAGAGCGAGCTCGCGCTCGAGCAGCACGAGCGGCTCGAGGAGCTGCGCCACGGCGAGCGCACCGCCGAGCACGAGGTCGCCGCCCTGCGCCGGCGGGCCGCCGAGGCCACCGCGGCGGTCGCGGCCGCCGAGGCGTCGCTCGCCGGCTTCGATCGGCGCATGACGGAGATGAGCCAGCGGCGGGCGAAGCTCGAGGACGAGCTCGGGCGGCTGATGTACGAGTCGGAGGAGCTCGAGCGGCGGCGCTCGTCGCTGACGCGCAACGTGGCGGAGCTCGCCGAGGGGAAGCGGCTCTCGGCGGAAGACCGGACTCGGCTCGACGTCGAGATGAAGGCGCTGCGCGAGCAGGCGGTCTCGAGCGATCGTGCCGTGGAGCACGCCAAGAACGAGCTCGGGCAGCGGCGCAACCGGCTCCGCGCGCTCGAGGAGCTGCACGCGCGGCTGGAGGGCGTCGGCGCCGGGGTGAAGAACCTCCTCAAGACCAAGGACCCGGCGCTGCTCGGGCTCGTGGCCGACCGGATCGAGGCGCCGGCCGAGCTGACCGCGGCCTTCGCGGGGCTGCTCGGGGACCGGCTGCAGTGCGCGGTCGTGAGCGACGCCGAGCGCGGGATCGCGCTGCTCGCGGATCTGTCGAAGAACAACCGCGGGCGGGCGAGCGTGATCGCGGCGCGGCCCTCGTTCGTGGCCGGCGCGACGCGGCGGCCGCCTCGCGGGGAGGGCGTGCTCGGGCCGCTCGTCGACCGGCTCGTCTTCGCGCCCGAGGACGAGGCGCTGGCGCGCGCGCTCGTGGGGGACGCGGTGGTCGTCGCCTCCGCCGAGGTCGCGGCGCGGCTCGCGGCGGAGGGCGCGGGGTGCACGCTCGTGACGCTCGACGGCACCGTCCTCCGCGAGGACGGCGTGGTGAGCGGCGGCTCGGGCGACGCGGTCGCGGCCGGCATGATCGAGCAGAAGCGGGAGATGCGCGCGCTGCACGAGTTCGTCGCGACCAAGTCGGAGGAGGTGACGGCGCTGCTCGACGCGCAGCAGAAGCTCCGCCTGCGCATCACCGAGGTGGGGACGGCGCTGGAGCGGGCGCGGAGCGAGGCGCACGAGGGAGAGCTCGCCCTCGTGACGGCCGAGAAGGATCTCCGCCGCGCCGAGGAGCAGCTCGCCGCGGCGCAGAAGCGCGAGGGCGTGGTGCGCTCCGAGCTCGAGGACCTCGCCGACAACCTCGACGCCGGCGGGAGCGAGCAGCAAGCGGCCCGCGACAAGCTCGAGGCGGGGCGAGCGACGCGCGAGGCGGCGGCGGCCGGCCTCGAGCACGCCGAGCAGGTCGCGGCCGAGTGGCGCGAGCGGGTGCTCGGGCAGCAGTCGGTCGTGACCGAGCGCAAGGTGAAGCTCGCGCGCGTGCGCGAGCGCGCCGCGGCGGCGCGGGGCACGGTCGAGCGGCTCACGCGGTCGTGCAACGAGCTCCGGGGCCGGATCGCCCGGCTCGACCAGGAGCGGACGGAGAGCGCCGTGGGCGCGGGGAAGGCCGCGGCGACGATCATGATCGCGCGGGAGGCGCTGGTCCGCGCCGTCGCGGAGGCGCACGCGGCGCAGGCCGCGCTGACCGAGGCGCGGCGCTCGCTGGACGAGGCGCGGCAGGCGCACGGGGTGCGCGAGGCCGACCTGCGCGGGCTGCGGCAGGAGCTGTCCGAGGTGTCGGAGCGGCTCCGCAAGCACGAGCTCGCGCTGGAGCGGCTGCGGGTCGAGCACGACCACCTCATCGAGGGGGTGCGCGAGCGCTTCCGCGGGCTGGAGCTCGCCCGCGTGGTCGGCGACTACCACAAGCGGCCGCCCGCCGACGCCTCGCACCGCGCGCGCATCCAGGAGCTGACGGAGCTGCTCGACCGCATGGGCCCCGTCAACCTCGACGCCGTGCGCGAGCACGCCGAGGCCGAGGAGCGGTACACGTACTACTCGGGCCAGAAGGCCGATCTCGATAAGGCCCTCGACGACCTCGAGAAGGCGATCGCCCAGATGAACCGCGAGTCGAAGCGGCTCTTCAAGACGACGTACGACGGCATCAACGCGCGCTTCAAGGCGCTGTTCCCCAAGATGTTCCGCGGAGGGCAGGCGGAGCTCAGGCTGACGAACCCCGACGACATGCTGGAGACGGGGATCGAGATCCTGGCGCAGCCGCCGGGCAAGAAGCTCGGGAACATCGAGCTCATGAGCGGCGGCGAGAAGGCGCTCACCGCGGTGTCGCTCATCTTCGCGATCTTCCAGTTCAAGCCGTCGCCGTTCTGCATCCTCGACGAGGTCGACGCGCCGCTCGATGAGGCGAACGTGGCCCGCTACAACGAGGCGATCCGGAGCATGACGAGCCACTCGCAGTTCATCCTCATCACGCACATCAAGCGCACGATGCAGTCGGTCGACGTGCTCTACGGCGTGACGATGCAGGAGCCCGGCGTCTCGAAGCTCGTCAGCGTGAAGATCAACGAGACGGCGAAGCGCCCGGAGCGCGAGGCGGCGCCGGCGGCGGCGGTGGCGTGAGCGCCGAGGGGGCGGCCGCGCTGCGCCTGTCGCGCGGCGCCTCGGGGCTCCGGCACCTCCGCTGGGCCCGCGAGGTGCTGGCGACGCTCGAGGCCCACCTCGAGCACAACCCGGCGCTCTCCGGCGCCGATCGCGAGGCGCTCCAGGGCGAGGCGAGCGCGCTCGCGGCGGCGGTGCAGGCGCTCAGCGGGGCGGTGAAGCCGTACCGGGATTTCCTCGAGCGGACGCGGGTCCGCCACCGCGGGCGCGTGCGCGTCGCGGAGTACCTGGTCCGAGAATCCGACGCGGGCGAGGCGGGCGGCGCGGCGCGCGCGCACCTTGGTGCGGCGCGCGCGCACCTTGAGGAGGCGCTTGTGGAGCTCACCTGGATGGAACAGGCGCAGCGCCAGCCGCTCAAGGCAGCGCTCTCGGCCGAGATCGATCGGCTGCGCGAGGCGATGGCGCGGATGGATGCACACCTCGCGGGGCGGCTCTCCGAGAAGTTCGTCGAGAGCCTGTACCCGCCGCTCACGGACGACGCGACGAGGGTCGTCGACGACGGCGATCCGGACGACGACGCGACGGCCAGCCCTCGATAGCCGCGCGAAGCGGGCGAGCCGATCGGCTCGCGAGCGGCTCGAAGGAGACCGGCGACGCGACGAGGTCGCCTGGCAGGCGCAGCGGAACGGATCACCATGCCTGCACGCCGGGGTGGAGATGCGGTAAGGATCCTCGAAGGACTCCTGAAACGGGTCTTCGAAGGACAGCTGAGAGGACGTCGATGGGCTGCGCGGAGCCGGCCGCCATCCTGCTCCTCCGCGGGTGCGCCGCGGCGAGCGAGCGATTCGAAGCGCTGATCCGACGCCATGTGCCGGACGTCGGCGTCACCTCCGATCCCGCGCACGCCCTGGAGCGGTGCCTGGGCGAGGCGCCACCGGTGCTCGCCGTCGATTGGAGCGAGCCCGCCAGCGCCGCCGCGCTCTGCAGCCGCGTGCGGGCGCAGCCCGGCGGCGATGCGGTGTTCGTCCTCGCGATCACCGAGCGCGACGCGGACATCGACGGCATCCTCGCGGCCGGCGCGAGCGATTTCCTGCTCGCGGGCGGCGACGGCGCGGGCCCCCGGGCGCGGCTCTCCGTCGTCCGCGAGCGCGCCGCGCGCGACGCCGTCTCGCGCCGGGCGCTCGCGCAGACGCAGGTCCGCCTCGTCGGCGCCGGTCGCATGGCGAGCGTCGGCACGCTGGCCGCCGGCGTCGCCCACGAGATCAACAACCCCCTCGCCTTCGTCATCACGAACGTCGACGCGGCCATCCGGCGCATCGGCTCGCTCGATCGGCGGAATAGCGCTGCGCGCGGCGGCCCCTGGGCTCGCTCTCACGGCGACGGCCGCGCGTCATCGAGCGAGCTCTCCGACGTGCTGAGCCTGCTGGAGGACGCGCGCGAGGGCGCCGAGCGGGTGCGGATCATCGTGCGCGATCTCCACAGCTTCTCGCGCGCCGAGGAGGACCGCCGCGGGCCGGTCGACCCCCGGCGGGTGCTCGACTCCTGCATCCACATGGCGATGAACGAGATCCGACACCGCGCCCGCGTCGTCCGGAGCTTCCAGGAGGTGCCGCCCGTCCAGGCGAACGAGCCGCGGCTCGCGCAGGTCTTCCTGAACCTCATCGTGAACGCCGCGCAGGCCATCCCCGAGGGGCTCGCCGAGCAGAACGAGATCGAGCTCTCGACGCGCTGTGACGCCGAGGGGGCGGTCGTCGTCGAGGTGCGCGACACGGGCGCCGGGATCGCGCCCGAGTCGCTCGGGCGGATCTTCGAGCCGTTCTACACGAGCAAAGAAGCTGGCGAAGGGCTCGGGTTGGGGCTCGCGATCTGCCACTCCATCGTCACGGCGCTGGGGGGTCGGATCGAGGTGGACAGCCGCCCCGGCAACGGGAGCACGTTCCGCCTCGTCCTCCCCGCCGCCGCGGCCAGCGAGGCGCACGCCTCTGCGGCGCCCGGCTCCGGCGCGTCGAGGTGGCCGCGCGAGAGCGGCAGCCTCGACGCGCTCGCGCCGGAGGCGGCGCCGCGACAACGGGTCCTCATCATCGATGATGAGCCGCTGCTCACGCGGGCCATCGCGGGGACGCTCGAGCCACGGCACGAGACGACCGCGACCGCGAGCGCGCGCGACGCGCTCCGCCGGATCCGCGCCGGAGAGCGGTACGACGCCATCCTGTGCGACCTCATGATGCCCGACATGACGGGAATGGACTTTTACACCTCACTTGCCGAGCACGCGCCCGAGCAGCAGCGCCGTGTCGTGTTCCTGACCGGCGGCGCCTTCACGGAGCGCAGCAAGGCGTTCCTGCAGCAGATCGACGCCCGGCTGCTCCTGAAGCCGTTCGACGCGGCGACGCTGCTCTCACTGATCGACGAGGTCGTCGCCGCCCGCTGACGAGCGCGTTGGTCGACGAGGTCGTCGCCGATCGCCCTGGGCTCCGGGAGCGCGACGCCGGCGCGCCCTCAGCGGTAGTCGCGCGACTTGAGCGCGATCTCCTCGCCGCTGGGCAGCTCCAGCCGATCGAGCTCGCGCGCGAGGACGTGGACGACCTGGCCCTGCCGCTCGACCCGCCCGGCGACGAGCAAGAGCGCCGCGTTCCTCGCCACGTGCTCGTACTCCGCGAAGACCTGCCTCTGGACGATGACGTTGACCACGCCGGTCTCGTCCTCGAGCGTCATGAACGTCACGCCGCTCGCGGTCGCCGGCCGCTGGCGTCCGACCACCATCCCGGCGACGCGCACGCTCTCCCCGTCGCGCGCGGCCTTGATCTCCTCTGCGGTACGCACGCGCCCGGCGCCGCGCCGCCGCTTGAGCACCCGCCGCACGTGCCGCATCGGGTGGTCGTGCAGCGACAGACCCACGCGCCCGTAGTCCAGCGCGAGCTGCTCCAGCGGCCTGAGCGGAGGGAGCCCGACGTCCCGGTCCTGCTCGATCGAAACGCCCTCGAACAACCCCTCGACGCGGGGGGCGCGCGCGCGCCAGAGCGCCTCTCTCCGGGCAGGCACCAGCGCGGCGAGCGCGCCCGCCTCTGCGAGCGCCTCCACCTCGTTCTTCTTCAGCTCCGTGCGCCTCACGAGATCCGGGAGGCTCGTGAACGGCGCCTCCTCGCGCGCCGCCACGATCGCCGCTACGGCCGCCTCGCCGAGCCCCTTCACGAGCCGCATGCCGAGCCGCAGCGCCGGGCCCGCCGAGGGCTCGGCGCCGGGCTCGAGGGCCGCGTCCCACGCGCTCTGCACAACGCACACCGGCCGCACCTCCACGCCGTGCCGCTGCGCGTCCTGCACAAGCGCCGACGGGCTGTAGAACCCCATCGGCTGCGCGTTGAGCAGCGCGCAGGTGAACGCCGCCTGGTGGTGGACCTTGAGCCAGGCCGACGCGTACACGAGGAGCGCGAAGCTCGCCGCGTGCGACTCCGGGAAGCCGTACTCCCCGAAGCCCTGGATCTGCTGGTAGAGCATCTCCCCGAACTTCGCCGAGATCCCCTGCTCGGCGAAGCCCTGGATGAGCCGCCCGCGGTGCCGCTCCAGGCGCCCGTGCTTCTTCCACGCCGCCATGTCGCGGCGCAGCTGGTCGGCCTCGCCCGGCGTGTAGCCCGCGCCGACCATCGCGATCTGCATCACCTGCTCCTGGAAGAGCGGAACGCCGAGCGTGCGCTCCAGGATGGGATCCAGGCACGGGTGCGGAGACACCGGCGGCTCCTGCCCCGTCCGCCGGCGCAGGTAGGGGTGCACCATCCCGCCCTGGATGGGCCCGGGGCGCACGATCGCCACCTCGATCACCAGGTCGTAGAACTTGCTCGGCTTCAGCCGCGGGAGCATCGCCATCTGCGCGCGGCTCTCGATCTGGAACACCCCCACCGTGTCGGCCCGGCCGATGGCCTCGTAGACAGCCGGATCCTCTGGCGGGATCTGCGCGAGCGCCGCGATCGGATCGAACGCGGCGCCTCGGCCCGCGTGGAGCGAGGCCCCCGCGGGCGCAGGGGCCCCTGCAGCGTCAACCGAGGGAGCCACGAGCCCGGCGTACCGGTCCGAGTGGATCAAACCGAGCGCCTTGCGGATCGCCGTCAGCATGCCGAGCGCCAGGACGTCGATCTTGAAGAAGCCGAGATCGTCGAGATCGTCCTTGTCCCACGGGATCACCGTGCGGCCCTCCATCCGCGCAGGCTCGACCGGGGCCACCTTGTGCAGCGGCTCCGACGACAGCACGAAGCCGCCCACGTGGATCGAGAGATGACGCGGGAAACCCTCGAGCGCGCTCGCCATCATGACGGCCTGCCGGACGCGCACGTCATCCGGATCGAGGCCCGCCTCGCTGACCCGCTGCTCGGTGATGTCCGCCTCGTGGTGGAGCACGAGGCCGCTCAGCCGATCGACCTGATCCGCCGAGAAGCCGAACGCCTTGCCGACCTCGCGGAGCGCGCTCTTGCCGCGGTAGGCGATCACCTCCGAGACCATCGCCGCCCGGTCGCGCCCGTACATCTCGTAGATCGCCTGGATCACCTCCTCCCGGCGCTCGTGCTCGAAATCGACGTCGATGTCCGGAGGCTCGTGGCGCTCCTCCGAAAGGAAGCGCTCGAAGAGCAGGCTCGACCGGGCCGGGTCCACCGCCGTCACGCCGAGCACGAAGCACACCGCGCTGTTCGCCGCGCTCCCGCGGCCCTGGCAGAGGATCTGCCGCGCGCGCGCGATCTTCACGACCTGCTGCACGCTGAGGAAATAAGGCGCCACGCCGAGCTTCGCGATCAAGGCGAGCTCCTTCTCGATCTGCGCGCGCACCGGAGGCGGCGTCCCCTCCGGGTAACGGTCGCGGCAACCCTCCTCGGTGAGGCGGCGCAGCGCCTGATCCGACGTCTCCCCCGGCATGCAGAGGGCGTCGCTCGGGAAGCTGTAGCGGAGCTCGGACAGCGAGAAGCGGCAGCGGGACGCGACCTCCACCGTGCGCGCGATCCAGGCCGGATGATCGCGGAACAGCGCCGCCATCTGCGCGCCGGACCGCACGTACGCCTCCGCGTTCGGCGCGATCCGCGTCCCCGCTTGATCGAGCGTGGTCTTGGTCCGGATGCACGCGAGCACGTCCGCGAGCGGCTTGCGCGACGGGTGATGATAGAGCGGGCGCGCCGTCGCCACCACGCAGGGGCCGTAGCGGCGCTCCGCCGCGAGGGCCGCCGCGACGCGCTCGCCGTCACGGCGGTCGAGGTGCTTCCAGGTCGCGACGAGCGCGCGCTCGCCGAACGCGTCGCGCAGCGCGCCGATGAGCGCGCCGGAGACGCCTGCGGGCACGAGAGGATCGAGCGGCACGATCGCGGAGAGGCCCCGCTGCGCGGCCGCGATCGCCTCCGCCGAGATGCTCGCCATCCCCTTCTCGCACTCGGCGTGCGCGATCGTGAGCAGGCGGCAGAGGTTCGCGTAACCCTCGCTGTCCTCGACCAGGAGGACTACCGACGGCCGGACCTCCGGCCCGCGCTCGCCGCCCCCGCGCGGCGCGCCCAGCGTCAGCTCGGCCCCGACGATCACCCGCTGCTCGACCTTCTTCGCCGCCGTGTGCGCCCGCACGCTGCCGTAGATCCCGTCGCGATCACAGAGCGCGAGCCCCTCGAGGCCGAGCTCCTTGGCGCGGTGCACGAGCTCCTCGGGGTGCGAGGCGCCCTCCAGGAAAGAGAAGCAGGAGCGGCCGCAGAGCTCCACGAACGGGACCGACGCGCCGGCGCTCACTCGCACCACCCCTGCAGGAAGGCCTCGCCCGTCGCGCGGTCGACGTAGATCCACGCTTCGCCGCAGGAGCTCGCGCTCGCGCCGTCTCGAGGAGGGCGCAGCTCGCCGAGGCGCGCCGGGGCGGCCTTGCCGGACGGAGAGCCCGAGACGAGCCAGGCGCGCGCGTAATCGCGCGACGCCGGCGTGGGCGTCCACCACTCCACCGCGTCGATCCGCATCACGAAGGAGAGCCGCTCGATCGCGTAGAGGTGCCGATCGACGGCCACGATCGCCCCGCGCCCCACCCGGCCGAGCGGGATCGGCTGCGCGAGGAGCCGCGCGGGCTCGAGCGCCGGCGCGTCCGCGCCCTCCGCCTGCTCCGCCGCGCCCCGATCCGCCGCAGCGCGCGCGCGGGCCGCGGCGGACGCGCGCGTCATGGCCGCCTCGCCAGAAGCCGGCACGAGCCGCGAGCGCGCCTCGGGGCGGTGCGCGTCGGCGATCTCCAGGATGCCCACCCGCTCCTGGCCGATCTCCGCCGAGAGCTCGGCCAGGAGCGCCGGCAGGCTGTCGGGATCGACCGACCGGTCGCGCGACAGATCGAGCTGCACCCGACGAGCCCGCGCGATGCGCGAGGCGATGACGTGGACCCCCACCGCGGGCGCCGCGAGCTCGATCCGCTCGAGCTTCGCCTTCAGCGGGCGGAGCAGATCGCCCGCGTCCGAGAGGGGCACCGGCATGTCGACGTGGAAGCGCAGCGAAGGGCCGCGCCCGTCGTCTTCCAGGAGCGCCGCGGCGGCGCCGTCGTCCTCGCGCTCGCCGAGGCGGAGCCGCGCGATCGAGCGATCGTAGGCGATCGCCACGTTGAGCCGCCCGCACGCCTCCCCGCGCGCGGCGAGCCGCGAAGCGATCCGCGACGTCATGCCGCGCAGCACGAACAGGAGCGACTCGGCGCTCTCGATCGGCTCGTCGAAGAGCACCTCCTCCTCGAGCAGCCGGGGCACCTCGAACGGCAGGAGCGGCACGGGATCGCGCCCGGCGAGGAGCTCCATCACGTCGGCCGTCCGCGGCCCCAGCCGCGCCGCCACCTGCGCCCGCGGCAGGCGCGCGAGATCCTCGACGCGGAGCACGCCGAGCCGGACGAGGAAGCTCGCCACCTCGCGCTCGACCGGGAGCGCCTGCACCGGCAAGGGCCCGATCGCCTGCGCCCCCTTGCCCGGCGGCGCGATCGGGGCCTCCGCCCCTCCCCCGCCGTCCGCGTGCGCGCCGAAGCGCGCGAGCGCCTGCGCGAGCCGCGGTCCGTCGGCGATCGCGAGCCGCGCCCGGTGGCCGAGCGCCGCGACGCGCTCGCCGAGCTCGCCGAGCAGCGCCTCCTCGCCGCCGACGAGGTGCGACGCCCCGGTGATGTCGAGCCACACCGTGTCGTACGGGCCGTCGCCCCAGGGGCTCCTCGCCTCGCTCGCGGCGCGCTCGGGAGCGCGGCTCGCCCGCGACGCGCCGGCGCGCGGGGCGCCCTGCTCGCCGAGCTGGATCGCCGCCGTCGCCCCGAGCCCGAGCGCCACTTCCGCGACCCGGCCGAGCGCCGCGTCGATCTCGGCGAACGTCACCCGGTGGATCGCAAGGTGGGCGACCAGCGCCGCCGCCTCGACGACCTTCTGCCCCGGCCTCACCCCGTACCGCCTCGCCTCGTCGTCGACCACGTCGATCACCGCCGCCGGCGCCTGCGGCTCGCGCTCGGGCCGCGGCGCGGCCGCCGCGCGGCGCTCCTCGTCGCCCCCGAGGATCACCGCGAGCGGCGCCTTCCCGCTCGGCGAGACCGGCCCACGCTGCTTCACCAGCTCGCACGCGAGCTGCGGGAGCACGATCGCCACAATGCGCTTCACCGCCATCGCCTCTCCTCCCTCACGCCCGCGACAGCGCGGGCCGCGGCTCGCCGCCCGCCGTCCGCTCTGCCCTGTCCCCGGGCCGCTCCCCGAGCACCACCGGCGTCGGCGAGGTCACGCGCCCTCGGCGGTCCTTGGCGACGCGGACCATCAACCGGTTCTCGGCGACCTGCTCGAGCTCCAGCCGCATCGCGACCGGCAAGGGCATCGGCCGCGCCGCCTGGCGATCGGTGAGGAGCAGGATCGTCCCGTCGCTCCCCTCGATCGCCAGGGCGAGCTTGCGCACCACGTTGACCCAGCGCGCGAGGTCCTCCTCGCGGCGCCCCGCCCCGGGCGCGCTCCGCTCCCCCTTCCCCGCGCCCTGGCCGAAGGCCCCCGGGACCCCGGCCACGTCGATCACGAGCACCGCGAACGCCCGGCTCATCGCCATCCGGACCGCGACCTTCGCGAGCACCTCCGGCGGGGGCCGCACCACGAGCAGCCGGCTCAGATCGACCTGCGCGCGCGCGACCGCCGGCGCGAAGAGCGAGCCGCTCGGGTCGATCCACGCGCACCACGCCCCCGCCGTCGCGCTCGTCCCGCGCAGCCGCGCCTCCGCTTGCGCCGACGCGCACGCGGAGAGGGCGAGCGAGGTGGACCGCCCCAGCCCCCGCGGCGCGGCGAGCTCCACCACCCCCCCGCGCGGCAGCCCCCCTTCCGGGAGCGCGTCGTTGATTTCCCGCAGGCCGAGCGGGAGCGTCTTGGCGCGCGCTTCGAACTCGGGGAGGGTATGGCGCAGGAGGTCCCGGGCGAGCGGAGCGGCAAGAGCGGCGGACGACATACTGAACACGATAACAGTGCCCCCGCGCGGCTGCCAACTTTGCAGGACGAACAACGTCCTACCTGCGCCCGTGGCATTCTCCTTTTGCCCTCCCAGGGCTCTGGAGCGGCCTCTCCGGCAATTTCTGTGCGGATAGGATGGCAGAACGACGGGGATGAAGCGAATGCCGTCACGGGCTCTTCAATAAGTCCGACCTGGGCAGGTCGACCTCATGGCCGGCGATGACCAGCGCTCCTGCCAGCAGCCTCGCCGCGCGCGCGGCGGGCCCGACGCCTCAATGCGGCGGAGCTGCCGCTGCGGGGACGCCCCCGATGTAGCGTGAGCTCGGGCGAATGAGCCGCCCCGCGCGCCGTTGCTCGTCGATGTGCGCGCACCAGCCGGCGACCCTGCCCACCGCGAAGGTCGGCGCGAAGAGCGCGCGTGGCAGCCCGAGCGCGTCGAGCAGCACCGCCGTGTAGAACTCGACGTTCGCGCGCAGCGGGCGATCCGGATGCCGCGCGCGGAGCGCGGCCTCCGCCGCCCGCTCGACCTCACGCGCCAGCGCGAGCCGGGCGCTCTGCGCGCCGCCTGCCGTCCGCCCGAGCCGCTCGATCGCCCGCTCGAGCACCGCCGCCCGCGGATCCCTCACCCGGTAGATCCGGTGGCCCATGCCCATGATCCGCCGGCCCGCGGCGAGCTCGGCCTGGATCCAGCGCTCGGCGCAGCCCGGCAGCGGCGCGCCGCCCTCGCCCGCCTTCGCCGCGACCGCGTCCAGCATGTCGAGGACCGGCCCGGGCGCGCCGCCGTGGAGCGGCCCCTTCAGCGCGCCGATCGCCGCGACCACCGCCGAGATCGCGTCCGACCCCGTCGAGGTGACAACGCGCGCGGTGAAGGTGGACGCGTTCATGCCGTGATCCGAGACCGTCACGAGGTACGTGTCGAGCTCGCGCGCCTCGGCCTCGCTCGCCGCGGCCCCCCGCGCCATGCGCAGGTAGTCGGCCGAGAGCCGGAGCGCCGGATCGGGCGCGACCGGCGCCTCCCCCGCGCAGCGCCGCGCCCACGCCGCGGCGAACGTCGCGACCGCCCCGGCGATCGCCGCAGGCGGGACGTCGGCCGAGAGGTGCGCGACCGCGGCGCGGAGCGCATCCATCCCGTCGCTGGCCTGGAGCGCGTCCCCGAGCCGCCCGAGCAGCGCGAAGGCCCTCGTCCGCCCCTCGGCGATCGCTCGCCGGAGCGACTCCCGCTCCGCCGCCCCGGGCAGCGTGCCGCCCCAGAGCAGCCCGCACATGTCCTCGAAGGTCACCCCGCCGCCGCCGGCGAGCTCCTCGACGTCGTGGCCCGCGAGGGTGAGCCTCCCCCGCTCTCCGTCCACCTCCGAGAGCCGCGTCTCCGCCACCACCACGCCTTCCAGGCCGCTCGCGAGCGGCGCCGCCACATCCCTCATTCCGATCACCTCCGCTGACGACATCTTGGGCACCGCACGAGGTTGATCAACCTTGATTGTACAATCAACCATGCACGGCCTCGAAGCGCGTCGAGGAAGAATCCCGGAGGAAGCCGAGGAAGGGGGGTGCTAGGAGGGATGGGTGTCGTCGGCGCGCGCGACGCCGGCGCCTCGTGCATCGGAAGACAGGATGGATGCAACGTTGATGGGCGCTCATGGTGGATCTACCTGACTCGGGGCAACGGCCGTCGGCGTACGTGACCGGCGCCGAGGCGGCGGAGCTGCTCGGCGTGAAGCGGGAGACGCTCTACGCGTACGCGAGCCGAGGCGTGCTCCGGGGGGTGCCTGGCGGGCGAGGGCGCGCGCGGCTCTACCTCCGGGCGGACATCGAGCGGCTCAAGGCGCGGCACGACGCGCGCGCCGGCCACGGCCCTGTCGCCGCCGAGGCGCTCCGGTGGGGCGAGCCGGTGCTCGAGTCGGCGCTCACCGCGATCGGCCCGCGCGGGCCCGTCTACCGGGGCAAGGAGGCGGTCGCGCTGGCGCTCGACGACGTGCCCTTCGAGGCGGTCGCCGAGCTGCTCTGGACGGGCGAGCTGCCGGCGGAGGGCGCGCCGGCGGCGCGGCCAGGCCGGCTGAGCGTCCGCCCGGCCAAGCTCGCGGCGCTCCTGCCCGAAGGCGCGCCGCCGTTCGTCGCGCTCGCGCTCGTGGTGCCCGCGCTCGGCGCGCACGACCCGACCCGCCACGTGGGCGCGCCTTCGGGCGATGGGCGCATCCCCACGGGCGACGCGGAGCGCACACGGGCGCGGGCCCTCGTGCGATCGCTCGCGGCGCTCGTGGGCCTCGGGCGGGACGCGCGCAGGGCGACCGACGCCCTCGAGGCCGACGGGGCGGCGCGGCGGCTGCTCATCGCCCTCGGCGCGAACGCCTCGAAGAAGGCCGAGCGCGCCGTGAACCGGGCGCTCCTGGTCTCGGCCGATCACGAGCTGAACGCCTCGACGTTCGCGGTCCGGGTGGCCGCCTCCACCGGCGCCGACCTCTACGCCTGCGTCAGCGCGGGGCTCGCCGCGCTCTCCGGCCCGAGGCACGGCGGCATGACCGACCGGGTGGAGGCCCTGGTCGCCGAGGCGGGCCGGCCCGAGCGCGCCGCCGCCGCGGTCCACGAGCGGCTGCGCCGCGGCGAGCCCATCGCCGGCGTCGGGCACAGGCTCTACCCCGAGGGCGACCCCCGCGCCCAGCTGCTGCTCGACACGGCCCGCGCGCTCGCCCCGCAGAGCACGGCCTTGCGCACGGTGCTCGCGCTCGTCGACGCGCTGCGCGACGCCGGCCTCGATCCGCCGTCGCTCGACCTGGGCCTCGTCGCGATCGCGGCCGCGCTCGGCCTGCCGGCCGGCACGGCGGCGGCGCTCTTCGCGGTGGGGCGCGCCGCCGGCTGGATCGCCCACGCGTTCGAGCAGCGCGAGGCGGGGTACATGCTCCGGCCGCGCGCCCGGTACACGGGGCCCTGATCGCAGCCTCCTGACGCCATCGACGTCAGGCCCGAAGCGGCGCCGCGCGCAAGACGGCAAGCGTGGTTCGCGGGGTGGTGGGGCCCCGACGAGCTTCGCTCGGCGGGGCGGCGGGGGCGCGCGCCCCCGCCGTCAAAAATCGACCTGCATTCCGAGCTCGACCACGCGGTTCGGCGGCAGACCGAAGTACGCCGTCGCCGGCCGCGCGTTCCGCGAGATGAAGGCGAACAGCCCCTTGCGCCACCGGGACATCTTCGAGCGCCCGGTCGTCAGCAGCGTCTCCCTGCCGAGGTAGTAGCTCGTCCTCCCGAGATCGATGTCGAGCCCGTGCCGCTTGCACCCCTCGAGCACCGACGGCGCGTTCGGCGTCTGCATGAAGCCGTAACACGCCGTGACCTGGTAGATCCCCTCGCCCCGCGGGATCACCGTCGTTCGCCGCTCCGCCGGCACCTCCGGCACGTTCGTCACCTGGATCGAGAGGAGCACCACCTGCTCGTGCAGCACCTGGTTGTGCTTCACGTGGTGCAGCAGGATCGGCGGCGTGCCCTCCGGGCTCGACGCCATGAAGACCGCCGTCCCGCGCACCCGGTGCGGCTTCACGCGCTTCACGTCCTCGAGGAACATGTCGAGCGGCAAGATCGCCGACTTGATCGCCGCTGCGAGGTGCTTGCGCCCCGTCTTCCAGGTCGTCATCACCGTGAAGATCGCCGCGCCCATCACGATGGGCACCCAGCCCCCGTGGAAGAACTTGGCGCTGTTCGCCGCGAAGAACGCGAGATCGATCACCAGGAAGAGCCCGGCGAGCGGGAGCGATTTCCAGACCGGCCAACCCCACGTCTTCCGGGTGACCACGTAATAGACCACCGTGGTGATCCCCATCGTCCCCGTGACGGCGATGCCGTAGGCAGCCGCGAGCGCGCTCGAGTTCTTGAACGTGAGAACCAGCACGATGCACGAGATCAGGAGCCCGCTGTTCACCTCGGGGATGTAGATCTGCCCCGCCTCGTCCTTCGACGTGTGGACCACCGTGACGCGCGGGAAATACCCGAGCTGCACCGCCTGCTGGGTCAGCGAGAAGGCCCCGGAGATGAGCGCCTGGGACGCGACGACCGTCGCCGCGGTGGCGATCGCCACCGTGGGATAGAGCGCCCACGACGGGACCAGCGCATAGAACGGGTTCGCCGCCGCGGTGGGGTCCGCGAGGAGCTTGGCGCCCTGGCCGAAATAATTGATGAGCAGCCCGGGCCAGACGATCGTGTACCAGGTGTACTTGATCGGCACGCGGCCGAAATGCCCCATGTCGGCGTACAGCGCCTCGCCGCCCGTGATGCAGAGGACGACCGCGCCGAGGATCAGGAAGCCATGCAGTTGATTCTCGACAAAGAAGCTCACCGCGTAGGTCGGTGAGACGGCCCGGAGCACTCCGGGGCTGCCGATGATCTCCTTGGCCCCGAGCAGCACGAGCGTGACAAACCACACGAGCGTCACAGGCCCGAAGATCGACCCGACCCCGGCCGTGCCGCGCTTCTGCACGAGGAACACGGCGAGCAGCACGCCGCAGGTGATGACCGGCACGACGGAAGGGTCCAGCTTCGGGATCGCGACCTCGAGGCCCTCCACGGCCGAGAGCACCGAGATCGCGGGCGTGATCACGCCGTCACCATAAAGGAGCGCCGCGCCGAAGAGGACGAGGAGCACGAGGAGGCCGCGGCCGTCGCCCTTGCGATCGCCGCTCGGGACGAGCGCGAGCAGCGCGAGGATGCCGCCCGCGCCCTCGTTGTCGGCCCGCGTGATGAACGTCACGTACTTGATGGTCACCACCATCATCAACGACCAGAACATCAGCGAGAGCACCCCGAGCACGTTCTCGGGCGTCGGAGCGACGTGGTGCGGGCTGCTGCGGCTGAAGCACTCCTTCATCGCGTAGAGCGGGCTCGTCCCGATGTCGCCGTAGACGACCCCGAGCGCGGCCAGCATCAGCGGCCACATCTTCTTCGAGCTCCCCATGTGGGCGCGCTCGGCCATCGGAGAGGGCGCGGGGCGCTCTGCGGCAGGGACCGGTCGTGGGCTCATCGTCATCGGGGCGGATCCTACTCCATCGAGAGCGCGCCTCGCGAGGAGGCGGAGCGCGGCGGCTCAGCCGAGCGCGCGCGCCGCCACCGCGAGATCCTCGATGAAGCGGGAGAGCTCGGCTCGCCTCGTCGCTTCGTCCGGCATGCGGAGGATCGACGCGGGATGCACGGTCGCCAGCACGCGCGGCGCGAGCGGCGAGGCAACGATCCTGCCGCGCTCGCGCGTGACCCGGAACGAGCCGCCGAGCAGCGCCTGCGCCGCCGTCGCGCCGAGGCATACCACGATCGCCGGCTGCACCACCGCGATCTCCGCGGCGAGCCACGGCAGGCACGCGCGGATCTCGCGCGCGTCCGGCTTCACGTGGATGCGGCGCTTGCCGCGCGGCTCCCACTTGAAGTGCTTCACCACGTTGGTCACGTACGCCCGGCGCCGCTCGATCCCCGCCGCCTCGAGCGCGCGATCGAGCAGCTGCCCCGCTGGGCCCACGAACGGTTTACCGGCCAGGTCCTCCTTGTCACCCGGCTGTTCGCCGACGAGGAGCACGTCCGATCGCGCCGCGCCCTCGCCGAACACCGTCTGCGTCCCCCGCTCCCAGAGCGGACACGCCTGGCACCGCGCGGCGGCCTCGCGCAGGCTCGGCAACGAGGGAGGGCTGGGGACGAGCGCCGCCGCCGTCGCCTCGCCGACGCCGCGCCCTGCTGCATTTCGTCTCGCCACGGTGGCCATGACCGCCTCCGCAGCATCGCTCGTGCCATGCGCAATGCGACGCGGTCGAACGCGCCGCGTCGCGAGGAACGCGGCCGACGAGCGTCTTGACGGCTTCCGGCAGCCTTCCCATAGTGCCACGGTCCTCCGACGTTGACCGACCAGTCAGAATGCCCCGCCTCGCCGATCGCCGCGCCAGGATCGAGCTGCTCCGCGCCGCCGAGGCTGCCTTTACCGAGCGCGGCCTGGCCGCCGCGAGGGTCGAGGACATCACCGAGCGCGCGGGCGTCTCGAAGGGCGCGTTCTACCTGCACTTCCAGAGCAAGGACGACTGCTTCAAGCAGATCGTCGAGACCTTCATCGCGCGCCTCGCCGACTGCGTGGAGCCGCCGCCCGTCGTCTTCGAGGCCGAGCGAGCGTCGGTGAACGAGTACTTCAAGCGGCTCCTCGCCCACGACATGGAGGTGCTCGAGTTCTGCTGGCAGAACCGGGCGCTCCTCAGGATGATGCTGGCGGGCGGCGGTGGGACTCCGTACGCTTACCTGATCGACGAGTTCGCCCAGCGCGTCGCCCGGCAGGTGGAGGGCCGCCTCCGGTACGCGATCGACATCGGCCTCTACCGGCGCGATCTGGATCCCAGCGTCATCGCCGCGCTCATGTCCGGCGCCTTCGATCGCCTGGTGCGCAAGCTCATCGACGCGCCGTGCAGGCCGGACATCGCGGCCTGGGCTGCGCAGGTGCTCCAGCTCTTCACGCACGGCCTGCTCGCCCCGGAGGTGCGCGCCGTCGCTGACCAGTCGGTCATGGAAGCACCCCCGCGCAGCGCGCGGCAGACCGCCGATCCGGCGCCTGCCTCGGCGTCGAGCAGCGAGCGCCGGCGCTCCAAGGCGAAGACGACGTAGGCGACCTGGCTGACGAGGGCGCACCGCGCTCCCGCGGTCGTCGGCGCACTCCGCCTTCATCGGAAACGTTGGAGCCGTCGGAAGCGCCGATACAGCAGGAGCCTTGGAAACACGATCCAGTCCGCCGCCAGTCGTAGGGCTTTGCCTGAATGAAATGGCCGGAAACCCGGCGGTATCAGGACAGCTTACAGGGAATCCCTGACGAACGATTCCACATCGCCCTAGCGGTCGGTCGGGCAGCAGCTGAGCTACAGCTAACAGTCAACGGGATTTTCGGCAGGAATTTTCGGCAGGACAGTGAGGGGGTGGATCGGGGGGCCGGAGGGGAACCAGGCAACTCGGGAAGAGCGCAGCCTTGGGGAGCGGTCCTGCCCGTTCCATCGCGCCAGGCTGACCGTCGCGCGCTCTGGCCGGTCACGGACACTCTCTGGACGGCTCTCCGCAAAGGAATGGAACTGTCGAGGGGGGCGGAATGGGCATACAGACGGGTCGTGATAGACGGTTAATCCACGAGCTGCTCCGGCAGACCTGCCGATCGATCCAATGGCGTGCGGACACCGCAAGGTCGATTGCAGAGAGGATCGAGATCGCCCTCGCCGAGCACGCGCTCCACGTCTCCACGCCGGACGTCGACCTGCGCGTCCGGCTGACCAAGGACTTTGCGCTCGCCATCGCGATACGCGTGCTCTCCTTCGGCGACGACGCCGAGGAGTCGCTGAGCAAAGCCCTGTGTCAGGACAGATCGCTCATGGCGGAGCTCGTGAAGGAAGAGTGGCAGCTCGTGCGCACCGCCTGCAGAACGGCCGAGCAGACCGCCGGGAGGCTGGTGCTCCTGACGGCGGTACCGGGGGCGTGAGACCGCGAGCAGGACGCACGCCGAGAACGCGACCGGGCCCACGAGGCGATAGAGATGGCGCCCCAGACCAGCTACAGCATTTACGTTCGCTTCCGGGGCAGGCGGCTCGCGCTCATGAGGCACATCCGCTCGCTCGAGACGGCGCGGTTCCAGCTGCGGTCCTTCCGGGCAGAGCGGTTCCACGACGCCGATCAGGTCTTTCTCGTCAACGACGCGACGAGGCAGATCGTCGACGAACGGGGGTGGGAGGAGGCCGGAGAGTCCGGGGAGGATCGGCAGATCAGCGTCGACGTCCGCCTTCCGACCGATGGCAAGCGCGCGGAGCGCACGCACGACGCGGGGAGCGGGGCAGATCGATCGCTGGGAGGGGCGCAGGCTCCCGCGCTGCTCGCGGCGCCCGAGGCGCCGGCGCCGCCGCTCGCGGCGCCCCTCGATCACCTGGCGCGATCCGACGGCGAAGCCCGGCACGTTCCACCGGAGAGGAGATGGTCCGGGGTCGAGAACCCGGAGCCGCCGCGCGCACGCCTGCGCCGCGCGATCGCGGCAGCCCAGGTCGCCCGAGCGCGCCACGACGCCGCGCTGGAGGCCCTGACCAGGCTCCAGCCCGGCGGGAGGATGGATGAGATGACCCTGAGGAGGCTCAATGATTCTGCCCGAATGGTATCCGACCGATCCGCACACATCATCGAGCGGCTCGAGCAACTCCTGAAGCGCCTGGAAGGGGCGCGCTGATATGGTGAGATGACCGTGAGGCGCCGTGTCCCATGCGCGACATGGACGACGACAGCCATCGTTGACCGACCGCCCACCGGAACCCTGGCTTAGTCCCTGTCAGGCTCTCGCCATAGCGAGACGCGTGAGAGAGCGCCCAACCGTTCAAGCCGACAATGCCCGAACAGAAGAAGTCACGCCGGACGCAACTCGGGGCACCGGGCCAGAGCGACGCCGCGCCCCAGGCCGGCAGGGCATCCGCGCCGGGGCGGGCGCCGGTCCCGCTCCAGGGCGCCGGCGAGGGCGCCGCAGCGGTCGAGCCGCGCCCCGAGGGCGAGCTGCGCTTTCCCGTGGTCTGTGTCGTCGCTTCGGCCGGCGGACGCAACGCGATCGCGGAGCTCCTCCGGCGGTTGCCCAGCAGAGATACGAGCCTCTCTCTCGTTCTGATCTACAGCGCAGATCCAGGGGAGCTCCCCCTCCTCGAGCTCGTGGCGCAGAGCAGCCCTCTCCCTGTGACCGAGCTCCGATCGGGGATGAAGCTCGCGCCTGGTCGTGTCCAGGTCCTGCCCCCGGAGGCGCAGGCGACGCTGGCGGGGCTCCGCGTCGACCTCGCGCCGCGGGGCGAGGGCGGCCCGGGCCCTGGCGATCTCTTCCTGCGCTCGCTCGCGGGCGAGCTCGGGTCGGGCGCGGTGGCCGTCGTGCTGTCCGGCGCCGGGAGCGACGGCGCGCTGGGGCTGAAGGACGTGAAGGCCGAGGGCGGGGTCACCTTCGCGGAGAACCCGCGCGGCGCCGAGCGGCCGGCGCTCCCGCGGAGCGCCATCGCGGCCGGAGGCGTCGACTTCGTCCTCAGCGTCGAGGAGATCGCGGCGGAGCTCGTGCGGATGGGTCGCCCCGGGCACGTGCTCGCTCCATGGCTCAGGCAGGGCGCGCCCCTCGGAATGGACCCCGATCTCAGCAAGCTCCTGAGGCTGCTTCACGCCGCGGTGGGCGTCGACTTCAGCCAGTACAAGAAGAGCACGCTGAGGAGGCGCATCCAGCGGCGAATGACGCTCCACCGGCTCGCCACCCTCCAGGACTACCTGGAGCACTTGAAAGCGCACCCCGGCGAGATCGAGGATCTCTACCAAGACCTCCTCATCAAGGTCACCACGTTCTTCCGCGATCCGGGCGCCTTCGCCGCGCTGAAGACCCACGTGTTCCCGGTGCTCATGCACAGCAGGCCGCAGGACTCCCCTGTTCGCATCTGGGTGCCGGGCTGCTCGACGGGCGAGGAGGTCTACTCTCTCGCGATCTCGTTGCTCGAATTCCTCGAAGCCGACGCGACCGATCATGCCATCCAGATCTTCGGCACCGACCTGAGCGAGGCCGCCATCCAGCAGGCGCGGGCCGGGATCTACATCGAGAGCATCTCGATGGACGTCTCGCCCAGCCGGCTGCGCCGCTTCTTCGTCAGGGTACAAGGCGGCTTTCAGGTCAACAAATCGGTCCGCGATCTGTGCGTCTTCTCGCGCCACAACGCCGCGGCCGACCCGCCCCTGTTGAAGCTCGATTTCACCAGCTGCCGCAACCTGATGATCTACCTGGAGCCGAGCCTGCAGCGCCGCCTGCTGCAGACGTTCCACCAGGCCCTCAAGCCCACCGGGTTCCTGCTCCTCGGCTCGTCCGAGAGCCTCACGGCGACGCCCGATCTGTTCGGGGTCGTGGACAGGACCCACAGGATCTTCTGCAAGCGCGCCGCGTCGGAGGCGGCCCACTCGCTCGCCCTCGCCGCGCCCGCTCTGCCCGGCGTGCCGGTGGTCGCGCTGGCGACGGAGAGGCCGCGGGAGCCCGAGGGGCTCGGCATGGATGCGGTGCGCAGGGAGGCCGACGCCATCGTCATGGCGCGCTATGCCCCCGCCGGCGTGGTCGTGGACGAGGAGATGCAGATCGTCCAGTTCCGGGGCAAGACGGGGCCCTACCTCGAGCCGTCACCGGGCGACGCTAGCCTGCACCTCTTCAAGATGGCCCGAGAGGGGCTCGTCCTCGGCATCCGGGCCGCCATCGACGCGTCGATGAGCTCGGGCGCGATGGCCCGCAGGGAGCAGATCAAGGTCAGGCAGGACGAGAAGATCCGGGACGTCGACGTCGAGGTCTGGCCGCTCAAGGTGCGGCTCCCGCAAGGGCGCTGCTTCCTCGTCACCTTCTCCGAGTCGGGCGCCGCGAGGCTGGACCGGCCGGGCAGCGACCCGGCCCCGAGCGACGCCCAGAAGGATCTGGAGATCGTCCAGCTCCGCAGGGAGCTCGTGACCACGAGGGAGTACCTCCAGTCGCTCATCGATGAGCTCGAGGCGACGAACGAAGAGCTCCTGTGCACGAACGACGAGCTCCTCGCGAGCAACGACGAGCTGCAGAGGGTGAACGACGCGCTCGAGGGCGCCCACGACGAGCTCCAGTCGGCGAACCAGGAGCTCACGACCATCAACGAGGAGCTCCGCAGCAGCAACGTCGCGCTCGGCCTCGCCAACGACGAGCTGCGCAAGCTCCTCGGCGACATGAACATCCCGATGCTGATGGTCGACGCGGACCTGCGGATCCGCCGCGTCGCCGGCGCCGCCGACAAGCTGCTCGGCCTCGCCGCGAGCGACGTGGGCAGATCCATCCTCGAGGTGAAGTCGAGGAGCGTGGCCGACATCGCGCCCGTCGTCGCCGAGGTGCTCGGCAAGAGGAGCACCGTCGAACGGCACGTCGAGGACCGCGACGGGCGCTGCTATCTCATGCGGGCGCGCCCCTCCCGGACCACCGACGACGAGGTCGACGGCGCGGTGATCTGCTGGCTGGAGAGCGAGGCGCCGAGGAGCGCCGCGCGCGAGCTCGCGGGCGCGCGCGACGGCCTCTCCGCCGTCTTCGAGGTGCTGCGCCATCCGTTCCTCCTGCTCGACGGGGAGCTCCGGATCCGGGCGGTCACCCGGCGCTACTGCGAGCAGTTCATGGTCCCTCTCGGCGACATCGAGGGACGATCGCTCTCGGCCATCGATGCCGGATGGAACACCCCGCAGCTGGAGCAGCAGCTCCGGGACGTGCTCCACCGCCGCGCCGCGCTCGTCGACTTCCACCTCGAGGCCGTGCTCGCGCACGCCGGCCGCAGGACGCTCTCGTTCTCAGCCTTCCGGCTCCAGGCCGACGAGGGCGAGCTCCCGGCCCTGCTGCTCGTCGTCGAGGACAGGACGGCGCCCGAGATCGACCCGGCCGCTCCACCCGGGGTGCGGCCAGCGCGCCGCTCCGGCCCCGGCTGACGCGCTCATCGCCGCCGTGTCCGCCAGTCCCCGGAGGCGATCCGAGGCCACCCCATCGCCTGCCCGGCGGGCATCAGGTAGGCCTCGCAGAGCGCGCCCCCGTGGAGTTCGATCGGCTCACGCCTGAAGACGTCGGGGCAGTCCTCGTAGAGGTCGAGCGAGGGCAGCGCCTCCGGGTCCGGCTCGTACAGCTCCCCGAGGACCGCGACCGAGCCCCCGCGCACGAGCGCCGGGTAGGCGCCGAGATCGGCGAGCTCGAACGACGGGGCGGTGCGCGCGTCCCCGAGGCAACGCGCGCGCCCGAGCAGCGCGTGCGCGCGCTCGCCGCGCATCAGCGTGCCGTAGACGAACAGGCGCGCCGTCACCGGCAGTGCTGTTCGACCGCGGCGAGCAGCTGCTCGAGGTTGATCGGCTTCTTGAGGAACTGCGCTGCGCCGAGCGAGGACACGAACTCGTCGCGGCCCGTCGCCGAGATGATCACCACCGGGATCGCGGCGAGCTCCGGATCCTTCTTCTGCTCCGCCCTGAACTGCCAGCCATCCATGATCGGCATCATGAGATCGAGCAGGATGAGCCCGGGTCTCGGATCCGTTCTCAGCGCGCTGAGCGCCTCGCCGCCGTGCGCCGCCGACGCGACGGCGTACCCCTCCTCCTGCAGGAGCTCGGCGAGGGTCTCTCGAATATCCGGATCGTCATCGACAACGAGGATCCTCTTCAAGGGAGTGGCAGGCACGGTGCATCAACCACTATGCGAAAGCCTGACGTCACGGCGAAACAGGGAAAGCCCTGAATCCCTGCTCGGGTTCCGCTTGATCGGGCTCGTTCTGCGAGGAAGGGGGCGCATGAAGGTCTCTCTACGTCTCTCTCCGGCAATCAGCGCCGCAAAGGCGCCTTGGAGCGGAGCCCGCTCCCGCGTCGCTCGTGCCGCCATGCAGGGGCGCGAGGTCGACGTGGGTTGAGCCGGGCAGCTCTGGCAGGCGGGTTCGGGCGTACGCATCACGGGGATCGATCGTCGGCGGTCGAGCCCGATGTTACAGCACGGTCGCGCTCCGGCGAAGCCGCTCTGTACCCGATCTGCGGCCAGCCAGGGTGAGCGCAGCACGGCTTGGTCGCCATCCACCACGTCATGAGCTGCGATCCTACCACCGACGCCGAGGGGCGCAGCAGCCTGGCGTCCGCCGGAACGACGGCCCGAGGCGCTCGCGGCGTGGTCCGAACGGGCAGCGTCAACGGTCGATGTCTGTCGAGCCGAGCGAGCCGAGCACCACCTTCGAGAGGGTGCCCAGCAGGACGTCGATGTCCACCGGCTTCGGGAGGAGCGCGGCCGCATGCAGCCGCTCGGCGATCGCCTGCATCTCGTGGGGGAGGCGGGCCGAGAAGATCATGAGGGGCGAGGGCGTGCCGAGCCCCTCGATCTCGGAGACGAATCGGTCCGTCGTCATGCCCGGCATCGTCAGATCGAGGAGGACCGCGTGGAAGCGCCGCTCCGCGAGCGCATCGAGCACCGCGCGCGCGGTCGCGGTCAGCTCGACCTCGTACCCTTCCAGGGTCAGGAGCTCTTCCAGCATCGTCGCAGTGTCAACGTCGTCCTCCGCAACCAGGATCACGTGCTTGCCACACATGGCTCCCCTCGGCTTTCTTCAGTAGCGGGGGTCGCTCGCCAGGGCAGCGCGCCCTCTCTTCCCCATGCTGGGGGAGGACTGGATGGGCGCTCGACGCTGCCCGAGCCTCCACTGGCCAGCGCAGCGCAACCAACCTCGGTGATGCGCCCGGGGTGACGAATCGCCCGGACACACCGGAGCGCTCGCCGCGGTGCGCCACCCCCACGACCACGCCGCGAAGTGCGCAGCCCGACAGTCCGCCGCTGTCCGCCGATCCGGTACGTTCCGTTCCCCCTCTCCCGCCCAGGGCAGTATGAAAGCCCGACTGCGCGCCGGATGCAACTCCGGGCAGAAGGAGCAACTCCGGGCGCAAGGAACCGGGGGCACCGGGGGGGCACCAGGGCGGCGAAGAGCGCGAGCAGACAGAGAGCGCGAACGGACTCCCCGACAGGGGAGACACCCTGGTAGACTCCCATGGATGCCTGGCGAACGCCGCGTCGCGCTACTCGCGATGGAGCCAACCATGCCGGACGGTGGGGGAGCGCCGTCCAGCCATGGAGTCCGTCGTGTCGAGGCCTCTTTGCTCGCCGATCCGGACCTCGCCGGCGTGCCGATCCACGTGATCGACGCGCAGACGAGGGATCTCGACGCGTGGGTCGCGGAGGTCGAGACCGTGGACGCGGACGTGGTCGGCCTCGCCGCGCACGTCTGGTCGTTCCCCACGTTCATCGAGGTCGCGCGCCACCTGCAGCGCAACCGGCCGGGGCGCACGATCGCGCTCTGCGGGCCCCTCGCGCGCCCCGCGATGTTCGCGCTCGCGCCCTGGCGCGACGCCACCGCTTGCATCGACGCCCTCGTGCACGGCAACGAGCTCACGTTCCGGAACATCGTCCGGCTGAGCGAGCGCTCTCCCGACGCGCTGCGCGCTGTGCCGGGGCTGCACGTCTCCACCGCCGGCGGCTGGGTCTCGACAGGCGAACCGCCCTATGTGGCGCCCGACGAGCTCCCCTCGCCGATCCGGATGAAGCTGCTCCCGAGCGATCGCATCGTCCCGCTCGAGATCTGCCGCGGGGGCGCCATGAGCTGCGCGACGTGCGGCGTCTCCACGGGCGACGCTGGCGGCGTCTTCTCCGAGGCCTACCTCGTCGAAGAGCTGAGCGCGCTCCGCGCCGCCGGCGCGCCGGGCGCGCAGATCGTCGACGCCCCGCTCAACCTGAGCGCGGAGGCGTTCCGGAACCTGGTGGCCGCGGAGAAGCAGGTCGGCTTCTTCAAGCAGGCGACGCTGACGGCATCGATCGATCCGGAGCACGTGCACGACGAGCACCTCGAGTTCCTCCGCGGCGTCGCGCGCGTCTCGCTCGACGCGCGGCTGCCGCCGCTCAACAAGGAGACGGGCGACGGCACGCAGCGCCCCTTCAGGGAGTCGAAGTTCGCGAAGGTGATCGAGGAGCTCTCGACGTTCACGGACATCGAGGTGGACATCCTCCTCGGCCTCCCCGGCGACGGTCCGATCACGTTCCGGCGCACGCTCGAGCGCGCGCGCGAGCTCCCGTGCAAGGTCCGCATCTTCCACAGCCTCGTCCTCCCGGACGACCTCATGGTCCGCGCGCCCGCCTCGTTCGAGCTCCGCTTCGACCCGTTCACGCTGATGATGCGCTCCTGCCTCGGCTGGTCCGAGGACGCGCTCTCTCGCGAGCGCAGCCGCCTCATCGAGATGGCCTACCGCGAAGGCGGCGAGATCACGCCGGACATGTGGTCGTTCCCCGGGCCTCGCGAGATGCGGCGGCCCGCGATGCCGCTCGGCAGCGGCGTGGTCCCGCCGGGCGCCGAGATCCGGGTCGAAGGCGCGACGACGCTCGCGCCTGCAGGCCAGGACTTGCAGCGCGTGCTCGAGCTCGGGATCAAGGAGGCGACCTCCGGCGGGTGGACGTTCGTGGAGGCCTCGGCGCGCCCGGGCGAGATCGTCGTCATCATGAAGACGCGCGACGGCGCGCTGGTCGTCGAGATGCGCCCCGCCTCGCCCACGGAGAACGCGTACAAGGTCGTGGACGGCGTCGCGTTCGGCTACCGCTCGCCGCGCGGCGTGAAGATGAGCGACGGCGCGCTCCGGCTGCTCGATCGCGTCCTCCAGCGCCTCCACGCGCCGGCGCGCACGGCGCTCGGCCTGTCGACGCAGGACGGCGGCCCCGGCTCGGCGCGCGTCCGGCGCTTCCGCGCCACGCCCTCGTGACCCCCTCGACCCGATCGCGGAGCGTGCCGCGAGCCTCCGGCTATTCCTTGCTGCGAAGGGCGGCCGGCGCCCGCGGCGGCATCGAGTCCATGGGACGGGCCCTCGAGAGGAGCTCTCGCTGGAGCTCGCCCAGGCGCGCCGGAGAGAGATCCATGTGGTCCACGATGTACGGGTGGACCTGACGGCTCTTGCCTCGGATGCTCAGCGCGCCGGTCGGCTGCGCCGGGATGGAGTCGTCGAGGGTCGCGTACGTCGTCTGGCAGATGATGATCTTGGAGCCGAGCTCCTTGTTGAACTGCTCGAGGCGGGCGGCCGTGTTTACCGTATCCCCGATGCAGGTGTACTCCATGCGCTGGAGCGAGCCGATGTTGCCGGAGATGACGGTGCCGGTCGCGATCCCGACGCCCATCTGGATCTCGCCGCCGCCGAGGAGCTTCCGCTGGTTCATGCGCTCGAGCGCCTGCACCATCTCGATCGCCGCGATCACGGCGCGCTTCGGCGCGTCCTCGACCGAGAGCGGCGCGCCGAACACCGCCATCAGGCCGTCGCCGATGTACTTGTCGAGCGTGCCCCCGTAGCGGAACACGATGTCGACCATCTCCGTGAAGTACTCGTTCAGGAACGAGACCACGGCCTCCGGCTCGACCGACTCGGTGAGCGGGGTGAAGTTGCGGATGTCGGTGAACATCACCGAGACGTGCCGCCGCGTTCCTCCGAGCTTGAGCCGCCTCGGATCGGACAGGACGAAGTCGACGAGATCCTTCGATAGATACCGGCCGAGCTCCTGCTTCTCGCGCTCGAGCCGGAGGCGGGCCATGGACTCCACCTCGGCCCGCACGACCAGGTTGCGCGACATCCGCGCGATGATGCCGGCAACGACGCCGGGGAGCGCGATGAAGAGGATCTGCTGGCACTGGTCCGCGATGTTGATGGCGTTCTTCCCGTGGACGGACACCGAGCTGATCGGGACCGCGCCGGAGCCGACCGTGACGGCGAGCACGATCGAGTTGAAGACGGCCGACAGCCCCGCCGAGTACAGGCACGCCGCGAGGCTGTAGCGGAAGCCCGACATCAGGTTCCAGAGCACGTAGACGGTCGCGAGGTAGCTCGTGAAGTACTCGATGATCCCCGAGTGGTTCCTCGCCGTCCCCAGGGCCGTGAGCGTCAGGAGCGCGAGGTCGACGAAGATGCTCACGTACTTGAGCCAGCCCACGTAGACGCCGGGGCGCAGCCGGAAGAACGTGTAGAGCACGAGCGAGTAGGCGAGGTACCCGCCGTTCAGGATCGCGAAGATCTGGTTGGCGGCCGGGGTGTTGATCCGCCACACGTGCATGAAGGTGGCGGCGCTGAGCAGCGCGAACGCGAACCGGATGTGGTTCACGATCTGCTCCCCGCGCATCTCCTGCGCCTCCATGATCCGCACGATCTCGGGCGACTTCTCGATGCTCATGTGCGCCGCTCCCCTCCGCGCCGCAGCCGAGACCGCGCCGCGGCGAACCCACGCGCGCAGAGCGCGGTCGTCAGCGCTCTGCCCTGGTGGAGCCCCTCGCGACCGCGCTTCATGGGCAACCGGTAGAGCGGCTCCGCAGGCCAGGAGCCGTCCACGAGCTGGCGCTCGCCGAGGTAGCGCAGCCCTCGCGTGAGGAGCAGCGGATCGGGCCGCTCCCTCATCGCCGCTCCGTCGAGGCACGCGGCCGTGCGGAGCGGCGCCCCGAAGCCGCCGTCGAGCCGCTGCGATCGGAGCATCCGCGACAGCGTCGAGGCCTCGACCGCCGCGACGTCGTCGGCCCACCGCGCGTCCCCCGCCCTCTCCCGGTAAAGCCGCGCGAAGCGGAGGAACGCGAGGTCCGTGTACGAGGCATCGTAGAAGCAAGCGCCCTCGATGCCGCCCTCCGAGGCGGCGTCGAGCACGCGCCGCGCGTTCGCGTCGATGAGCCGCGCGAACCGCTCCGCGTCGAGCGAGAGCAGGCCCACGAGGAGGTTCAGCCGGACGGTCGCGCAGTCGTCGCCGGCCCACGCCACGCCCGGCGTGGTCGGCCCCGCGGGCCCGCGGTAGAACCAGGTCGGAACGACGCCGTCCTCACCCACGTTGGCCAGCATGACCTCGATCCACGACTCTGCCCGCTCCTTCGCGGCGCCCGTCTCGGCGACCAGCTCGAGCACGACGCCGAGGAGGTCGGCGTCCGGCGGGACGTCGCGGAACCCGCCGAAATAGCGGAGCTCTCCCGCCGGGATCTCATCGAGCAACGCCGCGGCGTCGGCGCGGACGTCGCGCCCGACCTCCCCGATCTCGAGCAGCGCTCTCAGGATCGTCGCCCGGACGAACCAATGCCCGACCGGCTGCTCGCTCGACCCGAGCACGCCGAAGCGCTGCACTTCCCAGGACTCGCGCCACGGCGCGGCGTCCAGGAGGAACGCGACCGCCGCCTGCAGATCCGCGCGCGCCTCGTCGGGCGGCGCCGGCTCGCCCTGCGCGCGCGGCGGCCCGAGCGCCGCGCCGGTGCCGAGGAGATCGCGGAAAGACATCAGCCCCTCGAAGAAGCGGAGGCGCTCGCCGAGCGCGTCGAGGAATTCGCGCTGCGCCTCGGCGAGGCCGCGCGCGCTCGGGCTCGTTCGAGGAGAGGCGGCCACGACCTCACGGGCCGACGCGAGCGCCTCCTGCATGCGCGCGGCGAGCGCGGCGCGGTACGGGCGGGTCGCGAGCAGGCTGTGGATCTCGCCGCGGCGCACGCGGGACGCGCGCTCGCCCGAGAGCGCGCGGAGCAGCGGAGCAGCGAGCCCCGCGCCGCGCAGCCAGAGCGCGAAGAGCGGCGTGAGCGTCGGCGCTGCGAGGTCAGGAGCGATCGGATCGATCCAGAGGCGCACGAGCCCGTCCAGCAGCCAGATCGGCTCGGCCACGGCCTCTCCGAAGCGACGGGCGGGCGCGAGATCGTCGCCTGCGACGAGCGCGGGCGCCGTCCAGAGGGCCACGGCCTCGCGCACGCCGGCGGCGGCGGGCGCCGCCAGGGCGCCGGAGCCGTCGATCTCGATCACCGGGTTCTCGCGCCATGAAGCCTCCGCCAGCTCGGCCAGCCCCAGGAGCCACCCGTGCGCGCGCGCGTCGTCCGCGTGCCGCGCGAGGAGACGCGCGGCGATCGCGCCCCGCACGAGCGCGTCCGGAGCGCCTTCGATGCCCCCGGCGGCCACCGCGGCGACCGCCACGGCGGCATCGGCGGCGGCGTCGGGCGCAGACGCCCGCCCGCAAAGCCGCAGCGCCCAGCTGGCCCACGGGATGCTGTACCCGGGCGGTGCGCCCACGCCGCGCTCGATCGCGAGCGCTCCCCACGCCGCTTCACCGCGCTGAAGCGCCCCCCCCGGTAGAAGCGCCGACCAGGCGCGCTCGCACGCAGCCCGGTCACCCGGGTCGAGCCATGGCCAGGCGGCGGTCACCCCTCCAGCAGGGGACAACGTCACATACCGACTCCGCCCTCACGCGCCGCGGCCGCGATGGCCGCATCGACCGCTTCGGGCGTCGAGGTCGCGGCATCCCGGATGCGCTGGAGCGTCTCCGCGCCGACGTCGTATCCCTCCGCCTGGATGGTGCGCTCGGGATCGGCAAGGAGCTGCTGACGGAAGCTCGAATCCACGACGGCACGACCGATGAGCTCTGCCTCTGATTTCTTCGACGTCACGACTCCTCGCTTTCTCGCCCGGGAGGCTAGGAGACCTCCAAACGGCTAGCAAGTACAAGCAGGCGCGTCCGCGCGTCCTCGGGGGGTGTTGCGTCCGCGCGCGGCATACCGGTTCATCGCGCGTCGCCAGCGAGCGCGCTGAAGAACGCGAGGAATACCCGCCGCTGGATCGCGACCATGTACTGCTCGCGCTCCCTGCAGAAACGCGCAGCCTCCGGTAGCCCGAGGGCCCCGGCGGCGACCTCGGCGCGAGCGAGCTCACAACGCGCCTCCTCCAGGATGGCGTCGAAGCCGCCGCGCGCAAACAGCCGCGCGCGCAGCGCCGTCGCGCTGCGCATCTCCTGATCGCGACGAGGCCCGGCAGAGACGACGTCCCCGCTCGGCGGCGCCGCATCCGCCGCAGCGAGCGCCCAGATCCTGGAGAGCACATACGTCGTGTTACCAAAATCACGATCTTTCTCGGCGTGCAGCAGGTCCGCGAACAGCTGATGCGCTGCCACGAGGGCGGAAACGAACTCCTCGAGGGCGGCCAGGTGCTCGGCCTGCGAGAGCGCGAACAGGGCCGCCGCCGCCGGGAGCACGAGCGGGCGCGAGCGGGCGAGCACCCGGCGGAACGTGGCGCCGTCCTGCGGGCCTGCGCCGCGGTGGAGCCGCCGCTCGAGGAGCATCGCCTCGCCGTACCCGAGCCAGACCTCTTCGAAGAGGCCCCAGAACGCGCTTCCGCCGGGCAGCACGCGGGCGAGCAACGTCTGATGGCGAGCGAACAACGCCCCGGACAGGAGCACCGTCGCTGCAGGCTCACCGACCCCCTCGTCCAGCAGGTCGTCCTCGATCCGGACATGCAGGTACCCGACCGCTGCCGCCTCGGCGAGATCGACGGCGAGCGGCGGAAGCGCCGGCGATCCAGCGTCCCGCGCGAGCGGCGGCCCGCCGGGACGCGTCGCGACCCAGAGCGGCAGCTCGAGCACCGGGAGCGCCGTCGGGTGCGAGAAGTAGCCGTCGCCCGGCTCACCCTCGAACAGCCTGAGGCGCGCGGCGAGCTCATCGAACAGCGCACCGAGCCCGCTCCCCAGCCGGGCCCGGAACGACGCGAGCCGCCGCAGCACCTCGGCCTCGAGCGCCGCCTCGACGGCGCCTCGCGCGCCCTCGCCTCCCCCTGCGCGGCTGTCCTCGCTCATCCCACCTCCGGACGGCGCTGGCGGCGCCGACTCGGGCGACGCTAGCACGAGCAGCCTCGTCCGAGGGGGCGGGCGCCGCCGACTTTGCCCCGCGCGCCGCCCGTGCGACACTCAGCGACTTCACGAGATCAGAGACCATGATCGATTCCGAGCGTTTCGCTGGGCGTCACGGGGACATCACGACCGACGCGCGCGCTGACGTCCTCGATTTCCGCGACACCCTCTATCGCCCCACGATGGTGGAAGTGCCTCCGATCATGCCCCCGGAGCGCTTCGTCGAGTACGGCGTGCCCGTGCTCGACCAGGGCAAGAACAACGGCTGCACCGGCTTCACGGTCGCCACCGTGGCGCACTACCTGCTGCGCGGGCGCAGGGTCTCGCCGGACCGCAGCCTCGTGAGCCAGAACATGGTGTACACGATGGCGCGCCGCTACGACGAGTACCCCGGCGAGGACGACGCGAGGGGATCCAGCCTGAGGGGCGCCATGAAGGGCTGGCACAAACACGGTATTTGCTCCTATGAGCACTGGCCGTGGGACGCGAACGATCTCCACGGCACGCTCACGCCGGAGCGCGCGGTGGACGCGATGCTCCGGCCGCTCGGCCTGTATCAACGGGTGAACCACAGGGATCTCCCGGCGATGCACAGCGCCCTCGCGGAGGTCGGGATCATCGCGGCCTCCGCGCTGATCCCGTTCAACGGCTGGTATTATGGGACCCAGAGGAGCGGCATCATCCCGACGGTCGACAGGACGAATCCCTTCATCGCCCCCTGGGGCGGTCACGCGTTCGCGATCATCGGGTATGACGCGGAGGGCTTCTGGCTCCAGAACTCGTGGGGTGTCGGCTGGGGCAAGGGCGGCTTCGGTCGACTCTGTTACGACGACTGGCTCCAATACGGCTTCGACGCGTGGGTCGGGCGGCTCGGCGTCCCGATCCGCCTGAACCAGGCGCGCTCGCTCCGCCCGCTCACGTCCACCAGCCGGACGTTCGCGAGCCTGCGGCCGCACCTCATCAGCGTCGACATGCACGGCCAGCTCCAGCAGCGCGGAGCCTACGGCACGTCGTCGGAGGACGTCCGCATCATCATGGAAGAGGATTTCCTGAGCGCGACCGCGACCTGGAAGCGCCGCCGGCTCGTCCTGATCGCGGGCGGCGGGCTGCGCCGGCAGATCGACGCGATCAACCGGATGTCGCGCCTCCGGCCGAAGCTGCTCGGGCACGAGATCTACCCCATCGAGCTTCTCTGGGAGACCGACCACTACCCGCGCCTCCTCGAGATCCTCCATCGCGCCACGGAGGGGCGCCGCCACGACGGCTACGATCCCAGGGCGTTCGGGTTCATGATCGATCGGCGCGACGACGCCCTCGAGCCGCTCGTCCGCCGCATGGGCGGCAAGGCCGAGTGGGACCGCATGAAGCTGGCCGCGGGCGACGCGACGATGGACGCCGACCACGGCGGCCTGCGCGAGATGATCGGCCGCCTCGCGTCGCTGATGGACAGCGATCCGAAGATCGAGCTCCACCTGGTCGCCCATTCGAGCGGCACGTTCCTGCTCGCGCCGCTGGTCCAGCTTGTCACCTCGGAGAAGGGCAAGAAGATCGAGGGCGGCCCGATGCGAGGTCAGCTCGGGCTCGGGCTCCCCATCGAGTCGCTCTCCCTGCTCGCGCCGGCGAGCGCCCTGGACGCGTTCCGCGACACGTACATGCCGCCCATCAAGAGCGGCATGGTGCGCCGGTTCGCCCTGTTCACGCTCACGGACGAAGCGGAGCTCCAGGACCACTGCGAGGTGTACGGCAGGTCGCTCCTCTACCTGGTGTCGAACGCTCTCGAGCGGCGCCCGCGGGTGCCCGGCACGAGCGGCGTCTCGCTGCTCGGCATGGAGGCGGGGCTCCTCGATCCGGAGAACGCCGACGTCCTCTCGCTCCTCACGGAGACCAAGGACGATCGGCCCGTCGTGTTTCCGAGGGCGGAGTGGATCAAGGGACCCAACACGAGGCCTCCTCCCCACGGCTCCGAGGCGCGGCGGCATGAGGACTTCGAGAACGACGCGACCACGTGGAAGTCCGTCATCGCCCGCATCCTCAACCAGCCGTTCGCCGATCACCTGCCGCCCATGTCGGCGCGGGATCCGTGGTGAACGCGCGCCCCTCACCCCTCCGGGCGGCGCCGCTCCGCTGAGCTCAACCCGGGGAGGGCCGGGGCGCCGAGCCGCCCGGACGCGAGCGGCGGCGCGCTCGCGCCGCTCAGGAGGAGCGCGAACGATGCCCGGATCTCCTCGCCGAAGTTGATCCGGAAGAGGCCCATATCGGGGCGGCTGCGGATATCGCGGATCACGTCGCTGGGATCGCAGACCTGGCGCATCCCGATGAGCAGGGCGTACATCCGGATGAGGGTCGGGCCGCCATGGCCGGGAGCGAGCGACGGCAGGCACCGCTCGAGCAGCACCCCGGTGCGCTCGACGTGACCCAGGAGAGAGAGCTTGAAGCGGAGCGCGGCCTCGTAGCTGACGTTCTGCTCGAGCACGCTGTGGAGGATGCCGAGCAAGCGTGTCATCGCGTCGCGCGCGGCGAGGGTCGTCGACAGGATCGAGGCGACGCTCGCCGAGGCGTCCTCGGCAGGCGCGCCAGACACCCCAGACGCGTCGCGGCGGGCCCGCGAGGGCCGAGGGCGCGCCGGGCTCGCGTCGCCGCGGGAGGCGCAGAAATGCGTCAGATGGATATCCACATCGTGGAACCACTTCGCGAGCTCTTGATCGACGACCGCGAGAAAGAGCTCTTCTTTCGTGGTGAAGTAGAGGTAGAGCGTGCCCTTTGCGAGGCTGGTGCGCTCGGCGACCTGAGCCATGGTGACCTCGGAATAGGCGGTCTCCTGGAACAGCTGCCAGGCTGCGTCGATGATGAACCGCCGCCGCTCCTCCTTCTGCTCCTCCTTCCTCGCCCTCCGCGTCGAGCTCATAGACTCCCCGGTCTACGATGTCTCCAGAAGCGCCGCAATCCAGACTCAGCGGTCACCACAGCGCGAATTCGAGCCGACGGGCGCGACCAGCGCTCGTCGCGATCGGCGCGCTCACTCAGCGGAGCAGCAAAGCGCATGTTGCAGCCGCGGTAGCTGCATTCATCACATTTCGCCGGACACGGTCACACCGAACCCGTGCAGGCCAAGGAACATCGGGGCGATGCCCGAACGCGCCACCCGCGCGACGGTCCTTGAGAAGGCGCGCGCGACCCGCGCCGGGAGCCATCCTGAGCCATCGGGTACGGCGGGAGGCGCGGCGGCGCGCGAGACGCGCGAGACGCGCGGCGCAGGCAGCGCGAACAGGCCAGCGCCATCATTGCAGGGCAGCGCGAAGCAGAGAGGAGAACAGACCACGGTCGCCACCGTGACGACCACCAATCCCCTCATGATCGCCGAACCAGCGCTCACCGCGACACCCACATCTAACGTAGCGCTGCCACCGACGATTGTCGTGAGCGACAGGGCAGCAAAATAACGTCGCCGCTGTCCAACGCTGGAAGTTCGACATGGAGAGTCGCTCTTTCTGCGACATCCCACCTCCGCCACGGCCGCGCCAAGTCGGGCGCTCCCTGGATCGCGCTGTTCAGCCGGCGGCCGCCATCGCCAGCGCCTTGTGGATCACGCGGAGCGCGACGTCGGTGAGGCCGTAGGCCGGAAGCTCGGGGATGGGCACGAGGGCCGCCTCGGAGGCGTCGTCTCCTGGAGAGAGGGCGCCTCCGATCGACTCGCACAGATAATCGAGGATCACGTAATGATAGGGAGTCGCCACGATCTCCACGACCTCCACGAGGGGGCCGACGCGGACGTCGAGGCCCGTCTCTTCGCGGATCTCGCGGGCAACGGCGTCCGCGAGCCGCTCTCCGGGCTCCACGCGCCCACCCGGGAGCGACCAGGAGCCCGCGAGGGGAGGACGAGCGCGCTTGACGACGAGCACGCGCGGCGCGTCAGGCGCATCGGGCCGGCGATCGATGACGACAGCGCCCACCGCGACGCGCGGGGGCGAGAGGGCGCATGCCGGCGCGTCGCTCACGGGGCGGCAGCTTCCGTGCGGCCGGCCTTGCAGCGGACGTCGCCCGGCGTCGCGACCGCGAGGTCGTACTCGCCGAGCGCGAAATCGCCAGGGATGACGACGGCCCCGTCGTACCGCCCTCGGTCGTCGGTCGACAGCGAGCCGACCGTCACGCCCTGCGGCGCCGCGGTCCCCGTCAGGACCACGTCGACGCGGACATGCCCGCACGGCGCCCCGGCGCTGCTGACCTGTCCCTGGAGGTGGAGGGGAAAGCCGCGGCGGATGTCCTTGTCCAGCGCGGTCACGACGACGTCGGTGCTCTCCGCCGCGCGCCCGGCCGCGTCGCTCGTGGGCGTGGGCGTGGGCGCAGGAGGCGGCGGCGGCACGGCGGCGCCGCTGCTCCCGGCCCCCGGGCCAGCGGGCCCCTGCTGCGTCTGCTCGGCGCGCGTGCGGTCGGCGAGATCCTGGCCCGAGTCGCGCTGCTCCGGCCAGCTGTAGGGATCCGGCGGCGGGCTATGGGGCGGGCGGCTCGGATCGACCTCCTGGTCCATGTTGAGGGCGGCCCCCCCGAGGTCGATGCGGTGCCAGAGCGAGCCATCGAAGACCTCGACCCAGGCGTGCGCCTCGTTGACGACCATCCGCGCGGGGATCCCGATGTGCAGGGCGGTGACGAGGAACGCGAAGGCGCGGTGGCGGCAGACGCCTTTTCGCGAGAGCGCGAGATCCAGGTAGATGTCGCCGTTCCCCTTGGGCGGGTCGTCCGACGGGGCGAACGACCGGAAGTACTCGACCATCTTCTGTACGACGTCGCGCGGCCGCATCGCAGACGAGATGCCGATCGCCTGCGCGACCTGCCTGAACGCCGCCTCGTGGGAGGCCTCCTGGGGCGCGCGGAAGGGCTCGAGCTTGCTCCAGCTGACGTCGGCGAACTCGCTGCCGAAGGTCGCGCGGGCGATGGCGAGCTGCACGATGAGCCGGACGCGCGCGCTCTTCGCGCTGCGCACGAACCAGTTGTCGGCGCCGTCACGCAGGACCACGACCGGGGTATCGGGGTTCACGTGCATCCGCACGAGGCGCGTGTCCGGTCCCACCGTCGGGATCCGGACCGGCTCGTTGGGCACGAGATCGACCGCGATGTCCCCGTAGAACGCCTCGTCGCCCGCCGAGACGGCGCCGTCCGCCTTGACGGTCTTCAGGCTCCGATCTCGGACGACGAGCGAGTAGTCCGCCCTCACGGCGTCATACGCTTGCAGCCGCTTGAACGGCGCGGTCGCTGGAGAGAACGGATCGTCGTAGCGCTCGACGTTCGGCCGGCGGGTATCTCGATCCGGCTCGTAGGACGCGTCGGGGCCGGCGTCGGAGCCGACGTTGCTGTAGACCTGCTGCTGGTTCGACGGCGGGCGCTGCGGATCGGGCGCCGTTGCCAGGCCGCTCGGCGTCTGGATCGCCGCGGGGAGCCCGCCGTCGAGCGTCGTCGTGGCGAGCGAGACGTCCTCCGCGGGATCCGGCGCGATGAACTCGTGCAGGAGCGACGCCTGCGCATCGGCGAGCCGCGATACGGCGCAGGCGAGCGCGAACACGAGCAGGCCGCGCGCCGAGCCGCCGAACCGGCGCCTGGACACGGGGACAGCCGGCGGAGCAGCAGAGCGCAGGCGTGCGACCGGAGAGGACATCAGGGGCCTCTTATGAAACCAGAAACCCCTGTGATGTTCCACGGCGGCGGGTCCTTCGCCGTCAGCTACCGTCAGCTACTTGCCCGACGGCCGCCTCCGATCGCGCCGCCGACGTCGGCGACGTCGGCGACGTTTATCACCGGTCAGCGCCGGAACTGCGCGGCGTCGGCGTGCTGGCGCCGCGGGTGCGGGGCGGAGCGCAGCCTGTCGATCGCTTCCGTCGACTCTCCGCGCGCGGTGAGCTCGGCGGCCAGCACGTCGAGGGCAGGCTGGAAGATGTCCGTCCGCGCGAAGCGGCCAGCGCGACCGCCCGCGAGCCTCGGCAGGACGGCGACGATGCGCCGCATGCCGTCGGCGTAACGGCGAGAGATGGCCAGCCGATCGATGAGGGGCTCGAGGAAATCGGCGACCGCCGCCGCGCGGTCGCGGACGCCGTCGCAGGCCTCCTTCATCGGCTCGAGGAGCAAGAGCGTCCAGAGGACCGTGTCGTCGAGCGGCCGATCCGCCGCGGTGCGCCGGTCGACGTAGTCGAGCACGCGCCAGAGGCGCTGCCCGGGGCCGTCATCGCCGCGATCGTCGTAGAGCAGCGCCGAGACCTCCGGCAGGAGGACGTCGAGCACCCCGGTCTCCCACGCGAGGTAGATGGTGCGGCGCGCCTGGCCGCCGCGCAGCAGGCGCAGGATCTCCTCCGAGAGGCGCGGGCGCGCCGCGAGCGCGAGCGCGTCCCGGCAGTAGACGACCGCATCGTAGACGTCGGGGGTGATCCCGAAGCCCAGCCGACCCGCGAACTTGAGCGCGCGCAGGATGCGGATCGGATCCTCGCGGAAGCGCGTCTCCGGATCGCCGATCGTGTGGACCACCTGGCGGCGCACGTCCTCCATGCCGCCGACCCAGTCGAGGATCTGCCGCGCCTCGACGTCGTAGAAGAGCGCGTTGATCCGGAAGTCGCGGCGGAGCGCGTCCTCGTGCGCGACGCCGAACGCGTTGTCGCTGCGGATGAGCAGCTCGCTCCCGTCGTCGGAGTCCTCTTTCGGGTTGCGGCGGAAGGTCGCCACCTCGATGACCTTCCCGCCCTGGAAGAGGACGTGCACCAGGCGAAACCGCCGGCCGATGATGCGCGAGTTGCGGAACAGCTCGCGGACCTCCTCCGGCCGCGCGCTGGTGGCGACGTCGAAGTCCTTCGGGCGCCGATCGAGCAGCAGATCCCGCACACAGCCGCCTACCAGGTAGGCTTGAAAGCCGTGGCGCACGAGGCGTCGCACGACTTTCTGGACATCCGGATCGATCCGCGCCTCGTCGAAGACGACCTGGTAGCGGCGCGGGGTAGGGATGTCTTCGTCGACGAGCTCGACGCGGAACGGATCTTCGTCGAGGGCGCCTGTGTCCGTCGGCATGAGGTCGCCCTCGGGCCCAGCGCGTGGCCCGGAGGCGCTGCGGCTCTCGTACATCGGGAGTTCGGCGTCTTGAAACGCCGCTGTACCGTTATCAGGTGATGGGGTCGCGCGACCCATAGTCAGCAACCGAGAAAGCACCAGGCAGAGCCTGGAGGGAGTGGAGGACGACTGGCGCGCGATTCTGGGATCCCAGTACTCGCTGGAGAACCGACCCGCGCAGACGAGGCCCGCGCCCGCGGACCTCCGAACCGAGCCGGGTCGCTCGCCGCGGCCAGCGTCGGCCTGACGAGCGGATCCGGCTGTCGCCCGGAACAAGAGATGGTAACGGCCGTCTAGCAGGGCTTCGCCGTGAGAGCAAAGCCGAGGCGCAGGGAGGGCGACGGAAGCCTCCGGAGCGAGCGGGCTTCACGGTTTGGTGCCCCAGTGCCCGACGCCGGGGGGCGGCGGCGCGCCGGCGTCGGGCGGAACCGCGGACGACGTCCCGACGCGGGCCTCGGGCGTCGCGAGCAGCGCCTGCCGTAGCTCCGCCATCGAGGCGAACCGGCCGCGGGGGTCCTTCACGAGCGCCTTGCGCACGACGGCGTCGAGCTCGCGCGAGATGAGCAGCCCGGGGTGGACCCGGTGCAGCGGCGGCGGCGGCTCGCGCCCGTGCTTCTCTGCGATGGCCGGGTACGGGCCCTGAAAGGGGACACGTCCCGCGAGCATCTCGTAGAGCACGATGCCCAGGGAGTAGACGTCGGCGGCGGGCGCCGCCGGCGCGCCCTGCGCCTGCTCGGGCGCCATGTACTCTGGCGTCCCCACGACCCGGGGGAGCGGCGCGCCTTCGTCGCCCTGGCTCTGGATGCACGAGAAGCCGAAGTCGAGCAGCTTGACGATCTCGCGCCCGTCGGCCGCGTGCACGAGGAACACGTTCTCCGGCTTCACGTCGCGGTGAATCACGCCGGCGCGGTGCACGGCATCGACGCCCGAGGCGAGGTCGGCGGCGATCCGGACCGCGCGAGACGGGACGAGCGCTCGGGTGAACGTCAGCGTGTCGGCGAGATCGAGCCCGACGAGCAGCTCCATCGCGAAGCACGGCGCGTCGCCGGCGCGCTCGAGCGCATCGACACAGAGGACGTTGGGATGACGGACGCGCGACGCCGCGCCGGCCTCTCGCTCGAACCGCGCGACGAGCAGCGGATCGTCGCGGAGCTCTGCCCGGAGGACCTTGAGCGCGACGCGCGACGTCGCGGCCTCACGCGGCCTGCCGACGCGCTCCGCGAGGTAGACGTGCCCGACCCCGCCGCTGCCGAGCAGCTGCACGACGCGGTACTTGTCGCAGAGGAGCTTGCCCACGAGCGCTTCAGCGGCGACGCGAGCGGGAGGCATGGGATCGATCGTAGCGCAGTCGCGCCTGCCGAAGGGCACGGAGGGCACACGGACGCGACGGCGGCGCAGAAGACAGCGCTGGCCAGCCGGTGCGCAGCCAGGAGAGGTTCGCGCCCGTACCATCGGGCGGCCGCATCGCGCGCTCCGCGGCAGCACAGAGCTCCGGCCGCGACCGCTTCCAGCGACCGGGCCGGCGCCACGGGAAGACCGTGGCGCAGGGGGATGACGCGCAAAGTCATCGTGTGCGCGCAGACCTCGTCGTGCCTGCGCGGGCGTGGTCGAGGGTTCCGGGGCCAGGCGAGCATCACGCCGCCACGGCAGGGCCGCGCCGCCGGCCAGCAGCGCGGCTTGCGCTCCGAGGGCGCTGCGAGCTGCCCGCCCTGAACGCAGGCGCGCGTGGATCGCTTGAGCGGCGACGAGGAGGCGGCCACGCTAGGCGGCGCATGACCGACGACCGTCGATCCTCCACCCCGAGCACGCTCGACCTCGACGCCGAGCTGGCCCCCGCGGCGCCGAGCTCCGCAGAGCCGAGCGCAGCAGCCGCTTCGCCCCCGCCCCCGCTGCGATGGAAGAAGAACCTCGCGCTCTTCTGCGTGACGGTCATCTCGGTGTTCGTCGCCGGCACCCTCTGGGCTCCGATCACGCCGGACGACGACAGCGCGCTCTCGTTCGTGAAGGCGCTGCCGCAGACGTGGCCGTTCGCGGTGCCGTTCCTGTCGATCCTGCTGGCGCACGAGTTCGGGCACTACTTCGCGGCGCGCGCGCACGGGGTCGAGGCGTCGCTCCCCTACTTCATCCCGCTCCCTGTGGTGAGCCCGCTCGGCACGATGGGCGCGGTGATCTCGATGAAGGGCAGGATCAAGTCGCGGAACGCGCTGCTCGACATCGGCGCCTCCGGCCCGCTGGCCGGCCTCGCGGTGGCGCTCCCGGTCCTCTTCGTGGGCCTCATGCGCTCGGACGTGCACGCGAGCTCCGGACCTGCGCTGCAGGAGGGGCGCAGCCTCCTCTATCTCCTGCTGAGGCGGCTCGCGGTCGGCCCGATCCCGGAGACCCATGACGTCTTCCTCGGCCCCACGGCGATGGCGGGCTGGGCCGGGCTGCTCATCACGGCGTTCAACCTCTTCCCCGTGGGTCAGCTCGACGGAGGGCACGTCGCCTACGCGTTGTTCGGCAAGCAGCAGGACCGCTACAGCCGCGCCGCGCACTTCCTGATGCTCGCGCTCTTCGTCGGCAACGTCGCCTATTTCACGCGGCGCTTCATCGCGGAGGGGCTGTCCGACGCGCTCAGCTCCGCGGTCGCGAACGGGATGCCGTGGCTCACGTGGTTCGGCGTCGTCTACCTGATGCTGCGCGTCGGCGGGCGGGAGCACCCTCCCACGGAGCCCGGCGAGCTGTCGCCAGCGCGCAAGGCGATCGCGGTGGTGACGCTGCTCCTGTTCGTGCTCCTGCTGATGCCGACCCCGTTCGGCACCTACTGAGCGCGCGAGCGTCAGGTCTTCGCGGCGCCGAACTTCGACCGGAGCGCGTCGCAGACGGCGGCGGGCGCGTAGTGGCTGACGTCGCCGCCGTGGCTCGCGATCTCGCGCACGAGAGACGCGGAGACGAAGCCGTAGTGGGTGCGCGTCGGCAAGAAGACGGTATCGACGCCGGGGAGCATGTCCGCGTTCGCGTGGGCGATCTGCAGCTCGTACTCGAAGTCGGTCGCCGCGCGCAGGCCGCGGACGATCACCCGCGCGCCGACGCGCTGGCAGTACTGGATGAGGAGCCCCTCGAACGAATCGATCCGCGCGTTCGTCACCTCGCTCGTGGTCTGGCGCAGCAGCTCCAGCCGCTCCGAGTACGTGAACAGCGGGTGCTTCGTCGGATGCCTGCCGACGGCGATGATCACCTCACCGAACAGCTTCGACGCCCGCTGGATCAGGTCGAGGTGACCGAACGTGATCGGATCGAAGCTCCCCGCGTAAACAGCCAACAGATCCTTGGACATGATGCTCACTGGTCCGGCGTCCGCTTGGGAGCGCCCGCGGGCGGCGCCGACTTCGGAGCGGCCGCAGGCGGAGTCGACTTCGGAGCGGTCGTGGGGGGGGGCAGCGGCGCCTGGAGCGCGGGCTCCTGGAGCGCAGGTGAGCCGGGCGCGCCTGCTGGACCGGCGCCCTCTGCTGGCGGCGCGGCGGGAGCCTGCCCTTCGTTGACGGGCGCCGGCGCGCTGCCCCGGAGCACCTTGTTCACGGCGGTGTCGTCCTCGATCCACATGAGCCGACCGCCGTCGCCGAAGGTGACACGGAAGTAGGCGAGCAGCCCCGCGCCGATCACCCCATCCAGATCGAGCTGGAGCTGCTTCTCGACCGCCTGGAGCGGCGCCCCGTACACGCCCGGGACCTTGGGGATCTCCAGCGCGCCCAGCCGCAGCATCGGCACGACGCCCTGCTTCAGCTTCTGCTCCGGATCCTGCTCGACCCGCTTCAACCCATCGGCCTCGAAGCCGGCCTTCTTCCAGCCTTCCTTGTCGAGCGCGATCGGGAACGTCATCGACGTGTCGATGAGCAGCGGCCCCTGCACCGACTTGTCGGGGCCGAGGCTGCTCCGCAGCACCATGCCGCCACCTTTGATGAAGGCGACGTCGACGCGCGTCGCGTCGGGCGGCGCCGGCGGAGAGAAGCTGCGCACGACGAACTGCCAGCCGCTGTAATCGATGGTCGCGTTGAGGCGCCGGAGCAGGTTCACCCCGAGCAGCGCCTTGACCGGCGCGCCGATCTGCTTCGAGACGCCCGAGAGGTCCTGCGTGAGGGCGGGCACGTCGTTGATCTCGAGCTTCTTGCCGAAGCGGAGGGAGACCCAGCTCGGCTCCTTGCGCGTGCTGCTGTCGAGGACCACCTCGCCCGTGCCGGTCGACACCATCGCGAGCGCCGACTCGCCGTCAATCTCGAGCGGGACGACGAAGAACGGGGCCGCAGCGCTGACGTGCTGCATCTCGATCGCCGCGAGGAGCGCGCCCGAGACGGTGAACGGCGCGCGCCCCGCGCCGCGCCTCGCCAGCTTGGCGATCGACTTCGCCCACTCATCGACGACATCGGGATCGTCGAGCATCGCCTCGAGCTCGTCGGCGGCGGCGTCGAGATCGCCCTTGTACCAGAGCGCGCGCCCGCGGAGCCCCGCGGCCTCGGAGCCGGCGACGCCCTTGAGGAGGCGCAGCGCCTCGGCGTAGTCGAGCCGGGCCAGCGCGATGCGCCCCGCGAGAAGCCGGGCCTCGGTGTCGGTCGGGACGATCGTCAGCGCCCTCGAGACCGCATCGCGCGCGTTCTCGACGTCGGCGGACTGGAACTCCTGTCGAGCGCGGGCGAGCCATTTCTCGGCCGCCGGCGGGCGGGCGGACTCCGGGCCGATCATGCTCGAGCACGAGGCGAGGAAGGTCGCGGTCAGGAGGCCGCCGAGGCGGACAGCGAGGGAGCTTCTCGTCGGCGGGTTTCGGTTCGAATGGATTCGCACGTGGATCTCAGGCCCTTTGCGGCACACCGTCCGGCCCGAGCTCTCCCGGCGAAATCGGCTCGATCGCCAGGATGCGATCGGCCCGTAGCTCGCGACGGCTGCGCGACGGGAGCAGATAGCCGAGAACCCGGGGTGGGTCGAGGTCCGTTCGCACCCCCGTTATGCGCACGACGAGCTCCTCCGGCCCCCGGCGCGCCGGACGGTACCGCACGCGCACGGTGGCGGCATGCTCGGCCGCGCGCACCGCCGCTGCCACCAGCGCCGGGCGAGCGTGGCGCTCGCCGATCCGGACGTGCCACAGGTCGCGCGGCGTCCGCGGCGCGAGGACCTCCACGACCTTGCGGAACACGGAGCGCAGGGCGTGGACGTCGTCTTCGGCGCGGTGAGCGCGCTCGCGGTGCACGCCGAGCTCCCTGCAGAGGGAGGCGAGGCTGTGGCTCGGCAGGGCGAAGGCCCGGCGGGAGAGGACGAGCGTGTCGAGGTAGTACGGGAGGCGCCTCGCCCTGCCCGCCCGCGCGAGCTCGGCCTCGAGGAACGCCACGTCCCATGCGGCCGCGTGCGCGATGAGCACCGCGCCCTCCGTGACCTGGTCGATGCGATCGCAGAGCTCGGCGAACGTGGGCGCGCCCGCGAGCTCCCGCGGATCGATGCCGTGCACGTGCGCGTTGCCGAACACGCCCGGCTCGGGGCGCACGAGCGACGTGATCGCGTCCTCGCACGCGTCCCCCCGCGTCCGCTCGGCGCAGACCTCGATCACGCGATCGCTCTCGGGGCGGAGGCCCGTCATCTCGAGATCGAGGAACACGAGCGGCGCGCTCTCGATCGGATCATCCCAGGGCGAGCCGGCAGGGGGCTCCGCGCCGGTCGCCCGCTCGGGCCCCACCCCTTCGCGCTGCTCCGTCATCCGACCTGCTTCCCCATCACGGCGGCTCGACCCAGGAGACGACCGTCCCTCGACATGGACGCGTCTTAGCGAATACGGCGCCCGATCGAAAGCGATCCGCGCGGAGCGTCGAGCGCGGCACGCCCGGCCCGTGACGTCCGGGCTCCGGCGTCATGGCCTCGCGCAGCCCGAGCGTCGACGGGGCGGGCGCGGGGGGGTTCGAGGCGATGCCCTGACGGCGCAGGGGGCCGCGCCGCGCGGCAACGGCAGAGATCCAGCAGAAACGCTGCCGTGCAGCACTGGATGTTCACCGGAGCTTTCGTTGCTACACTGCCCAGCGTGCCGGACGGGGTAGCTACAGTCCCGGGGGGCTCTCCTCACGAGGAGCTCGATCTCGGCGACGGTTTTTCGGGGTTCCGCTACGAGCGTAGGACGACCGAGCCGCTCGATCTCCCGGTCCTCGTGGTGAACCGCTTCTTCCAACCTGTGCAGATCACGACGGCGCGTCGCGCATTCCTGCTGCTCTTCGGCGGGGCCGCCCTCGCCGTCGACGAGGTCGGCGATCTCCACGATTTTTCGGCGTGGCGAAGCTTGCCGGTGCGCGACAAGGACGATGGCCTCCCCGTGGTCGGCGGCTCGCTCCGCGTGCCGCGCGTCCTCCACCTCCGCCGGTACGACCGCATGCGGCGCCCGACGATCCGGCTGACGCGGAAGAACGTGATGCTCCGCGACACGCACCAGTGCCAGTACTGTGCGCGCCGCCCGCCCGTTCGCGATCTCAACATCGACCACGTGCTCCCCCGGTCGCGCGGCGGCGAGGACACCTGGGAGAACCTCGTGACCGCGTGCCGCACGTGCAACCTCCGCAAGGGCTGGCGCACGCCGGACGAGGCGAGCATGCGGCTCATCCGCCAGCCTCTGCCGCCGCGGTGGTCGGCGACGATGCAGATCCTGATCGGCTTGCCGCATTCGTTCGACGAGTGGAGCCCCTTCCTCAGGGCTGGCTGACGGTTCCCCCGTGGGTCTCTCCTCGGCGCCGAAGGCAAGCGCAGACGAGCCGACCGTTCACCTCCGAGCAGCCCCGGGCGCCGACCGGCTGATCGTTCACGGCGTCACGGTCACTCGCCCCTGCTCGTCGCAGTAGGCGATCGCTCGCCACCCCTCCTCGGTGCAGAGGAAGAAGTCGATGCAGCCGGTCCAGCACGCGGTATCCACGCAGTTCTCTGCGGCTGCCGCCGGGCAGTCCGGCTGCTGCAGGGCGGGCGTGCAGCCCGCGGCCTCACCGCTGCGATCGAGCGTCACGACCTCGCACGCGCCGGGGCCGCCACCCACGCCCGCATCCCCGTCCCCGGCGGGCGCCTCGGGGGAATCGCAGCGCGCGACCTCCGTCCAGGCCCCCTCGAGGCAGTCGTAGAGCGCACGACACGCGGCATCGCCGCAGGTGCCCCCCCGGCCGACCGGGCACCCTCCCTGCGGGATCTGGCCGCACAGCCGCGGCTCCGCGATGGGATCGCAGCCTGCCGGGGCGAGGACGGCGACGGCGGCGGCCGCGATAAAGCACAGCGGGATCTTCAAGACGGCCGTCGAGGAGAGCTCAGGTTGCCGGCGCGAGGCGAGAAAAACGCAAGGCGCCTCGCCTCCGCTCGGCCGAACCGTTTAGTATGCGCGCCATGCGTCCCTGCGCCACTGCCAGCGCCGTGTTCACCGGAGTCCTCCTCGCCGCGGCCCTGTTCGCGGCCTGCTCGAGCGGCACCGCGCCGCCGCCTTCACCGCCTGACAGCGCGTCGCTCAACGCTTCGCCTTCGCCGCCGCCTGCCTCGCAGCCGGCGTCCCCTGGCGCCGCGGACCCTGGCGCCACGGCCCCTGGCGCCGCGGACCCGGGTGCCACCGCGCCCGCGCAGCCGGACCGGCCTGCGAGCCGCAAGAAGGCCCCTGAGACCGTCGAGGACTGCAAGGTCATCGCCTCCGAGATCACGAACGAGCCGCCGGACGGCGGGGTCGTGATGAACAACGCGACGACCTCCGCGGACGCGGGATCGAGCGATCGCCTGCAACCGCTCGTCGACGCGATCAAGGCGAGGCGCGACGGCTTCCGCTGCTGCTTCGATCTGTACGCCCGCAAGCACCCGGGCGCGCAGGGCAGGATCACGTGGCAGCTCAAGCTGAAGCCCGACGGGACCTTCGAGGAGGCGAGCATCGTGCGCGACAAGAGCGACGTGACCGCGCCGCAGGTCGAGTCCTGCATGGAGGAGCTCGCGAAGTCGATCACCTGGGCGCGCTCGCCGAGCGGCAAGGAGACCGTGCTGACCTACCCCTTCGACTTCAAGCGGCGCAACTACTAGCAGCGCGCCGCCGGCGAGGAGCACGTCAGTGTCGAGCGACGCTTCGGGGATCCTGCGCGGCTCGGGCCACCCCGGCCGCAACGCCTACGCCGAGCTGCTCCGCGACACGCGCGGCCTGAGGCGCGAGCAGCAGCAAGCGCGCGAGGCGTGGTTCGCGCGCCTCGCGGCCGACAAGAAGGACGAGACGCTCTTCGAGCTCGAGATCCTCCTGAAGGGCGTCGCCTGCTTCGCGAACCCGCGGAACCACCCGGGCGCCGCGCGGCGCCAGACGATCGTCAGCCACGATTTCCGCGAGCACCTCCAGCACGCCCGCGACGGCATGGCGCGCGTGGTCCAGCTGACGCGCACCATGCTCGGCGATCGCGATCGCGCGTTCGTCTTCCAGCGCTACCTGGAGACGGTGCTCCCGGAGGACACGGCGCGCACGCGCCTGCTCCACGCGACGATGGCGCAGGAGTCGCCGGAGTCGAGCCTCTTCGTGCTCCGGCACGGCTTCACGAACCTCATCGAGGTCGCGGGCGGGCTGCTCCGGCTGCCGAGGGTCAACTTCAGGCTCTTCTACGCCCACCTCGCGACGGCGATGCGCGAGATCGCCCAGAGCACGTTCTTCAACCCGCTCCACGCGCTCGAGTTTCGCCCGGAGTTCGATCGCATCCCGTCGACGCAGGTGCTCGAGCTGATCCACCGCGTGCCCGGCGAGCAGGCGCACCGGCTCGTGGCGCTCACGTTCCTCGCGCTGTTCAGGATGCTCAGGTACCTCCGCCTGCTCGACGCCATCGCGCTCGACCACTCGGATCACCGCGTGGCGGGGCGCGGGTACCTCGTGCTCGCGGTCCTGCGCAGCGACGCCCGGGCGCTCTCGAACTACCTCCGGCGCCGGGCGGGCGCGCTGCTCGCGGACAGCTTCGAGCGCGATCTCCTGCGCGTGCCCGCAAGCGACATCGTCGCGCGCCACGACGAGCTCGCCGCCGAGGGGCACCGCCTGCTCTCCACGAAGGCCGCGCTGACCGGGCTCGCCGCGAACCTACGGCTCGAGATGCGCCGCGCCTTCGAGCACGACCTCCCGCCCGCGGACGCGCTGGTGAGCGAGTCCGAGTACCGGGTCCGCCTCCGCGCCGTCTCGCACGGCCTCCGCCCCGCCCTGCAGAACGCGATCCTGTTCCTCGGCAGGTCGCTCGGCGCGAAGCTGGAGGAGGGCCGCGTCTTCGACGATCAGGCCGCGCGGCGCGCGACGAGCGATCGCCTCCGACGCGACGTGTGGATGTTCGCCCAGATCGCCCGTGCGTTCGCGAGCAAGGCGCGCAACACCGGCCCGGCGCCCGATCGGTGGACCGGCATCGCGAGCTTCGCGTTCGTGCGCGAGTTCCTCTCGTATTTCCGGGCGATGGGCTACCCGCTGCTCCGGGTGGGCGACTATCCCCACGTCGACGCGTTCGTCTCCGCGATGACGGCGCTCGAGGAGAGCGACCTCCTCGATCCGCAGCGGCTCGACGCCGCCATCCGCGAGTGCGAGGCGTTCTTCGAGTTCCTGATGAAGCTGTTCGAGCAGATCTCGAAGCGCGAGGACCTCGCCGGCGTCCCGTTCGATCGCAAGGGCGCCGCGCGCGCTCTCCGGCTCTACCTCGGCGAGCGCACCTGAGCGCCCCTCGCGGGCCGCGCCGCCGCATCCCCGGCGCACCGAGGGCACGAGCGCCGCTCGCAGCTCCTGGAAGCCCCCCGCAGTCCGCCGTCACCGAGCGGGACAACCGCGCATCACCCGCTGCTCCGGCACCCCGGCGAACAGGGGCGGCGCGCCGCACGTCGATGCCGGCCACCGCGGCCGCAGGCGGCGGCGCCGCCGCGAGGATGTCGTCCACCCGCGCGCGCCTCCGGCCTGGACCCGCGTGCCCGGATCTGCGGCGTCCTCACCCCCGAGCGTCTTATTAGACGAATTATCTCGTCACAACCGGCGGGCCGGCACGCTGCGCCTCGTTCTGTTGGAAGACCCGAGGCGCTCCCGTGTCGCCTTATTCCGACTCGTCGGACGGGCCGGTGCTCGCCGGAGCCGGAGCCGGCGTGCTCTTGCGCGCGCCGCGGGTGCTCGCGCCCTTGGCCGGCGCGCGCTTGGCGGCGGCGCGTCCACGAGGAGCGGCCGCCTTCTTCGGCGCAGCCGCCCGCTTGCCGGCGGCCTTCGCCTTGCGCTTCGGAGCGGCCTTCTTCGCGGCCGGCTTCTTGGCGGCGGCGCGCTTCGGGGTCTTCTTGGCGGCGGCGCGCTTCGGGGCGGCCTTCTTCGCTGCCTTCCGCGCCGGCTTCTTCGCGACCTTCCCGGCCTTCGCGGCGGCCGGCTTCTTGGCCGACTTCGTCACCTTCTTCGCAGGCTTCTTCGCGGTCTTCTTAGCAGCCATTGGAAATCCTCCTGCATTCGCCCCGGCACGGCACGGCGGACATCGCCGAACGTCCTCTCCGCTACAGTTTCCTTACCGAGGCAACAGATGTTGCACGACGTATATTGCCACGCATGGTGATGGTCAAGGAAAATCTTGCAGGCCCTAAACCGATGTATCCCGTGTGTTCCAGGCAAACTGGTCCGCAAGCGTTGCGAGGGTAAACGTCGGAGCAGGCCTGATGAAAGCAACCAGACCGAACCGTACGACTGATTTTTGTTGACAGTTGACGGGATGTCTGTCTTGGCGCTTTGCGCTCCTCCCCGGCGATCGTGCGCCTGCACGGCGCGGCAAACGGCGCCGGAGCGCTCATGGTCGCACGGAGCACCAGCGTTGCGCAGGCTCTAGAGAGCCTTGTGCGGCGCCATTCGCCTCGCTACGGTCGCGCCGCCTGCGCGGCGCCCCTCATGGCCGAGCGCCGCGCTGCTCTAGGCTGCTCTAGGAGGAAAGGTATGTTGGTTCGTCGCTCGACGTCGTGGTTGTTGCTTGGCGCAACGCTCCTTGCGGGCTCGGGGGCGCTCGGGTGCGGCTACTCGGAGGAGGAGATGCAGGCGAAGGTCCGCGAGATCGAGGGCCTGAAGACCCAGCTGAGCGCCGAGCAGGCGCAGAACAAGAAGGCCAAGAGCGAGCTCGACGAGGCGGCCGCCCGCATCGAGCAGCTCAAGTCCCAGCTCAAGACGGCAGGCGTGGACATCTCCAACCTGAACGCGAACCTCGAGCAGCAGGCGCGCGCGCTCGAGGACTTCCGCCGCCGTGCCCAGCAGCTCGAGGACATCAAGAAGCGCTTCGAGGTCCTGCGGGACAAGCTCCAGGCCCTCACCAAGCTGGGGCTCAGCGTGACCGTCCGCAACAACCGGATGGTCATCCAGTTGCCCGGCGACGTCCTCTTCGACTCGGGACGGGAGACGCTCAAGAAGGAGGGGCAGGAGATCCTGATCAAGGTGGCCGAGGTCATCCGCAACGACTCCGGCCTGTCGGCGCGCTCCTTCCAGGTCGCCGGGCACACGGACAACGCGCCGCTGGCCGGCGGCCGCTTCAAGGACAACTGGGGGCTCAGCGTGATGCGCGCCCGCGAGGTGCTGGCGTTCCTGCTCCAGCCCGAGGACAAGGGCGGCGGCGGCCTCAAGCCCGAGCGGTGGAGCGCCTCCGGCTACGGCGACACCGACCCGGTGAAGCCCAACGACACCCCGGAGAACAAGCAGGCCAACCGGCGCTGCGAGCTCGTGGTGCTGCCGAACGTCGAGGAGATGCTCGACCTGAAGACGCTCACCCAGTAAGGCTCGGGGCATGAGCGTCGCGGCCATCGACATCGGCACGAACTCGGTCCTCCTGCTCATCGCCGAGCGCCGCGGGGGCGAGCTCGTCGCGCTCGTCGAGCGCGCGACCATCACCCGGCTCGGCCAGGGGGTCGACGCGGCGCGCGCGCTCGCCCCCGAGGCCGTGGAGCGCACGCTCGCCTGCCTCGCCCGCTACGGGGAGGAGCTCCGGTCCCGGGGGGTCGAGCGCGTGGACGCCGTCGGGACCAGCGCGATGCGCGACGCCGCTGGCGGCGAGGCGTTCATCGCCCGCGCCCGCGAGCTCATCGGCGTCGCGCCGCGCGTGATCTCGGGGCCGGAGGAGGCGGAGCTCACCTACGCCGGCGCGCTGACGGGGCTCGACCTGCCGGCCCGCGGTCCGACGATCGTGTTCGACGTCGGCGGCGGCAGCACGGAGATCATCGTCGGCAGCGCCGGTGGCGCGGTGGAGCAGGCGGTGAGCCTCGACGTGGGGAGCGTCCGCCTGACCGAGCGTCACGTCCGCACGGACCCGCCGGCCGCCGCGGATCTCGAGGCCGTCCGCGCCGACGCTCGTGCGGCGCTGGCGACGGTTCCAGCCGTGCCCCTGCTCGCCGCGCCCACCCTGGTCGGCGTCGCGGGCACGGTGACGACCCTCGCCGCGCTCGTGCGTGACGTGGCCCCCTACGACGGCGCGCGCGTGCATGGCGCCCGGGTATCCGGGGCAGAGATCGTGGGCGCCACGTCCCGCCTCGCTTCCCTGCCGCTCGCCGCGCGCAGGCAGCTGCCCGCCCTGGATCCAGCGCGCGCGGACGTCATCGTGGCGGGCAGCGTGCTCATCGAGGAGATCCTCGCGTGGGCCTCGAGGCTCGCCGGAGCACCTGTCGATCTCGTCGCTTCGGATCGCGGCGTCCGCTGGGGGCTCGCCGAACGGCTCAGCCCCGTCTGAGTACGCCGGCTCGTTTGAAGGCCGGACGGACGGAATGCGCGAGGTCCGTCGCGTCCGTCACATTTTCGAGTCATCCCACCCAGGTCCGGTCCGCCACCTCTCCCGGAGAGGCCCGCTCTGCCCTAAACTAGGCGGGTGAGCCGGCGCGCACCCACGCCGATGCCTCCATCGGTACACACTGTAACCCCGCCCGACCCCGAGGAAAAACCATAGTGATCACGCCACGATGGCTCAACCACGGGGAATTTCGTTGACGTATCTCGGCCGGCTCACTAGAGTGCGCGCGCCTGGCGCAAACCGGCCCTTTTCCAAAAGAGGGCCGTTCCCCCAACTTCAATCCCTTCCGCCCGCAACCGTCCGCTTCAACCGCCGCTTCTCAAGATTCCGCCGTGCACGCCAGAGCACCGAGCTCTCGCGGGTCATGGCGGGTGCTCGCGTTTCTGCTTCTCGCACAGCGGTCTCGAGCAGCGGCTCATGGTTCTTTTCTCGGAATTTTTCTCGGAATGCGTGACGGTGTGTGTCGGTTCTGCGGGTCCAGGTTCAACCGCATGTGCAACGTACGCCCCTCGAAGGGATTTCGGGAGGCAGACGAAAAACTAAAAGGACGGCGGGGTGGAAGGCAAAGGAGACGATATGCAGGCTCGTTCGGAGATCCAGTTCAAGGTGGGCGACAAAGCCGTCTACCCGGCCCAAGGCGTGGCCGAGGTGGTCAACATCGAGGAGAAGGACATCGCTGGCAACCGTCAGCGATTCTATGTTCTCCGCATCTTGGACACGGATCGAAAGATCATGGTTCCAGTCAGCAACGCGAGCGCGGTCGGCCTTCGCCAGGTCATCTCTGAACAGGAAATCCGGGAAATTTTCGACATCCTCCGCGAGCGTACCATCGCGTTCGACAACCAGACCTGGAACCGTCGGTACCGCGGCTTCATGGACAAGATCAAGACGGGTTCTATTTACGACGTCGCCGAGGTGCTCCGCGACCTCTATCGCTTGAAGACGGACAAGCAGCTCTCGTTCGGTGAGCGCCGCATGCTCGACACCGCCCGGACGCTGATCGTGAAGGAGATCGCGATCGCCCGAGGTCAGACGGAAGAGCAGGTGAAGACCGAGATCGAGGCGATCTTTCTCGCCAACTGAGGCGTTACCTCATGGTTAGCGGCCCTGCGGCCGCTGCCGATGGAGGCCGGCGCTGCCGGCCTCCGGGCTTTTGTGGACCGGAAATTCCACGCACCATCGGATCGAGCGCGTTCAGAGATCGCTGCCCGGTCGCTTCTGCACGGGAGGGAGCGGGGGCAGCGCCACATCGACGCGCCACCCCGCATCCTCGTAGACGCAGGGCACCTGGACGCGCTCTCCCGGGAGCAGGCCGGCGACGTCCACGAGGGCGTGGGCGCCGGCGATCTGGGCGGTGTAGCGCTGCGGCTCGAAGCGCAAGAGGAAGCGGGACGGCGTGATCATCGCCTCGGGCGCGATCGCCTTGCCGGTCGCGGCGCTGTAGCGCTGCGCGCGCGACGCGAGGTTGTCCCGAGCGCGGCGCGACAGGAGATCGAAGGCGGCCTTGGCGTCAGCCGGATCGCCGTGCAGCTGGCGCAGACGAGCGACCAGCTCCCGGACGGCGCCGTCGGGCGTGCCGCTCGGAGGCCGCCTGCTGCATCCCGCGGAGGCGAGCGCCGCGACCGAGAGCGCGACCGCCATGCCGACGCGGACGAGGTGCGCGGCCGGCCGTCGGGCGTCATGTCGCGCGGGTTGCCGGTGCATGACCATGCCGCCTCTCCTTAGAACGACGCGTCGCCGACGTCCACGGCGCGCGGCCGTCGGCTCCGGGGTGACGTCGCGGCGCATCCCGCTGTTCCGCGCCGTTACGCGCTGTTACGCGCTGTTACCCCGGCGCGGCACCGGCGAGCGCGCCGACCTGGCGGAGCGCTTCGTACAGGACGATAGACACCGCGTTGGCGAGGTTGAGGGAGCGCACGGGACCCAGCGTGGGAATGCCGAAGACATCGTCCGGCATCCGGGCGAGGAGCTCGGGGTCGAGGCCGACGCTCTCCTTGCCAAAGACCAGCGCGTCGCCTGGCCGGAAGTCCGCGTCGAGGTAGCTCCGCGAAGCCACCGCGCTGAAGAGGCGCAGCCGAGCGTTCGGGTGATGGTGGCGAAAGTGGGCGATGTCGAGCTGCTGCTCGAGCGTGACCAGGTGCCAGTAGTCAAGCCCCGCGCGGCGGACGCTCCGCTCGTCGATGCGGAACCCCAACCTCCCGAGCAAATGCAAGGGGCTCTGCGTCGCAGCGGCGAGCCGCGCGATGTTGCCTGTGTTCTGGGGGATCTCCGGCTCCACCAGCACGATCCGGAAGGGCGGATCGAGCGGCGCCGCACGGAGCCGGGGGCGACCATCGTTGAGCACGCCCTCTCTTTCCGCGACACGACCGCGCGCCGCAACCCCCGAGCGGGAGCTCGCGCGCGTGGCCTGGCTCGCCAGCGCCGCCTCGACGGATAGCCGGCCCACGCGGTCGCGCGGAAAACGCGAACCGAACGGACGGAGGCCCCTCTGTTCGCTTGACGGCTGTACGAGCGGACACGTAGCCTCCCGCCTCGGAGACACGGAATGCGCGCATCGTGCTGGATCGCTTCGGCTATTGCCCTCGCAGGAGTGGCGTCGTCCTCGCTCGCGGCCGCCGACGCCATGGATCCGGCGCTCGCGCGGCTCGTGCGCGACCCGGAGCCGAGCGTCGGCGGAGCCGTGCCCTGCCGCATCACAGGGCCGAAGAATGGCCTCTACTACAACCCCGCCTCCCGTTATCAGCGCTGCCTGACCGACGACGCTGCGTTCGCCAAGCTCATCGCGCAGTACGGCTTCGCGGTGGCGCCGTCGGCGATGCACTCGGCGCGGACCACGGGCTACGGCGGGTTCGAGATCGGCATCGAGGCCAACTACACGAAGATTGACAGCGACGCCGATTATTGGAAGCAGGGCACGCAGGGACCGCAGGATCCGACGAGCAAGAACTTCTCCATCGAGAACCGGAGCCCGGACTCCTTCCTGCAGCACTACGGCCTCAAGGTCCGCAAGGGTTTTCCGTTCGGGTTCGAGCTCACCGGCGCCGTCGGGTTCCTCGCCAACACCAGCCTCGTCAGCGCGGGCGCCGACGTGCGCTGGTCGCTGTTCGAGGGGTTCCGCCGAGGGCTCCCCGCGATCCTCCCGGAGCTCGCCGTCGGCGGCAGCGTCCGGACCATCACCGGGACCGAGGAGTTCCAGCTGACCGTGGCCGGCGCCGACGCAGAGATCTCGAAGCCCCTGCCGATCGCCGGCACCGTCGTGATCACCCCCTACGTCGGCTACCAGTGGCTCCGGATCTTCGGAGACTCGGGGCTCATCGATCTCACCCCGAACACCGACGCCGTGAACTTCTGCAACTTCCGAGGGGTGAACTCGCCCGCCAACCCCGTGCAGGGGCAGGACGGCAAGCCGCTCCCCCACGACGGCCAGCCGGTGTGCGACGGCGGCTCCCAGGCCGACTTCAACAACACCGTGGTGTTCGACGCCGTGCGCATGAACCGCCACCGGCTGCATTTCGGCGCGCAGCTGCGGTTCCAGATGGTCAAGCTCGGCGCGCACTTCATCACCGACATCGTGAGCCCCGAGGACGCGAACCAGGGCGCGGCGAACGAGATCGACGGCGAGAACAAGTTCGCCGGGCTCGGGTCGCAGTGGACCCTCGGGATCGATCTCGGCGCGATGTTCTGAAGCGCGCTGCGCCGGGGACGCTCGCCACGGGGCCCCGGCGCAGACCTGCTTCGAGCGGCCGCGGCCCGCTCGGGGCGCGCGCAGCCTCAGCGCTTCGAGCTCGGATCGGGCAGCGCGTAGCCGAGCTCGGCGAGGAGCGCACGGAATGCGCGGTCCTCGTTCCGCGCCACGGTGAGGTGCTCCATGAACTTCTTGAAGTTGCCCTGAGCCGCCGCGTCGGCAGCGCGCTCGCTGTTTTCGAGCACGAGCAGCAGGTGCGGGTGCGCCTTGGCGACGGAGCCAGGGCACTCCATCTTGCTCGCCACCCGCGCGCGCGCTTCCGCGAGCGCATGCACCACCATGACGAGCTCCTTGTCATGGGTCCGCGGCAGGAGCATGTCGCCCTCCCTGCGCGCCTCGTCGAGCAGCAGGCTCGCCCTGTCCAGGTAGCTCCCGGCCCAGGCCGGCAGCGCGACGAAGAGCGAGCAGAGCGCGAAGGTGAAAGCAAGCATCAGGTGACGGATCATCGGCTGGGTCCTCGGTCGTTCACGGTTTGCTCGGAGGACGCCCCGCCGGACGGCGGGCCCCCCCTTCCCTCGGGCGCACCTTGCAGGGCCTCGGCGGCTGCCCGTCCATCGGATGCGGCGGCCGCGAGCTCCGGCGCAGCGCACGAAAGGAGCGCGGCGCGCGCGGCCGCCTGCTCCGCAAGCTTCTTCGACCGGCCCCGGCCGGTGCCGATGACCTGGCCGTCGACCTCGACGGCGACGAGAAACGCGCGGTCGTGGTCGGGCCCCTCGGTGCCCATCAGGCGGTAGCGCGGCGACGCCGCGCCGCGCGCCTGCACGCGCTCCTGCAGCTCGCTCTTGGCGTCGCGCCCGAGCATGCTGCCGCTCGCGAGCTGCGCGAGCGGGCTCGCGGCGATCTTCCGGCTCAGCGCCCGCGCGCTCTCGAAGCCGCGATCGAGGTACAGGGCCGCGACGAGCGCCTCCGTGGCGTCGGCGAGCACGTTCGTCTGGTCGCGCTCCCCGGCGACCTCCGCGCCGCGGCCGACCCTGAGCGCAGCGCCGAGCTCGATCCCCCGCGCCCACGCCGCCAGCGCGTCCGTGTTGACCAGGGCCGAGCGCATCATCGAGAGCTCCCCCTCCCTGGCCCCCGGAAAGCGCTCCATGAGGAGCTCCGTCACGCACAGGCCAAGCACGGCGTCCCCCAGGAACTCAAGGCGCTGGTTGTCCACGCGCCGGCCGCCTCGCTGCTCGTTCGAGAAGCTCGGGTGCGTCAACGCCTCCTCGAGGTGCGGCAGGTCCCCCTCCAACCCCAGATCCAGGCGTTGCAGCAGCTCGCTCGGGAGCATCCCCAGCACCTTGCCCACGCGCAGCGTCAGCCCGCGCTCAAGCGGTCGGTCAGCTCGGCCAGCTCCAGGTCGAGCGCGGTCAGACCGCCAGCGTCATGCGTGGACCACGCGACCCGCACCTTGCCCCACGACAGCGCGATGTCCGGGTGATGATCACGCCGCTCGGCCAGCAGAGCGATCTGCATCACGAAGCCCACGCCGGTCCCGTAATCCGGAAACGAGTAGCTCCGTTCGATCCGCTCGCCCGCTCGCACCCAGCCCGGGTGAGCAGCGACGAACCCGGCGATCTCATCGTCCGAGAGCCGATCACGCTTGCCCATGGGACGCAACTATGGGCTAAGCCCTGCCCCGGTGGAACCCCGGAATGCGGCCCCCGCCCCGCGCGGCGTCCGACGCGCGCGCCGCTCGCCGTGCGCTATCCTCCCGCCTCGATGACCGGGCTTCACGCCTGCCCCTTCTGCCGGGAGATGTTCGAGGCGAAAGAGGCGTCCACGTGCCCTGCCTGCGGCCTCCGGCTGGAGGCGCTCGCGAAGCTCCCCCCCTCGTACGACGCGCTCCAAGATGAGCCTGGCGAGCCGCTCCCGCCGCACATGGAACCGCTCCCGTGGACCTACGCCGGGCGCGGCCGGGGCGCCCTGCTCGCGCTCTCGCTCCTCGGGCTCGCGGCGTTCTTCGCGCCGTGGATCCACGAGACGGCCCCCGAGCTCCGCGACCTCAGCGGCTTCGGGCTCGCGCGAAGGCTCGGCTGGATGTGGGCCCCCGCGGTCGCGTTCTTCGTGATGATCCCGCTCGCGCTGACCCGGAGGTCGATCCACAAGATGCGCGGCGCCCGCGTGGCCGTCGCTTTCCTCGCCGCGGTCGCCCTCGTCACCGTCGCGATGCGCCTGCTGTTCACGCCGGGCAGCACGCTGCTCCGTCCCGTCCGCTTCACATGGGGCTACGGGCTCTACGCGACCGGTGCGATCGCGCTGCTCGCGCTGCTCATCGCGGCGTTCTTCGGAGGAAGGATCGACGACCTCCCCACGGGGCAGCGGCGACGGGGCGACGAGGTGCTGCACTGAGCAGCGTGTGGCCGGTGACATCTCGGGTCGACAGGCTCGCTCGTGCGACGTAACCTTGATGGGAGTGGCCTTTGTCCGCTGCTCGAAGGTGCGCAATGGCCAAGAGATCTGCCAGCGTACGCCGTGAGCTCGCGCGGGACGACGAGACGTTCGATGTCCCCGCGGCGGTGCTCTGCGCGTGCTGCGGACAGCCCGACTGCGCCGGGTGCTCCGCGGCGAGCGACGAGGGCTCGGGGGTCGTCGCGATCGTCCCGTGGGAGCGCCCGGTCGGCGGGGTCTGGTCGCGGCTCTGGGCCACCTCGAGGGCGACCACGCTGGGAGCCGAGACGTTCTTCGCGACGATACCCGACGGCGCGCTCCCCGCGGCGATGCGCTTCGCCCTGCTGGCAGAGTCGCTCGCGATCCTGTCGATGATCGCCGCGCTCCTGCCCCTCGTCGCGCTGGCGCTGCCGGGCCTGACGCTGGAGCTGGCTCGCAACCCGGCCGCACGCGCGAGCGCCCTCCAGTGGCTCGCTATCGGCGTTCCGGGGGTCACCGTGTGGATGGTGCTCGCGCACACCTTGCACGGCGCCGCGCTCGACCTCGGGGCACGGCGTCAAGGCGCGCGGCCAGAGCGCCGGCGCGCGCTCCGCTTCGGGCTCTACGCGTGCGGCTGGGATCTCATGGCTGGCCCGCTCGGCGCGCTGGCCATGCTCATCACGGGCGGCACCAAGGGAGCCGAGCAGGTCCTCTCGGCCTCGCTCCGGGTACCGGGCAAGGCCTCCATGGCGCTGCTCCTGGGCGTCTACGCGCTCCACCCCGACGCGGCGGAGCGCGCTCGACGCGCCGGAAGCATCGCCGCGCTCGCGCTCACCATTGCCTCCGGCTTTGCCGCCATCGCGCTCGCCATCGCCTTCAGCTGACACGCCGTTCAGCGCTCTCGGAGGCGGCGCCGCGGAGGGAGTCGCCCCGGAGGCGGCGCCGCCGAGGATGTCGAGCGCACGTCCGTGCGCGTCGGCCGCCTCAGCGCATGTCCTGACGCGGCGCGGGCGAGGGCGGAGGCGCGCCCGGACGCCGGCCGCTCGCGAGGGTGCCTGGGCGCTTCTTCGGCTGCAGATCGCCCGTCGACGTGATGTCGATGAGGTCCACGAGCTCGGGGGCGTGACCGGATACGTCCTGCGCTCGCAGGCGATCGAGGAGCTGCTTCACCTGCGCCTCCGCCTTGCCGTGCGCGAGGATCTGACGGATCGACGGCGCCTCCTGCTCGAGCGAGCGGCTCACGGGTTTCTTGCTCTGGCGCCGCCACAGCACGGCAAAGCCATCGCCCTCGGGCACGGGCTCGGGCACGAGCTCCGCGTCCTTCACCCCGGCGGCGGCCGAGAGGAGCCCCGGGTCGACCTTCAGCCCCGGCTCGGCCGTGGTGCCATCGGACGCCACGAAGCCGAGATCGCCGCCGCGCATGCTCGTCGCCTTGTCGAGCGATTTCTCGCGCGCGATCTCCTTGAAACGCTGGGGTGACGGGTCCTTCTTCAGCTCGGCCAGGATCGCCTCGGCCTCCCCGCGCGTCGCGACGAGGATGCGCCAGAGCGCCACCATCGCCGGGGAGCTGAACCTGTCGCGGTTCGCCTCGTAATAGGCACGGACCTCCTCGTCCGTCACCGGAGAGCTCGTCGCCGCCTCCGCCTGGATCCGCTGCAGCAGCGCGGAGCGCAGGACGCCGCGCACGCGATCCTGCACGTCGGCGCGCTCGGTGAGCTTCTGCGCGGCGGCCCCCTGGGCGAGGAGCAGCTCGCGCACGAGGACCTGGCTGACGAAGTTCTTCCGGATCTCGTCCGGGGTACGCCCGAAGGTCTGGAGCTGGAACGGCGGGACCTGCGCGAGCCTGCGCTCGACCTCCGACGCCGTGATCGTCGCGTCGCCGACGCGCGCCACCGGGACGTCCGCCGCGGCCGCTGGCTGGGCCTCAGCGCGGAGCGACAGGCCGGTCGACGCCGCGAACACGACCGCCATGGCGGCCGCGCCGAGGGGGAGCTTCAGCGTTCTCGCGCGCATCGGAGCGGGTTATCCCCGCGCCGGCAGGCAAGGTCAAGCTGCCCCGCGGCGCTCCCTCGGCGGATACGCCGCGCTCGCCTCCGCGCTCCCCGCCCCGCAGAACCCCGGCCTTCCGCAGCGCGTGGGCGTCGAGCCCGACGAACCGGTACACGTCCGCAGAGAAACCGTAGGCGCGGTGGAGGTGCTTCAGGCCTTCGACGAGCTCGGCGGTCACCTCGACCGGGGGCGGTGGCGGGTACGCCTCGCGGATCGAGGCGAGCGGTTCGCCCAGCTCCAGGAGCTCCTCGACGCGCGACAGCACGTCGATCGGCTTGAGCGCACGCTTGCCTCGCCGCGCGACCCCCTCGGCCAGCTCGGCGAGCAGGCGTCGACGCCGGCGCTCGGTACGGCCGTCTCCGGCGCGGCCGCCGCCGCCCAGGAGCAGCTCGTTGAACCGGCGCGCGGCCCGGCGCTTCTCGACCGCATCCGGACTTCCCCGGCGGTTCTGCGCACCGCCACCCCGCTTGGCTGGACGTGGCGCTTTGGTGGACCCGGCCGTGCTGGCCGGTGAGCTCTTCGTCTTCACGATCCTCGGCAAGAGCACAGCGGCGCTCGAGGAGCCGGTATTCCCCGGCACATCTTCTTGCTGTCCCAGCAGTATAGACAGCTCATCCTCCTGCTTCGAAGAAAGCGGCGGGCGCACGGTCACGCTCGCCCCGCGCGGCGCTGGACGTCAGCGCCCGCCTGCGCACCACGCGAGGGCCGTTCCGACGGCCGCGATCAGCCAGGCCGGCCACGTCGCGCGCACGAAGCCGGCGACGTCCGACAGGGCGCCGCGCCGCGCGCGCCGCACAGCCTCGGCGTGGCCCACCCGGCGCACCTGCTCGCGCGCGATCTGCTCGTGCTCCTCGTCGTCGAGCGGATCGCTGCCGGCCAGATGGTGCAGGTGATGTGTCACCTCATGGTCGATCGTCTCCTCGATCTCCGCGTCGATGTCGAAGCCGGGATCCTCGCGGGCTTCCGACCTGAACGTCCGATAGAAGATCCGGATCTCCGGAGGATGGGCGATCCCGAGCGCGTCCGCGGGTGTCCCGGGCGTGTAGCATCCGAGCAGCGGCTCGCCTCCGTCGTCGCAGGCCGGCACCCCTGCGTCGATGAAGAGATCGATGTTCCGCACGCCGCGGGCCTCGTAGATGCGTCCGGCCGCAGCGCGGACGCGCGCCTCGAAGCCGTCGAGATCCGGAAAGGCGCTCGAGGCGCTCGCCCGAGCCCTCGTCCCTGCCCGCGTCGAGCGGGGCTCCCCGAGCTCGTCCGCGTCCGCTCCGTCCACTCCAGCAGCGCGCAGCGGGGCGCGCGCGAGCTCCCGCTCGAGCGGCACGTCGAGATCGTTGCGGGCGCCGCAGCCCTGGCAGCGGTAGACGGCGACGAGCCGCGCGGGGTAGCGCGCCTCATGGTAGACGTCGACGATCGCCCCCCACGCCTCGTCGGGAGCGCTGGCGAGCGCGTCGGCGATCACCGGCGCGCGGCGCTCGCGGCCGAGCGCCGCGATCCCCATGGCCACCACCAGCGACGGCGTGATGCGGAGGACGCCGTCGGCGGGCAGGCGGAGGAGCGGCATCGCTTCCTCGACCGTGCGCTCCACGAGGCGTACGGCGCGGCAGACGGCGCGACCCACGCGCAGCGCCGGGATCGGGTGCGAGACGCCGAAGTCGAACGGGCGATCGAGCTCTGGATCGTCGAGCTCGCCGTCGGTGAACGGCCCGATCTCCAGCAGGCTCGACGGAGCGACCTCGAACGGGGCGCTGCAGTTCTCGCAGGTGTAGGCGCCTGGCTCCTCGGGCACGATGCCGGCCGCAGCGAGGAGCGCGCGCAGGACATGGGCATCGGTGAGCGGGAGGCCAAGAGGATCCAGCGGCATGCCGCGCGCGTCGGCCAGGACCGACGCGCCCGCGAGGACCTGCACGTCGAGCGCGCACCTGCCGATGGCCGCGCGCTCGACGCCGCGGCGTGCGGGAGCGCCGAAGACGGATGAAGCGTGAGCGCGCGCGGCGGCGTCCGACAGGCGCGCCACGGCGCCGGAGGGGAGGTGGACCTGAGCGGGGAGCAGGCGTCGCGCGGGCGCAGGCATCGCGGCGGCCTATATAGCGGGTGGCTCGCCTCAGGGGTCCTCGGGACGCGACGGACCGCCGGCGGCGCCCTCGTCGGCCGGAGCGAGCGATCCCCACGGCTCGCGATCCCCGTCGGCCTCGGACGGCTCGCCCGCCGCGCGGCCGACGTCGAGGCCGGCGGCGCTGGCGAGCTCGGCGGCCACGGCCGCGGAGAGCGAGCCTCCGCTGAGCGGGGACGCGCCGGTGACGGTCGACACGGTCGACACGGGCGACGGCTCCGAGGAAGGACGATCTCGGCGGCGACCTCGAACGAGCACCGGCGCGCGCTCCCCGTCGCCGGCCGGATCCGGCGCGGCCGCGCCCACGCGATGGACGGTCGCGCGCAGCTGCACGCGCCCGAGCGACAGGCTCGCCGCGCTCGCGGGCGGCACGCTCGACGAGAGCTCCGCGCCCACGGGCCCGCCTGTCCCGAAATCGAGATAGCGGGTGATCGCCAGCGCGTAGATGAGCTTGCGCACGATCGGCTCCGGCGCGACCCCGGATCGGAGGAGCGCGGCGAGCGTGGGCGTGGAGCTCTCCAGCGCCTCGATCACCGCGAGCTCGCCCTCGCGGAAACCGAAGCGGCCGGGCTCGAGGGCGGGGTGCAGGCGGAGGGGCACGGCCCCGATCCGCTCCAGGGTCCGCTGGAGGCGCGTCGAGCGCTCGCCGTGCTCGCGCAGCCCCGCCCAGAGCAGCGCGAGGGGATCGACCTTCGCGGGATCTCCCCCCCACTCGGCCAGCGCGTCGATGCCGTCGAAGTAGCGGTACTTCGTCTCCGGAGGCAGATCGAACAGGCGCATCATCCGCCGCACGAACTGGACCTGGGCTAGCCAGTCGATGGTCGCGGCATCGACGCACCCCGACAGCAGCAGCACGTCCCCCAGGAGGCCCCTTGTCGCGAGCGCCTCCGCCAGGATCTCGGCGGTGATCACTCCCTCCTCGATCAGGATCTCCCCGAGCCGGGCGTACCCGTCGCTCGGACGGATCTTCACGGGGTTCCCCCGGACGATCCGCAGCGTGTGCGCGGCGCCCGTGGGCTCCACCAGGATGAGCGCGCCGGTCAGCCGATGCTCGACGGCATAGACGAAAAGATGAGCGAACGGCGTCCGCTCCAGATCTCCTTCCGCCGTCGCGAGACCGTCGGGAGACATCCTGGGCCAAGCTACCATAGCGCGCGCAAGCCGGATCCCCCTTTCTCCACGCGCAGCGGCGCGGAAGCGGGCCTTGCGTCGCTGGTCCCGGAGCGCGCGGTGTTCACGCCGCCTCACGCGTCGGGTCGCGGCCATGGATTCTTGCCGCCGCCGACGCGCGCTCGACGCACTCTCCACGCCCGTTCCATGCACTGGTTCCGGCGGAGTGCGCCCGCGCTCCGGCAGGGTGCCCCGCGCTCCAGCGTCGGCGCGCAGCCGGCGGGCATCGGCCGCGGCGGTTCCGCGCTACGGTGGCAAACATGCCGCGCGGACATGTGCTGGTGCTCGACGACGAGCGGGCGATCTTGACGACCCTCCAGAAGGCCCTGTCGCTCGAGGGCTACACGGTCGACGTCGCCGGCGGCGTCGGGGTGGCCGAGGAGAAGCTCGCGAAGCGGAGCTACGACATCGCGCTCTTCGACGTCTCGCTGCCCGACGGTGACGGCGTGGAGCTGCTCCAGCGGATACGCGTCGCCGGCTCGGAGCTGCCCGTCGTGATGATGAGCGGCCACGCGACGGTCGACGCCGCCGTCCGCGCGACGCGGCTCGGGGCGATCGACTTCCTGGAGAAGCCGCTCTCGACCGACCGGCTGCTGCTCGTGCTCGAGAACACCCTGCGCCTCGTCCGCGCCGAGGCCGAGGCGAAGGCGCTGCGAACGCAGACCGGCCAGGTCGGCGAGCTCATCGGAGAGAGCCGCGCGATGCTCGACCTGCGCGAGCAGATCGCGCGCGCGGCGAAGGCGACCGCGACGGTCTTCGTGACGGGCGAGCGCGGCACCGGCAAGGAGCTCGTCGCGCGCGCGATCCACGGTGCGTCGAAGCGGGCGCGCGGGCCGCTCGAGAAGATGAACTGCGCCGCGGTCCCGAGCGAGCTCATCGAGAGCGAGATGTTCGGGCACGAGGCTGGCGCGTTCACGGGCGCCACGAAGCAGCGGCGAGGGAAGTTCGAGCGCGCGAGCGGCGGGACGCTGTTCCTCGACGAGGTCGGGGACATGCCGCTCGCGATGCAGGCGAAGCTGCTCAGGGTGCTCCAGGAGCGGGAGATCGAGCGCGTGGGCGGGCACGAGACGATCAAGGTCGACGTGCGCGTGGTGGCGGCGACGAACCGCGACATCGAGGCGGCGTGCCGGGAGGGGCAGTTCCGGCCGGATCTCTACGATCGGCTGAACGTGCTGCCGCTGTCGCTGCCGCCGCTCCGCGCGCGGCGCGAGGACGTGCCGCTGCTCGCGCGGCACTTCCTCGCGCTCGCGACGCAGGCGAACGATCGGCCCGGGATGGCGTTCACGGACGGCGGGATGAGCATGCTGGTCGCCTACAGCTTCCCGGGGAACGTGCGGGAGCTGCGCAACATCATCGAGCGGCTGGTGATCCTGACGCCGGACGAGACGATCGACGAGGGCGACGTGAAGGTCTGCCTCGGGGGGCAGCAGGCTGCGATGAAGGGCGGGCTCTTCCGGCCGGGGGTGCCGTTCCGGGTGCTCGCGGAGGAGGCGGAGCGGACCATCCTGGAGGAGGCGCTCGGCCATCATGGAGGGCAGATGGCCGCGACGGCCCGCGGGCTCGGGCTCGAGCGGAGCCACCTGTACAAGAAGTTCAAGGCGCTCGGGCTGCGGGGGGACAAAGGCGAGGCGGAGGACGAGTAGGCCACCAAGGAGGCGGCCCTGCCGGGGGGCCGCGCCGAGGGGAGGGTCTGCGCGGCGGCCGGGGGTGGGCGCTCGCCATCCGCCGAGGCGGAAGCGTGGAGCTTGCGCATGGACCACCGCCCGGCATGTCTCCCTTCGGGCCTTGCCACCTGGGACGTTTCGTCGCGCGCCACACAAGGCGCGCCTGAGACGTGGAGCCCTCCGGGACCTTATGGCACCTCGGTCGGTGCTCGATCGCGCCCACCCCCGGCCGCCGCGCAGACCCTCCCCTCGGCGCTACGGGAGTGGGGATATGGGGCGAGATGGAGGTGAGACGCTTGGCCAGGACCGCAAGGGGCACGGCTGTGCGATCGAGAAGGAGGCACTGGCGACCATGTCCGGTTCAACGGCGGCTCCCGGCTGCTTCCTCCGAACCGTCTCCGGTCCAACGGCGGCTCCCGGCTGCTTCCTCCGAACCATCTCCGGTCCAACGGCGGCTCCCGGCTGCTTCCTCCGAACCATCTCCGGTCCGCCGAAGGCTCCCAGCTGCCTCCTCCTAACCGTCTCCGGGTCAACGGCGGCTCCCGGCTGCTTCCTCCGAACCGTTTCCGGTCCGCCGAAGGCTCCCAGCTGCCTCCTCCTAACCGTTTCCGGTTCGCCGAGGGCTCCCAGCTGCCTCCTCCTAACCGTTTCCGGTTCGCCGGAGGGCGAGGCTCGCACAGCGGACGGAATGAGGAGGGAGCGCAGCTTCGCCCGCACGACTGGTGGACGCCGAGTGACGTGACGCGGATCCCGTCGCGAAGCCGGGGCGACCGCCCTCGGATGACGGCGCGTCGGCCGAGCGCAGGATTTCCCCAACCCATGGGATGACGGTCGGTGCTGCGCCCCCTGAGCGCGCGGTGCTAGGGTCCGCGGGTCCGCCCATGCAAGCGATCGATCGCAGCATCCAGCGCGCGCTCTTCCGGGCGCTGCGCGACAGGCCGCTCAACCTCATGGATGAGGAGGACCGCAAGCTGTACGAGCCGCTCCATGACGAGCGGCACGATCCGGTGAAGCGGCTGTTCGACACAATCGACTTCAGCGAGGTCGAGAGCGTCCAGCTGGTCGCGGGCTTCCGGGGGACGGGCAAGACGACGGAGCTCTCCCGGCTGGAGAAGATGCTCTGGGAGCACGACTTCCACGTCATCCGTGTCGACCTCGACGACTTCATCGACATGCACTCGCCGGTCGACATCCGGGAGTTCCTTCTCATCCTGGCCGGCGCCATCAGCGAGCAGCTCACCAGCGAGCGGCTCCTCGGCAAGGAGAAGGGCCTCGAGAAGAGCTTCGTGGAGCGCCTGCGCGGCCTCCTGCCGAAGATGCCGAGCGAGGTCACGGCGAACGCCGGGGTCGCCAACGTCAAGCTCGCCTTGCGGGGCGACCCAGGGTTCCGCGGGCAGGTCCGCGATCAGCTCTCGGGGCGGCTCGCGGAGCTCACGGCGCAGATCCGCGCTTACCATGACGAGATCCTGGACGCCCTCCGCGCGCGCGCCGGGCGCGAGGTTCGCCTCGTCGTGATTCTGGACTCGCTCGAGCACCTCCGGGGCACGGGGGAGACGAGCGACGAGGTTCGCCGCAGCGTCGAGGAGCTCTTCTTGACGCACGCCAGCCGCATCAGCCTGCCGGAGACGCACATGGTGCTGAGCGTCCCCGCGTTCCTCTTCCTGGAAGCCAACAACCTCGCCGCCCAGTTCATGAACGGCGCGGTGCAGGCGTGGCCTGCCTACCAGGTGAAGCGACGGAACGGCGAGCGCACGGACGTGGTTGACCGGATCATCCGCCTCGTCGAGCGGCGGGGAGACTGGCGGAGGATCATTCCGGACGATCAGGCGCTCGAGCGCCTCATCTTCGCGTCGGGAGGACACCTGCGCGACCTCCTCAACATGCTCCTCGAGGCCGTCCATCTGGCAGGGCTCGGGGTACAGGAGAGCGCCGCGGAGAAGATCGTCGCCATCGCGCAGCGGGCGTACTTGCCGCTCTACAAGGACGAGATCGAGGTGCTCGGCCGCATCGCGGCTGACAAGAGCCTGAAGGAGATCCGCGGGGAGGAGCGGGAGCACGTGCTCCGCTTCCTCGATTCGGGGATCCTCCTTTGCTACCTGAACGACGACTTCTGGTACGACGTGCACCCCCTCATACGCGACGTCGTGCGCAGCGCATGACCGCAGACGAGGCGGAGGCCTGGAGCCGGCTCAGCTTCCACCTCGAGAACCAGATCGGCTTCTGGTTCGCGCTCGTCGTCGGCGACGACGCCCGCCCACGGGCGCGGCTGCGCGACCAGGCGGAGCGCTGGTGCCGCGAGCAGGGCAAGCCGTTCTTCGTGCACGCGCCGCCGCCACACAGCCTCGCCAGGCTGGCCGTCGAACTCGCCGGTGAGACCGAGCCGGGGATCCACTGGATCCGGACCGACGGACCAGGAGGGCTCATCGAGGAGTGGGCCGGCGCGGCGTCGCAGCTCTTCCTGGCGATGAACGAGCGGCGCGAGGCGTATCGCAAGCGGCTCGACGGGGGCGTCATCGTCGAGGGGCGCGAGTCGCTGAAGCGGCTGCTGCGTGATCTCGCGCCAGATCTGTTCTCGATCCGCGCCTTCATCGCGGAGCCGGGCACATCCGCGGAGGTGAGTGCGCCGAGGGTGCCGGAATGGCGGGCGCCGATGCGGACATCCATGATCTCTTTTGCGGTGCTGGCCGATCCAGATCGCGAGCTCAAGAGGGCCGAGCGCCTGGAGGCAGCCACAAGCCCGAACGCGAAGGGCGCGCGCCGACGAGCTCTGGAGGCTGCAGCCTGGGGTCTGTTCATGGCAGGGCGTGTCGAGGAGGCAGAGCGCTGCGCACACACCCTCGCCCGCGAGCATGGCGGCGGTGCTTCACACCCCATCGATGAACTTCTCCTGAACGCGTTACACGGCCTTATCGCATGGGAGCAAGGAAGGCTGGAGCTATCGCTTCATCGTCTGGACGGCGTGCTGTGCGCTCTCCGACGGGAAGACGCCGCTGCAACTGCGGCCGGGCTGGGCATGCTGGACAGAGTGCTCGGACTTCGTGGGCAGGTGCTGGCGACACAAGGCGATCTTCGTTCGGCCGAAGCTGCCTTCCGCGAGCAACTCGATGCACTAGCGACACTGGCCAGGGTCGATCCAACGGATCAGGACACGCAGCTCAGGACGAGCATCGTGCGCCGGCAGATCGCCGCCCTCATCTCGACCAGAGGCGATCACGCGGCAGCAGAGCAGATGTTGCACGAGGGCCTCGGGCTTGTACAGCGAAGGGCGACGGAGCATCCCACCGAAGCGCGCTGGCAGGTCGAGTTGCTGGAATACCACTATGAATTGAGCACGACGCTCAGGGCGCGAGGTGACCTTGCCAAGGCAGGAGAAGCTTGCGATGCCGCTCTGCAGATCGCGCTGCAGCTCTCCGATGACGACGGAGGCGAGCGATGGTCATTTGTACGCTGGCGCCTGCTGGCGCAGCGCTCGGCCATCGCATCCGCGCAAAGAGACCCCACCGCAGCGCTGGAATGGGCGCAGCGAAGCACAACCAGCGCGCTCCGCCTTCTCGCGGAGCACCCTGACGATCTATCTCACAGCTGGCGGGTTGCGCTCGGATACGGCCGTCAGACCGATGCCTTCTTACAGCAAGGTGATCTTAACGGCGCAACCGCAGCGCTCTTAAGCGCCTGGAATCATGCGAGAAACCTCCCACTGCACTCTGCTCAAATGCAGGCTGCTCGGCTGCTCGTTCCCCTGCACGTGCAACTGGGGCTGAAGTGGTTCGCATCCCATGGCGGTGCTCGCGCGGCGGGTGCGGCCAGTGATGGTCCTCGCTCTTCAGCGACACGATGGGCGCGCCAAGCCGCCGGGTTCCTCAAGCGCGCGATCCGGCTAGGGGAGCGTTATGCTGCAGTTGTCCCGGATGATCTCAGCATCCGTTCGCTGGTCGACTCGGCCTTCGAGCTGCTGGCGTTGACGCTGGCGCAGCAAGGCAAGCATCGCCAGGCGCGTCAGGTGCGCCGCCGGAGACGAAAGCTCCGGCGGCAGTGGCGTCGCGCTCGCCCGTAGCAACCAGCGCCTGCTGGCACGGGGCCACGAGCCTTCAGGTCCAGCGCGCGGCGGTTTGACCTGGCACCACGCGAGCGCCGGAGGGGGTCTCCGCGCGGCAGGGCGCGGGTGGGCGCGGCGAGCACCGACCGAGGTGCCATAAGGTCCCGGAGGGCTCCACGTCTCAGGCGCGCCTTGTGTGGCGCGCGACGAAACGTCCCAGGTGGCAAGGCCCGAAGGGAGACATGCCGGGCGGTGGTCCATGCGCAAGCTCCGCGCTCCCGCCTCGGCGGATGGCCGAGCGCCCACCCGCGCCCTGCCGCGCGGAGACCCCCTCCGGCGCGTGCAGCCGGGATCTCCGCCCTCCCTTCCCCGCTCACACCTCGCCCCGAGCCCCGAGCCCCGAACCTCAATCCGGCATCGCCCGCGGCGCAGGCGGTGACGCGCCCCTCATCGCCTTCTGGTACTCGAGCGCCTGCTTCGCGTAGTCGTCCCGCTTCATCTTCGCGTACGCCTTGGCGAGCTCCCCGTAGATCTCCGCCGCATCCCCCGGCTTCGACCCGGCTAGGAGCGCGCTGTTCAGCTCGTAGATCGCCGACACGTGCCGCCCCGTGCGCGCCAGCGCCCGCGCATAGAGCCGGTGGATCTCCGGGTTCGCCACGTCGACGAAGATCGCGCCCTCGCCGACCTTGCGCGCCTCCTCCCACGCGCCGCGCTCCACGAGCAGCCGGAGCAGCCGCCGCCAGACACGGCGATCGTGCTGATCGAGGAGCGCGAGCCGGCGAAGCGCCGAGAGCTCGCCCGCAGCGTCCTTCTGCCGATGCGCGAGGTCGTACAGCCCCTGGAGCGGCTCGGCCTGCGTGGGATCCTGGCGCGACGCCGCCTCGAGGTTCGCCTTCATCTTCGCCGCGTCCTTCTTCAGCTCGGCGAGATCAGCGAGCTTCATCCGCACGACGTAGCCGTCGTTCCCGTCGGCGATCATCTTGCTCAAGAGCCTCGCCGCCTCGTCGGGCTTCTTCTCGGCGAAGGCCGCCCGCACCTTGAGGTAGGTCGCGTCAGGCTGCTTCGGGTCGACCCGGAGCGCCTCGGCGAGCACCGCCTCGCCCTCCTGGCGCTGCCCGTCCTCGAACAGCGCGAGCGCGAGCTCGACGAGCCGCTTCGCGTCCTTCGGAGCGCGCGCCGCCGCCTTGCGCGCCTCGTCGAGCGGCGGCGCGTGCAGATCCGGGACGTACTGCTTCTCGTAGCGCTCGAGCCGGGGCTTCAGCCACGCGCGGAAGCGCCGATCGAGCTCCTCCGCGCTGATCCCGAGCGACTCCTTCACCACCTCCTGCGTCCGCTTGCCCGCGGCCCACCGGGGCAGCATCGAGACCACCTTCGGGAAGCCGAACTCGCCCGCCATGAAGACCACGATCTGGCTCGCCGCAAAGTAGGCCATCGTCACGTCCTCGATGTTGTCGACGTGCGTGAACGCCCGGTTGAACCCGTCGACCGCCGGGATCCTCCCGCCCTTCAGGGCGGCGAACAGCGCCGGATCTTCCTCGCGGTGCCACTCGGGCCGCCGCACGATCGTCTCGTACTCGCTGAGCCCCTCGGTGAACCAGCGCGGGACGTGGTTCTTCGAGAGCTGGATCGCGAAGACGTGCCCGAGCTCGTGCCACAGCACGTTCCCCCAGTTGAACTCCCCCGCCGCCGGGCTCAGCGCCGCGAGCGTCTGGCCGAAGCAGACGCCCTGGATGCCCACGTTGGGCAGGCCGCTCGTCCTGACGCTGAAGTTCTCCGTCGACGCGTAGAGCTCGATCGAGACCGGGACCTTCGGCGTGAAGCCGTACCGCTTCACCATCGAGCCCCACGCCTCCTCGAGCATGCGCGGCACGTACCGCTCGAGGATCGCCCGCTCCTGCTTGTGGTAGCGGACGCGGAACGTCTGCCCCTCGACGGTCACGTACTGCGTCGCGATGTCCTTCTCGTAGAGGTTCAGCGTATTGAAGACCCGCACGTTGAAGCGGTCCTTGTCCCACGCCTTCTGCAGCGAGAGCACGCCGCTCTTCTCGTCGCCGGCGCGGATCAGGTTCAGGCCGAGCGTGGCGTGCGCCTTCGCGTCGTCCGGATCGACCTGCGTCGCCTCCGCCATCATCTTGACGATGTCGTCGTAGCGGTGCTCCCACTCCGCGAACTCGCCGACGATCTGGAAGAACCGCGAGAACCCCGGGTTCAGGCCGAGCACCTTCGCCTTGATGGCCTCGAAGCCGGCCGCGTCGTCGGCGAGGAAGCGGCCCGCCGCCTTGATCGAGAGCAGCTCGAGGTCGTTCGGGTTCACCTTGAGCCCGCGGTCGGCTGCAGCGTCCGCGGCGTCGATGTCCATGTCGCGGAGCGCGAGCCCGGCGCGGACGAAGTAGGCCTCGGCGAGGTTCGGATTCACGGAGAGCGCCTGCGCGACCTCGCTGTCGGCGCCGCCGAAGTCCATCGCGCTCTCGAGCTTGACGCGCGCCATGGCGACGCGGGAAAACGGATCCTTCGGGGCGAGCTTGAGCGCCTCCTTCACGACCTGCCCGGCGTGGCCGGGGTCGTATTTGTCGAGGAACAGCTCGGCCCGCCAGAGCAACGTCTCGACCCGCTGCTTGCCGCCCACCTTCTCGGCCGCGTTGAACGCGTCGTTCGCGTCGCGCGCGCTCCGGAGCAGGTGCGCCGCGCGCCCGACCAGCGACAGCCCCTCCGCGTCGCTCGCGGTGATCTTGTCGTCGTTGTAGTCGTCGATGATCGTCATCAGCGGCGCGCGCGCCTCGCCCCGCTTGCCCGACTCGATCAGGAGCTCGCCGAGCATGAGCCGCGCGCGGCGGGCGTCGTCCTCCCGCTCCACCTCGCGCACCGCCGCGATCGCCTCGGCCATCTTCCCGCGGCGCGCGAGCGCCTCGGCCCGAAGCGGCGCGGCGGCGATCCGCGCCTCCTTGCCGAGCGCGGCGGCGGCCTTCGCCGTCTTCACCGCGTCGTCGTAGCGACCCGTGAGCAGCTCGATCCGCGCCTTCGCGAGCAGCGCCGCGGCGCGCTCCTTCCCGCCCTGGAGGCTGAGGACGACCTTCTCGGCCTCCGCATAGTCGCCCTGCGCGAGGAGCGCCTCCACGCGCGAAAGCGAGGGGGGCGGCTCGCCGGAGGCGGGAGCGGGGGCCGCGCAGGCGGCGGCGACGAGGAGAGCGGCAAGAGAGCGGCGGATCGAGTGGCTTCGCATGTCACCCCGTGCGCAACGATGCGCGACCGTTCGTCATCGTGCACAACCGCACGCGAACGAACGCAGACGAACGCAGACCTACGCAAAACGAACGCAAACCTACGCTGAGACGCGGCGCCCGGTCGAGCCGGGAGAGGCCATCGTAACCGACGCCGCCGGCGCGACCGAGCGGCGAGAGGCCGAGCATGAGCGACCGCGCTAGCGCGCGCCAGAGCGCGAGGTCCCGCGATCGTGGTATGCGGGCGTCCATGGCAAGCAAGCTCGCCGGTCGGGTCGTTCTCATCACGGGCGCGTCGTCGGGGATCGGCGAGGCCCTCGCCCGGGAGGTCGCCCGGCGCGGCGGCCGGGTCGTCCTCGCGGCGCGGCGGGCCGAGCGGCTCGAGGCGCTCGCGACGGAGATCCGGCGGTCCGGCGGCGAGGCGCTCGCGACCCCGTGCGACGTCACGCGCGACGGCGACGTGGAGCGCGCCGTCGCGCAGGCGAGCGAGGCGTTCGGGGGGCTCGACATCGCCATCGCGAACGCCGGGTTCGGCGTGGCGGGACGCGTCGAGGATCTCGCGCTCGACGATTTCCGCCGGCAGCTCGAGACCAACGTCTTCGGCGCGCTGCGCACCGTGAAGGCCGCGCTGCCGGAGCTCAAGCGATCGCGCGGCGGCGTCGCGCTCGTCGGCAGCGTGATGGGCTACCTCGCGGTCCCCGCGGTGGGCGCCTACACGATGAGCAAGTTCGCGGTGCGCGCCCTCGCCGAGACGCTGCGCGCGGAGCTCCACGCCGACGGCGTCGCGGTCACGCACGTCGCGCCGGGGTACGTGGCGAGCGAGATCCGCCAGATCGACAACGCGGGCAACCGGCACGAGGGCGCCCAGGATCCCGTGCCGCGCTGGCTCGTCATGCCGGCGCAGACGGCGGCGCGACAGATCATGGACGGCATCGTCGCGCGGCGCGCCGAGGTGATCGTCACCGCCCACGGCAAGCTCGGGGTGTCGCTCTCGAGGCACGCCCCGTGGCTCCTCCGCGCGACCGTGTCGAGGCTCCCGCGCAAGCGCCGCGTCAGCGAGCGCTGAGCCGGCGCTGCGCCGCCTACGGCGCGGCCTGCGCGAGCTCGCGCCGGACGAGCGCCTCCAGGGCGTCGATGAAGCGCGGCCGCGTGTTCACGGCCGGCGCCCGGGAGAGCCGCGCGAGGCCCGCCTCACGGGCGAATACCTGCGCCTCCACGTCGAGATCGTAGAGGGTCTCGACGTGATCCGCGACGAAGCCGATCGGCGCGATCAGCGCCTCCCGCACGCCGCGCGCGGCGAGGCCATCGAACGTCGACCGCAGATCCGGACCGAGCCAGGCGTCGCCGGTCATGCCCTGGCTCTGGAAGGCGACGAGCACCGGGTTCCTGCGAGGGGCGATGCGGCGCTCCACCTCGGCGGCCATCGCGCGGAACTGGCGCTCGTACGGATCTCCGGCGGCGATGATCCGCTGCGGGAGGCTGTGGGCCGAGAGGATCACCGCCGTCTTCGCCCGGCTCTCCTCGGGGGCGCGCGCGAGCGCCTCGTCGATCACCTCGACGAAGGCGTCGATCAGCGCCGGATCGAGCCCCCACGCGGGCACGCACCGGACCTCCATGCCGCCCTGCTCGGCGGCCGCGTCGCGGACGACGGCGTGGTAGACGTCGACGGACTGCGGCGCGAGCGGCAGCGAGACGACGCGCCTCACGCCGCTGCGGTGGAGCGCGCCGAGCACCTCGGCCGGATACGGGTGCCAGAGGCGCCCGGCAATGGCGACCGGGAGACCGAGCCTCGCGGCGAGCGCGTCCGCCTGGGCTTGCGTGATGCGCATGAGCGGCGAGCCGCCGATCGCCTGGAAGCGGCGGCGGACCTCGTCGATCACCTCTGGCGGGGCCGGCCTGCCGCGGCGGATGTTGGTGACGAATGCGGGCAGATCGTCGAGCCGCTCGACGGTGCCGTGGCAGCTGAGGAGGACGGCGGTGGTCACGGCGCCACTCTACATCGCCGCCGCGCGAGCAGCGCAGCCCTCGCCGCGCAAGCAAGGCGGCCCTCGACGGCGCGTCGGGCGGCACCGCCGCTCGCCGGCGCTGGCTCAGTCCGCGTCCCAGGCGACGACGACGCGATCGTGGCCGATGAGGCCGTTCTTCTTGCGGGCCAGGTGCTGCGCGACGACCCGATCGCCGGCCGCATAGACGCGCACCTCCATGTACGCCAGCCCCTCATCGGTCTCGATTCCATCCAGGATCTCCGTCGAATCGAGCTGGCGCTCCCAGTCCGAGACCGGATCGCGGAAGAGGTCGCTCTTGAGCCGCTCCATGATCGCTTGCCTCCCGCGGGTGACGCTGGGGTGGGCCGGCGGATCGCGGCTGCTCACCTCCTCGATCACGGCGTCTTCCGCGTAGATCCGGGAGAGGGCCTCGATGTCCTTGCCCCCCAGGGCACGGGTGATCTCTGCGAGCAGTCCACCGTTCACCCGCTGGGCCGAGGGTCGCGTCCGCGCCGAGCCTTCCATGCACGCTTGCATGGGACGCAGCGGCGCAGGCGTCGAGCCCGTGCCAGGGCTGCGCGGCGACGGTGACGGAGGGCTGCATCCCGGCAGCGGTGACGGATGCGACAGATGAGCGCTGAGCTCGGTGGGCAGCCCTCCTCCACGGGGGCACCAGCCGAGATCGCGCGGCTGGCGGCGAGTTGCAGCGCCCGGGCGGACGTGATGAATAAGGAAGGTTATGACGCAGCGCCGCACGGTCGTGCTCGCCGATCTCCATCTCGTGCGCCAGACGCCGCGCGACGTGACCGCCGATCTTGCCCGGTTCGTGGAGGCCCACCGGGGGGCACGCATCGTGGTCGCGGGCGATCTGTTCGATCTCTCCTCCGAGTCGCCCTGGATGCCCCGGCCGCGCGCGCTGCGCGAGGCGCTGCTCGCGCACCCGACCGCGCGGGCGGCGCTCGCCGAGCACCTCGACCGGGGCGGCGAGCTCTGGCTGGCGGGTGGCAATCACGACGCCGAGGTCGGGGCGCCCGACTTCCCCGTGGCGCTGGCGGAGGCGCTCGAGGTGACCGGCGAGGCCCGGTCGCGGATCCGGACGACGCCCTGGTTCTTCCGCGAGGGGGCAATCCACCTCGAGCACGGCCACCTCTACGATCCGGACAACGCCCCCGCTCACCCGCTCGTAGTCGGCGAGCGCAGCCTCGGCGTTCACTTCGTCGAGGAGTTCATCGCGCCGACCGGCGCGCACCGTTATCTGCAGGCGAACGATCAGACGCCGCTCAGCTTGTTCCTGTCGGCGTTCACCTGGTACGGCCCTCGCGCGCCCTACGTCATCTACCGCTACTTCCACGCGGCGATCGGCGCGATGTTGAAGAGCGGCCCGCTCTACCGCGCGGAAGGCGAGGCCGCGGTGGGGGCCGCGGCCATGGAGCGCTTCGCGCACGAGCTCGGGGTGCCGCGCGCGATGGCAGACGCGCTCGTCGGGCTCGGGGCCACGCCGACCCTGGAGAGCGCGGCGCGCACGTTCACGCGGCTGTACTTCGATCGCGTGATCGCGACGTTGTCGATGGGCGCCGGGATCGCGGCGCTCGGGCTCGGCGCGCGGGGGACCGGCGCCGCGGCGCTCGGGCTCGGCGCGCTGCTGATGGGCGCGAGCTGGGCGAGCGGGCACAACCGCTACGCCGGCACGGTCGCCGAGCGCCTGGCCGAGAGCGCCAGCCGCGTCGCGAGGACGACAGGCGCGAAGCTGGTCGTCTTCGGCCACACGCACCGCGAGGCGCTCGGCGACGGTTACGCGAACACCGGCAGCTTCTCGTTCCCACGCGCCGCGCCCGGCCGGCCCTACGTGGAGATCGAGGGATCGCCCGAAGCCCCCCGCGCGGCGACCCGCTTCTGGCGAGCCGTCGCGTGACTCCGAACCGCTAGGAGCGCCGCCGAGCGGCGGCCACCCGCACAGGAGGCGGCCGCCGCTCAGCTGCCGCTCGCGTGGGCGGTGAGCGCGCCCTCTACTAAGTCGAGCGCGAGCGGGACGTCCTCTTCCGGGATCGGCGCGCCGCCGAGCATCGCTGCCAGCAGCCGCTCCCTCGGCTCCGGCCGCAACACGACAGGGCCGCCGCCACAGGCCCGGCAGACGAGGCCGCCGCGCGCCGGGTCGGCGCAGGCCGACTGCGTCGCGTCGCAGGCGCGCCCGCAACGGACACACTGCGTGAGCTCGAGGCCCCAGCCGAAAGCGACGAGCAGGCGCAGGCCGGTCTCCGCCAGCAGCGCCTGGGGAGGAGGCGTGGACACCTCGTCGAGGCGGTCGAGCAGCTGGTTCAGCTCGCGCCACGCCGCATGCTCGGCGGTGTGCGCCGGCGCGATCTCCCGCACCCAGCGCAGCGCGCGCCCGGCCACCTCGAGGCGCCCGAGATCCCCCGCGAGGCGCAGGCGCGGGCGCTCGATCGCCGCTTCCGTCAGCTGGGCGAGCTCCGCGCCAGGACGGATCTCCAGGGTCACGCGGAGCAGGTGCATCGGCTCGAGCGCCGGGAAGCGCTTGGCCGAGCGGCGCGCGCCGCGCGCCGTGGCAGAGATGAGCCCCCCCTGCTCGGTGAAGAGCCCGACCAGGAGATCGGCTTCACCGAAAGGTACACGCCGGACCAGGAGCGCCCCGGTCCGGAGGCGCTCCGTCCGCGGGCGAACCGATCGAGGCATGGCAGATACCGGCGGGTTACGACGTGAACCGCGCGCGAGCGCGCGGCGAAAATTTGGCCCTCAGACCGAGAGGGAGGTACTCGCCCTCGCGAGGGTACCCTCCGACAGCTCCGGCGGCATGTCGTGGCCGCGGGGCCTGAGCACGATGCTGAGCGCCAGCGTGAAGAGGATGAGCAACAACACGAACGCGATCGCGACCCCGAAGCGCCTGCTCTGGGTGCGGCGCGCGGGCGCCGCGATGGGCAGCGGTGTCACCAGCGCGATCCGGCGGCTCGCCGTGTATCGGGCCAACACCTCCTCCATCGGGAGCGAGACCGCGCGAGCGTACGCCTTCAAAAACCCGCGAACGAACACCTCGCCAGGCAGGTCGTCGAAATGATCTGCCTCGATTCGCTCGATGGAGATCACCGGGATGCGCGTGGCGCGGGCGACTTCCTCCACGCTCATGGCTCGAGCCTCACGCGTGCGTCTCAGGTAGCGTCCGATCGACTCCATCCCATTCCACCCATCGTCATTCGGTCGTCACTCTACTCACCCTGAGAACCGTTGCTCAACCCCCTAGCGCACCCCGCGGAACTTCTCGGAAAGCGGCGCGCCGAGGCCCTATTGCAACGTCTGTAACTGTGCAGCGCAGCGCTGCCCTACCGGCGTCGTCGCGTCGATCTCCCGGCACCGCTCGAGATCGGCGCGCGCGTCGTCCACGAGCCCCCTCTTCTCGGCGATGCGGGCGCGCGCGTCGAACGCGTCCTGCAGCCGCGTGCACTCCGGCTGGTCGGTCTCGACCGCCTTCGTCAGCGCCTCGCGCGCCAGATCGAGCTCGCCTCGCTTCTCGTAGGCCAGCCCGAGCCGGTACTGCCCGACGCAGAAGAGCGGCTGCGCGGCGACCGCGCGGCGTAGCGCGTCGATCGCCTCGTCGTTCCTGCCCTTGAGCAGGTACGCCCAGCCCAGGTTGCCCCACGACTTCTCCGGCGAGGCGTACAGGATGTCCTCGGTCAGCGGCTTGAGCACCGCGATCGCCTCGTCGTAGCGCCGCTGATGCACGAGGATGACGCCCAGCGCGTTCTTCGCGTCCCGCATCTCCGGGTTCGCCTCGAGGGCACGCCGCGCCATCTTCTCGGCGCTGTCGAAGCGACAGTCGCTGGAGTGAGCATCACCCGCGCAGAAGCCGAGCAGGATCAACGCGCCGAGGTAGGACGCCTCGGCGTTGTCCTCGTCGTGCGAGAGCGCCTCCTCGACGTGCGCCAGCGCCTCGCGCAGGCGACCGCGCTGGAACGAGTCGCGCGCGAGATCATACTCCGCGAGCGACCGCGCGTCGCTCGTCTGCGCCGAGGGCTGCGCGCCGCCGCACGACGCGAGCGCGAGCGGCGCAAACGACGTAAGCGACGCAAACGACAGCAGTGACCCCATCGACACGACAGCGGCCGCGCCGCGGATGCACCCCGCGCGGGTCGCTGCTGTCCTGTGTCGCTGCGAGGTCATGTGCGATCTTGAATCCGCTGCCGAACGATGCCGCGGCGCGGCACATTGTCAGGACGGGACTTCGCCTGCCCTGCGGGGACCCCTGAGTAAACCAGGCCGCTTGTCACGTCAACCCGCGAATCTCCCCGGAAGACGCAGCGCGTCCTCACGATCCCGATTCGGCTTCCAGCAGTTGTCAGGTCGGCATAGGATGGTGGCGCAGGCGGTTCCTGCTCATCACTGTTCGCCACGGATCTCGTCCTTGAGACCCAGCAGGCCGAACAGCCTCCGCAGCGCTTCGATATCGGGGATCTCGAGGCGCTCGTCAGCGACGCGCAGGTACTGGCCCTCCCGGAGCTGCTGGACGGCGCGCTTCACCGTGTCGACGTCGAGGCCGACGCGGGTGGACAGCTCCATCGGCGAGATCGCGAACGAGGCGGCGCTGCCGGTGGCGCGCGACTGCTGCGCGAGCTTGAGGAGCGCGTTCACGACCTTCGACTGCGTGTCGTTGAGCATCATGATCTCGATCTGGTCCTCCGCGTCGCGGAGCCGACCGACGAGCTGCTTGATGATGCGCATCGCGACGGCCGGGTTGCGCTCGACGAGGTTCTGCAGCGTGCCCTGATCGAGCGCGAGCGCGACCCCGCGGGACAGCGCGATCGCCGTCGACGAGCGCGCCGCGCCGCCGAGGAGCGCGGATTCGCCGAACAGATCGCCGGGCTTCAGGACCATCAGGCTGCGCTCGGCGCCGCGGACCTTCTTGATGAGCCGGACCCGCCCTTCCTCGAGGAGGTACGACTCGGTCCCGGGCTCGCCCTCGCGGAAGATGACGTCGCCGGCCTCGAACGGGCGGCCGAACCGGGCGCGGAGCCGCTCGGGATCAGGCCCCGACTCGGCCGGCTCCACGCGGGCGGAGGACGCGGCGGGCTCGTCGTGCGACGCGGCGGGGACGGAGCGAGAACGAGCTGGCTCCGCTGCCGCGGCGGGCGGCGGAGCGCGCTCCGCGTCGCTGGAGCTCGAGGCCTCGCGCTCCGCGTCGGGTGCGACGCCGTCCCCTTCAGGCGAGCTGATCATCGGGGCGGAGTGTATCCCAGCTCGGCCGGCTTCGCGTCCGGCGCGCGCACATAGAGCGGCTCCAGGAGCGCCGGATCATGCGGGGCCTCCGCTGACCCGCGCTCGCCGCCCGCGGCGGCCGCCCGGAGCCGGTCGATCGCGAGGCGTCCGATCCACGTTGCGTCGGGGAAATCCAGCGCGTCGCCCCGCACGGCGAGCGGCCGGAGCGCCTCGATCTCCTCGGCGACGGCGCCGACGACGACGATGCGGCGCCCCGCGGCGAGCTCGGCCACGACATCGAACGCCGCGTCGCGTGGCAGGTGGCGCGGCGGGATCGAAGGCGCCGCCGAGGGCGCGTCGAAGGCGGCCAGGAAGACCTCACCCTTCTTGGCGTCGATCAGCGGGACCAGCAGATCGCCGGGGCTCGCCGCGCCAGCGGCGAAGGCGGCGGCGGCCATCGCCTCGAGCGAGGTGACGCCGGCGATCGGGACGTCGAGCGCGAGGGCGACGCCCTTGGCCGCCGCGACCGCCACCCGGACCCCGGTGAACGAGCCAGGCCCCACGTCGCAGCCGAGCGCCTGCACCGCCGCGGCCGGTATGCCTGCCGCAGCGAGCACCTCGTCGACGGCTCCGAAGATGCGCTCCGCGTGCCCGTGCACGTCGGCGTAGCTCGTCGCCGCGAGCAGCCGCGCGCCGGCCGCCGGCGCCGCGGCGACGCCGGCGGCGGAGAGTGCGCCGCCGCGCAGGGCCGCCGCCTCGGCGTGCAGGTCCACGTCCGCTGCTTCGAAGAGGGCGGCGCTGCCGCGCGGGGTCGAGGTCGAGAGGGCGAGGAGCTTCAAGGCGCGCTCGGGAACGTTGCAGCCGCGATGCTGTCTGGCAGAACCTCGGGCCAAGGGCAACGAGCTTCAGCGAGGCGCTGGGGCCGCTGCCCGTCCGACGGGGTCGAAGGGCGGGGTGCGAGCCGATGCGCGATCAACGAGCGATGCTGCCGGCGCTCCTCGTTTCGACGCTCGTCCATCTGGGCGCGTGGAGCTCGGCGCGGCTGTCGCCGCAGGTGCCCGCCGGCGATCCCGCCGCGCCAGCGGCAGAGCGCGAGCCGATCGATCTCTGGACCGGGCTCACGGCCGCGCTGCCAGGCAGCGGCGGCGCCGCGCGCCCGAGCGACGCTCGCAGCGGGCGCGACGAGGCCGCCGGGCGCGACGGGCCGACGAGCATGCCAACGGCGCACGCTCCGGCCGATGCCAGCCGGCCCACGGCGCCCGCAGAGCGCCATGCAGAGGCCGGCGGCGAGCCGGCGCCGCCCATGACGGCCGCGCCGCGCGGCCAGGCAGCGCCTCGGCCGACGGCGACGCCCCAGCCCAAGGCGACGCCTCGGCCCGCAGAGCGACGCCGGGAGCCCGCGGCGAGCGGGGAAGCCGGCGCACCGGCGCGCTCCGCCGCCCCGCGGACGAGCGCCGGCGCCGGAGAGGACGGCGAGGGCGACTTCGGGGCGGCCGGCGTCAGCGCTGTACGCAACCTCGGGCGCGCCTTCACGAGGGCCATCCCGCCCGCGTGCCAGGCGGATCCGATCTGGGCGACGCTCCCGCCCGGAAGCGCGGGGAAGGCGCGCTTCGTGATCGACATCGACGACGCGGGGCACATCGCGACGTGGCGTCCGGAGCCGGGAGGGGAAGAGCCCGCGCGACACCTGAGCAACCTGGCGAAGCGGACGATCGCGCTGCTCGGCGCCGGGACCTTCGCCGTGGCCCGGGGCGCCGTGACGGCGGGAAAACAGACGCTGGAGGTGAGCGCCGTCGTCCGCGTCGGCGAAGGCGCAGGAGAGACGGGCGCTCCTGCCGATCTGGCGTGGCGCTTCGAAGGAGGACGCGGCAAGGCGTCGTTCGTCCAGCCCGGCGGTCGCTTGGTGGAGGTCGTCGTCCAGGTGGTGCGCACGGAGGTCGCGCGAGGCGCGCCTCCTGGCTGAGCGGCCGGCGCGCAGCGCGTGCCGCCTCGTCCGGCCCACGGGGCAGCTCGGCCGCGGCGCTGAGCGCTCTCCAGCGGGCGGTCCTTGCGCGCTTGCGGTCCCGCCTCGAGGCTCTACGTCGGGCGCGTGGGACGGCTCCGCGCTGCCACATGGGCGTGTGTCGGGTTCCTCGGGACCGCACCGCTCGCTGCCTGCAACGACCGGGCAGCCGCGCTCTCGCCCCCTCCATCGCCCCGCGGCGCGGTGAGCGCGCCGTGCTCGGTCCTGCGCGCGGAATCGCCGCCCGAGCCGCCGGCGGCCCGCAGCACGATGACCCTGCCTGCGCTGGTCGAGCAGGTGCGGCCGGTGGTGGTGACCATCATCACCCTGCGCGCGCCTTCGTTTCCAGAGGGGCGCGCGAGCCCGGCGCTCCCTTTCGAGGGCCGTGGGCAGCGGGTGGAGCGGGCGATCGGATCCGGGTTCGTGATCGCCGAAGAAGGGCTCGTGCTGACGAGCGATCACGTGATCGGCGACGCGTTCGGCATCGAGGTGCAGCTCTCGGACGAGCGCGCCTTCGAGGCGACCGTGGTCGGTCGGGATCCGACGCTCGACGTGGCGCTGTTGAAGCTGCTCGGAGCAGGGTCGCTGAGGGTCGCCTCCCTCGGATCGAGCGCGCCGGTCCGGCCTGGCGACGGCGTCATCGTGATCGGGAGCCCGTTCGGGCTCGGACCGACGGTGACCCGGGGCATCATCAGCGCGACGTCGAGGCCCATGGGCACGGGGAGCCTCGACGGCTTCCTCCAGACCGACGCCGCCATCAACCCGGGAAACAGCGGCGGGCCGCTCTTCGACGCGACGGGGCAGGTGATCGGCATCGCGACGGCGATCCACGCCGATGGCCGCGGCATCAGCTTCGCCCTGCCGATCGACGAGGTCCTCGAGATCCTGCCCGAGCTGCGGGAGACGGGCCGCGTGGACCGGGGGCGCATCGGGATCAGCTTCCAGGAGGTGACCTCGCAGCTCGCGCGGGTGCTCCGGCTGCCAGGGCGGATGGGCGCGCTGATCACGGAGGTCGAGCCGGAGGGCCCCGGATCGCGGCTGGGCTTCAGGCCGGGCGACGTGATCACCTCGGTCGAGGGGCGCCGCGTCGAGCACGCGCGCGAGCTCGCGCGCATCCTCCGGCGAGCCAAGCCGGGAGACGAGGTGGAGCTCATCTACAAGCGCGACGGCGCGGATCGGCGCGCGACGATGAAGCTCGATCCGTCGGCCCGCCACGAGCCGTCGCCGAGCTGGCGCGCGCCGGACGAGCGCGCGCCGAGGGACGCCGAACAGCCGCCGTTCGGCGTGCTGGCGAGCGACGCGCTGGAAGGAGCGCGCATCGAGTCGATCGCGCCTCGGAGCCCCGCGGCTGGCCGCCTCGAGGTGGGCGACGTGGTGCTCGACCTGAACGGCGCGCCGGTGCGGGGCGGCGCCGACCTGACCGCGCGCCTGGGCGCGGCGGCACACCAGGATCTCCTGGTGCGGGTACGGCGCCACGGCGCGCCCCGCTACCTCGCGGTCCCGGCGCGCTGAGCGGGCGTCACGGCTGCGAGCTCGATCGAGCGCGCTGAGCGCGGGCGACACACCCACCGAGCGCGGGCCAGCTGCTCACCGAGCGCGGGCTACATGCCCGCAATGGACGCTGCTACGTTACGCCGGATGGGAGCTTTGGCAGGCGCGAGGTGCCCGATTTGCCGCAAGTCGGCGGGGCTCAGGCCCGAGAACCCGGTCTTTCCGTTCTGCTCGCCTCAGTGCAAGCTGGTGGACCTCGGCCGCTGGCTCGACGGTGGCTACCGGGTGCCTGGCCCGCCCGTCTCATCGACAGGAGATGCCGAGACCCTGGAATCGAAGGGACGAACCGACGGACTCGACGGGAACATCCAGGAAGAGGACGAATGATCGCTCGTCGCGCGCTTTGCTTGCTCACCGTTCTCACGTCGGCGTCCATGACCTCCGCGGCCCTGGCACAGCAGGGGCAGCCGCTCCCGGGGACCTCGACGAGCGTCGGCGCTGCCTCGCCCACCGGCGCCGCGGCCGCGCAGCCGAACCCGTACGATCCATCGATGCAGGCCGGAGGCCTGGCGCCGCCCCCTCCGATGACCACGCCCGAGCCAGAGCCCACCGCCCCCGATGGCACGGAGCACCGCCTCGACGAGGCCAAGGAGCGGGACTCGGGGCGCGGCCTCGAGATCGTCTGGCTGAACGTCGAGGGGGGCTACGAGAACGTCGGTCTCCAGACGTTCAACATCGACGAGGACGACTTCACGGCCGGGTTCGTTTCGAGCGCGGCGAACGGGGGCGTCGTCGGCGCCGGGGTCGGCGTCCGGCTCCTGTACTTCACGCTGGGCGCCCGCGGACGGGTCGGGTTCTTCAGCGACTGGCAGCTCTTCACCCTCGGCGGCGAGCTCGGCATGCACCTGCCGCTCGGCAGGCTCGACCCGCACGTCGATCTGGGCTTCGGCTACGCCGGCCTCGGCAGCGTCAAGAGCGCGGTGAGCGGCGCGGCCGACGCCATCGCGATCCGCGGCTTCTACGGAAGGGTCTCCGGCGGGCTCGACCTCTACCTGTCGCCGGTCTTTTCGATCGGCGCGAACGCGAGCTGGGAGCTCCTGGCGCTGACCAGGCCGGGGCTCTCCTCGGCCGCGATCGATCGGATCAAGGGCGGAGCCGCCGCGCCTCAGCAAGCCAAGGCCGATCTGCTCGCGGCCGACGGCTCCAGCGTGGGCTCGGCGCTCGCCCTGACCGCGGTCGCCGGGCTCCACTTCTAGCCGCAGCGAAGCCAGCTCCGCCGCCCCGCCCCTCGCGCCCATGAACGCCGCCGCCGCGCTCCTCTGGCTCGCCACCGTCGCCGCGCCGCTCGGAGGGCTGGCCGCGCTCCTCGTCTGGTCGCAGCGCCTCTATGGCAGGCGCCGGTTCGCGGTGGGGACCGCGTTGCTCGGCGCGCTCGCGTTCGTACCGGCGCTGCTCATCGAGACCTTCCTCCAGCGCTGGCAAGGCCTCGACAAGTCCGCCAGCACGCTCGACGCCGTCACGCTCGTCTACATCTTCGTGGTCACGGCGCCGCTGGAGCAGGGGCTCAAGGTGGCGGCGGTCGCGCCGTTCGCGCGGCTGCGCGCGGTGGAGGAGCCGTTCGATGGGCTCGTCTACGCGGCCGCCGCGGCGCTCGGGTTCGTGTCGGCCCGCAACGCCGTGTACCTGTGGGGCCGGCCGCTGGACCCGCTCGACATCGCGCGGGCCCTCCTCGCCGTGCCGGCGCACCTCTTCTTCGCCTCGCTCTGGGGCTACGCGTTGGGCCGCGAGCGCACGCGGCCGCTGGGCGGCCGTCGCTTCAACGCCATGTGGCTCGGCGCGATGCTGCTCAACGGCGCCTACGATTACATCGTCTTTGCGTGCGCCCCGGTCGCGCTCTTCATCGCGGCGCCGGTGCTCCTCGGCACCGGCCTCGTGACCTTCCTCGCCGCCCGCGACCTGCTCCGCCGAAGCGCGTCGCCGCACAGCTCGCAGCGCAGGGAGCGCCGCTTCCTTCCGCGCATCGCTCCGCCGTCGCTCGGAACGTTGCGCGAGGCGCTCAGGCGCACCGAACGACCGGTGACGCTCACGTGGATCGCCTTCGGCGCGCTCGTCACGGTCGGGGTGATGACGACCGCGCTCGCGCTCGCGGTCGCGCTCGGTCACCGCTTCGGCGTCGACTTCGCGGCGGTGGACCGGGGCGACGCCTCGACCGCCGCGGCGGCGCCGCTGCTCTTGCTCGTCGCAGGGGCGATCGCAGCCTTCCCCGTGGCTGGCTACCTCGTCGCCCGGGCCTCGTCGACGGGCAGCGTCCTGGAGCCGGCCGCCTCGGCGGCGCTCGCCATCCTCGGTTCTCTGGTGCTGCTCGGCCTCGCGGCGCCCGTCGCCGTCGTGTTCGCGGCCGCGCTCGCCCCCATCGCCTTCAGCCTCGCGTGCGCGGGCGCCTGGATCGGCACGACGCGCTGAACGCGGCGCAGGCTCACGCCTAGCGCCGGAAATCCTGCCGGCTCGCCGGTCGTCGGCGCCGCGCCCGCGCGTCCCCGCCTTCGTCTCCGCGCAGCGCCGCCGCACGCCGCAGCGCTGGCCGCAGCTCGTCGACCAGCAGCGCTACGCGGTCGCCGCCTTCGCCGCTGGCTGCTGCTTGGCTACCTCGTCCTGGAACCTGCGGAGCAGCTCCTGCGCCGCGGGCGACAGGTTCCGCGGCACCTCGACCTGGATGATCACCTGGAGCGCTCCGCGGCCGCGGCCGTCGATCCGGGGCGCGCCCTTGCCCTTGACCGAGATCACCTCGCCGGGCTGCACGCCCGCCGGGACCTCGACGTCGACCGCCGTGTCGTCCGGCAGGTCGATCTTGACCATGCTGCCGAGCGCCGCGTCGGCGAAGGAGATGGGCGCGCGCGTGATGAGGTCGAGCCCGTCGCGCTCGAAGCGCTCGTCCGCGGCGAGATCGACGTCGACGTACAGATCGCCGGGCGGCGCGCCCTGGGCGCCCGGCATGCCCTGCCCCGGCACCCTGAGCCGCTGGCCGCCGTCGATGCCGGCCGGGAAATTGACGACGACCTTCCGCGTCTTCTCGACCGCGCCGAACCCCTTGCAGGTAGCGCAAGGCGTCTTGATGACAGACCCCTCGCCCGAGCATTCAGGGCACGTCTGGGTGAACATCACGAACCCGCGCGAGGTCGAGACCTGCCCGGCGCCGCCGCACGTACCGCACGGCTTCCGCTTGGTCCCCGGCTTCGCCCCCGAGCCGGAGCAGTCGTCGCACGCCACAGGCGTCCGCAGGACGACCTCCCGCTTGCAGCCGAGCAACGCGTCCCGCAGCGAGAGCCGCTGCTGAACCCGGATGTCCTGGCCGCGCGCGGGCCCGCGCCGCCGGCGTTGCCCGCCGCCGAAGCCGCCGAAGAACTCCGAGAAGATGTCCTGGAAGTGAGAGAAGATGTCGCCGTCGGCCGCGCCGCCGATCCCTTCGAGACCGGCGTGCCCGAACTGGTCGTACCGCCTGCGCTTCTCCTCATCGGAGAGGACCTGGTACGCCTCCGTGGCCTCTTTGAAGCGGGCCTCCGCCGACGCATCGCCGGGGTTCCGGTCCGGATGGTTCTTCAACGCAGCCTGACGATAGGCCTTGCGAATGTCGTCAGGCGTCGCGTCACGCGCGAGGCCAAGAACTTCGTAGAAGTCGCGCTTTTCACTCATGAATCGTGGACCGCCGCGTCGATCCTGCCCGACAGCGGGCACAGGCGCCGGCTGACCATAAGTCGTCGTGCGCGCCTGTCAACGCGTAATACAGCGTGAACGCCCGCGGTGGCTGCGCACCGGGAGTTCTTCCGTGCGGGCTGCGGCGCTGCTACTGGCCCCGGCGCTGGAACGCGGGCGTGTCCCAGTCGGAGTCGAGCGGAGGGACGAAGCTCGCGCGGTCGCGCGGGCCGCCGCCCGCCGCCTGGACCTGCGGCGCGGGCCGGCGGGTGGTCGGGTACGCGACCTCTTCGTGCCGGTGCGGCTGGCGCTGCGTCATGGGCATGGGAGGAGCGCTCGGGGCGGAGCGGCCCGACATCGGCCCGGCCGCCGCGGCCAGCGACGCTCCGATGGAGTGCGCGGTGGCGCGCGGCTGCGCGGCGCTCGCGAGCTGCTGCGGGACCTCGGCGACGAGGTGATCGAAGCCGGTCGCGATGACCGTGACCTTGATCATCTCGCCCATGTTCTCGTCGATCGTCGCGCCGAAGATGATGTTCGCGTCCTCGTGCGCCTGCTCCTGCACGAGCGTCGCGGCCTCCTCGATCTCGCGCATCCGCATGTCGGGGCCGCCGACGATGTTGATGAGCACGCCGGTCGCGCCCTCGACCGAGATGTCGTCGAGCAGCGGCGAGCTGACGGCCATCTCGGCGGCGAGGCGAGCGCGGCCCTGCCCCTTCGCGCAGCCGGTGCCCATGAGCGCGCGGCCCATGTTCGACATCACCGTCTTCACGTCCGCGAAGTCGACGTTCACGATCCCGTTCTGCGTGATGAGATCGCTGATGCCCTTGATCGCCTGATAGAGCACCTCGTCCGCCTTGCGGAACGCCTCGACGAACGAGAGGTCCTCGTCGCCCAGCGAGAGGAGCTTCTGGTTCGGGATCGTGATGAGCGTGTCGACGTGCTCCGCGAGCATCGCGAGGCCGAGCTCGGCGCGGCGCGAGCGCTGCTTGCCCTCGAAGAAGAACGGCTTCGTCACGACGCCGACGGTGAGGCAGCCCTCCTCGCGCGCGAGCTGCGCGATGACCGGCGCGGCGCCCGTGCCCGTGCCGCCGCCCATGCCCGCGGTGACGAACACCATGTCCGCGCCCTGGATGCACTCCTTGACGCGCGTCACGTCCTCGAGCGCCGCCTTGCGGCCCTTCTCGGGATCGGCGCCCGCGCCGAGACCACGCGTGACGCTCGCCCCGATGTGGAGCTTGGTCGGAGCGAGGCTCGCGCCGAGCGCCTGGGCGTCGGTGTTGACGACGATGAACTCCACGCCCTCGAGGCCGAAGTTGATCATCGTGTTGACTGCATTGCCGCCAGAACCGCCACAACCGATGACCTTGATCCGGGCGTCGTACCCGGTGTGCTCGTCGGCAAACTCGATGGAGAAACTCATGAACTCCTCCCGGGGAAGTACAGCTAGCCGCTCGGCCCGGCGCCGACCCCTGCGGAGGTCGAGCGGCGCGGAACCCTCAGTGCGCGAGGACGTCCTCGCTCCGGACGGCATTCGGAGGGGCGCCTCTTCCCCTTCGAACACCGCGCTTCAAACCCTCTTGACTTCGCGTTCAAGAGGGATCGCCCGTGCGCTATCGGACCCTCTCAAACCCAATTCTCTAACAACTTTCTCTTGCCACGTCATGCCTAGAATGCTGCTCGAAGCCAGTTCCAGAACCTCCCGCTCGACCTCTTTTCAATCGTCATTTCTTCGACGACATCTCGGCGCAGCTCGCGCTCGCGGAGCTTCTCGCGACGGATCTCCGCGCGCCCGGCGTGGCCGGCGTCGAGCGTCACCGGCGTGAGCGCGCGCGCCTGCGCGAGTGCGTTGGCGCCGTACTGAACGAGGCCCACGCCGGTCGCGTACTGCGGGCCGGCCACGAGCTGCGTGATGCCTCGCACGCCGACCGGCACGCCGAGGCGCACGGGCATCCCGAGGATCTCCTCGGCGAACTCCGTCATCCCTTCCATGAGGACGCCGCCGCCGGTGACCACCGCGCCGGCCGAGAGCTGCTCGAGCATCCCCGTGTCCTCGATCCGCTTGCGGATGACCGCGAAGATCTCCTCGACGCGCGGCTCGATGATGTCCGACAGGACGCGGCGCGCCGCCTTGCGCGGCATGTGCCCGCCGACGCCGGGGACCTCGATCTCCTCCTCGTCGCCCACCATTCGGCCCAGGGCGCAGCCGGCGTTGCGCTTCAGCCGCTCCGCCTCGCCCATCGGCGTGCGCAGCCCGGCGGCGATGTCGGCCGTCACGTTGTTGCCGCCCGCCGGGATGACGCTGGCGTGCGCGATTCCGCCGTCCACGTAGAGGAGCAGGTCGGTCGTACCGCCGCCGATGTCGATGATGGCGACGCCGATCTCCTTCTCGTCCTCGGAGAGGACCGCCTCGGCGCTCGCGAGCGGCTCCAGCACCACGTCGGCCACGGTGAGGCCGCAGCGCTCCGCGCAGCGGACGACGTTCTGCACGCACGAGGTCGCGGCGGTGATCAGGTTCACCTTCACCCCGAGCCGGACGCCGCTCATCCCGACCGGGTCGCGGATGCCGTCCTGGTTGTCGACCGTGAACTCGCGCGGCAGGACGTGCAGGATCTGACGATCGGCGTCGACCGGGATGGCCCGCGCGCCCTCGAGGACGCGCTCGACGTCCTGCCGCGTGACCTCGCCGCCGGAGACCGCGGCGACGCCGTCGGACTGCTGGCAGCGGATGTGGCTGCCCGCGACGCCGGCATACACGGTGCGGATCTCGACGCCCGCCATCGTCTGGGCGGCCTCGATCGCCTCGGCGATCGAGCGCACCGTCCAGTCGATGTTGCTCACCACGCCCTTCCGCAGGCCGCGGCACGGGACGTTCCCCACCCCGAGGATGGTGATCCCATCAGCGTCGATCTCGCCAACGACCGCCGAGACCTTGGTCGTCCCGATGTCGAGTCCGACGACGATCTCAGTAGTCTCCATCCGGCTCTTCATTGCGTGCACCACCTCATGCGGGGACGATCCCCATGCGCGTGTAAGGCGGGCACGACGCTGCCATGAGCCAGCAGCACCGGCCAAGTTTTGCTCGGCGATCGCCGGCGCGGAGAGCGGGCACGACGGCGCTCATCTCATCCTCACCACGACGCGCTCGGGGTGCGCGTCGTTGTCGAGGAAGATCACCGACGCGCTCGCCTTTCGCTGGGCGAGCTCGGTGAGCACCCGCGACGCCTGGGCGACCTTGTCCCGGTAGGGCGGCTGCCCGAGGTGGAGCGAGATCGCCTCCTTTCCGATGGTGACGACGATCGACCCGTCCCGCTCGACGTGGAGCTCCTGGGTCGGATAGCGGCGCGCGACGCCGGCGCGCTCCAGGTCCTCGACCACGTCGAGCAGGCTCCGGACCGCGATGACGACGCCGGGGCGATCCCGCGCCACCTGTTCGCCGGTGATCCCCGTGACGATGGGGAGGTCGACAGGGTCGTCCTCGGCGAGCTCCTTGAAGAGCTCGCCGTCGCGCGTCGCGAGGTAGAGATCGCCGCCGATCGCGACCATGGCCTGCGCCTCCCGCTCGACGACGTCGACGTGGATCGTCGAGGGGAGCCTGCGCGTGACCGTCGCCTTCTCGATCCAGGGGTCGGCGGCGATCGAGGCGCCGGCGAGCTCGAGATCGAGCGTGAAGATGTTCTTGCCCACCTCGATGCCGCCGGAGCTGGCCACCTGCTCAGCGGTCCGGCGCTGGACGCCGTCGACGAGCACCGTGCGCACGGCGAAGCGAGGGCTCGACACGATGTAGCGGCGCGCGCCCCACGCGACGGCGGTCGAGGCGACGAGCACGACGGCGGCGCCCGCGAGCAGCTGCAGCGCGCGGAGGTGGCGCGCGATCGGGCGCCGAGGGCGCGCCGCCGGGGGCGCGCCGTCCTTCGCCGGCAGGCGCGGCGGGCGCACCGAGACGCTCGTCGCGGGCGGGGCCGGCGACTCGTGAGACGACGGGGTCGACGCGCGCACGCGCTCGTTCTTCGGCGGCACCGCCGCGACGGGCTCGGGCTTCGAGCCGCGCGCGGAGGCCGCCCGGACCGGCGGCGCCGCGGGCACCGAGGGCAGCGAGCGGCGGCGGTTCGGCGGGGGCGCGCTGGGACGCTCGGTCATGAGCTGCCCTCCTGCGGCGGCGACTTCGCCTCGAGCCGCGCCTTGAGCCCTCGCACGCACGCGTTCACGTCGCCCGCGCCGAGCGCGATGACCACGTCGCCGGGCCGGACGATCTTCTCGAGGGCCTCCGGGAGGTCGGCCTTGTCGGCGATGAAGCGCGCGTCATGGTGGCCGTGCTCCCGGATCGACTGGACGAGGCGGTCCGCGGTGACGCCGGGGATCGGCGGCTCGCCCGCGGCGTAGATGTCCGTGACGAGCAGGACGTCGGCCTGGTTGAAGGCGCGCGTGAACTCGTCGAAGAGATCGCGCGTGCGGGTGTGCCGGTGCGGCTGGAAGGCCACGACGACGCGGTGATCCTCGCCGGGGAACGCCCGGCGGGCCGCGTCGATGGTGGCGCGGATCTCGGCCGGGTGGTGGCCGTAGTCGTCGATCATCGTGACGCCGCCGATCGATCCGACGACCGTGAAGCGGCGAGCGACGCCGCCGAACGTGGCCAGCGCCTGCTTGGTGACGTCGAGCGGCACCTCGAGCTCGTCCGCGACCGCGATGGTGGCGAGGCAGTTGAGGACGTTGTGCGCGCCCGGCATCTTCACCGTGAAGCCGCCGAGCGGCTCCCCCCGGCGGTACGCGTTGAAGCTCGTCTCGAGGCCGCGGAACTGGATGCCGCGCGCCGAGTAGTCCGACTGCGGCGAGACGCCGTACGTAACGTGGCGGCGCGGGATGCGCGGGAGCAGATCCTGGACGTGCGGGTGGTCGAGGCAGAGCACGGCGAGCCCGTAGAAGGGGACGCGCGCGGCGAACTCGACGAAGGCGTCCTTGATGCGCTCGTGCGTGCCGTAGTGATCGAGGTGCTCGGGGTCGATGTTGGTGACCACCGCGATCGTCGGGGTGAGCCGCAGGAACGATCCGTCGCTCTCGTCGGCCTCGGCGACGAGCAGGTCACCGGCGCCGAGCCGCGCGTTCGTGCCGAGCGCCGCCATCTTTCCGCCGACGACGACGGTGGGATCGAGGCCGGCGGCGCGCAGGACGGTGGCGACCAGGGAGGTCGTCGTGGTCTTGCCGTGCGAGCCCGCGATCGCGACGCCGTACTTCACGCGCATCAGCTCGGCGAGCATCTCCGCGCGCCCGATCACCGGGGTGCCGAGCGCGCGCGCCTCGGTGAGCTCGGGGTTCTCGGGGCGGATGGCGCTCGAGTACACGACGACATCGACGCCGCGGACGTTCTCGGCGCGGTGGCCGATGTCGATCCGGACGCCGAGCGACGTGAGCCGCCGCGTCGTCGAGCTCTCCTTGAGATCCGAGCCGGAGACCTCGAACTCGAGCGAGCGCAGGATCTCGGCGAGGCCGCTCATCCCGACGCCCCCGATGCCGACGAAATGGACGTGGCGAACGCGACCGCGGAACATCAGCCTGCCTCCTCCCAACCGAGGCCAGCGCCGAGCGGCGCGGCCTGGTTCGTCACGACGCCGCGCTGCGCCTCGTCGACGCGCTCGCCGCGAGCGCCGAGGGCGGGGAAGCGCAGCGCGCGGTGGCGCGGAGCCCGCGCGAGCTCGAGCAGATCGGCGGCGACGCGCGCCGCGGCGTCCGGCGTGCCGAAGGCCGCCGCGGCGTCCGCCATGCGGGCGCGGAGCGCCGGGGCGGCCGCGAGCCGGGCGATCTCGTCGGCGAGGCGCGCCTCGGTGGCGTCGCCCTGGGCGATCGGGACCGCGGCGGAGGCCCGCTCGAGGGATTGCGCGTTCCTCAGCTGGTGATTGTCGGCCGCGAACGGGTAGGGAATCAGGATTGAAGGGCGCCCGACGGCGCAGAGCTCGGCGAGCGTCGACGCGCCCGCGCGGGCGATCACGACGTCGGCCGCGGCGAGCGCCTCCGCCACGTCGTCGATGAACGGGACGACATGCGCGCGCCCTGCGAGGCCGAGCTCGGCGTAGAGCGACCGGACCGCGGCCTCGCGATCCCTGCCCGTCTGGTGCACCACCTCGATCTCGACGCCGCGCTCGCGGCCTCGCGCGATCGCGCGAGGGACGACGTCGTTCAGCGCCAGCGCGCCCTGGCTGCCGCCGAGCACCAGCAGGCGGAGCGCGCCTCCGCGCGGCGCGTACGGGGCGCGGGCGAAGGCGCGCCGGAGGGGGACGCCGAAGAGGCGCACGGTGCTGGGGCGCAGCGCGCGCGCCGTCTCCGGGAAGGCGACGTACGCGCGGTCGACGATGGGCGAGAGCAGCCGGTTCGAGAGCCCGAGGACGCTGTTCGGCTCCAGGATCGCGACCGGCACGCCGAGCGAGCGGGCCGCGAGGGAGACCGGTCCGCCGGCGTACCCGCCGAGCGAGAGCGCCACGCGGGCGTCGAGCCGCTCGACGAGCCGCCTCGCCTCCGGGAGGACGCTGCCCGCGCGGGCAGCGCCGCGCACGAAGCCGGAGAGGCCGCCCCCGCGGAGCGGCAGGACGTGGAGCAGCTCGAGGCTGTCGCCGCGCTCGCCCATCACGCGCACCTCGATGCCGCGCGCGGTGCCGACGTAGACGACGCGCGCGTCGGGCGCCGCGGCGCGGACGGCGTCGCCCACGGCGATCATCGGGAAGACGTGGCCGCCGGTGCCGCCTCCAGCGATGAGCACGGTCACCATGTGCCGCCCTCCTCGGCCGACGCGGCGACCACGGCCGACGCGCTCGGCGCGTGCGGGATCGGCGCAGCGCCCGCCTCGCCGCTCTTCTCGGGCGCCACGACGGTCCGCGACCGGCTGATGCTGAGCAGGATGCCTGCGGCCACGGCGTTCACGAGCAACGAGGAGCCGCCATAGCTGAGGAACGGCAGCGTGAGCCCCTTCGTGGGGAGGATCGCCATCGCGACGGCGAGGTTCGTCATCGCCTGCACCCCGAAGAGCGTCGCGATGCCGAACGCCATGAAGCTGCCGTAGTCGTCGGCCGCCTCGAGGGCGATCTTCACGCCCCGCGAGACGATGACGAGGTAGGCCGCGCACAGGCCGACGATGCCGACGAAGCCGAGCTCTTCGCCGACGATCGCGGACACGAAATCGGTGTGCGCCTCCGGCAGGTAGAGCACCTGCAGCCCTCGCCCGAGGCCGAGGCCGAAGAGCCCGCCCGAGCCGAAGCTCATGACCGACTGGAACGGCTGGTAGGCGAGGTCCGCGCGGTTGTTGTCCATGTCGATCCACGCGAGGTAGCGCGCGTAGCGGTAGCCGCTGAAGCGAACGAGCGCGGCGCCGGCGAGCGCCAGCAGCATGGAGAACGCGGCGATGTACGGGACGCGCGCGCCCGCCACGAACAGCAGCGTGAAGGTCAGGAAGAGCAGCACGACCGCGCTGCCGAAGTCGGGCTGCTTGAGGCAGAGGAGCATCAAGAGCCCGACGACGAGGAGGTGCGGGAGGAAGCCGACGGAGAACGACTTGATGCGCTCGGCCTTCTTCGACAGCGAGTAGGCGAGCCAGAGCACGATGCCCAGCTTGGCCACCTCGGCCGGCTGCACGTGGACCGGGCCGAGCGAGATCCAGCGGTAGGCGTTGCCGGCCTTGTGGCCGAGCCCCGCCACGCAGGCGACGAGCATCGCCGTGACGGTGATGAGCACCGGGTACGTGAGGACCTTGAGCCGGCGGTGATCGATGCGGCTCGTGATCCACATCGCGGCGACCGAGAGGACCGCGTAGACCGCCTGACGCTTGAGGAAGAACTGGGCGTCCTTGTAGCGCACCGTCGCCTCGACGGCGCTCGCGCTGTAGACCATCACCACGCCGAAGCCGATGAGGGCCGTGACGACCGCCGCGAGCAGGGCGTCGACCGGCCCCGACGGGCTCGATCGCACCTTCCAGAAGGCCTCGGCGGCCGCCGCGATCCCGCCCGGCGCCGCCTTGTCCTGGTCCGGGGGACCGACGTGCCGGTTCTTGGGTGCATCGCCGCGCGCGCCGAACGCCCCGCTCCACGACATCACGACGCCACCTCCCCGGCGGCCCCGCCGGCAGCTCCCTGGAGCTCGCGGACCGCGCGGACGAAGGCGTCGCCGCGGTCCTTGTAGTCGCGGAACATATCGAAGCTGGAGCACGCGGGGCTGAGCAGCACTGCGTCGCCCGGCCGCGCCAGGGAGCGCGCCGCGAGGACCGCCTCCTCCATCGAGCCCGCCCGCGCGATCGGCAGGGCGCCGGCGGCCGCAGCGGCGATGCGGTCCGCGGCCTCGCCGAGGACGACGAGGGCGCGCCCCCGCTCGCGCAGCGCCGAGACGAGCGGGGCGTAGTCGCCGAGCTTGTCGCGCCCGCCCGCGATCAGGACGGCCTTCGCCTCGCGCAGGCCAGAGAGCGCGGCGACGGAGGCGCCGACGTTGGTCCCCTTCGAGTCATCGTAATAGCGGACCCCGTCGACGTCCGCGACGAGCGCGGTCCGGTGCGCGAGCCCCTCGAAGCTCGAGAGCGCGTCGCCGATCGCCGCCGCGGGGGCGCCGAGCGCGGCGGCGAGCGCGACGGAGGCGCAGGCGTTCGCGAGGTTGTGCGCGCCCGTGAGCCGCACGCGATCCAGCGGGTAGCTCGCGCCGGCGACGCGATCGACGATCGCGTCACCCGCGGCGCTCACGTCCGCGCGGGCGTCGCGCGCGCTGAACGTCACGACGCGAGCGCGCCCGCGCGCCGCCTGGCGGGCGACGAGCTCGTCGCCGAGGGGGACGACCGCGACGTCGTCGGGCGTCATGCGCTCGAACGGGTTGCCCTTCGCGTCGGCGTACGCCGCGAAGCTCGGGTAGCGGTCGAGGTGATCGTCCGTGATGTTCAGCAGCGCGTGGGCGCGGGCGTGCAGCGTCGGGACGCGCTCCGCCTGGAAGCTCGAGATCTCGAGGACGAGGACGTCCCACGCCTGGTCGACGACCTCGGCGAGGGGAGTCCCAAAATTGCCGCCGACGAACGTGCGCAGGCCGGCCCGCTCGAGCATCGCGCCCGTGAGCGCCGTCGTCGTGCTCTTGCCGTTGGTCCCGCCGACGAGCACGATGGGCGCCGAAACGAAGCGCGACGCGAGCTCGATCTCGCCGATGACCTCGCGCCCGGAGCGAGCGACGGCGTCGAGCGCCGAGAACGACGGCACGCCCGGCGAGACGACCACGAGGTCGGCGCCGTCGAACAGCGCCGGGTCGTGCCCTCCCGGCGCGAGGGCGACGCCCTCGCCCTCGAGGGCCACGGCCGCGGCGGAGAGCCGCTCGCGCGGCGCGCCGTCGTTCGCGATCACGCGCGCGCCACCCGCGTTCAGGAGGCGCGCGGCCGCGACGCCGCTCCGGCCGAGCCCCACGACGATCACTGTTCGCCCGCGGACGTCCATCATGCCCTCACCGCAGCTTCATCGACGCCAGGGAGACCAGCGCCAGGAGGATGGAGATGATCCAGAAGCGGACGATGATCTTGGGCTCCGCCCACCCCTTCTTCTCGTAGTGGTGGTGGATCGGCGCCATCAAGAAGACGCGCTTGCCTGTGAGCTTGAACGAGAGGACCTGCGTGATGACGCTGACCGTCTCGATGAAGAAGATCCCCCCGAGGATGATCGACAGGAGCTCGTTCTTGGTGAAGACGGCGAGCATCCCGAGCCCGCCTCCGAGGGCGAGCGACCCGACGTCCCCCATGAAGACCTGGGCGGGGTACGTGTTGTACCAAAGGAAGCCGATCCCCGCGCCGATGACCGAGCCGCAGTACACCGACAGCTCGCCGGCCGACGCGATCGCCGGGATGTCGAGGTAGGTCGCGAGCGAGAAGCTCGCGATGGAGGCGCCGACGATGTACGCGAGGATGAGGTAGGTCCCCGCGTTGATGATCACCGGGCCGATCGCGAGGCCGTCGAGGCCGTCGGTGAGGTTCACCGCGTTCGACGTGGCGACCACGACGAAGACGGCGAACGGGATGTACACGTAGAGCGGCAGCTCGATCGGGTACTTCGAGAAGGCGACGAACGGGATCGCGAGCCGCGTCCTGATCTCCGCCCAGTCCGGCGGGAGCTTGGACGCGAGCAGGAACGTGTAGGCCACGGCCGCGCCGCCGATGAGCACCTGGCCGATGAGCTTGTAGCGCCCGGGCAGGCCGCCGCTGTTCCGCCGCTTGATCTTGAGGAAGTCGTCCAGGTAGCCGATGACGCCGTAGCCCGCGGTGACGGCCGTCGTCGCGAGGACGAAGGGGTTCCTGAGGTCGGCCCACAGGACGGTGGGGAGCAGCAGGGAGAGCAGGATGAGCGCGCCGCCCATCGTCGGCGTGCCCGCCTTGATCTTGTGCGTCTCCGGCCCCTCGGCGCGGACCACCTGCCCGATCTGCTTGCGCCGGAGCTCGCGGATGAACCACGGCGCGAGCACGAACGTCAGCACCATGGCGGTGATCGTCGCCATGATCGTGCGGAACGGGATGTAGCGGAGGACGTTGAGCCAGCTCAGCCAGCCGTAGTGGAACTTGAGCGGGTAGAAGAGCTCGTAGATCACCCCGCACCTCCGTGCGGCAGCTGGTCGCCGAGGGCCCGCGCGCGGCGCGCCGCGAGCGCGCGCCGCGCCTCGTCGCGATCGTCGAACGGCAGCGTGGCGCCGCCGATGATCTGGTACGGCTCGTGGCCCTTGCCGGCGATGAGGACCACGTCCCCCGGCTCGGCGTCGAGCACCGCGCGCTCGATCGCGCGCGCTCGATCGAGCTCGACGACGACGCGCGCGCGCCCCGCGGCGAGCCCCGGCAGGATGGCGTCGGCGATCGCGCGCGGGTCCTCGCTCCGCGGGTTGTCGTTGGTGACGACGGCGACGTCGGCGGCGCGGCCGACCGCCTCGCCCATCTGCGGCCGCTTCAGCGGATCGCGATCGCCGCCGCACCCGAAGACGCAGAGGGTGCGCCCGCCGCCGAGGGCGCGGACGCTCGCGAGCACGCGGGCCAGCGCGTCCGGCGTGTGCGCGTAGTCGACGAGCACGATCACATCGTCGGAGCCCGGGGTGTCGCAGCGCTCCAGGCGACCCGCGACCTGGATCGGAGACGAGAGCGCCGCGGCGGCGTCACCGACGTCGAACCCGAGCAGGTAGGCCACGGCGAGGGCGGCGAGCAGGTTCGACGCGTTGTGCGCGCCGAGCAGGTGGGAGCGGATGGTGACCTCGCCGGCGGGCGTGCGGGCGCGGATGAACGTGCCGCTCGCGCTGTGCGCGAGCTCGACGGGCGCGATCTCCGCCGCGTCCGGGCGCGCGCCCACCTCCGCCGAGTAGCGCGCGAGCGTCGCCGCGGTCGGGCGCGAGAGCCCGCCCGGGGCGAGCATCTCGACGAGCTGCCGCCCGAAGGGATCGTCGACGTTGATGACAGCGGCGCCGGGGCCGAGATCCACGAACAGGCGCGCCTTGGCCGCCGCGTACGCCTCCATCGTGCCGTGGTAGTCGAGGTGATCCTGCGTGAGGTTCGTGAAGACGGCGATCCGGAACCGGACCGCGTCGACGCGCTTCGCCGCGAGCGCGATCGAGGACACCTCCATCACGAGGTGCGTCGCGCCGCGGGCGACCATCGCGGCGGCGACGCGGGCGAGCTCGTCCGCTTCGGGGCTCGTGTGCGAGGCGTGGACATCGAGATCGCCGAAGCGGTAGCCGAGCGTCCCGACGATCCCGGCCTGGCCACCGCACCGATCGATGCAGGCCTGGACGAGGTGGGCCGTCGTCGTCTTGCCGTTCGTGCCGGTGATGCCGACGACCTCGAGCGTGAAGGTCGGGTGTCCGTAGACCACGGCGGCGGCCTGCGCGAGCGCGAGCGGCACGTCGGGGACCTCGACGCGCGCGGCGCCGAGCGTGTCGGCCGCGCTCCCGCGGGCGAGGATCACGGCGCGCGCGCCGCGCGCCACGGCCTCGGGGATGAAGCGCTCGCCGTGAGCGCGCGCGCCCGCGCGCGCGACGAAGATGTCCCCCTGCCCCACCTTGCGCGAGTCGAGGTGCACGCCCGTCACGACCATGTCCGCGGCGCCCGCCGGAGAGAGCGCGGCGCCCGGGATCTCGCGCAGCACGTCGCCGAGGCGGAGCGCGAGCTCGACCTCGGCCAGGCTGGCTTCCTTGTGATCGCGCTCCGTCATGTGGGGGGCTCGAAGATGAGCTTCAGGGGCGATCCCTTCGGCAGCACGGTCCCGGCCGGAGGCTCCTGGCGCGCGAGCCGGCCCGTGCCCTCGACGCTCGGATCGAGCCCGAGCGCCGCGGCGCTCTTCACGGCCTCGCGCTGCGGTAGCCCCGTCAGATCCGGCACGCGCAGCTCCCCCGCCTTGAGCGGCGCGGACGGCGTGACCACCCCCGTCGAGATCGGCGCGGCCGCGGCGCGCGCCTCGCTCAGCACCTGGTAGGTGCTCGCCGCGAGGTCCTCCCCCGACTGCTCGCTGATCTCCGACAGCTTCATCGGCACGCTCCCGCGCGGGGTAACGCCCAGGTAGCGCAGCGCCATCTCACCGACCCGACGGAAGACGGGCGCCGCGACCGAGCCGCCGGCGTACGTGCCGCCCATCGGCTCATCGAGCACCACCGCGATGGTGAGCCGAGGCCGCTCGGCCGGGACGAACCCGACGAACGACGCCACGTAGTGGGTGTCGGTGTACTTGCCCGTCGCGGGATCGATCTTCTGCGCGGTGGCCGTCTTCCCCGCGACGCGGAACCCAGGGATCGCGGCCTCGACGCCGGTCCCGTCCCCCTCCGTCACCGCGACGAGCATCTCCGACATCATCCGCGCGATCGGCGCAGGCACCGCGTCGCGGCGCACGCGCGGCGACGCCTCCGACAGCGTGACGCCGGTGCCGTCGGTGACCCGCTTGATCAGGATCGGCTCGAGCAGCCGCCCGTGGTTGGCGACCGACGCCATGGCCATCGCGAGCTGGAGCGTGGTCACGCTGATCCCCTGCCCGAACGCGGCCGCCGCCGTCTCGACCTGGACCCAGGGGCGGCCGCGCGGCCGCAGCACGCCCACGGACTCGCCCGGCAGCGGCACGCCCGTCAGGTCTCCGAAGCCGAACCGACGGAAGCCCTCGTAGAGCCGCTGCTCGCCGAGCCCGAGCGCGATCTTCGCCGTGCCGATGTTGGACGACTGGGCGAGGATCTGCGGCAACGTCAGCCACTTGTGCACGTGCGTGTCGTGGATCACGACGTTGTCGATCGCCATGTTCCCCTCCTCGCAGTAGATGGTCGCGCTGGGGGAGACGCTCTTCGCTGCGATCGCGCTCGCGATGGCGAACACCTTCATCGTGGAGCCGGGCTCGAAGCGATCGACGACGCAGCGGTTGCGCCGGGACCCCGGATCGCTCTGCGAGTAGTCGTTCGGGTTGAAGCCCGGAGCGCTCGCCATGGCGAGGATCTCGCCGCTCTCCGGATCGACGACCACGATCGACCCGCCGAGCGCCTCGTAGGTCTTCATCGCCGCCTCGAGCTCGCGCTCCGCGGTGAACTGGATACCCTTGTCGATCGTCAGGTGGACGTTGTGCCCGGCGAGCGCCTGCTCGTCCTCGATCCCCTCCGAGAAGATGAGCCGGCCCGAGCGATCGCGGAGCCCGCGCACCTCCGACGCGTTGCCGCGGAGCTCGTGCTCCAGGCTGAGCTCGATCCCCTCCTTGCCCTCGCCGTCGGTGGCGACGAAGCCGAGCAGCGGGCCGGCGAGCTCGCGGTTCGGGTAGAAGCGGCGCCCCTCGCCCTCGATCACGAGCCCGCGCACCGGGTAGCGCTGCGTCCTGTCCCCGAGCGCGCGGACGTTCTCGACCTCCTGCTCGGAGATGCGGCGCTTGAGCCACGCGAAGCGGCGCCGCCGGCTGAGCTTCTCCACGACCTCCTCGAGCGGCAGCGAGAGCGCCTGCGCGACGCGCTCGGCGTACTGCTGGATCCGCATCGGGACGTACTTCTCCTCGATGCCGCGGAGCATCTCGACCGCGTCCACGGAGACGCTGGGCACCTCGACGCTCTCCGCGAGCGGCGCGCCGTTCCTGTCGTAGATGGTGCCGCGCTTCGGCGTGATGTGGAGCCGCCGCTGGCGCTGCCGCTCGGCGAGGTCGTACCACGCGTCCCCGTCCTCGACCTCGATGCGGTAGGCGCCGGACACGACGCCTCCCAGGCCGAGCGCCATGAGGCCGCAGAGCAGCCCCATGCGGATGCGGATCCACCGCGCGCGCCGGGGATCGAGGTTCTTCACGGCTGCCCTCCGCTCGGCGGCGCGCTGCCGGACTCGTCGCCGTCGGGCTCGCGCTCGCCGGGCGGCGCCGAGTAGCCCCGCACCGGGATCACGCGCTCGGGCGGGGGCGGCGTCATGCCGAGCAGCGAGCGGGCGACCATCTCCACGCGCTGCGGCGTCTCGTAGCTGGCCGCCTCGAGCGAGAGCACCCGCTTGACCTCGCGCAGCCGCGCCTGCTCTGCGCGCGCTCGCCCGAGCTTGTAGCCCAGGTCGACCGTGCGCCCTCGCAGCGCGAGGTGCACGATGAACGCCGCCACCGTCGCGGCCACCGCGAGCGTCCACAAGATCAGGAACGGACGCTGCTGCGTCACGCGAGCGCCTCCGCCCCGCCCACGCGCCTCGCGGCGCGGAGCTTCGCGCTGCGGGCCCTCGGGTTGCCTTCGACCTCGTCGTCGCCCGCGGTCACCGGCTTCTTCGTCAGCGGCTCCCAGATCTCCGGCTCACGCAGCGCGCGCTTGACGATGCGGTCCTCCAGCGAGTGGAACGAGATCACGGCGAGCACGCCGCCCGGCGCGATGAACCTGGGCGCCGCCTCGAGCAGCGCCTCGAGCTGATCGAGCTCACCGTTCACCGCGATGCGCAGGGCCTGGAACGTGCGCGTCGCCGGATCGACGCCGCCGATGCGCGCCGGCCCGACGGCGCGCACGACCGCGCGCCGCAGGTCGAGCGTCGTCGCGAGCTCGCCGCTGTCGGCCGCCTGCTTGATGCAACGCGCGACCCTCCGGCTGCGGCGCTCCTCGCCGTAGCGGTAGATGAGGTCCGCGAGCTCCTCGTCGCTGAGCCGCTCGATGAGCTCGAGCGCCGTCTCGCCGCGGCTCGGGTCCATCCGCATGTCGAGCGGCCCCTCCGCGCGGAAGCTCATGCCGCGGGCCGGGTCGTCGAGCTGCATGGAGCTCACGCCGATGTCGGCCACGAGGCCGTCCACCTGCGGGACGCCGAGGGCCGCGAGGTGCCGCTCGATCTCGGAGAACTCGCCGTGAACGTAGGTCACCCGCTCCCCCGCGCGGGCGAGCCGCGCGCGCGCGATGGCGAGGGCGCGCTCGTCGCGATCGATCCCGATGACCCTTGCGCCGGGCGTCTCGAGGATCGTCGCTGTGTGGCCGCCGGCGCCGAGGGTGGCGTCGACGTAGACGCCCTCGCTGACCGGCGAGAGCGCGGCGAGCACCTCGCGGCCGAGGACGGAGACGTGCTGCTCGCCGCGCGGGCGCGGCGGCGGAGGAGGCAGGTGCATGGGGACTACATTGACGACGTTCATAGGCGGAACTGCTCCGCGATTGCGTTCTTGAAGCTCTGAAGCTCGACCTCGCTCATCTGCTGAGCGGCCTTCCACCGTTCCTGCGACCAGAGCTCGATCGTCTGGCCCATGCCCGCCCACAGCACGTCCTTCGTGAGGTCCGCGTGCTCGCGGAGGGACGGCGGGATGAGGATCCGGCCCTGCTTGTCAAGGTCACACTCGACGGCCGCGGACAGGTAACGGCGCCGGAATGCGACAACGTTCGAATCAAATTGCGGAAGTGCTGCAATTTTCGCCTCCAGCTCTTCCCATGCCTTCATCGGGTACGCGTGCAGGCAGGGGTCGAAGAGGGCCGGGGTGATGACCATCCGCAGGTCGTTCGCGGCCGCGAGCACATCGCGAAAGCGCGAAGGGAGGCTCGTGCGCCCCTTCGCGTCGATCGCGTGCTCGAAGTGACCGCGAAACATCGTGCTCATCGACCCCAGCTCCGGCTGGTCCGTCCCGCCGAGGGGTTGGCGACGCGTTGCTCCACCGGGCGCACGCCGCGTCGTGACATTCTCTGCCACTTCTTCCCACGAAGCTCCGCCACGCTACGGAGTGAGGTGCCGAGTGTCAACAGTTTGGGAGATTTCTGGACCTCATCCACCACCTATGTAGGACATATGCCCTCAAGGTCGCACCCAGAAAAACAGCGTGATTTATCGACAAATCGTCCCCGAGCAGGTCCGTGGGAGGAAGTGGGGAGCCGCTGGGAGGTGGGCTGGAACGCGTCCGGCGGACGCTGGCAAGACGGAAAGCAGGCAAGGCGGATCGCCGCCGTTGGGCACGTCGATTCGCAGCCGGACGAACGGGTGCGTATCCGGGTTACCGGACGGGCTCAGCGAGCCCTTTGCCGGGGGGAAGCCCGGTGGGGAGGAGCGCGGTGGCCTGGGGAGGAGGAGCGCGGTGGCCCGACCGTGGTGGCCCAGCGGGAGGAGCGCGGTGGGGGAGAGTGGGGAGGAGCGACGCGGCGGCGGTCAGCCGTGGGGGGTCACGTTGGTCTGGACCCACTCCACGATGCTCTTGAGGGTGGTCCCGGGGGTGAAGACGCCCTTCACGCCGGCGTGCTGGAGCCGCGCGATGTCCTCATCCGGGATGATGCCCCCACCGAACACCACGATGTCCTCGGCCCCGTGGTTGCGGAGCGCTTCGATCACCGCGGGGAAGAGGGTGTTGTGCGCTCCGGACATGATCGACAGCCCCACGGCGTCGACGTCCTCCTGCACGGCGGCGGAGGCGATCATGTCGGGGGTCTGGTGCAGGCCCGTGTAGACCACCTCGAACCCCGCATCGCGGAGTGCCCTGGCGACCACCTTCGCGCCGCGGTCGTGGCCGTCCAGGCCGGGCTTCGCCACGAGGATTCGGACTTTGCGCTCTGCCATGAGCGCGTCGATTACCGTCTGCCTGAGCAGACGTAAAGCCAAGCGCCCGCTCGAGCGGCCTTCGCTCCGCGGGTGTGTCCCTGCCGAGCAGCGGGCCCTACTGCGCGGCGAAGACGAACGGAATGGTCACGGGGGTGGAACCCGAGGAAGGAGGGAACCGCCAGGACTTGATCCGGGAGGCGATACAGCTCGACAGGCCGGGGTAATCCTTCTCCGACCCGCCGGCCGAGACGGACTGGACGGCGCCCGAGGCGGCGATGACCACCGAAGCGGAGACCCTCGCGGTGCTGGCCGCGTTGCTGGCGCGCGCGTCGAGGGCGGGCTGCCAGCAGTGGCGCCGGACGCTGGGGCGGTTCGACTCGACGACGCCGGAGATCTCCCCCTGGGAGAGCGGGCTCAAGCCGGCGCCGGCCCCCTGGCTCCCCGGTCCTGACGAGGGGCCTGGGACCCCAGCGCCGAACCCGGACCGGTCGAACTGGGCAGAGGCAGAGGCCGGCGGAGCGGCCGGCTTGTCAGGAGGAGGGCGCTGGCTCGCGACGCCGCCCGCCTTGCCCGTCGAAGCGACCTCTGGACGGGCGGAGGCCGTCTCGGCTGGCGCAGGCGCGTCTGGCTCGACGCTCGGCGGTGGCGGCGGGGCCGCCGTGGGCAAATCCGCCGGCTGGCTCTGCGGCGGGGGGGCGGTCACGACCTGCACGGGCTGCGGCTTCGGGGAGAGCAGGACGAACGCGGAGACGCCACCGAACGCCGCTGCCATGGCGATGAAGGCGTAAGCGAGCGGGCTCATGCCCGACCGCCGCCTTGGCGCGACCGTCTCCACCAGGCTGCCAGGCGTGGCCACCAGAGGCGCGGGCTCCGCCGCGGCGAGGGCCCCTGCCGGCGCGGCGGACGAGGCCCCCGCGGTCAGCCTTCCGCCCGCGGGCGCCGCCGCGGCGAGCGACCCGCCGGCGGCCAGGCCGCCGGCCCCACGAGCGAGCTCGGTCGAGGCGGACGCGGGCAGCTCGGGTCCGGGCGCGAACGCGACGGGGGCCGTTCGATCGGCCGCGAAGGGATCGGCGAGCACCTCCACCGGCGCAGCGCCCGCGGCGTGGGTCCGCACGGCGCCTGTCGGCGCGCCTGGCCATGCGGCCGGCGCGCTCGCGGCTGGCACCCCCGGCGTGACGCGCGCGACGGACGCAACGGACGTAGCTGACGCGACAGGCGCGGGCAGCGGCGTCGATGCACCGGGCATCCCCGCCGCGGTGAAGGCGGCGACGGCCGGCGCCTGCTCGTTCAGGCCAGGAGGCTCCGGCTCGCGCGTCGCCGGGCGCGCGGGCGCGGCCCCTGCGAGCGCAGGGATCCTCGACGAGGAGGGCGCCTTCGCCGACGGAGACGCCTGCGGCTGACCGACAGAGGAGCCCGTGGTGCTGATGCGGCGCGCGGGCGGAGACAGACGGGTGGACTGAGCCTGCGTGACGATCTCGAGCAGCTCCGGGAAGTTCTTGAGGGGCAGCCACTCATCGAAGCCCTCGCGCCAGACGAGCGACTCGCCGTCCACCGCGCCGGCAAGCGCCTTGTCGCGAATGACCGAGAGGCGCACCGGGCCGAGCGGGACGCCGCCGACCCCGACGTACCAGTCCTCGCTCGCCGTGGCGCGCACGGCCGGCGCCTTCCCGAGCGGGCGGTCATTGGACATCGCGCGCGTGAACGCGCCGGCGGCCCCCGCCGGGGGCGCGGGCTCCGCCGCCCTGGCGGCAGGCGCAGGGGAACGCGCCGGCGCTGCGGGCGCCGGCTGCACGGCCCGGGCCGCAGGGGCCGCCTGCGGCGCGGTCGCCGGACGCGGGCTCGACGCCGGTCCGGGGACGGCGCGCGGCGCGACCGGAGGTCGAGGAGCGCCCGCCGGGCGCGGCAGGGCCTGGGATGTCGGCCGGGGCGGCGCCGGCGCGGCGCCCTGGCCCAGCGACGAAGCCGGCGGCGGCTTCAACGGGCTCGCCGCCCCCGCGTCCGCCGCCGGCGCCTCGTCGCTCGGAGGGGCGACGTGCGCATCGTCGCCCGCCTCGCGCGGCGGCTCGACGGGGAGAGCACGCGCCACGGAGCTCTCGGTGACGCTCGCGCTGACCTGAATGAGGTGCCCGCATCGCCGGCACTGCATCCGCACCATCTTGCCGGCGACCTTCTCGTCGCCGATCTGGTACTTGGCCTTGCAGTTATCGCAGATGAATTTCATCCAGGGACGCGCCTGCCGGTGGAATGGCGCAGTCTACGACAGCTTGGCCCCAGACGACATGGGGTAGGCGGTCAGAGCAGCCCGAGCAAGTGCTCCTTGATCGATTGCCGCGTCGGGTCATCGGGGGCGACGCCCAGCGCGCGCTCCCAGGTCTCGATGGCTTTGTTGCGAAACCCGGCCTTCTGATAGAGCACGGCGAGGTTCTTCAGCGCGGGGAAGTGCTTGCCGTTGATGTGCAGCGCCGTCTCCAGCTCCTGGATGGCGTCGTAGAGCTGCCCCTGCTTGCCGTAGAGCAGGCCGAGGTGGAAGTGCAGCCGGTACGCGAGCGGGTCGATCGCCGTGCCCTCGCGCAGGTGCCGCACGGCCTTGTCGAAATCGCCCGCGCGATACGCCGCGATCCCCGCGGCGAGGAGGCGCTCCGCCTCCGCCGAGATCCGGTCCTGATCGCCGCGGATCGAGCGCGCCTGGAGCGCGTTCTCCACGGCGGCGACGACATCGGCGACGCGGAAGGGCTTCTCGATGTAGGCCTCGACGCCGTAGCTCGACTTCAGGTCCTCCGCGAACCGCCACCCGCGGTAGACGGCCGAGATCATGATGATCGGGATGTGGCCGTAGCGCTGGGTGCCCTTCATGCGGCGGGCGATGTCGAAGCCGTGCACCTCCGGCAGCATGGCGTCGAGGATCATCACGTCGGGCGGATTCTCCTTGACCATGCGCAGCGCGAGGAGCCCGCGATCGGCCTCCTCCACGCGGTACCCGCGCTCCTCGAAGATGCGACGGAGCAGCTTCCGGATCTCCGGCTCGTCGTCGACGACCAGGATCGTCGTCTGATCGCCCTGCGGCGCCTTGCCTGCGCCCGGGAGCGACTCGACGACGGACAGATCGCGGTCTGCGGTGCCGAAATCCGTGTCCGTGAGCTCGTCGGCCGCCGCCGCCCTCCGCATGGCGTCGTCGACGACGAGCGGCGGCCCCGCCGAGGAGAGGCGGGCCGGCGACGTGGCAGCAGGCGGGCTCGGCTCGTCGGTGAGATCCGCGAACGAGATCTCCGCGTCGTCACGCGGGCGCTCCGGCGCGGACCGCGGCGGCGGCGGGGCGGCGCTGGGAGCAGGCGCCGCAGGGGCCTGGGCCACCGGGGCCTGGGCCGCCGTCGCCGGGGGCACGGCGGACGCAGGTCGGCGCGGCGCAGGCTGTGCAGGCTGTGCAGGCTGTGCAGGGGCGGGCGGGGGCGCGGGCGGCGCCTCGGAAGCGGACGACGTGGTGGAGCCGAGCCCGGCCCGCTTCAGCACCTCGGGCGGGCACTTGGCGCCCACGTAGAACGGCTCGCCCTGCTCCTTCATGTCGTAGGCGGCCGCGATGGTCCGCACGAGGGGGCCCGCGAGCGCGATGTACGGGAAGACGCGCTTGCCGGTCACGAACTCGAGCTCGTCGATCACCTTCTTGTCGGCGGGCGCGGCCATGGCCACGAGGATGCGATCCTCGCGCACGAGCACGGGAAGGAGCTTGTGCTTGGCGGCGATCTCGCGGGGGAGGATGGAGAGGTCGCTCAGCTTGATGCAGACCTGGTTGAGATCGATGCCAGGAACGCCGCTCTGCTCGGAGAGGGCCTTCAGCGCAGCGACCTCGGAGACGGTGCCGCTCTCGATGAGGTTCGTGGCGAGGGGCACCCCCTTCGCGCGCGCATCGAGGAGCGCCTGTTCGAGCTGGGGCTGGGTGACCGCCCTCTGCTGCAGGAGGATGCGTCCGAGCGGCTTCTTGTTGGCGTCTTGCGTCATTCCGCGGGCCGAGTTCGAAGGCTAATGGACGAGGAATGCGCGGGCAAGCACGCGACCCGCGCGCGAAGTCGGCCGTCCGACCGACACGACCGGCTCGGGCCCGTGCGCCGGCGGCTCGGGCATACGGCCGGGTCGAGCGCGGCCAGAACGCCGCCCGATGCGCGCGGATCCGAGCGCGCGTCCCGGCGCCAGAGGCGAGAGCTCACCATCCGCCCATGGTACTCCGGAACCCTCCCGGCAGCGCAGGCGATGCGCCCGCGGCGCGAAGGCGCCCTCTGCGCCCGCTCCGTGCGCATCGAAGCGGCCATGGCGACGATGTAGGGTCACTCGGTCGACTCGGTCGTGTCCGCTGTATCGTTCGCGCCGTTTGCCTTGCCGGCGTCGCTCGCGCCGATCCACGCGCGAGCGAACGCCGCGTACCTCCCCTCGGCGATCGCCGCGCGCGCCTCTCGCATCAGGCGGCCATAGAGGTGGAGGTTGTGCTCCGTCAGCAGGCGCAGCACCAGGATCTCGCCGGCCATGTAGAGGTGCCTCAGGTACGCGCGGCTGTATCCGCCGGCGCAGGTCGGGCAAGCGCAGGTCGGATCGAGCGGCGAACGATCTTCTTTGTAGCGGGCCTGTTTGATGACGATCTTGCCGTGCTGCGTGAGCGCCTGCCCGTTCCGCGCGTTCCGGGTGGGGAGCACGCAGTCGAACATGTCGACCCCGGCGCCGATGGCGTGCACGAGGTCGAGCGGCGTCCCCACGCCCATGAGGTAGCGGGGGCGCGTCGGGTCGAGGTGCGGCGCGATCTGCGCGACCACCTCGTGCATCATCGCGATCGGCTCGCCCACGGAGAAGCCGCCCAGGGCGAGCCCGTCGAACGGCAACGCGCCGAGCTCATCGGCGTGCGCCGTGCGCAGCGCGACCGAGGTGCCGCCCTGCACGATGCCGAAGAGCGCCTGGCTCGGGCGCTTCGCGGCGAGGCAGCGCTTCCCCCAGCGCGTCGTCAGGCGACACGCCTCCTCGACCTCTGCGCGCGGCGCGCCGCCCGGCGGGCACACGTCGAGCTGCATCGCGATGTCGGCCCCGAGCAGCCCCTGCACCTCCATCGCGACCTCGGGCGTGAGCGTCTTGCGGGCGCCGTCGAGGTGCGATCGGAACACGAAGCCGTCCTCGATGAGGGTGCGCCGCTCGGCGAGCGAGAAGGCCTGGAAGCCCCCGGAGTCCGTGAGCATCGCGTGCGGCCAGCGGGTGAACGCGTGCAGGCCGCCGAGCTGCGCGACGAGCTCGGGGCCAGGGCGGAGCCACAGGTGGTACGTGTTGCCGAGGACGATCCTCGCGCCGGTCGCGGCCACCTCGGAGGGCGTCAACGTCTTCACGCTGCCCTGGGTGCCGACCGGCATGAACGTCGGGGTCAGCACGTCGCCGTGCGGCGTGGAGAGCACGCCCGTCCGGGCATTCCCGTCCCTCGCGAGCTCGGAGAAGGAGAAACCAGGCGTCCGGCTCATGGCGCGTCCACCCCGCGGATCAGCATGGCGTCACCATACGAGTAGAAGCGGTAGCCGGCGTCGATCGCCGCGCGGTACGCGAGGAGCGTGCGCTCGCGGCCGGCGAAGGCGAACACCAGCGCGAGCAGCGTCGAGCGCGGCAGGTGGAAGTTGGTCAGCAGGGCGTCGACGACGCGGAACCGATAGCCCGGCTGGATGAGGAGGCGCGTCTCCCCGGACTGCGCCCGCACGAGGCCTGCGCGGGCCGGATCGGCGGCCGTCTCGAGCGCGCGCACCACGGTGGTGCCGATCGCGATCACCGGCGCGCCGCGATCGCGCGCCGCCGCGATCGCGCCCGCGGTCGCGTCCGGGATCGAGTAGACCTCCGCGTGCATCGGGTGCAGGTCGAGATCGTCGGCCGTGACCGGCTGGAACGTACCGAGGCCGACGTGCAGCGTGACGCTCGCGATCTCGACCCCGTTCGCGCGCAGCCGCTCGACGAGGCCGGGTGAGAGGTGGAGGCCCGCCGTGGGCGCGGCGACCGCCCCTGGGACCCGGGCGAAGATGGTCTGGTACCGCTCGCGATCGGACGCGTCGTCGCCGCGGCCGAGGTAGGGCGGGAGCGGGACGTGCCCGTACGCGTCGATCGCAGCGGCGACGGACAGCCCCGCGGTCGAGGAGAGCTGCACCGTGAGCACGCCGTCCTCGGCGCGCTCCAGCACCTCCGCGACAAGCGCGCCGTCGCGCTCGAGATCGAGCACCGATCCGGGGCGTATCGGCTTGGAGGCGCGCCCCATCGCTCGCCAGCGCTCGGACCGCGGCGCGCTCCCCTGCGGCCCTCCGCCGAGGTCCTCCGCGCCGGCCGGGGCCCCGTCCAGCCGGTGCAGCAGGAAGAGCTCGACCTGCCCGCCTGTGCCGCGCTTCCTCCCGAACAGACGAGCGGGGACGACCTTCGTGTCGTTGACGATGACGAGCGCGCCGCGCTCGATGTGCCGGTCGAGATCGCGGATCGCCGCGTGCTCGACCTCGCCCGCTCCGCGGCCCCGATCGATGAGGAGGAGCCTCGCTCCGTCGCGCTCCTCGGGGGGCCGCGAAGCGATCAGCGCTTCAGGGAGTTCGTAGTCGAGCAGCTCGCAGCGCACGCCGCGCTACTAGCACGACGCGGGCGCGAGCACGCTCGTCTTGGCGCGGAGGAAGCGACAGATCTCGCCCACCTGATAAGGCTTGGGGACGAAGGCCACCGCGCCGCAGTCGGCGCGCTCGACCTGGCGCGCGGAGAGGTGATAGGCGCTGGAGAGCACGACCCGCACCCTCGGGAATGCATGCCGGATGTGCCGCGCCAGCTCGAGGCCGTTCAGGTCCGGCATCATCAGGTCGATCATCGCCACGTCGACCGGAGACGAGCCGAGGGTGAACATCGCATCCTGGAACGAGGCGGCGAACACGACCTCGAACCCCTCGACGCTTAGCCCTGCCGAAAGAGCGCGACGCTGGGAATTCTCACCGTCCACGATCAGCATGCGGGCCATTAAGCGTCCTCCTGCGGCGATCGCCGCCATTCAATACGCCTATCTGTCTAGCAATCGTCGGGCCAAGTTCCCGAATCGACGCGTTGCGGTTGCCGACGCTAAAGTGAAACAGAAGAGCACAGTCTACATCGGGCGCCTCATTGCACTAAGGCAAATCCCGACGCTGCATCATTGCAAAGATGCAATCTCGCGTAGGCTAGCTCCCCCGATTCACTGCTGAGTCAGGTGGTTTGCTCCGATCGAGAGGCCGCTTCCCTACGACCCGAACGGAGGAATGCAGGCTGAGCTCGACGGGCAGCAGGGCGCGGTGCCGGGGGAGCACGACCCATCGAGCGCGGTCCGCCTGAGGTCGCTGTGTGCCGTGGGAGCGGGCTGCTGAGCCCGGCTGGGCAGGCGATGGAAGGCGCTCGGCTGTTCGGCGCCGTTTCAGCCCGGGGGATACGTGATCGCCAGGCGGGTCATCTTGCGCCACAGCGTGGTCGCGCTGATCCCGAGCACCTCGGCGGCGCGTTCCCGGCTGCCGTCGCACTCCCGCAGCGCGGCCTCGATCGCCTGGCGCTCGGCGCAGTCGACGACGTCGGCGAGCAGCCTGCCGCCGGCTTCTGGCGCGCGCTTCGGCTGCACCGCGGCGGGCAGCACGTCGTCGACGCTGATGACGCCGCCGCCCGAGAGGGCCACCGCTTGCTCGACCATGTTCTCGAGCTCGCGGATGTTGCCGGGGAAGTCGTACTGCGTCAGCGCCTCGACGACGCCGTCGGCGGCGCGGGCGCGGCAGCTCATCTTGCGGTTGTACTTCTCCAGGAAGAACTCCCAGAGGATCGGGATGTCCTCGCGACGCGAGCGGAGCGGCGGGAGCACGAAGCGCGCGACGTTCAGCCGGTAATAGAGGTCCTGGCGGAACCGCTTCTCCGACACCGCGGTCAGGAGCTCCTGGTTCGTCGCGGCGATGATGCGCACGTCGACGTTGATGGGTTTGTTCTCGCCTACCCTCCGGATCTCGTTCTCCTGGATCGCGCGGAGCAGCTTCGCCTGGAAGGTGAGCGGGGTCTCGGCGATCTCGTCGAAGAAGAACGTGCCCCCGTCGGCCTCCTCGAACAGCCCTTTCCTCGCCGAGATCGCGCCCGTGAACGAGCCCCGCGCGTGGCCGAACAGCTCGCTCTCGAGGAGCGTCTCGCTGATGGCGGCGCAGTTCACCGGCACGAACGGGCGGTCGGCGCGCTTGCTGTTGGCGTGGATGGCCTTGGCGACGAGCTCCTTGCCGGTGCCGCTCTCGCCGGTGATGAGCACCGTCGCGTCGGTCGGCGCGACCTTGACGATCCGGCCGAGCACCTCGCGGACCGCCTGCGAGCGGCCGACGATGTTCTCGAACCGGTAGCGCTCCTTGAACTCGCTGGCGAGCAGCTGCACCTCTCCGGTGAGCTTGCGGTTCTGGATCGCGCGCTCTGCCTTCACGAGGAGCTCCTGCTCCGAGAAGGGCTTCTGGATGTAGTCGAACGCGCCGAGCCGCATCGCCTCCACCGCGCTCTCGATGGTGCCGTACGCGGTCATCACGATGACCTCCGTGTTCGCGTTCGACTCCTTCACCGCGCGCAGGACGCCGATCCCGTCGAAGCCGCCCATCCGGAGGTCGGTGAGCACGACGTCGTACGCCCCCTTGGCGCCCAGATCGGCGCCCTGGCTGCCGTCCGCCGCTTCATCGACCTCGTACCCGGCGCCACGCAGCATCATCGCGAGCGTGGTCCGCATGTTCCGCTGGTCATCGACGACAAGAATCTTCGACATGGATTTCCCCCGCCGCGCTCATCCTTCTCCGGGGGACGAGCGCGGCGCGACGATCACGACCGACGTACCGCGCTGGCGCGTAAGCGCGCGAGCACGGTCGTCCGCGGCGCCTTGGACATGCGTCCATAGCATCGTACGTCAAGCACGACCTCCGCCGCCAGAAGGGTGCACGAGGGATGCCCTCTGCGCGAGGGGCGTCCCCCACCCTCCCCTACTCGCGGATCTGCTGGGCGAGGTAGGCTGTCTCGCCGAGCTTCTCGATCAGCCCGATCTGTGTCTCGAGCCAGTCGATGTGCTCCTCCTCGGACTCGAGGATCCTGGCCAGGAGCTCCTCGCTGGTGCGATCGCCCCTGTCGCGGCAGAGCGCGATCGAGGAGTTGAGCCGCTTGACCGCGTTGTACTCGAGATCGAGGTCGCTCTTGAGCTGCTCCGGCACGCTCTGCCCGATGTGCAGGGTGTCCAGGCGCTGCAGGTTGGGCAGCCCGTCCAGGAAGAGGATGCGCTCGATGATCGCATCGGCGTGCTTCATCTCGTCGATCGACTCGGCGCGCCCGCGCGCAGCGAGCGTGACGAAGCCCCAGTGCGAGCACATCTTCGCGTGCAGAAAATACTGGTTGATCGCGACGAGCTCTGCTGCAAGCACCTCGTTCAACGCATCAACGACGTCTTTTGCACCCTTCATCGAATCCCTCTCGCGCTCATGCCTGTCGTGCTGGCCCCGCCCCTGTTGGGCGGGGGGACGCTGACTGGAGCGCCAGCGCCCCGCACAAATGCGCAAGGTCCGTGGAGGTGCGCAAGAAGTTTCTAAGGAAATAGGCGGCGATGCCGTCGCTCCCGACGGAAACCAAGGCGTTCAGCGTGTTGCCGGCCAGTCCGGAGAATCAAGCTGCGCTGGAGACCGGCGCCATCACCAGGCGGCGCGGCGTCGAGGCCCCGTCGCGCTCACCGACAAGCTCGGCGATCGTCGACCGACAGGAGCCACAGCGCGTGCCGGCGCCCGTGCACTCCATCACCTGCGAAACAGAGCAGGCGCCCTCACTCATCGCTTCGCGAATCTCTCGATCACAGACGCCCATGCAGAGGCAGACGTACATGCAGAACCCCGGCTACGGAACGGGTGGGATTGATATTGAACATAGCTTTCAATATCGAAGCGTCAAGGGGAATGTCGCCTGGGCGGATTGTCGAGTCGGCACGTGATCCGAAATCGCCTTGGATCGAGCCAGAAGCGCTCGATCCATCGCGCCGAGCAGCGCTCGGCCGGTCGAGCGCGCGAGCGCGCCGAGCAACGCTCGGTGAGTCGAGCGCCGCAGGAGCTCCGGGAAGAGGGATCGGGCAGGGATGGAGCCGGTCAGACCGGCGGAAGATGACGCCGCGCGAGCGCGGGCTGGCGGGCGAGGAGGCGAGGCGCGAACGCCCGCCCACCGCGGAGCGATCGGCCGCGCGAAGGCGTCACATCGTGAGGCCGCCGTCGACGTCGATGCAGCGGCCGTTGAAGTACTCGCACTCGATCACGAAGCGCACGGCCTGCCAGATGTCCTCGGGCACGCCGATGCGGCCCACAGGGATCATGGCGACCAAGGCGTCGCGCGCCTTCTGGTGCATGCCCTGCGTCATGGGCGTCTCGATCATGCCGGGCGCAACGGCGCCGACGCGGATGCCGAACGGCGCGAACTCGAGCGCCCAGGTCTTCGTGTTCGCCGCGAGCGCGCTCTTCGCGGCGGTGTAGCTCGACTGGCCGCGGTTGCCGTGGCGCGCGATGGAGCTGATGTTGACGATGACGCCCTTCTGCTCGGTCTCGATCATCTTCGCGACGACCTCGCGGACCATGAGCGTGGCCCCCGTCAGGTTGACATCGATGACGGCCTGCCACTGCGCCGCGCTCAGCTTGACGACCGCGCCGGTCTGCCGGTCCTTCTTGACCAGCAGGCCGTCCCGCAGGATGCCCGCGTTGTTCACGAGGCCGTTCAGGCCGCCCATCGCCTCGTGCGCGAAGCGGACGAACGCCTCCACCTCCGCCTCCACCGCCACGTTGACCGCCCGCGCGTGGATCTTGCCGGCGAGCCCCTTGCTCGCCTCGACGAGCGACGCGAGCCCCTCCTCGTTCATGTCGCCGGCGGCGACCTGGCCCCCGAGCTCCGCGAGCCGCAGCGCATAGTGGCGACCCAGCCCCTGGGCAGCACCTGTGACGACGAACTTCGTGTCCTCGAGTCGCATGATCGCACTCCTCCAGGGATCGCTCCCGATCACCGTGTCGAGCGCGCCGTCTACCACGACACAGCCGCGAGGCGGCGGACGACGTCGCAACGCGCAACCAACGCCCGCGACCCCCGCCCGGCGTGCAGGGCCCCGCGTAACGCGGGCGACCCGCGCGACCGCCGCTTGCGCCGGGTGGCATCGATGTTATTCAGCGCCCATGAGGTCGATCGCGCTCGCCGCCGTGTGCGCCGGCATCCTGACGCTCGCGCCTGCATGTGACCGCACCCCCCCGGTGCCCGAGACCTCCGATCCGACGGGCAAGGATCTGGTGATCGGCGCCGTGGTCGCGGCCGCCGAGCAGAGCGGAGGGCTCCGCATCTACAAGATCGTCGAGGTGGAAGAGCTGCCCGCGCCGTTCGGGTCAGATCTGCACATGATCGCCTACGATCCGAAGGCGCAGAGCTTCCAGGAGGCCGCGGAGCTCCGTCGCAGGGGGAAGCTGACCGTCGCGAAGGACCACATGACGGTCCGGCTCGTGTATTTCCTGCCGCGCGACCACCGGGTGATCAGCAACGAGCCGGTCAGCGACGAGGAGCGGGCCCCGTATCTCCGCTCGTTGCAGAGCCGGCAGCGCTGACCGGCATCCGCCAGCGAGCGCCCGCGCCTCAGCGCGCTGTGCGGAGCAGCTCGCCCAGGCGCTCGATGGCCTGGCTGTGCAACCGGCTCGCCCAGCTCTTGCTGATCCCGAGATCCTGCGCGATCTGATCGAAGCGCTCGTCGTCGAAGTAGTGGCGCTCCACGAGGGCGCGCTCGCGCTCCGGGAGCTCGCTCACGGCGTGACGCACGGCCTGCGCGAGCTCGGCGCGAGAGGCGCGCTCCTCCGGGTCGTCCGCGGCGTCGGGGACTGCGGCGACGTCCCCGTGGCTCGAGAGCAGGCCGAGCGCCATCGCGGCCGCGTGGCCTGCGAGCAGATCGCCGAGCCGCGCGGCGTAGGCCTCCTGCGTGGCAGGCGCGTCGGCGTCGTCCTCCGCCCCGCGCCCCTCGGCGAAGCGCGCCGACGCAGCGAGCGCGCTGGCCCGCGCGGCCGCGGAACGCCAGCGCGTCTCCCTCCGGACGCCGTCGAAGATGGCCCACCGGAGCTTCCTCTTGGCGTAGGCCTCGAAGGTGGATCGGCTCGGATCGTGGGTCCGCACGATCTCGAGCAGCGCCGGGTGCCCCAGCGCGACGAGGTCCTCCACCGGGATGCGGCGGCCCAGACGGCGCGCGATGCGCTTCGCGACCAGCTGAAGCAGGTCGAGCCCCTCGGCGAGCAGCCGGTCTTCCGGAGTGCGCACCGCTATCCCGCCTTGGCGCGCCCCGCTGCGCCGAGCACCCCGAACGCCCGCTCGCCGCTCTCGTCGACCTCGCGCGGATGCGCGCGCCGCAGGAGGCGGCTCGCCTCCTCGTCGTGCAGGAGCACCTCCGCGAGCTGCTCGCGCATCCACGCGATCTCGTGCGCGGGCAGGCGCCCCACGTAGGGCGCCACGGCGGCGTCGACCTGAGCGGCGATCCAGGGGTCATCGAGGAGCGAAGCGTCCATGGGTGACGGCCAGTATATCTCCACAGAGCGCGCCGTCATCCGCCGCTCGCCGCATCGCCGAGGCGTCATTGGCCCGGCGGCGAGGCGTTGAGGCAGGCCTCGAACGCCCTGACGGTCCGCGCGTCGAACGCGCACTTGAGCGACCTCGGATCCACGCTCTTGCCGACGTTCTGCTCGCACGACCGCGCGTACTGCTCCCCCAGCGTGGCCGCGACGGCGTCGATCTTCTTCTCGGTCTCGCCCCGCTGCTCCGCCGTGAGCTTGGCGCTGAGCGCCGCGACCTGATCCGAGCGCGTGAGCACCGTGAGCCGCTTGCCGAGCTCCACGCAGTCGCCATGCATCAGCGCATAGTCGTCGGGCACCGAGTCGTCGCGACGCGGCGGCGCCGGCGCGTCGGGCGGGGCGTCTGCCTCCCGCGCCGCGGCGCCCTGGGCGGCATCGTTCGTGGGCTCGGCCGTCGGCGACGGCTCCTCCGGGCGCGCGGGCTCGGGCTGCTCGATCGGAGGCGGCGAGGCCCCTCCGCACCCGAGCAGCGACGTCGACAGCAGACCCGTGACCATGATCAAGAAAAGAGCTCTCCCCATGCAGCGAGGGTTGATCGGCTCGCGCCGGGCGTCCATGCCGCGCCGGGCGCGCTCGGCGCTGCGCGGCGGATCGAGCGACCCCTCGGCCTGCCGCGCTTGCCGCGAAGGTGCACGGGCCGCCTTGGCAGGCTCCGTGCAGGGCGCACCGTGACGACAGGTCGGCCTCACCGACCATGTCGCCTGTCCGTGCGGAGGCGGGAGCATGCGGTCGCTCTGGATTGTTCTCGTCCTGGTGCTCGGCTCGGCGTTGCTGCTTCAGGTGATGGCGGCGTCCGACGGCCGGATCCCGTACGCGCGCTTCCGCTCGCTCGCGGAGAGCGGAGAGCTCGCCGAGATCGAGATCCGGGACGACGTGTACATCGGGCGCGCGGTGCCCGGCCTGAGCGCGCGCGCGCCGCAGAGCTACCGCACGGGGCGCATCGAGCAGACCGAGAAGGATCTGCTCGCCGATCTCGACCGGCGACGGATCCCGTACACGCGCGTCGCGGACGAGCTGGGGTTGCCGCCGTACCTCTGGCTGCTGCTGCCGCTCGCCGGTCTGGTCGCGATGGGCCACCTCGCGTCGCGCCGCGCGGCGACGGCAGGGACCATCTCGGGCGCCGCGACCGCCTTCGGCAAGCACAAGGCGCGGCTCTACGAGGAGCGGGGCGCGATCGCGACGTTCCGCGATGTCGCCGGCAACGCCGAGGCGAAGACGGAGCTCGGCGAGATCGTCGACTTCCTCAAGGCGCCCGAGCGCTACGAGAAGCTCGGCGGGCGGATGCCCAGAGGGGTGCTCCTCGTGGGGCCGCCCGGCACGGGCAAGACGTTGCTCGCTCGGGCGATCGCGGGAGAGGCGAGCGTCCCCTTCTTCAGCGCGAGCGGGTCGGAGTTCGTCGAAATGTTCGTCGGCGTCGGCGCCGCGCGCGTGCGCGACCTCTTCTCCCAGGCACGCGAGAAGGGGCACTGCATCGTGTTCATCGACGAGCTCGATGCGGTCGGCAAGGTGCGCGGCCTCGGCGGCTCCGTCGGCGGACACGACGAGCGGGAGCAGACGCTCAACCAGCTCCTGACCGAGATGGATGGGTTCGACGCGCACACGGCCATGGTCGTGATCGCCGCGACGAACCGCGCCGAGATCCTCGATCCGGCGCTCCTCAGGCCAGGGCGGTTCGACCGCCGGGTGCACATCGACCGGCCCGACCTCGCCGAACGGAAGGAGATCCTCGCGGTGCACGCGAAGAAGGTGGCGCTCGATCCCTGCGCGGATCTCGACGCCGTGGCCGCGCAGACAGCGGGGCTCGTCGGC